>NC_007964.1:3130000-3768483 GCF_000013885.1 Nitrobacter hamburgensis X14
CTCGACAGACCCGCTCCATCACGCCTTTCGCCAAGCGGCCCTGCAGGAGCTCAACCAGCGAATCGACGGTCCCGGCGCAGTCCCGACAGATGGATTTCCAGCGTGCCCGCGTAACCGGTGCAATGGCAATCTTGATTTGGTAGAGCTCAGACCCGGCGACCATTGCCAAGATCTCGCCCTTTGCAATTTGCAGGTCGATAACGGAGCCGTTTCGGACATAGGTCCGGCCGCGCGGCAAGCGGTTCTCATAGTCGCTGTATCGTTCGAGGTTGACGCACCAAGATTTGCCCCAGAAGCTCTTGGTAATTATGCGTCCCTCGATCCTAACGGGCGCAACGGATCGTCCCTGCTTCTTGAGCTTGGCCAACTTGCGTTCTGCCTGCCGCCGCTTCTCAGCTACCGGCACGTAAGCGTGCCACCCGTAGTAGCTCATTCATCCCCTTCCTTCATCGCCGCACCCAAATCGAGAGTCACGAGTTTAAGCAACTCCTCACCTTTCATCTCAGTCAACAGGATGTCAGCTCCACCGCTGAGAAAATCCCCAGCCAATTGTTTCTTTGACTCGATCATATGGTCGATCTTTTCCTCCACGGTGCCGCGACAAAGGAACTTGTGCACAAGCACATTCTTGGTCTGTCCGACCCGGAAGGCACGATCGGTGGCTTGGTTTTCGACAGCCGGATTCCACCACCTGTCGAAATGAATGACATGCGAGGCCGCTGTGAGATTGAGCCCGGTGCCGCCTGCTTTGACCGAGAGCACGAAGAACGGGACGTCTTCGTCTTCCTGAAATTGGCGCACCAGGTCCTTGCGCTTCTTAACCTCTGTCTCACCATGCAGGACGAGGCCGGGCCTTCCGAATACGGAACCCAGGAACGCCAATAGTGGCGCGGTTGTCTCCTTGAACTGGGTGAAGACAAGTGCCTTCTCCTGCCGGGCGGCAACCACCTCCGCGATGTCGCGCAGACGCCCAAGCTTACCGCTATCCTCCTCATTCCACGCGCCGTCGCCGAGCCACTGCGATGGATGGTTGCAGATCTGCTTCAAACGCATGAGAAAAGCTAGGACGATGCCTCTCCGTTTTATTCCATCGACCTCTTCGAGATGGCCGGCCAGCTCTGCCACTGCTTGCTGATAGAGCGCCGCCTGCTTGCGGCTCAAGGGGCAGAAGGTTTTCACCTCGGTCTTGTCGGGCAGGTCGGCAATGATGCTCTTGTCGGTCTTCAGCCGTCGCAGGATATAGGGGCGCACCAGGTCGCGGAGCGGACCGTAAGGGTTACGTGGCCGGTCGGCGAGGCGTTTGACGAATGCCGAAAATTCCTTCGACGAGCCCAACAGGCCAGGATTGATGAAGTCGAAGATCGACCAAAGGTCACCGAGCCGATTCTCAATGGGCGTGCCGGTCAGCGCAATGCGCATTTCTGCCTTGAGCCTCTTGACCGATTTTGTCTGCTTGGCAGCCGGGTTCTTGATGGCCTGCGCTTCATCGAGTACCACAAACTGCCATGATGTCGTTTCTAGCCAAGGCGTACGCGTCAGAAAGCCATAGCTCGTGATTACGAGTTCGACGTCTGAGAATCTGTCCGCACTGTATGTGTTCAATTTCTCGGACGGCGCAGCCGATGGATGGACCACGACTGTTTTCAGGCTTGGCGCAAATCGGGAAATCTCGGCGGCCCAATTGGCTAACAACGAGGCGGGCGCTACGAGCAGGCAAGGTTTCCGATTTGCCCTGTCCTCATTCTTAATCACCAGCAGCAGCGACAACACCTGGATGGTTTTGCCGAGCCCCATATCGTCGGCAAGGCAAGCCCCAAGCTTGAGCTGCGTTAGCAGATAGAGCCATTGCACACCCGACTGCTGATAGGGTCGCAGCGTACCCTGAAAATATTGACCGGGGTCGACCCGCATGAGCCAATCGGGATAGCGCAAGGTCGCCAGCGCCTCCGCCAGCCAGGGGCCGGCAACGGTCTGGCTCCAATCGATGTCGGCTGGTGCGGCAGTTTTATCTCCGGCAATGCCAGCCCCAGCCAGCATTCGCATCGCCTCACCGAACGAAAGACCATCGGCGGCGGCGCGGCGCTCGATGGCCTCAAATTGCTCGAGTGTGCGATTCAGTCGTTCATGATCAACCTCGACCCACTTGCCACGGATTAAGGCCAATCCATCGGAATGCGCCAGGAGTCGCTTGATCTCGGCCTTCGAGAGGCTTTCGCCCTCGAGCGTCACCTCCATTCGGAAGTCGAGCAGCGCGTCCATCCCCAGCTGTGATGGCGTATTGCCCCCGACCGTTGCTTTCACTTGCGGGCGCACGGGGTGGTTCATGCGCCAACTCACCGGCATTCGCACGACCACCCCGGCGCTTTCGAGCGCGGGAACATCCTTCAGGAATTGCAGAGCCTGTTGTGAGCTCCAGCGCAGCGGGTGAAAGATATCGCCGGCATTGACCATCGTCTTCAACCAAGGGCAACTCTCGGCGGCGCGCTGGACGGGCATCAGCAGCGAGAGCAGGCGTTGGCTGTTCCTCGCACCGGAATACTCCTTCAAGGCTTTACCGAGCGGCAGATGCTGGGCCTTGGCCTCAGCCGAGAGTCGGGTCGTGTAGGTCGCAAGAAACGCGAACGGGGCTTCTTCGTCCTTCCGGTTCTCCGCGAGGTTGAAATGAACGCGCCCAACCAAATTCCATGCCGGATGACGGCTCTTGACGAACTCCTGCACGGAGAGCTTGGCTTGCACCAACTCGGCATCAAAGGCCGCATCCATACCTCGCCAAAGATTGGCCAGGACAGACGTCGTCAGGTATTCCGCGCCGGTCATAGGCGGAGCGGCCGCTGCCATCGTGTCCAACTCGCCGTCGGCGGGGATCAGCACAGGTGGCTTGGTGCGGCCGTCTCCAGCACTAGGAAGAGCGCACAGTGCAGTCATGTAGCGCATTCCAAGCTCTCGCCAATACGACAACACCGGTGGGAGAACCGTCGCGACTTCGTCAGCGCCGAGCCACAACAATCCGTGCCCTGAGCCCCGTAAAAATGCTTTCTCCAGCCGCAAGCCCTGATCGAGCTCCAACGCAGGAGCTTGCACCGTTTGGCGCAGCGTCAGCAAACCATGCGGCGTAAGAACGGGTTCCAGCGTCATCATGACGGTGAGACCTTACGACCGGAAATGTCCACGATTTTGGGGTGAGCTGCGCGCCACATCGAGAAGTAATTTGCCATTCTGTCACGAAGTACCGAGCATGGGCGCGGTCAGCAATTCCTTGACCAGCATGAACTTCTGAACGCGCTCCACGACTGCGGCAGGACCCTCACGGAGAAGATCATCCTCCTCCAAAACATCAACGTTCCTTTCGTTATGCGAACGCTCGATGTGCGCCAACTGTGCGCCAATCTCATCCGGCGTGAACATGCGTCTCACCTCGGAAACAAACCGCGGCAGTTCCCGAGCGAAGTCGGGATGTCTGGAGGCAGAACTGGCAAAGCTCATCGACTTCTCGCCGACAAGGTAGTCGAAGGCCGCCGTGAGCCCGAATCGAGCCTTGATCGTTTGAGCCGCTTCGCACTGTTCGATCCAAATATTATGCGCTTTGCGTACATTCATAGTCGGCCCTCATCTTATCGGCATCGACAATGTTCTTGATACCAGCCACTCGTTCAACTTCGACCACCGCCTTCGCCCCGAAACGTTCCGAACCGCGATGGCGACGGCCTTCTTCTGACCGACCAGCACGACCAGCTTCTTGCCCCTGGTGACGCCGGTATAGAGCAGGTTCCGCTGCAGCATGGTGTAATGCTGCGTCATCACCGGGATCACAACGGCGAGGTATTCCGAACCCTGGCTCTTATGGATGGTTGCTGCGTAGGCCGGCACCAGCGTGTCGAGCTCGCCAAACCCATAAATGACCGTGCGGCCGTCGAAGCTTGCGGTGAGTTCGCTGTCTTCGAAACTAACATCGTCGATATAGCCGATGTCGCCGTTATAGACCTCCTTGTCGTAATCGTTTTCGATCTGCATCACTTTGTCGCCGGGCGCGAACGTCCAACCAAAGCGCTCGACCTTGCGCTCGCCGGCGGGGTTCAGAGCCGTCTGCAGTTCGATGTTTAGCGAGCGCGCACCGACGCCGCCCCGGTTCATTGGACACAGAACCTGAATGTCCCGAATTGGGTCGAGGCCGAAGCGATTGGGGATCCGTGTCTTCACCAACTCGATAATGCGCTGTACGACGGTTTCTAGATCGTCCGCTTGCACGAAGTAGAAATCGCTATCCGTGCCGGGCAGGCTGAGATCGGGGATGACCCCGTGATTGATGCGATGTGCGCTGATGATGATGCGGCTTTGCGCGGCCTGCCGGAACACCTCGGTGAGACGCACCACCGGCACAGCACCGGATGAAATGACGTCGGCCAGCACTTGGCCTGGCCCAACCGAAGGAAGCTGGTCGATGTCGCCGACGATCAAAAGGGCAGACTTGTCTGGCGCTGCCTTGATGAGTGACTGCATCAGCATGACGTCTACCATTGAGGCTTCGTCGACAACAAGCAGGTCGCAGTCGAGCGGATTGTCTTCGCCGCGCTTGAAGCCGCCGCCCTTGGGGTCAACCTCCAGCAGCCGGTGGATCGTCCTGGCCTCAAAACCGGTCGCCTCGGTCATGCGCTTGGCGGCGCGGCCGGTCGGCGCGCATAGCAGGAGCCTTGCCCCCTTTGCTGCGAGAATACGGAGAATACCTTTGACGATGGTGGTCTTGCCGACACCAGGACCGCCGGTCATGACCAACGCTTTGGACATCAATGCGAGCCGGATCGCAGCCATCTGGCTCCCAGCAAGGGTAAGCCCGATCCGTTCCTCGACCCAAGGCAGTGCCTTGTCTGGATTGATCCAGGGCCAGGGCAGTGTGCCGTTCGCGAGCCGGATCAGCCGCTCGGCAATCGAGCGCTCCGCCCGATGCAGGCCCGCCAGAAATACGCAGGACGTTTCGCCTACACTGTCCGCGATGACCGTGCCTTCTGTTCGTTCGAGATCAAGCGCGATGCGCACTAGTTCCACCGGGACCTCAAGCAGCTTCTCGGCAAGCGGCACCAGCTCATCCGTCGGCAGACCGCAGTGCCCTTCGTCCATCGCCTCGGTCAGCGCATAGGAGATTCCGGCCCGAATCCGGATCATTGCGGTCTTCTCGATGCCGAGTTTCATCGCGATCGCGTCGGCAGTCTTGAAGCCGATGCCGCGAATGTCACGCGCGAGGCGGTAGGGGTTCTCGGTCATGACCTGTACGGCGTCGGCGCCATAGGTCTTATAAATGCGCACCGCCCGCGCTGTGCCGACGCCATTGCTGTGCAGGAAGACCATGATTTCGCGAACGATCTTCTGTTCGGCCCAAGCGGCTGCAATGCGGTAGGCCCGAACCGGGCCGATGCCCGTTACCTCGCGCAAGCGTTCGGGCTCCGCCTCGATGGTATCGAACACCTTCTCACCGAAGGCGCGCACCAGCTTCTTGGCATAGACTGGCCCGATGCCGCGAATCATCCCGGAGCCGAGGTATTTCTCGATACCGTCGAGTGATGTCGGTTCCGAGGTCTTTAAGAACTTCGCCCTGTACTGTTGGCCATGGGTTCGGTCATTGACCCATTCGCCCAATGCGGTAATCCACTCGCCAGCGGAGATCACCGCGGCATGCCCGACTACAGTGACCAGTTCGCGGTGGCCGCGCGCCTTGATCCGCAAAACGCAGTAGCCATTCCCGTCGTTGTGGTATGTGACGCGCTCAACAAGGCCCGCGAGAACTTCCCGGCTTGATGGTTCCGGCTGCGGTTTCATGCGGATCGTCGCATCATCTGTTCCGTCGCCGAGAACACCATTTGCGGACAGCTCTCTTCCCCGAACCCAATTTGGAAACGATGGCTCAGATGGATCGTCGTTGGCAAGCCACCACGGTGGAGAAGCGCGGCGGTGGGGAGACGGGATTAACCCTTCGGAGCCCACCGAGCCGGCATTCATAGCGCGATCGCATGGCCGGTCAGCGTCCGGCGATGATGTTATCGGCGTGCCGGTACCACTGTGCGGCGTAAGGATCGAACTGTAAGGACGACCAGCCAGCCGTATTGCGGTTCCCGCGAATATCTGGTTCGGGTCGTCCCGAACATTGATGTTTTGCGCAAGCAGGTCTCCGAGCTGGTCCGGGCCTTCTGCGAGCAGTTCGTGGCGGCCGAACGAGCTGGCAAATCAACTGGGACGATCCGCAACTGGTGCATTGATCACGGCATTCGACGGCGCGTCGGCGGTGGTCAGTGGATCGTCAGCAAGGTCGCCCTGGCGATGTATCTGGATGGCGATGACGTGGCGTTAGCCGCATACATAAAAGGAGACCGATCCAGCGACCGCGTAATCGCTTACTTCAAACGAGAAGGGCTGGAAGGGCTGCTAGAGAAATGGCGAGAGCCTTGCCCGACCTAAGGACTCGCCCGCGAAGTCCATGGATTTTACCTCCAAGAATGAGCTACGATTTGCTGAAATGCGCGCTTTCGCGCGAGCGTGTGAAACCGAGCATTTACGCTGCGCCGACGTTTCTCTTGATCGCGTCGCTACCCTGCCGCCATGTCGCTGGCCATGGCCAATCAGAATCTGAAATTTGCCGGGTTGGTGGCCGCAGCTTTCGGGATCGGCGCTTTCGCGGTCGGCTATGCCCCCAAAGCCATCAAGGCTTGGATGAGTTGCAACATCAAAGGCAACGTCAGCTACAACAGCGGCATGAAGATCTACCACATGCCAGGACAGGAAGATTTCGCTTCCACGGTCATTACGCCGTCACGAGGAGAACGCTGGTTCTGCTCGGAGGACGAAGCCCGGGCTGCGGGCTGGCGCCGCGCCAGTCGATAGTGTTGCCTACCACCGAGCTTTTCCGTGCCCTAGGAGGCGGACGCAATCCGGACTAGCCGCAGGGCGCATGATGGTCTAAAGAGCGGACCGAAAAATAAAAGCAACAGCTGAACCCGCGACAGCAAGCACAAAGCCCCGCTACGGCGGGGTTTCTTTATGGTGCACGCGCCTATGTAAACTAGTTGACTCTCGTAGAACAGGAACGATCACCCAAGGCAGGACGTTCGGCCATCATGCAGATTTTCAGTTACATCGTCACAGATCTGACCGATCACAAATCGAAACCCATCGAGGCCGCGTTGGAAAGCCTTGAAGACGCCCTTAGCTACGGAAGCCTTTTGGCCCGCAATATGCTCGAGGCCATGCCCGACCTGACGGGCAAAGGGGTATGCGTCACCGTTCTCAACAGCCTAGGCGAAACAGTCTCCATCTTGCCTTTTGACTGTCTTAACTGACCTTCAAAGTTGAAACTATACGGAATTTCCGAAGAGTTGCCTCCACGAGACCCCGCTCCGGCGGGGTTTTTCTTTGCGGCGATCCGTGATCGATCACCTCCGCGCCGACGGCATCGATCCGTCGTGCTTTGCTCCAGCTTGATGAGGCCATTATGAACGAGCCACAAGAGTCGGCACCTTAATCGGAATCGTTCAAACCGGATGATCTCCCGGCATTTGTCGATCTGGAAAGCGCAAACTTCTTTGCGGTGTCTCGGAGCGGTAACGATCGATGCGATTTCGTCACAGGAGAGGCGCTTGCAAACCAAGCTCTTGCCTATGCCAGACGGGATCAGAGTTTTGAAATTTTGTCACTCTGTCTCTACTCGATTGTCACAGGGGCCCGGACGCTCCGATTGAGGCCGTGATAGGCCCGGAAGCCGCCCGCAACAATGGCGCGACCCCCGGCATGACGGCGTGCAGCTCGCGAGCAAATGGACCGGAAAATTCTCCGACCTCGGCGCGCCGCAGGTTGTTGACGGCAACCAGTCCAGCCCGCTCGATGTCGCGCAATATCCGGCTGGCCTTGTCGGCGCTCTGGTCGATGGCACCGATCCTGCCGCGCTCCCCGCCCATTTGATGCCAACACAGGGCGCCGCCGCCGGCCACCCCGCGATCAACCCTGTCATCCTCAAGGAAATGATGACCAGTCCGTACGCGTCGGACACCGAAAGAAAAATCGGAGCGCTGCTGTTCGACAATTACCTTGATCAGCAAACCAAGGCGAACGACCTTGGCGGAAAGGTTCTCTATGGCACACTTGCCGGGACCGGCATCGGCGGTGCTCAGGGCGCGGCGGAATCGAGAGATTGGACCAATCTTCCTCAAACGGGAAAGGACGCGGCGCGGGGCGCCGGCATAGGCGGACTTATTGGAGGTGGCATCCCCATTGCAGGGCGCGCTATCGGCGCCGGATACAATTCCATCGCAAATCTGATCATGGGTAAACCCGCTGATATTTCTCGCGGGGCGTCAAAGCATCTTATCAATGCGATTATTGCCGATACACCAGCCGCAGCGCAGTCCGGCATGGCGCAACTCGGCCCTGATGCAATGTTGGCGGATGCGGGGCCCGCGTTCCTTGGTAAGGCTCAAGGTGCATCACTCAATAGCGATGAAGGCCGGTCCGTCCTTCAGAGCGCACTGACGGCGCGAAATGAAGGCACAAATCAGCGCATAATGGGCGATGTAAATCGCGTGCTGGGGCCGGCTGAAGATCCTCAGACGGTCACGAATGCGATCAAAAGCTACCGTTCCACTGTCGATGCGCAAAGCTATCCGGTGCCGTCCGGACGGCGAGAACCAGTTGCCAAAGGTCATCCAAGGCGTCAAATTCAAAAACGGAATCGAGGTCACTGAAATGCCGGCTCACCACGCCGCCTGATCAGCCTCGTCACCTAAAATCCCGCATAGCTCCTCACGGTGTCCTTGCCGACTGTGCCGCCGAACAACGTCGCCAGCGCGCGACGCACCCGCCTTGTATTGGTGCCGGAGAGATAGCTGATCCGCGCTCTCGGTTGTCGATGCTGAAAAGCTGGATCGTCGTGCCTGAAAATACAGGTTGGGAAACAGACCACGATAGCGGCTTAGCTTCCCACTATCGCACGCTACATTGAACCTCCGGCACACTGCGATAGCCAAAAGCGTCACATGTGACGCCGTCACAGGTACGCCCGATTCCTCGAACACCCCCGTTACTTCCCCACTTCTGTAACGAAGAATTCCGGGTTTGCCCAAAATTGAGCCATGCCGGTTTGCGTGATGTGAAAACTGGCAAGGGACGCTGAAAAGCCACGCCGGGTTTACCAATAGCCCGCGTGGTCGACTCCGTCCGACGCCGCAGGAACGCCTATCGCCGCGAGGCGCCCGTGGGATTTATGAAAACGCCTTCTCCGCCTCGGCAGCCCCACTTTGGTTTAAATGAGGCCGGGTTGCTCATCCCTTATTCACATTGAACTTCCTACTTTGTGCGACGATCCGGAATGCCACAGGAGGAGGCCATGAAGCTTAAATTTGCACTTGTCGGACTGGCGGCACTCTGCAGCCTCGCCGCGGCAGGAAGCGCATCGGCAATGCCGCTCGCCCCACCTTCTACCGCTTCAAATGTCGAGAGCGTTGCCGTGGTCTGCGGCCCGAACGGTTGTGTTCGCACGGCGCCCGTCTACCGACGCTACGGGTACGGCTATCGTGGCTACGGTGTCCGCCGCCATGGTTACGTGCACAGAGGTTACGTGCACAGAGGTTACGGACACCACCGCGGTTATCGCCGCCGGTAGAGATTTAGCGACAAGCGAAGCCCGCCGGGGTAAGCCGGCGGGCAGAAAGATCAACCTACCCGGAGGTTTTCCGCCGATTCCTTGCCGCGGTTCGCGACGACCTCGTAGCTCACCTTGGCGCCCTCATTGAGCGAGCTAAGGCCAGCCCTCTCCACGGCCGAGATATGGACAAACACGTCCTTGCCGCCACTGTCGGGCTGAATAAATCCGAAACCCTTTGTCGCATTGAACCACTTCACTGTACCTGTCGCCACGTAGATCTCCATAACCATTCAAGGACGCAGACCACAAACCAGGCGATGACCGGCTGACCTGCGTTGGACGGCGCTGGGAGGCGGACCCGTCCGGCAACCATAACCCCAATTGATCGATCTGGTTCCCGGCGAAATAAGAGCCCGCCCCAGGCGAGGAATGCAAGAAAAACCCGCCGGTCCATGCCGGCGGGGCCTCCCAGGTCATGGCTCGCAAGCCGATGGACCGCGCTGGACGCCTTGCCCTGTCGCCCTCTTATGGTGTGAAGATGACCCCACATGACAATCATGAGCCGATGAAGGCCGGGCTATTCGTCGATGTCGGGTGCCGTTAGCAGAACACAGATCAGGCCGTTGAAGTCCTCAAAGGGGGGAGGTCTTCGCCAATTCCTGAAGCCGCATTCTGCACCTCTCGGATAAGATCCTCTGCGATGCTCATCGCGGCACTTCCGGCCCCCGCAGCAGGGCCCAGACCTGATCCCTGGTTTCCTGATCCGCCCGCTGGTAGGCCAGCCAAACCGCCTCGTAGCTCCGCTGGCGTCCATTCATGGGGGATGTCCCGATCGCTGTTGAACTACGTCGGGCCGACGTCGGCGGAATGAATGTTACGCAGCGCTCGTGACGTGGGCAACTGGTTTGATCGTCATGCGATTGTGGTGAGCTTGAAGGGCCGCTCGTAGTACCGATAGCTGTTTGTGCGCCTTCAATCGTCGGAAGCTCTTGTTGGCCTCGATCATGCCGGCCGCGACCCATCGCAAGGCCATACCGGCATCCCGCCAACGTTTGACGTTGCGGGTGACGCGGCGAATGGTGCCCATCATGTTCTCGGCGATGTTGGTACAGGCGAGCGATCGACGAAGCTCCTTCGGCAGCTTCAACCGGACAATGGTCAGGATTTCGTCGAGGCCTTCGAGGATGCTGGCCGCTACGCCAGGCCATTGCTGGTCGAGTCGACGCGCGAGATTGCGGATCAATTTTTCAGCCTTGTCGGCGTCATCGAGCTCCCAGGCCTGGCGCAGCACCCGACGGGTGGCCGCATGATGCTCTTTCGGCAGGCGTTCCATGATGTTGCGCGCCTTGTGGATCTGGCAGCGCTGGATCGCAGCGGCCGAACCGAAGGTACGGCGGATCGCCTTCGACAATGCCCTTGCGCCGTCGACGATGAACAGTCTTGGCATCGTCGGATCGAGCCCGCGCGCGACCAGGTTGTCCAGCAGGGCCTGAACCGTTGCGGCATTCTCGCTCGCCCCTTCCACCGGCGCCAGCGGATGCTTGTTGCCTTCGCCGTCAACCCCGATCGCGGCGACCAGCACGAGATCGCCGCCGAGGTGCAGCCCGTCGATTTGCACCACCAGAAGGTCGAGCGCGGATAGGTCGGCAGCCATGAAGTCGGCCAGCCGCGCCGCCGACAGCGCTACGAACCTCCGCGAGGCCGCCGACTTCGAAACCCCCGATCCGGGCGGTGCCGGCACGTCACCCTCGGGCAGCCGGACAGCGCGACCGAACCGGCGCGTCGACACATTGATCAGCATCAGGTTCATCGCCCAGCGACCGAGCCAGTCCTCCTGCGCCGCCGTTTCCCAGCTCTGGATCGTGATCTCGCGGCCGTCCACGCCCCGGGCCCGCGGGCGCTCGACCTCGATCTTGCCGCCGTGGAAGCCGATCCGTCCCCGCGTTCGGCCCCCAACGGTGCGCCCGCCGCGCCGCATCGCGACCGTGGCGTGGTCCACAGGCCGCCGGGACATCCGCCTCCATCATCGTGCCGAGCACTTCGATCCCTGCCGTAAGGCAGAACCGATCGAAGCTCGCCCGCACTTCTGCAAACGCTTCGTCCACAGCTCCGGTCGCCGGCAAACCAGCCGATGTGATATCTCTCGTTATGGCGTTGCTCTCCTTGTGGAATCAGCACCCCGAGCCTACCGGCTCAAGGTGGGCAACGCCGACCTCTTCAGAAATTCAACAGAACCCGGGACATCCCCCATTCATGGAACGGCCTACTGCCGATTTCGTCCATTCGCTCGCGCTTGGGGAGGGTGAAGCACTCGCGGACCTGCCCTTTGGCGTCGAGATAGGTCGAACCAAATCTGGTTTCACCGCCAACCGGCTCAATTTTGAGCGCGTTGAGAATTGACCGAATGTCACGCATGACAATGCGGTGAGCCTTCCCGGTCAGCCCGGCGATTTCGAGGCTCGACATAGTGAGCGCGTCGCCATGCGAGATAGTGGTTAGTGCTGTCATTCCGTTTTCCATTGTTGGTAGTCGCCATTGAGCACCCGACCAACCAAGCTCGAGCGCGTGCGGGTCCGCTTTCACGGAACCGGGGCTCAATGAAACTCCGATATCCGCGCTATCCCTTAGCCAAGGGAAATTCCGAAATTTCAGATCGTCAGGCGTTGGCCTGTTTCAGGTCGAGGAGATCATGGACGATGCCGCGGGCAAGCCGCTCATCGGTGGTGTTGCCGTCCATGAATCCAACTTCTTCGTCGCACCACATCAGCGCGCGGGCTTTGAGCCGCAGCCCGTCAAGGGTGGTAGCCTTCATATCGGCGATGCGATTAGCCAGATCGCAGACCGACCTGAACATCCGCTCGCAATCCTCATTCGTGGCGCCGGTTGGGTTGTTACGAAAGAACTCATCCGACGCAGCCCATGCGGCCTCGAACTCAGCGGCCAGCAGCGCGATCGGATCTGCGGCGACCGGGACGCCGGCCACAACGGCCAACGGCGTGACGATGGCAGCGCTGGCGATGCCGGCACCGACGAGAAAATTCCTTCGTGACGTGATATTGGAATCGGTAGCCCGAGCCATGATTTAGCCTCCCACCAAAAGAGGGGACGCAGCCAGCGTCCGCAGAAACCGGCCCGAAGTGTCGGGGATGCACCCCTCGTCGTATTCGAAAAGCCATGCAATGGCGGCAGCGAGACCGGCCATCGTGGTAGGAGCCGTGAAAGATAGCTCTTCAGCTATCGCTTCTTGAAGGTCGCATGCAGCATCCAACTTATCTTCGGCCTCTTGTTTAATCTCGCGCCCTTCTCTCTCCGCCTTGACCTCATCAGCAGCCAGTGAGGCCGCGACGGCACCCGCCCCCTGCTGCTTACCTATTGCTTACCCTCATGCAGGCAAGAAAGGGGCGGATCTAAGTTATTGATTTTGCTTGGCGCTCCCTAGGAGGCCGCAGAAGTTTAAGCAGTTTCAATCGGGTAGCGGAGAGTTTGGGGAATATCACCGCCATTGATAACCAAAGGCTTTTCCGGTCCATCCCCAAACTTGGTGCCGCCCGAAGCATCACCGCCATCGTGATACCCGCACAACTTTGCACTGGGTATGACCATGATGGACATCCCTATGACACGGATGCCTCCATCCAGCTTTGGATGAAAGACGTCTTCATGGTGAAGATACCTTCGGAGGACCTTTCCTCAAAACTGAGGACACCCGACTGTGAAAGGTATGGTCATGGTCCCGGAACACTTCCCCTCCCCGCGCATTATCCAAACGGGACGGGTTGCCCCAGCTCTTCTCCCCGAACCTCGATCAGGCCCGCTGCGTCGTCTCCGTTTCAGCGGCCTTTTTGGTGCAGCAGCCTCGCTGCCGGAACTTGCTTCAGCCTCCTTGCGTTGCCAGTGCGGACGGGTCTGCAGCCCACTCCATGTTTTAGCGTCCGATGGGTTGCGGTCTCCGGCCGGATCCACCGGTAGCTCATGGTCCTCAGGCTCCAGCGGGTTCTTGTCGATGGCCGTTCGGGCCTGGCTCTCAAGGCCGGGGCAATATTTTGACATCGGGCCAAAAAGAAAAAAGCCCGACGCCATGAAGCGCCGGGCAAGTTGAGGAGCGGAGCTAGTCCAGGGCGGACCTAGCGTCCGAGCGAGTGACTTACTGATGATTCGTGACGGCGCCGTGTTGGGGCCGAATATCGTCACTCCATCACCAGTCCTATCCCCAACAGCACTATCGCCACCGGGAACAGCACGAAGAGAAAGTCGTTCTTGACGTCGCAAAACATCAGCCAGATCGCCAGCCAGGCGGTCATGGCGCCTATGGGCTGGAGGAATGAGAGCATCAGCAGATCTCCCATACGCCGTTGGTCAGGTAGCCATGCCAGCCGCACGAGCGGTGCAGAACAGAAGGACGAAGCGTTGGCCGCTCACGGCTTCCATCCCACGTCCAGCCGCGTAACCCGTCGTCAATTGGAAGCCAGCTTTCCAAACCGCAGACCCATGGGCAACGGAATGCGTATCCGGCAGCTTCGCCATTCACCTCTCGATTGCGCCCGCTGCGTTGCCTGCCTCTGAACGAATGTCCGCAACGTGCTGCGCGGCGACTGGCGGCGTCCTGACCTCTGCCATCACGAGCCCCTCGGATCGACGGTCTGGAAGCCTGCGATCGACCGCGGATGGACGCGGGCCTTGCCCCGGCCGGAGTTGCTGTCGTGGTGGACCAGCCAGACCTTCCCGCGGATATGCCGCTTGAGCACGAACACATGACCACGACGGGCCGCGACCATGCCGGGCGCTGGCGCGGTTCTCGGGAATCGCAGCCAGTTCGCCGCCAGGTTCAGCGACGGGATGATCTTGCCGAACAGATAGAGCGATGCGCCGCAACCGCAGTATCGCCGCGGACAGCCCGCGGAGCGGCCGCGAACATTCCTCCCCGCTCCTTCGGCCATGACGCGGCGGAGGCCAGGAGGCGTGGGCATGGCGGTATCTCGGTGGGTGATTTTCTCATGCCGACTCACACGTAAGAAACGCCTGTGTCGCAGGGACTTCCTAGTTATTTCCTCGCCAAAAAGAGGTGCCGGACTCACACCCGCGCACGGGCGCATGACCGGATCGGAGCAGCCGACCATTTTCCCGGCGTCAGGAATATGGTGCCGATGATGATGCCTCGGCCTCGCATCAGCATCCCACGGCACATCGACCGCGAGCCGCACCGATGCCAGCGCGCCCGCTGCCCGGGACCAGCTCGACCACCATGGCGGCCGGCAACACCTCTCCCCAATCGGACCTGATCTGCGCTGCGGCCGAATACCCGCAGTCATAACCGATGCCGATCGTGATCCCGGATGCCCCGCCCGGCCGGGTCGGACGACGATAACGCTTATTGTAGGCCCCCTCCCCTGACACTTCGAGCTCAACGATCAGATCGAAAGCGGCCTGAGAAACGCCGTGAAGCTGGACTCGTTCGCTCATAGGTTTGCGCTCCCGGAAGATGGGTTGGTCGGTTCAGATTTTTGTGGATTGCGGCCGGCTACGCGCCGCGGTGAACGGTCAATGCCCTAGCCGAACGCCAGCGGCCCCGGAATCGAGGTTGGGCATTGATAAATCTCCTGCGGAATAGCCACACTCCGGTGGCTCGTTTGTGTATCAATCTTTGATACGCGGCTATTGCATTACGTATCAACCGCTGATACGTTTGTCCATGATCAGGAGCTTCAAAGACAGCCTGGCCGAAGACGCCTTTAATGGCGTGGTTCGCAAAGGCTTCCCGGCCAACTTGATCAAGATTGCTCGACGCAAACTTAACTATCTCGATGCGGCCAAGGCTCTCGATGACTTGAAAGCGCCGCCCGGCAATCGTCTTGAGGCTTTGACCGGAGGCCGCAAGGGTCAGCATTCGATCCGCGTTAACGATCAGTTCCGCATCTGCTTTGTTTGGACCGATGAAGGACCGAAGGACGTAGAGTTTGTCGACTACCACTGAGCCGGCCACGGAGGTTCGCGTTATGGCTAAAAAGCTTCCACCCATGCACCCTGGGGAAGTCCTCCGAGAGGAGTTCCTTGTCCCGATGCATCTTTCGGCCGGCAAGCTCGCGAAAGCTTGCGGCATTCCGCGCACTCGGATCGAGCGGATCGCCAATGAACAGATTGGCATCACTGCGGATACAGCCCTGCGTCTCGCCAAAGCCTTCGAGACGACAACGGAGCTTTGGCTAAACCTTCAAAACTCCTACGATATTCGAGTCGCCAAGGAACAGATCGGCAAAGACCTCGATAAAATCGAGCCGATTACACAGCGCGCCGCGTAAGGATTTCAGACTGGCGATGGCTCAATGTCAAAAACCTTGATTGCTATGGCTCTGTCCGCGTTCATTGCTTGGGCGCTCGTCACGTTTGTTATGATGGTAGCCAAGGGAATCGGCGACACGCGAGACGAGCCCGGAATCCATCGTCCCTCACACTAGCCACCACCCGAACAGACGCCGCTCGCGCTACCGCATGGTCCTTTGGGGCGGTTGCGTTTCGGAGGGGTGCGAGGGTAGGTCGCGGGTGCTCTTCAATACATATCAATTTACGGTCGTTTTCGTGCCGCTGGCGTTGCTGACCTTCTACCTGCTTCGACGATTTGCGCCGTCGTCCCTGGCGCTCGCCTCGATCGTTGTTGCCTCGCTGCTTTTCTACGCCTACTGGCGTGCGGACTACGTACCAATTCTAGTATTATCGATCCTGATTTACTACGGAATCGGGGCTGCAATTCTGGCCTGGCCTGGGCTAACCGCTCGCGTCGCCCTGTTCGTCGGCGTTACCTTCAACCGCCCGATACCTCGCGACGTAGGTCAAGTCTGATCGCCTGAGATCATCGAATGTCAGCAGGAGCCGATAACCGCGGCGAAGAGCTGCTTTCTGTACTCGACCACCACAAGATGCATCGCATCGTTGAACTCAATTGATCGATTTAAAACCCGATTGGCGAGATCAGAACGAAGCCGCCGTATTGCCTCGGCCTGCTGCATGGCAGCGACTGAAACGTCCAAAGCGTCCGCAAAGACACGGAGGCGCGTGATGGCGGCGTTCCGGTGCGCTTTCACGCGGCAGGCCGGTGAGCATGTAAGCTGGTTCGAACGTTCGCTTTCAAAAAAGCTGTCGCACCCCGCGCACACCACGATGTAACACTTCGACGAAAACGTTACGCCGTTCATACCGGCACCGCCGAGGCTGCCTCATGCCTCCCATCTCTGGGTCCCTCCACAGCGACCAATGTAATAGAAGCCTTCCCCCCCTCCTTCTTTCTCCTTCCTTTCCCTGAGAGCAGCAGCAACCATAGGAGAGGTTAAACGGAACAAGCTCGCGTGGTGGCCTTTGCCAACCCGGATGCGTAGCAGCAAGCATTCATCGAGCAGCACGTCGCGCGCGCGATAGACCCGATCGTGGCCCATGTTGATGATCCCGGCGGTAACCCGCCCATAAACCTCTGGGGTGGCGGCCGCGACACCACAAACAATCGGATGAAGATGACGGCTGCCATTGTCGCGCTGACCGTGCTGCCTCCGGCCTGCGGGGTCACGATCTACACCGACAGTCAGTATCTCCAAAAGGGAATGACGCTCTGGATGGCGGGATGGACGCGAAAAGACTTTCGCCGCAAGGACGGTCTGGTACCAAATGCTGACCTTTGGAGAACGCTGGATGCGCTGGCGTCAGGTCGCACCGTGACATGGTCATGGCTCCGCGGGCACAATGGACACGCCGGCAATGAGCGCGCCGACGGGCTTGCGTCGGAAGGGCGGCGAAAGACGTTAAGGACGGCCCCATGAACGAGGATCGTTGGGAAGACATATCCACCGCGCCCCGCGACGGAACCATCATCGAGGTCATCGAGCCCGACGTTGGCGCGTTCGCGATGCGTTGGAATCCGAACGGCTTCGACCTGCTTACATCGAAGCGCAAGGGTGTGTGGGAGTTGCCGAGCGGCGGACCGGCGCGGTTGACCTGGTCTGAGGACAATTACCTCGGACCGACGAACTGGCGGCTGTACAAGCTAGGGAGACACGCGAATTGACGCGACAGGTCGCTCTACCGCCCACCTTGGCGCCGCGCCTGATCGGTCGAGAGGCAGCGGCGGCGTATGCCTGTTTGTCACCGACGAAGTTCGACGAACTGGTGAAGGATGGCCTGTTCCCAAAGGCGCGGCAACTGACGCCCTACAGAAAGGCATGGGACGTCAAGGAGTTGGATGCCCATATTGATCAGTTGCCCCACGAGGGCGAAATCCCGTCATTCCCGGCTTTGATGACCGGAATGTGGGATGGGAATGATGCGTCGCAAGCTGCCGCCAAACGTCGAACGAAACGTGGTCAAAGGCCACGTCTACTTGTCTTTCCGCGTCGGCAAGGGGCCGCGCATCAAACTGCCACCCGACCCGAACAGCGACGAGTTTCGCGCCGCGTATGCCGAGGCGATAGGAAAGACGTCTCAGGCACCGACACCGGCAAAGGCGGCTGAACGATCTATTGGTGCGCTGATCATCCGATATCTATCATCGACCGCGTTCAAGGCGCTGCGCAACACCTCGAAGCAAGGCTATCGCAGTCGGATCGATCAGATGCGGAAGGAGCATGGCCACCGCAGCGTGTCCGGTCTGACGAAGGAGCGCATCCAGACGCAGATCCTCGATCCCCTCGCAGACACGCCAGGCGCTGCGCTCGATACGCTCAAGAAGCTTCGCATCCTGATCCGTCACGCACGCGACATCGAATGGCTGAACACCGATCCGTCCGACGGTATCAAGCGACCGAAGAGCAAGGAGATCCGCTCGTGGACGGACAGCGAGTGCACGGCGTTCGAGAAGCGCTGGAAGGTAGGCACCCGACAGCGCGCCGCCTATGAGTTGATGCTGAATGTCGGCACGGCGCGCGCCGATGTCCACCGAGTGACATGGAACCAATTCGACGAAGACAACTTCGAATACTCTCGGCAGAAGACCGGCGTTGAGGTCGCGATGACCATGGCGAAGCGATGCCGGGATGCGGTCTATGCATTGCCGCGCAAGCACATCACGGTGCTCAATACCGAGTTCGGCAAGCCGTTCACTGTCGATGGCTTCAGCGGCTTCATGCGCGACGCCATCAAGGCGGCTGGATTGCCGCTCGATTGTCGGCCGCATGGTCTGCGAAAGACGTTGGGACGACGTCTAGCCGATCGTGGCGTCAGCGCGCACGACATCATGGCTGCGCTCGGACACACCACGCTCGGCGAGGCAGAGCGCTACACGCGCGAAGCTGATCGGCGACGTGGTGGTCGACGTGCTGGCAAGGCGCTCGATGATCAGACGGAGAACAAAACTCCCCAAACCTCAGTCGTCCGTTTGGGGAAATCGCAAAAAGCCGTTTAATATCAACAGCGTTTTCCGTTACTGGCGCTCCCTAGGGGAATCGAACCCCTGTTTCAGCCTTGAGAGGGCCGCGTCCTAACCGCTAGACGAAGGGAGCGTACAGGACAGGCAATAGCCTCGAAATCGGCGCGCTGCAAGGTACCCCGGAATCAGGGCTCGCTGGCGAACTTCAACGTCCCGGTTGGCTTCAGGGTGTGTAGGTCGAAGGTCTGGATCCGGACGGAACCACCGACATCGAGGGTCACGACAACCCGATCCCCCGCGACGGCGGTTGCGGTGATCCTGGCTCCCTTCGGTAGCATCGCGGTGACGTCGGTCGCCGGCCTGCTTTCCTCGACCCGGAAAAGACGATAGCCGATAGCGATCAGAACGGCCGCCACGGCCAGCGCCGTGGTCAGACCCGCGACCAACATCAGCCGCCGCACCCGCGCGAACAGCGCGGCCTGTTCCGGCGTCGGTTCAGGATTAACAGGCTCGGTCATGCAAGACTCTGCTTCAAAAGACTCATCGTCGGATCGCGGTCAAAGGCTTGAGGTCGTTGTCTCGGGCGACGAGGGGTCGGCGCGCCTTGACCGCGTCCTCGCGGTTCACAGTCCCGAGCTGTCGCGATCGCGCCTGAAATCACTGATTCTCGCGGGCCAAGTCTTTGTTGCAAAACCCTCTGTTGCAAAAATCTCTATCGCAAAGGGGGCGATCAACCCGGCCCCCGTTCGCGACCCCGCTTATCATGTCGCCGCCGGGGATACGATCACAATCGACGTGCCGCCGGCAATATCGGCAGAGCCGAAAGGGGAAGCCATCGCACTCGATATCGTTTACGAGGACGACGATCTGATCGTCGTCAACAAGCCGAAGGGGCTGGTCGTCCACCCCGCGGCTGGCCACGAGGCCGGGACGCTGGTCAACGCCCTCATTGCGCATTGCGGGGGAAGCCTGTCCGGCATTGGCGGCGTCTGCCGCCCCGGCATCGTGCATCGGCTCGACAAGGACACTACCGGACTCATGGTCGCTGCCAAGAACGACGCCGCGCACAAGTCGCTGAGCGCGCAATTCGCGGATCACGGACGCACCGGCGCGTTGCGACGGGGCTATCTGGCTTTTGCCTGGGGACTGCCGAACCGCCCGCACGGTACCGTGGACGCCCCGATCGACCGCCACCCTTATGCCCGCGAGAAAATGGCCGTGCGCGCAAGCGGGCGCGAAGCGATCACCCACTGGGAGGTGCGAAAGGCCTTCAACGGCCGAGACGGCAAACCGGTCGCTGCCCTCCTCGCCTGCCAACTTGAGACCGGTCGCACCCATCAGATCCGGGTACACCTCGCCCATGCCGGCCACCCCTTGATGGGCGACGGCGTCTATGGCCCGCACTTCAAAACCAAGGCCAATCAGCTTGGACCTTCGGCCCGGACCGCCCTCGACGCCCTCGGGCGGCAGGCGCTGCACGCATATCTCCTGGCCATCGAGCATCCCAGGACCGGAGAAATTCTGCGTTGGGAAGCAGCGCTGCCGGAGGATTTACTTCTGCTTCAGACGGCTTTGGCGGCGACGGAATGACGCATGATTCCAGGAAAGTATAGCTATACCAAATGGTTATGGAGGCATTACAGGATCGTAATCCCTTTTTGTTCTTCCCTTTTCTGACTAGTCTGGTATATGTTACGCCTACGTTGAATACCCAACGTGGAACATCGCAGCGCGGTCGGCTTTAACAAAGGGACCACCTGCCGGGCTCGCCGCTGTCGGGAGCCTGAACCACTGGAGGGCGCTACAATGGCCCGTACAGCTACCGTGCCGATTCTCAACGGAGAATCCGGTCTTTCCCGTTACCTCGCAGAAATCCGCAAGTTCCCGATGCTGGAACCGCATCAGGAGTACATGTTCGCCAAACGTTGGCGCGAACATGACGATCGCGAGGCGGCGCATCATCTTGTCACCAGCCACCTGCGACTCGTGGCCAAGATCGCCATGGGCTATCGCGGCTACGGCTTGCCGATCTCCGAAGTCGTTTCGGAAGGCAACGTCGGCCTGATGCAGGCGGTGAAGAGGTTCGAGCCCGAAAAGGGCTTCCGCCTCGCCACATACGCCATGTGGTGGATCAAGGCGTCGATACAAGAGTATATCCTGCGTTCGTGGTCGCTCGTGAAGATGGGCACCACCGCGAACCAGAAGAAGTTGTTCTTCAACCTGCGCAAGGCGAAGAGCAAGATTTCCGCGCTTGAAGAGGGAGATATGCACCCGGATCAGGTCAAGCTGATCGCCAAGCGTCTCGGCGTCACGGAGCAGGACGTTGTCGACATGAACCGCCGCCTCGGTGGCGATGCATCGCTCAACGCACCGATCCGCGACGATGGCGAGGCCGGTGAATGGCAGGACTGGCTGGTCGATCATTCGCCCACCCAGGAAGCTATCATGGCCGAGCACGAGGAGCTCAATCATCGGCGTCAGGCGTTGACCGGCGCGATGGGCGTGCTCAACCCGCGCGAGCGCCGCATCTTCGAGGCACGACGCCTCGCGGATGAGCCAATGACGCTGGAAGATCTCGCCGCCGAATTCAATGTGTCGCGCGAGCGCGTGCGGCAGATCGAGGTTCGCGCTTTCGAGAAGGTGCAATCGGCGGTGAAGACCACGATCGCACGACAGGAGCAAGCCGCTCTGGAAGCTGCCCTCTAACGCTAACAGCTTCGGTTCAGGAAATCAGGGCCGGCGGCAACGCCGGCCTTTTTGTTTGCGGCAGGAGGGATCGCCGATGCGTTCCGCAAAAGTGGATACCGGTTTCGCGATCAGGATATGCAAGTTATTGATTGAGAGTATTTTCTTCGCGCGAACGGGATTCCACTTAAGAGCGTTTTCGAACGAAGCATGTCCTCGGGCTTGACCCGAGGATGGATACCGGTTCGCGTGAAGAAAACGCGTCAAATCAAAATGATAGAGCCCGCTTCTGATTCCATCGGAAGCGAAAAGGCTCTAGTCGGGAAATGCTCTCGCGGCGTTACGCCTTCTGATCCAGCGCCGCCTGCTCCGGCGAGAAATCCGGAACGATCGATGGTGCGGAATCGCAGCTCGCATACCGGTTTCTTCCCTGATTCTTGGCGGCGTAGAGGGCATGATCGGCGGCGGCGAGCAGACGCTCCGAACAGCTTCCGATCTCCTTTGTCCATTGAGCGACGCCGATCGATGCCGCGATGGGGACATCGGCGCCGGCGCATCCGGCGGCGTCTTCACGGCACGCATCCAGCACGCGCCGCGCGATCATTGCGCCCTCGCGCAGCGTTGTGGTCGGCAGGAGGATGCAAAACTCGTCACCGCCGGTTCGCGCCAGCAGATCGCCCGGCCGTAACCGCATCTGCGTCATCAGCGTGAAATGCCGCAGGCAGGCATCGCCGGCGGCGTGACCATGGGTGTCGTTGATCTGCTTGAAGCCGTCGAGGTCGATCACGAGGAGCGCGAAAGGTTCGCCGCTCCGTTGCGACATTGCGCACGCCTCCTCCAGCCGCCCCAGCAGCTGCCTTCGGTTGGCGACGCCGGTGAGGTCATCCACCAGCGCGAGGTCGGCAACTTCATTGCGCAGCCGATCGATCGCCATCAGCAGAAAACCGAAATTCCAGGTCATCGACAGGAACACGAGACCTAAAATCAAAGCCGCCTGAAGGCCGTTGAAGTTGACGTAGGACACTCCACCGCCGATGTTCAAAAATGCACAAACCGATCTGACCGCGCTGACGCAAATGATGAGCACGCTAACGATGGCCGCGAGTTGGGCTCCCGAATTGATGCGACCTTCCCTGCGCGACAGCACGATCCTCAGCGTCATGCCGATCGGCACTGCCTGAGCCGTCGAATAGATGAAAATGCGCATCCGGATATCGTCGTGCACGTACAGGAAAAAGGCCAGTCCCGCGACGCTCAACCCGACCGTGACAAGCATCGCTTGCCAGGAGACGGGCCGCTCGTAGAAGCGTTGAATCCCCATCGTGTAAATGCAGATCGCAAAGATCAACCCGCCACCCCCGAACACCAGAGGCAGCATTGAATCGACTTGACCGCGCAGCATCGATACCGCGGTAAAAAAGGCGGCGACGTAGGCAGCCGAGGCCCAATATCGTGCGGCCACGAGCGTCGGATAGCTCCGCATGACGTAGGTCCAGACCAGACCCAACGCCATGAAATTCACGACGAACACGACCCACAGCGTCGGTACGCTCAGCATCCGCGAGTTCGGAGCGCGCGCCGCCCCGCCTCTTCTGGTTGTTCCCACGACTTCCCCGTCGTCCGGACAACGTGCAGCAGCAGCGCTTAACGGAACCTCACCGCGATGAAACAACCAGCCGCCGTGGTTTTGAAACAATGAATGCCGCGCCCGTCCGTCGCCTCGCACGATGGTCGCCCGGCCGGTCTCGCGCTGCGCAACACCTGTGGATAACAGGATGACGACGGCGTGACGGCGCAACGACAAGTGAAACCGAATCTGTTCGGATCAGTTTCCGAGGCTGTTGCGAGGCTAGCCATCCGCCGAGCACGCCTCGAAGTCGCGTTTCAACCATTTAACCCCAAGAGGATATTATGGCTAAGAAAGCGAAGAAGACGGCGAAGCAGGCTAAAAAGGCCGTGAAGAAAAAGAAGAAGTAAGCTTTGCAGCGGCTCGGGTGGGGTTCGCTTCGCCCGAGCTTTCCAGAGTGGGCGGCGCGTGGCCCGGCTCAGTCGTGTACGCCATTACGGATGGCCAAGCCCACTCAACACCACCGGCGTCGGTTTTCTCACACCAGTCGGATTCCAACGTCACCGAGGCCGGCCGCGCGCTCAGCCGCCAGGTCGCACGGTTGCAGCCATAGCCGACCTTACTGTCCGGCCAGTTTGTCGGCGAAATAGCCGATGGTCCTGCGGTAGACCTCGGAGCGATTCCATTCCCGCATTGCCTCGAAATTGGCCGAACCCTGGTGATAGTCGCCGCCGGCCTTCCAGCCGTTGGCCCTCAGAAGGTTCGCGGTCGAGGCCAGCACGTCCGGCACCGAATGCCGCAGGTCGACATGGCCGTTGCCGTCATAATCGACGCCGTACTTGATGTAGGACGAGGGCAGAAACTGGGTCTGCCCGATCTCGCCCGCATAGGCGCCGACCATGTCGTTGAGGCGCAGGTCGCCGCGCTGTACGATCTTGAGCGCCGCCAGAAGCTCGCGCTGGAACAGCTCCGTGCGCCGGCAGTCATGCGCCATGGTGGCAAGCACCCGAAACACCGGCAGCTTGCCCATGTCGCCACGGCCGAAATCGCTTTCCAGCCCCCAGATCGCGACAAGAATCTCCGGCGGCACGCCGAACTGCTTTTCGATCCGCGACAGCAGCGAGGCGTGACGCATGAGCATCGCCTTCCCGCCCTTGATGCGGCCGGCGCCGACGCGGGTCGCGGCATATTGCTCGAAGCTCTTGCGGAAGGTGCCGCGCTGGCGCCGGTCGAAATTCAGCACCGCCTGGTCCTGCTGCACGCCGCCGAGCGCCTGCGAGATCACGCCCTGCGAAATACCGTCCGCGGCGGCTTCCCGCGACATCGCGGAGAGAAACCCGTTGAAGTCGCCGCCGCATTGCGCGGCCTGCGCCGCGCCACCCAGCAAGCCGCCTGCGAGCCAGACGCCGACCGTAAGGGCCAAACCATATCTGAGCATGTTTGAACGTCCTGTTTTGCCTGCGCCGTCGCCATCCTGCCATGCCACACCGATCGTCGTCAAAAGCGGCCCTCGTGGGCCGGCCGTTTGCAGGCCTGTCATGGCCCCGCCGCCGCACCGGCGCAGGCATTTGCTTCGACTTTTGCTTTGACTTGCGCCGCATCCTGTCCGACAAGCCCCGCATGCCGAAGAAACCAGGAACCAACCCGAAGGGCGAGTTCGCCTTTTTCAATGTCCTTTATGAGGACGGCTCGCAGCGCTCCAACCGCCGCGTGCCGAACGAACTGCTCGGCGGCCTTGAGGGCGACGAACCGGCACGCGCCTTCATTGTCGAGCAGGACCGGGAGATCGCCGAGAAGGGCGGACGCCCGCCGCCCGTGATCAAGATCATCAGCCGCGTCGGCGCGAAGAAGAAGTAACTCATGGGGCTCTACCCTCCCCTGGAGGGTACCCCGTCGCGTATCCGACGATACGAACCGATCCGCCCCTCCAGGGAAGACTGAAGAAAAAATCTGCCGCATTTCATCCCTTTCGCCATTCCCCGGTAAGCAATTGCGCATCTGAGGGCGCGCCGAGGCGACGAACGCTTTTGCCAAGGACATTCTTGACGCCGAACGCCGTCACACCGTCATCACGGTGATCGGCGTCATCGCCGCATTGTTCTTCGTCGGCACGCCCGCCGCGGCGCCGCACTTTCGTTGCCTTTGCCCTGTATAAAGATGAATTGAAGTTGAACCGGGTGCCGTCACCCCGAAGATGCTTCGTGCGGAGCATGGAGTCTCGAAGGGCGGCGGCAGTTCTTCGAGATTCGCTGCGCTCGCACCTCAGGATGGCGCCGTTGCATCAATCCAGATCATCCTGCTGCTCCATCGGTTCAACGAGTCTTCGACGGACGATGCATTGATCCTGCGTAACCTTCGCCCAATCGCCTCGCTGCTGCTCGCCGCGGCGCTGCTGCTCACCGGCAACGGCGTGCAGTTCACGCTCTTGCCGCTGCGCGGACAGGCCGACGGCTTCTCGACCGTCGCGCTCGGCCTGATGGGCTCGGCCTACTATGTCGGCTTCGTTGCCGGCTGTCTGTTCGCGCCGCATGTGGTGCTGCGCGTCGGCCACATCCGTACCTTCACCGCGATGGTCGCAGTCGCCGCCGCAACCACGCTTGCCTATGCGCTGGCGCCGCAGCCGGTGGCATGGAGCCTGTTCCGTCTCCTCACCGGCTTCGCGCTCGCCGGCTTCTATCTCGTGCTCGAGAGTTGGCTCAACGACGGCGCCACCAACGCCACGCGCGGTTTCGTGATGTCGACCTATGTGATCGTGAACTATCTCGCGGTGGCCGGCGGGCAATCGCTCATCAATCTTTATCCGATCGAGAGCGACGGCGCGTTCATGCTGGCGGCGATCCTCGCCGCGCTCGCCATCGTGCCGGTAGCGCTGACCCGCTCGGCGCAGCCCGCGCCGGTGACGCTGTTCCGCCTGCAGCCGCGCCAGCTCTACGACGCCGCGCCGGTGGCGCTGATCGGCGCCTTCGCCATCGGCATCGCCAACGGTGCCTTCTGGGCACTGGCCCCGATATCAGCCGCCGGCGCCGGGCTCGATCACGGCGAGGTCGCGCTGTTCATGAGCATCGCGGTACTGGCCGGCGCGCTGGCACAGTGGCCGGCGGGGCGGCTGTCGGACCGCATCGACCGCCGCAAGGTGCTGCTGGCGCTGCTGGTAGGCGCGGCCGCGACCGGCTTCGCGTTATGGCAGCTCGCCGCCACCGGGCCGCTGATGCTGACCTTCGGCTTCCTGTTCGGCGCGCTGGCGCTGCCCGGCTATTCGCTCGCCGCCGCCCATGCCTACGACAAGACGCCGGCCCACGACATGGTGGCGACCGCCGCCACCGTTCTGCTCGCGAGCGGCCTCGGCTCGGTGATCGGACCGCTGGCCGCCACCGCCTTCATCACGCTCGAAGGACCGCGCCGGCTGTTCCTGTTCACCGCGCTGGTGGAGGCCGCGCTCGCGTTCTACGTGCTGTATCGCATGTGCGTGCAGGCGCCATCCGAACACGCCGACAAGACCGACTTCGATCTCGTCACCACCGCGCCGGTTGGCGGCGTGGTGACCTCGGACGAACTCGACCCCGCCGATCCGTCCGTCGGTGTGCCGGAAGGCTTTGTGCAGGAGAGCGACGCGGAGAACGAGGAGAAAGCAGAGCGTGAGCCGGAGCGCGTCGAGCCGGCTCCGCGGTGAGCATGAATGTTCAAAAACGGCCCAGGCCGTCGTTTTTTGATTCGCGCCTCCCGGACCACACGCTGGGACCGCAGCGTGCGAACACCTCGACGCCCAGCGAAAATCCGCTATGCTCCCCCCATGACCGAGCCAGCGCCCGACACGGCCTCGACGGCCTATGATCTGCATTACCTGGTGAACGGCGAACGCTTGTTCTGGCGCAGTGCGAGCCGCGGCCTAACGCTGATCGACGGCGGGCGCGACTCTGCTATCGCCTGGCGCACCGACGATGGCGAAGCAGGCCGGCAACTCTGGACCGACATCGTCTCCGTGAATATGCCCGGCACCGATGGCAAGGATGCCGTCAGCAAATGCCGCATCGATTTTCGCGGCGGCCGCTTTCTCGTGGTCACCGACGCGGGCACCACCGGCAAGGTCGACCATGCCCGGACACCGGTCTATCGCGATTTCGTCCGCGCGCTGCACCTGCGCCTCGCGGACGCACCGGAAGGCAGCATCCGCTTCACCGTCGGTGTCTCGCAGACGTACCGCAATGTGATGGTGGCACTCGGCGTGATAACGGCGCTGCTGTTCGTGGCGACGCCGGCGGTGCTGGTGGTTGACCTGCACGAATGGCGCGCGCTCGGCCCGCTGACGGCCGGCGCCACGTTCATCTGGCCGTTCTGGAAGAAGATCGGCAGCAACCGGCCTCACGTCTACGACCCGCGCCATCCGCCGGACGAACCGATGGACTGACGCGGCGCCCTCAAGCCGTGCGGCGCCGGTGGCGGCTTCGAACGGCTATGCCGAGCAATATGACGAATACCGCACCGTTCTTCGCGATCCCGGGTCTGCGGTGCAACACTGCGTGCTGCACCGCGCCCGGTATGACAACATGAGTTGCCGAGGAAGCTGCGCAGCTTGCGCGAACGCGAGGGGTGCTTCATCCTCGGATCGATGCTCCGCATCGTCCGGGGACATGGCTTGCTTAGTTGTCGAGGAACGACCGCAATTTGCGGCTCCTTGACGGGTGCTTGAGTTTTCTCAATGCCTTGGCCTCGATCTGGCGGATGCGTTCGCGTGTCACCGAGAACTGCTGGCCGACTTCCTCCAGCGTGTGGTCGGTGTTCATGCCGATGCCGAAGCGCATACGCAGCACTCTTTCTTCGCGCGGGGTCAACGACGCGAGAACTCGCGTCGTTGTTTCACGAAGATTGCTCTGGATCGCGGCGTCAATGGGGAGCACCGCGTTCTTGTCCTCGATGAAATCGCCGAGGTGGCTGTCTTCCTCGTCGCCGACCGGCGTCTCCAGCGACAACGGCTCTTTGGCAATCTTGAGAACCTTGCGCACCTTCTCCAGCGGCATCCCGAGCTTCTCGGCGAGTTCCTCCGGCGTCGGCTCGCGGCCGATCTCGTTCAGCATCTGGCGCGAGGTGCGCACGATCTTGTTGATGGTCTCGATCATGTGCACGGGGATGCGGATGGTGCGTGCCTGATCCGCAATGCTGCGCGTGATCGCCTGCCGAATCCACCAGGTCGCATAGGTCGAGAACTTGTAGCCGCGGCGGTACTCGAACTTGTCCACCGCCTTCATCAGGCCGATGTTGCCTTCCTGGATCAGGTCGAGGAACTGAAGGCCGCGATTGGTGTACTTCTTGGCGATGGAGATGACGAGGCGCAGGTTCGCCTCCACCATTTCCTTCTTGGCCTGGCGGGCCTCGCGCTCGCCCTTCTGCACGCTGTGCACGATCTTGCGGAATTCGCCGATCTCGAGCCCGGTCAGCGCCGCGAGCTGCTGGATCTCGCCGCGCAGCTCCTTGATGCGGTCCTTCTCGTGATGAACGAAATTCTTCCAGCCCTTCGCTGACAGCTTCGAGACCCGGTTGATCCACTTCGGATCCAGCTCCGAGCCCTGGTAATTCCTCAGGAAGTCCTCGCGCGCGACGCCGTGGCTGTCGCCAAGCCGCAACAGGCGCCCCTCGAACGAGACGAGCCTCTTGTTGATGTCGTAAAGCTGCTCGACCAGCGAGTCGATGCGCGCCTGGTTGAGCCGCAGCGACTTCACCTCGACGACGATCTCGTCCTTTAGCTTCCTGTAGCGGCGCTCCTGATTCGGCGAGAGCGTTTCGCTCTGGAGCTGGTTGGAGATGTCGGCTTCCTGCAGGCGGCGCAGCTTCTTGTAGTTGTCCGCGATCTTGTCGAAGGTTTCGACCACCTTCGGCTTCAACTCGGCCTCGATGGCCGCGAGCGACATCTGGTTGTCGAAGTCGTCCTCCTCCATCTCGCCTTCGGCGGCCCCGGTCTGATCCTTTTCGTCCCGGTCGCCAGCTCCGGCCGGCGCACCCCGCACCGCACGGAACGGGGTCGGCGACGGCGGTGCTGCGGGGGGGGCGGTCACGGTGGCGCCGAGGTCGCCCTCGCCCGATGCCGCGGCGGCGTCGCCCGCCGGCAGCGGCTGGCCGTCGGGGCCGGTCGGCGCCCCGAGCAACGCCGGGTTCATGTTGTTCTTGGCGTCGGGGCCGGCATAGGTCGCATCGAGGTCGATGATGTCGCGCAGGAAGATTTTTCCCTCGTTGAGTTCGTCGCGCCAGATGATGATGGCCTGGAAGGTCAGCGGGCTTTCGCAGAGCCCCGCGATCATCGCCTCGCGGCCGGCCTCGATGCGCTTGGCGATGGCGATCTCGCCCTCGCGCGACAGCAGCTCGACAGTGCCCATCTCGCGCAGGTACATCCGCACGGGATCGTCGGTGCGTTCGCCCGGCTCCGACTTCTTGACCTCGGTGACGGCCTTCTGCGTGACTTCGACCAACTCGTTGTCGGTCTCGTCCTCGGCCTCCTCCTTGTTTTCGTCCTCGCTGTCGGCCTCGTCGGACTCGGACACGTTGATACCCATATCCGAGAGCATCGACATGATGTCCTCGATCTGCTCCGGCGAGGTGGTGTCGGACGGCAGCACTTCGTTGAGCTGGTCGAAGGTGACAAAGCCGCGCTTCTTGGCCTGCTTGATCATCTTCTTGACGGCGGCGTCGGACAGGTCGAGCAGCGGCGACGGCGCGTCCGCAGCATCCTTCTCGGGGGCGTCGGCTGCCTTGTCGTCTTTTTCCTTGTCCTTGACCTGCAGCGTCTTTGCCTTGCTCGCCATTCACAGCTCCTGAAACGCACTCATGCGGGAAGCGCGCCCGCTTCCCCCGTGAAACCCGCGCCGCGTCCGGCGCTTTGATTTGCGTCGCTCACGACGCACAAAGGGCGGCGCAATCTCGCCACCCCGTCAACCCTTTCCGCCGAATGATCGTATCCGCGCTGGACTACGTGTCGGATGACCTAGCCTGTCAGGTCTTGACTTTCTATTAACCCTGTTTTTGCCGCCAAAGCTTGGATTTGGCGAGTCTTTTCACGATTCCGGGCGCCGCCGTCCCGTATCAATTTTGCTTCACTCCGCGCCGCGACCAGAGATTTCCCGCCCGGTTCCACCATGGTCCGGTTCCATCATGGTGCGGACGACCTTCGGCAGGCGGGCCTTGATCGCGCAGCCAAGCTGGGTTTGCATCGCTTCGTCCGCGCCCCGACCGATGGTTCGACGTCGTTCCGTTCCCTAGGTAATTCCCTAAATAAGAAGTGCCGCTGACGTTACAAGCCGATCGGCCGGTATCAGGCGGCTGAAGCGTCGCCCAAGCTTTGTTCCCGGGACGTCCGGACGGTTCGGCCGCAATTTTCGAGCCAGTCGCCCGGCCCCCCATTCTCCGTCGGACCCGAGGCCAGCGCCGTCGGAATTCCGCCGCCGTTCGACCGCACCGCAACGGGCGAGTTCCTGCCCCAGGGCACGCCTCCCCTCAGGCGAAAGCCGCACCGGTGGAAAGGAAGCCTGATTCACCCCCGCCCCCCCCCCCCCCCGCTCACGCAGCAAGGTGCATCGTCCCGCTTTGGGGCGCCCATATGCGGATGATGTCTTCCGCCCACTCCGATAACGCCACTCCCTCGGCACTGATGCCTTCCTGTTCGGCGTGACCTTCCCGAACCAGACTCAACAGTCGCGCGACGGCCGATTCGTCTCCCTGCCCCGCGTCGAGCCTGGCCCGCTGGATGTCATCGTCCAGCTCGTGCCGATGGAGGATTTTGATGAAGTGATCCAGGCATCCGGACACAAAATCGGACGGCGGATCGCGACTTAAAATTGGAAAGCGCTCAAACAGCCGATGCCCGAGCCGTTTTCCGTCGCCCGCTTCTCCGTGAACGGTTTGCAGCGTGTCATAAAATGCGGGTTTAAGTTTCGTCCAAATATCCGAGACGGACAGCTTTGCGTCAGTAACCAGCAACTGAAAGAGACTTGTCAAAAAAACATCGAGTTTCTCGGGGAATTGCAAGCGCAAGACGGAGTCCCGCTTGTCTTCGAGCAGTTCAGGATATTCGACGAGCATCCCGAGAACGACCTTTTGCAGCCCCGAGCGCTGCCCTTCTCCGTCAAGCTTGAGTTGCGGATTAAATTTCGAGCCCGCTTCTTTGTTCTTGCGGGTGGGCCCTCGATTGACTTGCCAAAATAGGTTGGCGAGCTGCATCCGGGAGGTTCTAAAGAAAGCCGTGTTGACGGCCGGGTCCTGAATGGTCCGGACCAGCGCGTAGAGCTTCTGTTCCAATGCAGCTTGCCTATCGGGAGTCCGGACGTCCTGGCCGTCCGTCTCGCGCTGCCAAAGCACGTCCCACAACGGCAAGGAGCCCGACAAAACGCTTCTGAATGCCTCGACGCCTTTTTCCCGAATCAGGTCGTCGGGGTCTTTCTGTTCGTCCATGAACACGAAGCGGAACGTCTTTCCGACGCGAAGCAAGGGCAGGATGCGGTCGATGGATCGATAAGCGGCCGCGATGCCTGCGCGATCCGAATCGAAGCAAACCACCGGCTCGGGAGACAATCGCCATAGCGTGGCTATCTGCTCTTCCGTAAACGCGGTCCCCATGGTGGCGACCACGGCCTTGATCCCGGCCTGATAGACCGCGATGGCATCCATGTAACCTTCGACCGCGACCACCGAATTGGCCTCGTGCGCCGGCTGGCGCGCGCGGTGGAAGTTGAAGACGATCGAGCCTTTATGAAAGATCGAGGTTTCGGGGGAATTCAGATACTTGGGCTGAACGTCCTGTCTGAGAGCACGGCCGCCGAATCCGACGACACGGCCGCGCTGGTCATGAATCGGAATCATGACCCGGTCGCGAAAGCGATCGTAGGGAACGGGAATATCATCTCCGGCGATCAACAGGCCGGCTTCGATCATGTCTTCGACCGGGACGCCTTTCGATCCCAGATATTCCTTCAATGCGAAGCGATCTGCGGTGGCGTAACCGATCCGGAACTCGACGATGCTGGACGGGGCAATCGCACGATCCGACAGATAACCGCGCGCTTGCGCGCCACCACGCGACGCGAGATTCTGCTCAAAATATGTGGTCGCAAGCTCCATGACCTCGAACAGGGATTTTTGACGCTGCTCCCGCTGCTCGTCTTCCCTCGAGTTGCGCGGAAGCGGAAGTCCCGCCATCGCCGCAAGCCGCTCGACCGCTTCGGGAAAGGAAACACCCTCGGTCTCCATCACGAAGTCGAAGATGTTCCCGTGCTTGCCGGTCGAGAAGTCGTGGTAGAATTGCTTCTGGTCGTTCACCGTGAACGACGGCGTCTTTTCCTGCTGGAACGGCGACAGCCCCTTGAATTCCCGTCCCGCGCGTTTCAGCTTCACGCGCCGGCTCACGACTTCCGAAACCGGAAGGCGGGCCTTGACCTCATCAATAAAGCTGGGCGGAAAACGCATACGCCGTCTCACTCAATGTTGGCGGCGGGTACAGCTGCGTCTACTGTAAGCAGGACGAATCAGCCATGTACTTCCAACACTGTACCATATTTGTTCTTAAAGTATCCTCTTTTTCCACAGCCATCCACAAAAGCGTGTTCGCCATTAAATTATTTCGCGGCGGGCGGGCGTAGCCGATCGAAGCGCGGCATCGCATCGATCGGACTCAACGTTACAAGACGGGTATCACGGTATTAAAGTCGGGCATGATGATTCCATCAAACCTCATCCTGCTATAACCGGAACCTCATGCAGCAGACGCCGCCGGACGAAAACCGCAGACCTGAGATGGAATCGGAAGGCGGACACGCCCCCTATCTGCGCGTTGGCGGCAATCCGGTTTCTCCCGTCCTCGAACACAACGTTTCCGGCGCTTCGCCCTTCCTGCTGACCTGCGACCACTATGGCCGCATGATTCCCGACGCGCTTGACGATCTCGGCTTGCCGGAAAGCGAACGGCAACGGCATATCGCATGGGACATCGGGATTGCCGCTGTCGCCGAGCGGGTTTCGGCGGCGCTCGACGCTCATCTGATCGCGCAGCGCTATTCGCGGCTGGTGATCGACTGCAACCGGCCGCCGGGTGTCGCAAGCTCGATTCCGGCACTCAGCGAAGCCACGGTCATTCCGGGCAACGAGGGCATTTCGCAGGCCGAGGCCGCCGCGCGACGACGCGCGATCTTCGAGCCCTACCATCGCCGAATCAAAGAGGCGATCGACGGCCGGCTGACGCGGCGCCGAGCCACCGTACTGGTTTCGTTGCACAGTTTCACACCGGTTTATGCCGGGGTCGCGCGGCCCTGGCATGTCGGCACGCTCTACCACCGCAGCACGGTTCTGCCGCACCTGCTGCTGTCGCTGCTGCGTGCCGAGGGCGATCTCGTGGTCGGCGACAACAAACCCTACGCGGTGAGCGACTTAACCGACTACACCATTCCGGTGCATGGCGAGGCGCGCGGGCTGATGAACACCGGCATCGAGATCAGGCAGGATTTGATCGGAGAAAAAGCCGGGCAAGCCCGGTGGGCGGAGCGGCAGACGCGGATTCTGCGCGAGATCGAGGCGACGCTGATCACGCAGCAATCGTCGTACGCGTAAAATTCTCAGGACCGCATCCGATACGGCAAAGGCCCCGGAGGTCCGGGGCCTTTGCACCGCTTCAAACCGTCTGTCGCGGAGGGTCGCTAGATGCGCCCCATCAGGAGCAGGATGAGCAGGATGACGATCACCAGCCCGAGACCACCGCCGCCGTAGTAGCCCGTTCCATAGAACGGACCGCCGCCGACGCCGCTGAAGCCGCCCAGCAACGCAATAATAAGAATAATCAGAATGATTGTGCCGATGCTCATGGCGTTCCTCGCTTAAGCTCAGTGATGCATGAAGATGGCGACGAGGATGATCAACGGGATCGGAATCCCGATCAGCCAGAGAAGAAGTCCGCGTCCGAAGCCCATGTGCGCCTCCTGCTTGGTGAAGCGACAACGCGACGCGCGGAACGTCGTTCCGGCGCGGGAATTGAACTATTTCTGCGAGGGGACCGAGACCAATTCAGCCGCGCGCACGCAACTCGCGCCGCAACACATTTCCGGTCGCGGCCATCGGCAGACTGTCAAAGGGATCAGCAACGCGCCACGTCGCCTGCGCGACGCGTTGCCGCGCGTCCGGAGCACGAGAAGGGATCATCCCGTCAGCGCGGCCTTCACCACGCCGCTGGCCTTGCCGAAATCCATCTGCCCGGCGTATTTCGCCTTCAGCGCGCCGATCACCTTGCCCATGTCCTTGATGCCGGCCGCTCCGGTCTCGGCAATGATGGCAGCGACGGCGGCCTTGACCTCATTGTCGGACATCTGCTTCGGCAGATAGGCGGAGATCACGAGAATTTCCGCACGCTCCTGCGCGGCCAGTTCCTCGCGGCCGCCCTTTTCGTAGAGTTCGACCGACTCTTGGCGCTGCTTGATCATCTTCTGCAGAATGCCAAGCAGATCGCCGTCCGACAGTGGCGGCTTGCCCTGCCCGCGCGCCTCGATGTCGGCATTCTTGATGGTGGAGTTGATCATGCGCAGCGTGGAGAGCTTGCGCTCGTCCCTGGCCTTCATCGCCTCCTTGACGGCGTTGTTGATGTCGTCGCGCAGCATCGGAAGCCTCCCCTTGCGGCGTGGAACACCGCCGAATTCTTCATCTCAAACCCGGTGTAAGCCGCGTTGGGACGCGAGACAACCGGAGTTTGACGCGGTGCGGTAGCGGGGCTATGTAATGCGCTCATGACCACATCGGAAAACGCTTCAGCCTGGCCGGATCTCAAGCCGACCGCGCTCCTCGTGCTCGCCGACGGCACCGTGCTCGAAGGCTTCGGCCTCGGCGCGGAGGGCCAGGCGGTCGGGGAAGTCTGCTTCAACACCGCGATGACCGGCTACGAGGAAATCCTCACCGATCCCTCCTATGCCGGGCAGCTCATTACCTTCACCTTCCCGCATATCGGCAACGTCGGCACCAACGACGAGGACATCGAAACGGTGAACATGGCGGCGACGCCGGGCGCGCGCGGCGTCATCCTGCGCAGCGCCATCACCTCACCCTCGAACTACCGTGCCGCCAAACACCTCGACGCCTGGCTCAGGGCGCGCGGCATCATCGGCATCTCCGGCATCGACACCCGCGCGCTGACCGCGCTGATCCGCACCAAGGGTATGCCCAACGCGGTGGTCGCGCACGCCAAGGACGGCAAGTTCGATCTGCACGGATTGAAAGAGGAGGCGCGCGAGTGGCCGGGCCTCGAAGGCATGGACCTGGTGCCGATGGTGACATCGAGCCAGCGCTACACTTGGGACGAGACGCCATGGGTGTGGGGCGAGGGATTTGGCCGGCAGGACAAGCCGGAATTCACCGTCGTCGCTGTCGACTACGGCATCAAGCGCAACATCCTGCGCCTGCTCGCCGGCGAAGGCTGCAAGATCACGGTGGTGCCGGCGACCACTTCGGCTGAAGACATTCTGGCGATGAAGCCCGACGGCGTGTTCCTGTCGAACGGCCCCGGCGATCCGGCCGAGACCGGCAAGTACGCCGTGCCGATGATCCGCAAAGTGATCGAGTCGGGCACGCCGACCTTCGGCATTTGTCTGGGCCACCAGATGCTCGGTCTCGCGGTCGGCGCGAAGACGAAAAAGATGCATCAGGGCCATCACGGCGCCAATCATCCGGTCCGGGACGAGACCACCGGTAAGGTGGAGATCACCTCCATGAATCATGGTTTTGCCGTAGACGAGGCAACGCTGCCGAAGGGCGCGAAGCAGACCCACATCTCGCTGTTCGACGGCTCCAACTGCGGCATCGAACTCGAGGGCAAGCCGGTGTTCTCCGTGCAGTATCACCCGGAGGCTTCGCCGGGGCCGCGCGACTCGCACTACCTGTTCAAGCGCTTCGCGGAACTGATGCGCGAGAACAAGCGGGCGTAGGTCGCGTGATCGTCCGCCGACGGGTCCGGCTTCGCCGGCCCGATGACAGGCTCCGGCGGACGATCCAGTCAATTGAAGCGGGTTCGATGAGCGGCATCGACTCGGCAGCGTGCACGGCGGCTTCGCCGCGACGCTGCTGGATTCCGCGATGGGCTGCGCCGTGCAGCCCCGATCAGGCCTCGTTGCCGCCTTCCTGACGACTGGCCTCGAACAGGAACCAGGTCCGTCGTTCGGCCTCGTCGATGAAATTTTCCAGCACGCTGGTGGTCGCCACATCCTCGTATTTGTCGGCGGCGTCGTGGGCCTTCTTCATCGTGGCGACGAGCGCCTTGTTGTCGTTCATCAGTTCGCGCAGCATCTCCCCCGGCGGAACGAAGCTCTCGTCGTTGTCCTTCAACGTCTGCAGCTTCGCGACCTGACCGATCGAACGTAGCGTCGTGCCGCCGATTTTGCGAACCCGCTCGGCGATATCGTCTGTAGTGCCGAAAATCTGCTCCGACTGCTCGTCGAGCAGCAGATGATAGTCGCGGAAATGCCGGCCGCTGACATGCCAATGGAAGTTCTTGGTCTTGAGGTAGAGCGCAAAGGTATCGGCCAGAAGAGTGTTCATGGCGGCTGAAATCTTGTCGACGCCTTCCTGCGGAAGATCGGTCGGCGTGTCCAGATCGGGATTGACTTTCCGCTGCGAAGTGGAACTTTTGGCTTGGGTCACGATGCACCCTCCTGTTATGAAAAAGCAGATGAATTGGGATTTGCGGCGCGCGATGCGAGGCCGGAAAACCGCTCCTGACCCTGATAACGCGCTATTCTGCGACAGCTCGCTAACGTGCTATTCTGCGACAGGTTCCGGACGCGGAACACGAAGATTGGCTCAGACCGTCATGAATGACTGGATCGAGTACTACGACTCTCCCCACACGATTTACGTCAGCAAGCTGCACCGCGACGTGCATTTTAGGACCATTGCCCGGGACATCGTCGGCTACATCCCGTCGAAGCATTCCGTCGTGCTGGACTACGCCTGCGGCGAAGCGCTCTCTGCGGAAACGGTGGCCGATGCCTGCGGCCGGCTTATCCTCGCGGAGCCCGCGCCGGGCGTTCGCGGCCGGCTGGTCGTGCGGTTCGCTCCCAACACAAAAATCCGGGTGCGCTCGCTGGACGAACTCCGGCACATGGACGAGAAATCCGTCGATCTGGCGGTGATGAACTCGGTCGCACAGTACATGACGCCGGACGCGCTCGACGCCGCGTTCGCTGTGATCCGCCGTCTGCTCAAGCCGGCCGGCCGTCTGGTGCTGGGCGACATCCTGCAACCGAATGTGGGACTATCCGGCGACGTGATCGCCCTGCTTCGCTTCGCGGCAAAGCATGGCTTCGTGAAAGACGCGCTGCGGGGGCTGGCCCGCACGGCTCTGTCCGACTATCGACAGCTCCGCACCAGGATCGGGCTGCAACGTTACAACGAGGCCGAGATGCTGGCCAAGCTCGCCGCCGCCGGATTCACGGCGACGCGGACGCCGGCGAATATCGGCCATAACCCGTCGCGTATGACGTTTGTGGCGCGGCTCGCCTTCGAGCGTGGCCGCAACGCGGATGCCGCAAGTTAGAGCGTTTTCGAGCGAAGTGGGTACCGGTTCGCGTCAAGAAAACGCGTCAATTCAAAATCATAGAGCCTCGCTTCTGATTCCATCTAGCGAAAAGGCTCTAGGCGCATCGAAAACAGACGATCTGGTCAACCGAACGGTTAACGTTAAGCGGCATTAAGATTCGCCGATCGCCGATTGTTGCGGAATATTGCGGTCGGCCCGGTGGCGGAAGTTCGACGCGGGAGCTGTGCAAAGCTTTTTATCCTGGTTCAAGTCCAGGCCGGGCCTCCAAACTTTCTCCTGTTGAAAAGCAGAATCTCATCGCAATGCCGCTGAATATGCGATGAAGGACCTCGTCGGATTTTCGCCTCAGTGCAGCCGCCGAGACTCCGCATTTCCGAGACACGCCACGAGTGATCCGGATCGCATCTTCGCGTCCTTCATCACCTTCACGCTGTGGCGGCGAAACGCGCGCCGTCATCGATCGTTCGCGCCAGCACCAATTGAGAATCGAATGATCGGCAAGCTGCACGCGCCCTGACGACGCGAAAAATCACAACGGCCGCAGAGAACCCGCTGCCGTGGCGGTCGTAATTATGATGGAGCGGATTCGATGAATTGAAGATCGGTCTGCGACCTGGAAGCCGCTGCTTTGCCACTAAGCTAAACCCGCACGACACAAATAGCACATCGCCGCCGCTCATGCGCGGAAGTTGCGATTAACGTTACAGTTGAACAACCGCTCGACCCGGCGGAAATATCTGCAAATATACCCGCGGCCCGGTGGCGGAAGTTCGACGCGGGAGCTGTGCAAAGCTTTTTATCCTGGTTCAAGTCCAGGCTGGGCCTCCAATTTCTTCATTCTTGAAGCTACCCGATCGCCGCATCGGTTGCAGCGGCCAGTTTGCTCTCCAACACCTTCGCAGCAGCCTGGAGCTTCTCGCTCTGTGCATCGAATCCATGGCGCGCGAAAACAGCCGATATGTAAGCCGCGTCGTTATAGCTGACATAAACCTTGCCGGCCTGATCCTGCCAGACCAGCATTTTCAGCGGCAAATCGATGGCCAACATCGGGTGCTGAAGAAACAGCGGTGTTCCGCCTTGTGGACTGCCGACCACCAGAACCGTCGCCGGCGGCATCTCAAGACCGACAGCCTTTGCCGCAGCGGAATGATCGAGGCGCGTAAAGACCTTCAGACCACTGTCCTTCACCGCCGCTTCCAGATGATCCAGCGTGATCTCGAAAGAGTGCGAGCTTTGCTTCGTCACCAGATCAGTCGCAGCTTGCGTCAAACCAGCCATAAAAGGCTCCGAAACTGGTGGTCCGATTCCAACATTTGCATCCGGTTGACCACGCAATGATAGCACAAGACACTCGTCCGCGCGTGACAGACGGGTTCTCTCGTCGGCGGCCGCCGATTTGTTTCATACCCCAGCCCGGATCGCCTCGAGCGAAGGGAAACAAATGGCCACGAAAGGACTTTTTGCTCCTCCAAACCGGGAATTGCCGGTGATGAAGCCCTTATAGTCCTTCCCCGCCCCGGAAATCTGGTCTAAAGACACCCCGCGCGCGAAGATCGCGCTCTTGCACAAGGGACGCGCGGCACGCGCGCCCTTTTTTTGTGCCCAGTTTTCAGTCCGGGACTTAATGCCTAAACGCACCGACATATCGACCATCCTCATCATCGGCGCCGGGCCGATCGTCATTGGTCAGGCCTGCGAATTCGACTATTCCGGCACCCAGGCGGTGAAGGCGCTGAAGGAGGAGGGTTACCGGGTCGTCCTGGTCAATTCCAATCCGGCGACGATCATGACCGATCCCGAGCTCGCCGACGCCACCTATATCGAGCCGATCACCCCGGAAATCGTCGCCAGGATCATCGAAAAGGAACGCCACGTCATTCCCGGCGGTTTCGCACTGCTGCCGACCATGGGCGGCCAGACCGCGCTGAACTGCGCCTTGTCGCTGCGCCGGCTGGGCACGCTGGAGGAGTTCGACGTCGAGATGATCGGCGCCACCGCCGACGCCATCGACAAGGCCGAGGACCGGCAACTGTTCCGCGAGGCCATGACCAAGATCGGCCTCGAAACGCCTAAATCCCGTCTCGCCAACGCCTCCGCGCTCAAGAAATCCGATCGCGACAGCCACCTCGCCGAGAAAGACAAGCTCTCCGGCGACGCGCTCGCCGAATTCGAACGGCAATGGACGCTCGGCGAGAACGAGCGCCGCAAGCGTTACCAGCAGCAGGCGATGGCGGAAGCGCTGATGGCGCTGTCGGAGATCGGCCTGCCTGCGATCATCCGTCCCTCCTTCACCATGGGCGGCACCGGCGGCGGCATCGCCTACACGCGCGACGAGTTTCTCGACATCATCGAGCGCGGCCTCGACGCCTCCCCGACCAACGAGGTCTTGATCGAAGAGAGCGTGCTCGGCTGGAAAGAGTACGAGATGGAAGTCGTCCGCGACAAAAAGGACAACTGCATCATCGTCTGCTCGATCGAGAATCTCGATCCGATGGGCGTCCACACCGGCGACTCCATCACGGTGGCGCCGGCGCTGACGCTGACCGACAAGGAATACCAGATCATGCGCGACGCCTCGCTGGCGGTGTTGCGGGAGATCGGCGTCGAGACCGGCGGCTCCAACGTGCAGTTCGGCGTCGATCCTGCCGACGGCCGCATGGTCGTCATCGAAATGAATCCGCGCGTGTCGCGCTCCTCGGCACTCGCATCAAAAGCGACGGGCTTCCCGATCGCCAAGGTCGCGGCAAAACTCGCTGTCGGCTACACGCTCGACGAGATCGCCAACGATATCACCGGCGGCGCGACTCCGGCATCGTTCGAGCCCAGCATCGACTACGTCGTCACCAAGATTCCGCGTTTCGCTTTCGAAAAATTTCCCGGCGCCTCGACCACGCTGACCACCTCGATGAAATCGGTCGGCGAGGTGATGGCGATCGGCCGCACCTTTCAGGAAAGTCTCCAGAAGGCACTGCGCGGACTGGAGATCGGCCTCACCGGCCTCGACGAAATCGAGATCGAAGGCCTGGGTCAGAGCGACGACAAGAACGCGATCCGCGCAGCGCTCGGCACGCCAACCCCCGATCGCCTGCTGCAGCTCGCGCAGGCGATGCGGCTCGGCTGGAGCGACGAGGATATCTTCAATTCCTGCAAGATCGACCCCTGGTTCCTCGCCGAACTGCGCGGCATCGTCGAGATGGAGAACAAGGTCCGCGCCCACGGCCTGCCGGGCAACGCCTTCGGTATGCGCACGCTCAAGGCGATGGGTTTCTCGGACGCGCGCCTGGCGGTGCTCGCAGGCAAGACCGAGGCGGAGGTCAAAACGCTCCGCCGTACACTCGGCGTGCGCCCGGCCTACAAGCGCATCGACACCTGCGCCGCGGAATTCGCCTCACCGACCGCGTACATGTACTCGACCTACGAATCGCCGTTCGCGGGCGCGGTTGTCGACGAGAGCGCACCGTCGGACAGGACAAAGGTCGTCATCCTCGGCGGCGGTCCCAACCGCATCGGTCAGGGCATCGAGTTCGACTATTGCTGTTGCCATGCCTGCTTCGCGCTGTCGGACGCCGGCTTTGAAACGATCATGGTCAACTGTAATCCGGAAACGGTGTCGACCGACTACGACACCGCCGACCGGCTCTACTTCGAGCCGCTGACGGCCGAAGACGTGCTGGAAATCATCGATACCGAACGGCAGAACGGAACGCTGCACGGCGTGATCGTGCAGTTCGGAGGCCAGACGCCGCTGAAACTTGCACGCGCGCTGGAGGCGGCCGACGTGCCGATCCTCGGCACCTCGCCCGAAGCCATCGATCTCGCGGAAGACCGCGACCGCTTCAAGCGTATCCTCGACCGGCTGAAACTGAAGCAGCCGAAAAACGGCATCGCCTATTCGGTGGAGCAGGCGCGGCTGGTGGCGGCCGATCTCGGCCTGCCGCTGGTGGTGCGCCCGTCCTACGTGCTGGGCGGCCGCGCCATGCAGATCATCCGCGAGGAAAACCAGCTCGGCGACTACCTGCTCGGCACCCTGCCCGAACTCGTGCCCGCCGACGTCAAGGCGCGCTATCCGAACGACAAGACCGGCCAGATCAACACCGTGCTCGGCACCAACCCGCTGCTGTTCGATCGCTATCTCTCCGACGCCACCGAAATCGATGTCGATTGCCTCTGCGACGGCAAGGACACCTTCGTCGTCGGCATCATGGAGCATATCGAGGAAGCGGGCATCCACTCCGGCGACTCGGCCTGCTCGCTGCCGCCGCGCTCGCTCGATGCGGCCACCATCACTGAGCTGGAGCGGCAGACCCGCGAGCTTGCGCTCGGACTCGACGTCATCGGCCTGATGAACGTGCAATACGCCATCAAGGACGGCGATATCTACGTGCTTGAAGTGAACCCCCGCGCCTCGCGCACGGTGCCGTTCGTCGCCAAGGTGGTCGGCCTTCCCGTCGCCAAGATCGCGGCGCGGATCATGGCCGGCGAGAAGTTGGCCTCCTTCAAGCTCAAGCCACAGAAGCTCGGCCATGTCGGCGTCAAGGAATCGGTCTTCCCCTTCGCGCGCTTCCCCGGCGTCGATACCGTGCTCGGTCCGGAAATGAAATCGACCGGCGAGGTGATGGGCATCGACCGCTCGTTCGAGATCGCCTTCGCCAAGAGCCAGCTCGGCGGCGGTACGCGTCTGCCGCGCAAGGGCACGGTGTTCGTCTCGGTCCGCGAAACCGACAAAATGCGCATCCTCGAAACGGTAAAGCTGTTGTCTTCGGTCGGCTTCAGAGTGATGGCGACATCGGGGACACAACGCTACCTGTCCGACAGCGGCGTTCCGGCCGAGAAGATCAACAAGGTTCTGGAGGGCCGGCCGCATATCGTGGACGCCATCACCAACGGCGAGGTGCAACTGGTATTCAACACCACCGATGGACCGCAGGCACTGGCCGACAGCCGCTCGCTGCGGCGTGCTGCCCTCTTGCATAAAGTGCCGTATTACACCACTCTTTCGGGCGCCGTGGCGGCCGCGCAGGGCATCCGCGCCTATCTGGGCGGGGACCTTGAGGTTCGCACGTTGCAGAGCTACTTTTCCGAGACCTAGCGCGTATTCCGCAAAAGTGGACACCGGTTTTGCGATCAGAATACGCGCAGGTTATTGATTGAGAGCATTTTCTTTCGGCTAACCGGATTCCACTTAGCCGGAAAATGCTCTACGGCCTGAACCGGACTCAATTGGTCGATAACCGGTTGCAGGAGCCCTGATAGAGCTGGAACCTGCCGGCTACGGAGATGTTTGTTCCAACCGAGACCGGTCGTAAGCAGCTATTATGGTTTGGGTTCAGAAGCTCGCTTTATTGCCCCGGCTAAGTCCGTCAAGCGAGCTTCTGAACCCAAACCACGCTAGAATCATAGAGTTGCTAATGTCTCTTTGATTCCGAAATTCGCATTAAGGGCTGCCGCGAAGACATTAAAGGCTGCCGCAAAAACATGCGAACCTCGGAATAGGGGCAACAGGCGAATGCGGATTTTTGCGGCCGGGGTCCGGAACCGGAAGCCGCTTCGTAACACCGCAGGGCCGCCGCCGATGAAGCGAAGGACGAAATGAGATGATCGAGAAGGTTCCGATGACCCGAGGCGGGCATGCCGCCCTCGCAGACGAACTGAAGAAGCGCCAGTCGGTGGACCGGCCGCGCATCATCGAACACATCGCCGAGGCGCGCTCGCATGGCGATCTGTCGGAAAACGCGGAGTATCACGCCGCAAAGGAAGATCAGTCGCACAACGAGGGCCGCATCGCCGAACTCGAAGACAAGCTGGCGCGCGCAGAGATCATCGACGTCAGCAAGCTTTCCGGCGACACCATCAAGTTCGGCGCTACCGTGACGCTGATCGACGAGGACACCGACAAGAAGGCGGTGTGGCAGATCGTCGGCGAAGCCGAAGCCGACGCCAAGAAGGGCCGCATTTCAATCACCTCGCCGCTCGCACGCGCCCTGATCGGCAAGAAGAAAGGGGCCTCGGTCGAAGTCGTCGCGCCCGGAGGCGCCAAGGCCTACGAGATCACCAAGGTCGAGTGGCGATAGCGGAACGATCATCGTCACTCCGCTGTTCGTTGGTCGCGAATACGTCCCTGCGGCCGGACTTTGTTTTTCCTGATATGGTTTATATCAACTTCCGCAAGGGCAGGATGAACGCGGTATGCGGCTTTCCCGTTTAAGCGTCGCAACCGCGATGACGGCGGCGATCGTCGCCGGCGCGGCCCTCGCGGCCGATATGGATATCCCGCGACATCCGCCTGCGACGGAGATTTCGGTACAAAAGGGCCCGCCGAATTGCAGCCGATGGACCGACGACTGCGTGAATTGCGCGCGCAACGCCAAGGGCTCGCTGCCACTTTGCTCGAATATCGGTTTTTCCTGTCAGCCCAAACCGGTCCGCTGCCTGCAGCCATGACCATCCGCCTTTGAGGCTGAACGGTGGGGACACCGTCGCTGCCGAGACGCAATGACGCAGGATAGCGAGCATCGGCTTGTTCCAGACCTGGAACAATTCAAGAGCCAGGCCGTTGATGTTTGCGTTACCCCTGCGGTGACGGACGCACGGTTGTTCCAAGATTTTGCAATGTCGCACCCTGGGGGAAATCCGACATGGACCAGCTGTTTTCAAAATGGCAGCCGACGGCGCTGAGCCTGCTCCGTTTCATGAGCGGGCTTCTGCTTATGCAACACGGCACCGCCAAGCTTTTCGGCTTCCCTTCGCTGCCGATGTTCGCCGATCTGAACGTCGCGTCGCTGGTTGGAATGGCCGGAATCATCGAACTGGTCGGCGGTGCGCTGCTGGTGATCGGGCTGTTTACGCGTGCAGCTGCCTTCATCGCGTCGGGCATGACAGCGGTGGCCTACTTTATGGTGCACGCGCCGCAGAACTTCATGCCGATCGTCAACGGCGGCGAACTGGCCGCGCTGTATTGCTTTGTTTTCTTCTATCTCGTGTTCGCTGGAGGCGGGCCGGTCAGCCTCGACAGGATGATTGGCGACAAGGGCTAAAGCAGGATCAGGAGAAGGCGTGGTTGAAACAGCCGGCATTGTGCCGGGCGTCCACGTCTTCAGGCGCGCCTTGCTGCCTCAGCCCGGCACCTTCAGCTCAAGCGGCACCGCGGCGGCGTATTTGGAGTTGTGCAGCACCAGCGAGGTTCGCACGTTGCGCACATGCGGCGCAGCGGTGAGATGCGAAACGAAATCCTGAAATGTCGTCATATCGGGCGCCACGCATTTCAGGATGAAATCGACCTCGCCCGACAGCATCCAGCATTCGCGTACGAGCGGTTCGCCGCGCACGAACTCCTCGAACGCGCGCAAATCGGCGTCGGCCTGACTCGACAGATGCACCGACGCGAAGACGGTAACCTCGAAACCGAGCCGCTGCGGATCGAGCAATCCGCGGTAGCCCTGGATGTAACCCTCCTCCTCCAGCGTGCGGACCCGGCGCAGACACGGCGGCGGCGAAATGCCGACCCGTTTAGCCAGTTCGACGTTGGTGATCCGGCCGTCGGCCTGAATCTCGCTCAGAATCTTAAGGTCGATCTCGTCCAGGCTTTTCGACACGCGCGTGCAAACCCCGAAGCTGGTCAAACGAAGAGAATCTCCGCGAGCCAAGCCTATTAACGCAGGTCAGGCAGTGTGCGCAATTTTATTGCGCAGCATCCCACTTTCGCGTTTAGAGGAATTTTTGCAGTGACGGGTTGCAAATCCCGCATAGCTTGCCAGATATTATGGACACCGATCTGACGCTTTTCCCGCCGTCTCCGTACCGCCTCCACGGGCCTTTCTCGCCGCCCGCGCGCGCACCATCTTCTCGCCATGGGGTCCCGACCGATGCCTGCTCCCGCCCACGCCAAGGTTGTCATCATCGGCTCTGGTCCAGCAGGCTATACGGCGGCGATCTACGCGGCGCGTGCCATGCTGGAGCCGGTGCTGATCCAGGGCATCCAGCCCGGCGGCCAGCTCACCATTACGACCGATGTCGAAAACTATCCCGGCTTTGCGGACGTGATCCAGGGGCCGTGGCTGATGGAGCAGATGGAAAAGCAGGCGACGCATGTCGGCACCAGGATCGTGACCGATACGGTGAATTCACTCGATGTGTCGCAGCGGCCGTTCCGGCTGACCTGCGATAGCGGTGACGTCTACCTTGCCGAGACCGTGATCCTTGCTACCGGCGCGCAGGCGCGCTGGCTCGGTCTGCCGTCCGAGGACAGCTTCAAGGGATTCGGCGTCTCGGCCTGCGCTACCTGCGACGGCTTCTTCTATCGCGGCAAGAACGTGATCGTGGTCGGCGGCGGCAATACCGCGGTTGAGGAAGCGCTGTTCCTGACCAATTTCGCCACGCAGGTCACCCTCGTTCATCGCCGCGATCACTTCCGCGCCGAACGCATCCTGCAGGATCGTGCATTCAAGCATCCCAAGATCAAGGTGGTCTGGGACAGCGCCCTCGACGAAATCTGCGGCACTGAGGATCCGCCCAAGGTCACCCACGTCCGGCTGAAGAACGTCAAGACCGGCGCCCTCACCGAGGTCGCGGCCGACGGCGTGTTCATCGCGATCGGTCACGCGCCAGCCACCGAGCTGGTGGCGGGCAAGGTCAAGCTGAAAAGCTCGGGCTACATCGAGGTTGCGCCGAACTCAACGGCAACGTCGGTGCCCGGCCTGTTCGCAGCCGGCGATGTCGCCGACGAGGTTTATCGCCAGGCAGTCACGGCCGCGGGCCTTGGCTGCATGGCAGCACTGGAGGCCGAACGGTTTCTCGCCGCGCATGCGAGCGACCGCGCGGCTGCGGAGTAACGATGCTACGGAATCGCGACGGTTTTACCGACATGGACTGGGACAAGCTGAAGGTGTTTCATGCCGCCGCCGAGGCCGGCAGCTTCACACATGCCGGCGAACAACTCGGGCTGTCGCAGTCTGCCGTATCGCGGCAGGTCGGCGCGCTGGAGCAGGAACTCTCGGTGGCGCTGTTTCATCGCCATGCGCGAGGACTGATCCTGACCGAACAGGGCGACCTGCTGTTTCGCACCACGCACGAGGTCTTCATCCAATTGCAGGCGGCGCGCGCCAAGCTCACCGACAGCCGCGAGCGGCCGAGCGGAGACCTCAGGGTGACGACGACGCCGGGCATCGGCATCAACTGGCTGATTCCCCGGCTTGGCGAATTCACCGCGCTCTACCCGGAGATACGGGTCTCGCTGATTCTCACCGACGAAGAGCTCGATCTGTCGATGCGCGAGGCCGATATCGCGATCCGCACACACAAGCCGACCCAGCCTGATCTCATTCAGCGCAAGCTGTTTGCGATGGGTTTCCACGCCTACTGTTCGACCGAATACGTCAAACACTTCGGTACCCCGCGGGCACTGGAGGAACTCGACGGACATCGTATCATCCTGCTCACCGATACATATGCGTCGGCCCATCTCCAGAATCGCAACTGGCTGATCGGGGCCGGTCGCAACGGCACGGGACCGCGCGAACCGTACTTCACCGTGAACAACATACTGGGCCTGTTCAGCGCCTGTAAGCAGGGCCTCGGCATCGCTGCGCTGCCGGATTATCTGGTCGGCGAGAACAACCGCCTGGTGCAGTTGTTCAGCGAATCCGATTCGATTCAGCTCGACACCTATTTCGTGTATCCTGAAGAGCTGAAATCCGTCGCGCGTATTCAGGCCTTCCGCGATTTCGTGGTCAGCAAGGCGCAGCGCTGGCCGTCCTGATCCGCACACCGCAGGTTCTTTTGCAATGCCCGGGCTCGCGACAGCGTCGTTCGAACTCCGCATGACTGACATGCGGTCTCGTTGATTGCCGCGCCCCCCGGCGAGGACCATAGTCCGCGAGATGCTATAGCGTTTTCGAGCAAAGCATGTCCTCGGGCTTGACCCGAGGATGGATGCCGGTTCGCGTTAAGAAAACGCGTCAAATCAAAATCACAAAGCCCCGCTTCTGATTCCATCAGAAGCGGAAAGATTTTACGCTGCGTGCTTGTGCATGGTCCCGCCCGAGGACGCGGCGCCGCGGATCGCCTTGACGGAGCGTTCGATCGCCGCCCACAGCCGTCCGATCTCGGAGGCGGCGCGACCACGGGAATCGTATTCGCGGGCGCCTTCGCCATGTGCGAGCGCCAGCAGCAGGTCGGCACGATTGGTAATCTGACCGCTCCAAACCGGAGCGCGGAATTTCGCAAGAGCCTCGCGGGCAATGGTGACGATCGGGCTTTCGGAGCCATCGCGCATCGCCGGCGCGCCGTTGACGACAACGGCATACGGCCTGCGTGCGGACCGGCAGATCTGGATGGTATCCTGAACCGCATTGACATCGAAGACGCCCGGACGCGCGGGGACCACGACCATGGTTGCATTGCGGATGGCGTCATCGACGACGGCCGACAGGGTCGGAGGCGTGTCGATAAAGACCCACTCGAAGCCGTCGCGCTTCGCGGAGTTGATGATCTCGGTTACGGAACGGTTGGCTGTCCGGATCGGAGGTTCGTTGGTGCCGCGCAGCTTGTGCCAAAGCGTCAGCGATCCCTGTGGATCGGCATCCACCAGCAGACAGGGCCTCGAAGCCTTATGAACCTGCGCGGCAAGATGAGCGGCCAGGGTGCTTTTGCCTGAACCGCCTTTACGCGATGCGAAAACAATAACGTTCATACCTTGGTCTCCAGATTGACCCGGGAGACTAAGATGAATCAGCATGCTGATTCGTTAAAGACAAATCTTACCGTCAATCACTGCCGCGCGTGGGTTTTTCATACCATACTGGCATTTGAGTCACACCGCTGTTTGATATTTGAGTCTCGCCCGCGCAAAAAGACCAATTACCACGCGCGTTTCGCGGCTTTCCGCTCCATCCATTTGCGCTCGATCCAGCCGAGCATCCGCGCCATCGGCGCTTGCAGAAACGGCAGATCCTGCGCGATCAGGATAAGTCCCAGCGGCAACATCCATAGCCCCAGCACCGGTAGAAAACTGAAGATGCCGCCGACGATCAGCATGATCGCCAGCGGAATACGCACCAGCCGCGACGACGGCTTGCGCACCCAGCCGATGAATTTCGCCAATCGTGGCGGCATTTTATCCTCAAACCAGGCAAAATGCCGATCGAGCTCCGCTCGGTGATCGTTGCTCACTGTTCGCTCCGTGGCGGAAAGATGTTGATCCGTCATCGCGTGACAACGCGGCGGGATGTCGCGCAACAGCCTGACCGCTGAATAGCCCAGTCGCTTCAGTCGGTGTCAGCAAAAGGCGCCTTCCGCATCGGCTTTCAAATTAGAGCGTTTTCGAGCGAAGTGGATACCGGTTCGCGGGAAGAAAACGCGTCAAATAAAAATCATAGAGCCCGCTTCTGATTCCATCAGAAGCGAAAAGGCTCTAGAAGCCGAACACCCAGACGACGCACACCACTGCCAGCGTCAAGAGCGCGCTCAGCATCCAGCCGATGGCGTAGTTTGTTTCCTCAGGCACGATCCCGCGCATGTCCTCGACAGGCACGCCGTGGCTGGAACGCCAAAGGCGCAAATCGGTCATTGCAACCTCCCTTGCGGACATTACCGCAGGGATTCAATGGAGAACGGGCTGCGCGGGTTCCACTGGGCGGCAAATCTTCGAAATCGCCGGGGTCTGCTCCGCCTGGCTTGACGCCGCCGCTTGCACCCGTCATGCGTATCGCGTCAGTCGGCCGGACGGCCGCTCCCGCTGCGGCCGAAAGGCTGCGGGAGAGGAAAGTCCGGGCTCCATCGACATACGGTGCCGGATAACGTCCGGCGGGGGCGACCCCAGGGACAGTGCCACAGAGAACGAACCGCCTCCTCCCCGGAGCAGGTAAGGGTGAAAAGGTGCGGTAAGAGCGCACCGCGTCTCCGGCAACGGAGACGGCATGGCAAACCACACCGGGAGCAAAACCGAATAGGGGCGGCATCGCGAGAGGTTCGCCTTCGGCGATAACATCGCAGGGCCATGTCGGGCCCGCTGTCCGGGTAGGTTGCATGAGGCAACGTGCAAACGTTGCCCCAGAGGAATGGCCGTCACGTATCGCGTGCGCAAGCGCGCGGTGCCCTACAGAACCCGGCTTACAGGCCGGCTGATATGTTCGCGCAGCGTTTTCGAACGAAGAGGGATGAACTTTCCGGTTCGCATAAGGAAAACGCGTTTCACTGTGAATGAGGGGTTCGGCGTACCCACGCCGGACCCCTCGCCATTTCGGAAAACCCGCAGCAGACGTCTTGCCGATATCAAGCATACCCGCTTGCGGGCCTTACTCGTCGTAATCCGCCTCGCTGGCACCGTGACTGTGCGAATGGCTCTTGCTGCCGCCCAGCGATCCCGTCACCGCAGGCTCGCGACCGGCATACGAGCCGCGCGCGGCGCGCGCCGCGATTTCCTCGCCCGATACCGCCGCCGGCTTGCAGACCACGCGGCGGCTCGCGCGGCGCATCAGATCGACGTGGATGTGATTATAATGATGGACGTTGGAGCCGGGCGCCAGCACCGTGGTGAAGCGCTGACAGGCCGACGCTTCCACGTCGCGCAGGAAACCCTGCTCTTCCGGCAGCCCCTTCCATCCGTGCTGCACGGAAACGTATCGTCCATCCGCCAGCGTAAACCCGGCGATATCGAGCGCGTTGCCAAAGGCGTGCTCGGAGATGTGCGCGTGCGGGTTGCCGTTCATGCCGCGGCAGGAATAGGCCGAGATCTGCTTGATCTCGGCGACGCGCGCGCCGAACCAGCGCATCGCCGCCGGCTGCACCGCATCCGCGAGCCAGCGATCAAGCGCCGAGACGATCGGGCAGGCAAGCGTGGCGGCTGGCTTCACAGCGACAGCCCCGACCGCGTTTGTGATCGTCCCGCGCGCCGGTCCGAGCCGCGGCAACGGCGAATTTTGTTGTGACGAGCCAACGCCTGGCGTTGCGGGATATGCCGTCGATCGCTCGCCGCCATAGGGACGGGATTGCGAACCGGGATGCGGTTGCGCGTAAGGATCATCCGACGGATAGGACGACACGCGAGCCGCATCCGGCGTTCCGTCCGGCGGCAACTCGATCCGGTCTTCAACAGGGTGCACGCCGGGCGCGTTCAGCGAGACTGGGCCGCTCGGCCCACTGCCATAGGCGGACTGGCGAGCGGCTGCCGGATACGACGGCTGCGCGACCGGCCAGCGCGGCTGATTGCGGCCGACCGACGCGGGCGGCCTGAGATCCTCATTGGCAAAGCCGTAAACCGGACTTTCACCGAACGCCGAAACCTTCAGAGGAAATTCGGCGCCGCAAACGCCGGGGCCACTGATCGGGCGGATGCGAACGAGCTCGGCGCTTTCCTTGACCTCGCCGGATTTCAGACATGCGGCTTCGGCCTCGGCCCGCCACGGTTCGCGCTCCGCGGTCTGAAAGAAACCGCGTCCGCAACCGGCCAGCGACACAAGGACGACGGAGCCGACGAGATACAAGGCAACTCTGCGCGTCATCCGCGCACGTTCAACGAATTTATTTAAGGCTTCTTCAACGCGTTGTTTTCAGTCTTTTTTAACCACGTCGTTGCGATGCACAATGGAAGATGGGCAGCACAGTTAACTTTGTTCCGCCGGGAACGGTTGCCAGCTTTCCGCGTTACGACGGACCAACGGCGTGATCAGGGAGTCGTCACATGACTTTCACCGGCCGCATGAGCGTTGTAACCGCCTATGTCGCGCTCGCCTTCGTCTGCGCGATCGTGCTGGGCGTTTTCTAGAGTCTTTCCGCTTCCGATAGAATCAGAAGCGAGGCTCTATGATTTTGATTTGACGCGTTTTCTTCAAGCGAAACGGTATCCATCCTCGGGTCAAGCCCAAGGACATGCTTCGCTCGAAAACGCTCTGGCGGCCCGCCCGCACGACTGTGGTTCTGCTCCCGCATTCACCGCGTCGGGCGAGCACGGACCCAACCGCTGCAGCAGCCGCGTGCGCTGGCATCCATTGCCCGCTGCCTGTAGACTCGGTCATCGGACAATTGCGCCGGGGAGCCAATGCGGCCGGAGTTCAATCTCAAAACCATCCTGCTCGGCATCGGGGTCCTTGCGGTCTCGTTCCTTGTCAGTCTCAAGGCTATGGACTGGGTATCGCCGCGTGGAATCGACAAGCCCGTGCTTGCGACATTGCCGCCGCTGGCGCCCGTCAACCGCAGTTCGAGCATCGTCGCGCCGATCACCATTCCGATCGCCGTCATTCGCGTCGCCGCCGACCGCGCCGCTCCGCACACCTTCGCCGGCAAGGCCGATAATCCGGCGGCGCAGATTCTCCAGAACGCGGACATCGGATGGACCGCGTCGCGCGGCGCGATCAGCGCCACGGGCGCCAACGATGTGCTGTCGCTGTCGACGCCGCTGACCGGTACCCTCAAGGTCACGGGATCGCTGTCAGCCAACGCCCAGGGCGCGGTCGGCAACGCGCTTGCAAGCGTGCTCGGCGGCAACGTCGCCAAACAGATCGGCCGCGTGAACATCAAGAACCTGAATGCCAATGCCGAGATCAAGGGCGACGTCGTGATGACGGCGCGGCCGACGCTGACCGAGAGCTGGCGCATCGACCCCAACATGACCGCGCAGGTCAATCTCGGTGATACCAACCTCTCGGTTGCCGGCGCCCGTGTCAACGTCCCCTCGCAGGTCAAGCCCGTCATCGACAGGGCGGTCAACGAACAGCTCGCGAGCCTGCAACAGCGCATCCGCAACGATCCCGCGCTGGAGCGCAGCGCGCGGCTGCAATGGGCGCGGATGTGCCGCTCGATCCCGTTAAAGGGCGCAGCCGGGTTGCAGAACCTGTATCTCGAGCTGAAGCCGGTGCGCGCCGTCGCGGCTCAACCACGCATCGATGCCAGCAACGTCACGCTGACGCTCGGCCTCGAGGCCGAAACGCGGATCACCACCGCGGCAACCAAGCCGGACTGTCCGTTCCCCACGACGCTCGCCATCGTGCCGGCCACGCCGGGCCGACTGAACATCGGCGTTCCGATCGACGTGCCCTTCACCGACATCAACAGGATCATCGAGGCGCAGTTCGCCGGCAAGACGTTTCCCGAGGATGGCAGCGGCCCGGTCGACGTCACTGTCAAGCAGGCCAGCGTCGCGGCTGCGGGCGACCGGCTTCTGATCTCGCTGCTGGTTCATGCGAAGGAAAAGAAAAGCTGGTTCGGTTTCGGCGGCGAGGCCACCGTCCACATCTGGGGCAAACCCGTGCTCGACCAAGCCAAGCAGACCCTGCACTTGTCCGATATCCAGCTCGCGGTCGAATCCGAAGCCGCGTTCGGACTGCTCGGCACCGCCGCGCGCGCCGCGATGCCCTATCTGCAACAGGCCTTGGCGGAGAAGGCAACCGTCGACCTCAAGCCGTTCGCATCGAACGCGCGCGAGAAGATCGCCGCGGCCATCGCGGATTTTCAGAAGAACGAGGACGGGGTCCGGGTCAAGGCCGAGATCACCAGCCTGAAGCTCGCCGATATCGCGTTCGATTCCAGAACGCTGCGCGTCATCGCGGAAGCGGCGGGCGCCGTGAACGTCGAGATCAAGACACTGCCAGCGCTGTAATCGCCCGGATGAATTGACTTCTAGACGTGGGTGCCCGGCATGAGGCCGGGCATGACGATTCAATCAAACCTCACCCTGCTTTAATCCTCAAATTTGAATGAGACCTTGAGCTTGGCCCGATAGGCCTCGACCTTGCCCTCGTCGTCCAACTGCATGTCAAGCTTGACAACTTCGGCGACGCGAAGATCCCGGAGCGATTGCCCTGCCCGCTCGACCGCGGTCGTGGCCGCCTTCTCCCAGGATTCTTTGCTGGTGCCAATCAGTTCGATGACCTTGTAGACACTGTCAGCCATGTTGTCCTCCGTTCGATGACAGGACGCAGGTGGTCCTGCCGACTGTAAGCTAACAACGAAGCATGAAGCCGCCTGCCGTATACCGCCACACAAAACGCGCCCGGCCAAAAACCGGGCGCGCCGTTGTTAAACCGTTCCGCCAGCTCAGGTCGAATACTTGAACTCGGGCATCGCCTTCAGCTGTTCCTTGCTCGCGTTGAAGACAGCGTGATCCGGATACCACGGATTGGTCTTCGTGTTCGTCGCTGCAGGCGCGGATGTCGCCGCGCCTGTGGTGGTCTCCGAACGCATACCGTTGCCCGCCGGCGCCGTCGTCGAGGCCGATGTCGACGGCACAGGCGTGTCCAAGAACTTGATCTTGTCGAAGGACACCGCAACCAGACGCTCACCGACACCGAGGAATCCGCCGACGCCAATCACCGCCGCGTTGATCTTTCCGCTCTTGTCCAGCAGCAAATCGCTGATCGAACCGAGCTTCTCGTTGGCGTCGTTATAGACGTTCAGGCCTATCATTTTCGACGAGCGCCAGTCGCCATGATAGCCGGACTCAGACGATGTGGCGGCCGGAGCACTCATGGTGTTCGTCGTGGTGGTTGACGTTTGCGCGACCGCCGCCGTGGCCAGCAATGCGGAACCGATCAATGCGACGGTCATATGTTTGGCAATCATCAGTGCACCTCCTTCGGGTTGAAATGAGTAGCAAGAACACACGACTCCGACAGTCGTTCCCGGAAACATTCCGGATTGTTCGGGTTTCCTGAGGGAACGGAACGGCGCGACGGGATTTGCGGCAAGCGCTGCGCGCAAGTGAAAGCCATACAACGTGGCGAACGAACGACTTACGCAAGCTTGAGAGCTGATCGCGGGATTGACTCACGCCGAACTCCCGCTCGCGCGGCAGCACGACCAATCATCACGCGAGTAATACGTCGATGAAGCAATCAGGCAGAAAGCATCAACGCGCCGGCACCACCGCCGTTCCTGCGGAGATGCTGCAAGAGCACACAACGGGATGGTGCGACCGCCAGGATGGACCGCCCTCAGGCCGCGATCGCGCCCGGCTTGCCGGCGGCCTCGCTGAAGAACGCGACCGCTTCGAACTGGTAGCCGCAGTGGGCGCACTGCCAGAGATACCAGGTTCGGCGCGGCTCGTCCTCGAACCAGACGGGCGTGGCAATCGGCTTGCCACATTGCGCGCAGGGATTTTGATGAGGCAAATAATCAGATACGACAGCGACCATGATGCTTCTCCCATCTGCTTCTGCTTCTGCTGTTCGCGGATTCGTGCGCGGTGACGCCGCCAGCGGCCGACGCCCACAGCGGCACGCGCTCGCTTAACGACCGGACGCCACCTGAGTTCCTTTTTTTCTTTTTTCGGCCGAGACGATGAAATCGCGTGAGCCCATGCGTTGACTTCGCCGGCTTTGCCACAGGAAAGTCGCGATTGAGGCGATAGGCATTAGACTGATCGGTGAAAGGCCATTCGTGACAAATCTCAGCAAATGCGTTCCGTTTCTTGGTCTTGTCGTGCTGGCATGGCCGCAGCCCTCGTCGGCGCAGCGGGCACAATACGAGTCGATGGTGGCGGCACACGCGCAAGCCAACGGCGTTCCCGTCGAACTGGTCCACCGCGTCATCGTGCGCGAGAGCCGCTACAACCCGCGCGCAGTGCACCGCGGCAATTACGGCATGATGCAGATCAAGCTCGCGACCGCGAGGGGGCTTGGCTACACCGGCACCGCCGAAGGCCTGCTCGATCCCGAAACCAATCTCACCTACGCGGTCAGGTATCTCGCCGGCGCATACCAGGCAGCTCACGGCAACCACGACCGCGCCGTGGCCTATTACGCTGGCGGCTACTATTACGCGGCGAAACGACAGCGGCTGCAGCGTGCCCGGCACGAAACCATGAGCGCCGACGCACGAATCCCCGGCGCACCGCTGTCGATCGCGCCGCGCTGACAATGGAAGATTGCGCCTTGCCGCGCGTTGACACCGACCCCTTTCGGCCTAAATTAGGGGTGTTCCGAGGGGTGCTCCGTCAGGGAGCTGAGATACCGCAAGCTCGCAATCCGAAGACGGATTGCAGGACCGCGGTGACCCTTTGAACCTGATCCGGGTCATGCCGGCGAAGGGACAGGGATGTTTCAGAATACGCGAGAGATATGGGGGGATTCTCCCGTCGCGGTGATTGGCGCAGGCATCGCCGGCGCGTGGCAGGCGTTGCTGTTCGCGAAAGCCGGGTACGCCGTCACGCTTCACGAGCGCGGCAGCGACGCGATGACGCAGGCCACCAGCCACTGGGCCGGCGGCATGCTGGCGCCATGGTGCGAATCTGAGGTGTCCGAACCCCTCGTCACGCGTCTCGGCCTTCGCTCGCTCGCGCTGTGGCGCGAACACGTTCCCGATACGCCTTTCAACGGGTCGCTGGTGGTGGCGCATCCGCGCGACCGCTCCGACTTCGAGCGTTTTGCGCGCATGACATCGGGGCATCAGCGCATTCAGGGCGATAAAGTGAGCGAGCTTGAACCATCGCTCGACGGACGATTTCGCGAGGCGCTGTTCTTCCCGCACGAAGGCCATGTCGAGCCGCGCCGCGTGCTGCCGCAATTGCACGCCCGCATTCGCGCCGCCGGCGGCAAAATCGAATTTGACAGCGCGCCGGATGCCCGCCACCTCGACGGAATGGCGATCGATTGCCGCGGCCTTGCCGCGCGCGACACGTTCCCGGACCTGCGCGGCGTCAAGGGCGAGGAGATCATCGTCGAAACCGACGAGATTGCGCTGTCGCGCCCGGTGCGGCTGCTGCATCCGCGCTGGCCGCTCTACATCATTCCGCGCGAGGACAACCGCTTCATGATCGGCGCCACCTCGATCGAACGCGAGGACGACGGCGTCAGTGTCCGCTCGGCGCTTGAGCTGCTCAGCGCGGCTTACGCTGTGCATCCGGCCTTCGGCGAAGCGCGGATCGTGGAGATCGGCGCAGGTCTGCGGCCCGCGTTTCCCGACAACCTGCCGCGCATCGCGATCGACAAGAACCGCATCGCGGTCAACGGACTTTTTCGCCACGGCTTTCTGCTGTCGCCGGCGCTCGCGGAGCTGACGCTCGCTTACGTCGCACGCGGCGAGATCGACAACGAGGTGATGCAATGCGAGTGATGCGATGCAAGTGACCGTCAACGGCGAACAGCGGGAGATCGCGGCGCAGACCGTGGACGCGCTGCTAAGCGAGCTCGACTACGGGAGCACGCATGTCGCTATCGCCGTGAATTTCGACGTGCTGCCGAAAAACCGCTGGGCGGACACGGTTCTGAAAAGCGGCGACGAGATCGAGATCATCACGCCGCGGCAGGGAGGCTAAAGGTCGACCAATGCTGAAATTCTACGATCGTGAATTTTCCTCCCGGCTCTTGATCGGCACGGCGTTGTATCCGTCGCCGAAAATCATGCAGGACGCGATCCGCGCCGCGGGCAGCCAGATCGTCACGGTGTCGCTGCGGCGGGAAACCGCGGGCGGCAGGACCGGCGATGCGTTCTGGTCGCTGATCCGCGAGCTCGATGTCACCGTGCTGCCAAACACCGCCGGCTGCAAAAGCGTGCGCGAAGCCGTCACGACAGCGAAACTCGCACGCGAGCTGTTCGGCACGTCGTGGATCAAGCTTGAGGTCATCGCCGACAACGACACGCTGCAACCCGACGTCATCGGCCTGGTCGAAGCCGCCGCCGTTCTCATCAAGGACGGCTTTAAGGTGTTTCCCTATTGTACCGAGGACCTCGGCGTCGCCATGCGGCTGGTCGAGGTCGGCTGCAAGGTGGTGATGCCGTGGGCCGCACCGATCGGAAGCGCGAAAGGCATCGTCAATCGCGACGCCCTGAGGCTGCTGCGCGAGCGGCTGCCCGATATCACCCTCGTCGTCGATGCCGGGATCGGTGCGCCCAGCCACGCCGCGCAGGCTTGCGAGCTTGGTTACGACGCCGTGCTGCTTAACACCGCCGTGGCCAAGGCCGCCGATCCCGTCGCCATGGCCGGCGCGTTCAGCCTCGCGGTCGAGGCCGGCCGCACCGCCTTTGAGGCGGGCCTGATGGAGGCCCGCGACTTCGCCTCCCCCTCAACCCCCGTGGTAGGGACACCCTTCTGGCATGCCGTATCCTGATCGCAGCGCGTATCCTGACCGCTTCTATCCTGTCGTCGATACGCTGGATTGGGTACGCCGCCTGACCGGACTCGGCGTCGGCACGGTGCAGTTGCGCGCAAAAGACCTCAACGACGGCGAGTCGCTGCAACTCGTCAGCGACGCGCTGCAGATCGTCAAGGACACGCCGACGCGGCTCGTGGTCAACGACTACTGGCGCGCGGCGATCGTGGCCGGCGCGAAGCACGTTCACCTCGGCCAGGAGGATCTCACGACGGCCGACGTCCATGAGATCCGCAAAGCCGGGCTGACGCTCGGCCTTTCCACCCATGACGATGCCGAACTCGATACCGCGCTCGCCGCCGAGCCGGATTATGTCGCGCTGGGGCCGATCTTCTTCACCACGCTGAAATCGATGCGCTTCGCCCCGCAGGGCATTCCGAAAATCGCCGAGTGGAAGAAGCGCGTCGGCAACATTCCGCTGGTCGCCATCGGCGGCATCAAGCTCGAGCAGGCGGCGGAAATTTTCGACGCCGGCGCGGACTCGATCGCCGTGGTCAGCGACGTGACGCAGAACCCCGATCCCGACGCGCGGGTGAAGGCATGGCTCGAACAGGTGATTGAAACCGCATGAGGTACCGTCATGCAGACATCCGTCTTCATCGCACGGCTGATCGGCCCGGTCATGATGACGGCCGGTCTTGCCGTGCTGCTCAACCGACGGAGTTTCCACTCCATGGTCGAGGAGTTCCTGGCCAGCCGCGCGCTGATGTTCCTCGCCGGACTGATGGTGATGCCGGCCGGCCTCGCCATCGTCCTGACGCACAACGTCTGGACCGCGGACTGGCGCGTGATCGTGACGCTGTTCGGCTGGCTGCTGGTTATTGCTGGCGCGATCCGCATCGTCGAACCGCCATTGCTTTATGCGGGCGCGCGCGCATTCCTGCGCCATGCTGCCATGCCGATCCTGGCCGGATGCATCTGGCTCGCGATCGGCGCCGTCTTCTGTCTATTCGGCTATCTGCACTGAACGCAATTCCTCGTACCGGAGAAACGCCATGAACATCCGCTCCAATCCGGACACCACGCGCCCCGCCGTCACCACCGGCGCCCTGCCCTCCTCCCGCAAGATTTTCTCGGTGCCCGAGGCCGCACCCGACCTGCTCGTGCCGCTGCGCGAGATCGTCCTGAGCGAAGGCGCGGGCGAACCGAACCTGCCGGTCTACGACACATCGGGACCCTATACCGACCCGGACGTCACCATCGACGTCAATGCCGGTCTGCCGCGCACGCGCCTTGCCTGGGTGAAGGAACGCGGCGGCGTCGAGGAATACGACGGCCGCGTCATCAAGCCCGAGGACAACGGCAATGTCGGCGCGTCCCACGCCGCGACCGCGTTCAAGGCGCATCACAAGCCGCTGCGTGGTGTCGGCGATGCGCCGATCACCCAACTCGAATTCGCACGCGCAGGCATCATCACCAAGGAGATGATCTACGTCGCCGAGCGCGAGAACATCGGGCGCAAGCAGCAACTCGAACGCGCCGAAGCCGCGCTGGCCGACGGCGAAAGCTTCGGCGCTGCGGTGCCCACCTTCATCACGCCGGAATTCGTGCGCGAGGAGATCGCGCGCGGCCGCGCCATCATCCCGGCCAACATCAACCACGCCGAGCTTGAGCCGATGATCATCGGCCGTAATTTTCTGGTGAAGATCAACGCCAACATCGGCAACAGCGCGGTGACCTCCTCCGTCGAGGAGGAGGTGGATAAGATGGTGTGGGCGATCCGCTGGGGCGCCGACACCGTGATGGACCTCTCGACGGGACGCAACATCCACACCACGCGCGAATGGATCTTGCGCAATTCGCCAGTACCTATTGGCACCGTGCCGATCTATCAGGCACTGGAGAAGTGCGACGGCGATCCGGTCAAGCTGACGTGGGAGCTTTACCGCGACACGCTGGTGGAGCAGTGCGAACAGGGCGTCGATTACTTCACCATCCACGCCGGCGTGCGCCTGCCCTACATCCACCTCACCGCCGACCGCGTCACCGGCATCGTCTCGCGCGGCGGATCGATCATGGCGAAGTGGTGCCTCGCCCACCACAAGGAGAGCTTCCTCTACACCCACTTCGAGGAGATCTGCGATCTCATGCGCAAGTATGACGTGTCGTTCTCGCTGGGCGACGGCCTGCGCCCGGGCTCGATCGCCGACGCCAACGACCGCGCCCAGTTCGCGGAACTGGAAACGCTCGGCGAGCTGACGCAGATCGCGTGGAACAAGGGCTGCCAGGTGATGATCGAAGGCCCCGGCCACGTGCCGATGCACAAGATCAAGATCAACATGGACAAGCAGCTCAAAGAGTGCGGCGAAGCGCCGTTCTATACGCTGGGCCCGCTGACCACCGACATCGCGCCGGGCTACGACCACATCACATCAGGCATCGGCGCCGCCATGATCGGCTGGTTCGGCTGCGCGATGCTCTGTTATGTTACGCCGAAGGAGCATCTCGGGCTGCCGAACCGCGACGACGTCAAGACCGGCGTCATCACCTATCGCGTCGCGGCGCACGCCGCCGATCTTGCCAAGGGCCATCCGGCTGCGCAACTGCGCGATGACGCACTGAGCCGCGCGCGGTTCGATTTCCGCTGGCAGGATCAGTTCAACCTCGGCCTCGATCCGGAGACGGCGGTGGCCTTCCATGACGAGACGCTGCCGAAGGAGGCGCACAAGGTCGCGCATTTCTGCTCGATGTGCGGCCCGAAATTCTGCTCGATGAAGATCACGCAGGACGTGCGCGACTACGCCGCCACACTGGGCGACAACGAGAAGGCGGCGCTTTATCCCGAGGGCAGCAAACTCGCCAGCGGCATGACGATGAAAGGCGTCATTGAAGACGGCATGACGCAGATGAGCGAGAAGTTCAAGGAGATGGGCGGACAGGTTTATGTCGAAGCGGAAGCCGTGAAGGAAAGCAACAAGGTGTTGTGAATGTGCGGGCGGGTTAGGCGAAGCCGTAACCGGCCATTCCTGCCTGACCACACCACGCTGGCGGCGGGTTTGGCCGCATGATCGAGACGCTATAACGCAACAAGGCCCCGCGTCGGGGCCTTGTTGCTATGCGCAATCGCCTTGTGAAGCACTGCGCCTTTCAACCGAGACCAGCCCGGTAGGCGCTGAGGGTAGCGAGCTCGAAGCTTTGAAGCGACGATAAAGGCCAGCTAGCGACTATTGGTCTCTTGACCTGGCGCCGCATTGGCGGCCTCTTTCATCTTCTCGGCCTTCGTCTTTAAATCGGCTTCAACTTCCCGGATAAGGGACTCATCGCATTGGTGAGCGGGCCAGCAAGTGAGTTCGGCAATGTAGCCATGAGTGAGCCTCACTGCCGTTTCTACGGAATCCTTTTGAAGATTGTCATTAGGACCTTGACCATCGACGTCGTAGGTACCGCCTTCTCTTCCTACCACCCGAACGACCTTGAAGGTCCGCGTGTCAATACCGAAGCAGATTTGCAAAATTTCTTTCTTTTTTTTAAATCCGAACACAGTCGCACCCATTCTTGCTGTCCACACCCCCGTACCTAGCACAGATATAACTCTGCTGCAGAAAACGGGTATGCTGAGTTCAATCACAATGGCAGTTGCGCGTCTATTGCTTTGCGCCGGCGGGTCGGTGCGGCGCTCGCCGACACGGACCGCCGCTATTTCATCGTGATCGCGAGGCCCGAGAGATCGGCGTTGGCCATCAGGCCGTACTGACGACCGGAGAGTTCCAGCACCGCACCCTTCTGGTTGGTCAGCACGATGGCGCGGGCGCCGCCGCCGATCGCCAGCCCCGCGCCCGCCGCGCCATAGACACCGGCGACATCGGAAGGCCGGCTGATGTGGCTGACGCGGCCGCGCAGCACGGTTTTCGATCCGCCGAACACCAGGCCGTAATCCAGTCCGCCGATCGAGAGCGGATAGCGCCGGCTGCGAAAGGTGAGCGTGCCGCCGCCGCCGGACGCACCGATAATCCAGCCGCCCTTGTAGATCGTCAGCGTCACCGCACCGCTGTCGGCGCGGGCAGCGGTGGACAGGCCGAAACAGATGGCCAGCGCGAACAGGACTGCACGAAACAGAGGCGAGGACGGCATACGGGAATTCTCCGGGAGCGAAGGGCGGGAATGATTCGGATGGCCCGCAAGCGTAGGGACCGGGCGCGACACGTGCAATCCGCATGCTTGCGATCCGCAATCGCACCGCAGTCGAAATAAGGTGATAGGATCACGTCAGGGACGCCGCACCGCCCGGCCCGTCGCAATGCGGCAACCGATCCGGAAAATGCATTCAGCGCGGACACGACGACCATGCACAATCTCACCCCCCTCTCCGGCCTCATCGGCGGCGCGCTGATCGGATTGGCTACCGCGCTGCTGATGCTCCTGACCGGCCGGATCGCCGGCATCAGCGGCATCTTCGGCGGACTGCTGCGCAGCGGCGACCGTCGCTGGCGGATCGCCTTCATCGCGGGATTGATCGCGGCGCCGCTGCTGGCGGCGCTCGCGGGACGGCCGCTGCCGATGCCGGCGACGCCTGCGAGCCTTGCCGTGGTCGCGATTGGCGGCTTGTTCGTCGGCATCGGCACCCGCATGGGCGGCGGCTGCACCTCGGGTCACGGCGTCTGCGGCATCGCACGGCTATCGGCACGATCACTCGCCGCCACCGCCATTTTCATGGTCACCGCCGTGGCCACGGTGGCCATCGTCCGCCACGGTCTCGGAGGCTGATGCGATGCCGCTGATCCTGGCGAGTCTCGGCTGCGGGCTGCTGTTCGGCGCGGGCCTTCTGATCTCCGGCATGACGCAACCGGACAAGGTGCTCGACTTTCTCGATGTCTTCGGCGCGTGGGATGCGACGCTCGCTTTTGTGATGGCGGGCGCGGTCGCGGTGACGGCGGCCGGGTTCGCGCTGGCGCGGCGGCGCGGTATCCCGCTGCTGGCGGGAAAACTGCGATGGCCTGATCGCAGCGATATCGATGCATCGCTGGTCACGGGCGCGGTGCTGTTCGGCATCGGCTGGGGGCTGATCGGCCTGTGTCCGGGTCCGGCGCTGGTCAATCTCGCGGGCCTGAGCGGACCCGTGATCGTTTTCGTGATCGCGATGGCGGCGGGGATGGCCGGACACGATCTGTTGCGTGATCGGTTCAACCGACGAAGCGATTCGCCGCTGTATGCGGCTGCACTCGATGATTGCGCAGACCAGCAACACAACTCGCGTTAGAATATCATTCAGATATCACATTCTACTGTTACGCGCATTTCCGTCGCCGGAATAATCATTTTTTCCTTGTTTTTCAGGATCTTCAGAGAACCCCAAGATATGTTAATAATCCGGTAACCATATCATTAGCCTTATGGCCGGGGATGGGGGTCTCAATCCAGTCGGCTTTTTCTTCGGAGCAAGCCGCTTTGTGAGGGACTGATGACCCAGAATTTGCAAACCGGCGCGCAAAGCTCGCTGCAGGATCAAGCTGCGCTCACGCCCGACGCGGTGATTCTGCTGTTGGTCGGCTCCACGGTCACCGAGGTCGAACGGGAGCTTGTGCTGCAAACGCTGGCGCGTTGCGACGGCAACCGCACCCGTGCAGCAAGGGTGCTCGGCGTATCGGTGCGCACGCTGCGCAACAAGATACGGCAGTATGCCGCCAGCGGGCTCGACGTTCCCGATCACGGCTGACTTTGGCGTCCGGCACATGAGCCAGATCAGCGGAATAAATGGCACATTCCGAGAACCAGAGATCGCCGCCGAGACCGCCGTACACCGTCAAGAGCTGCATGATCTCTCCTGCGCGACCGGATGAAATCCGCAGGCACCGTAACGGCGATCGCCGCGGCAGACCGTGACGGCAATCACACCAATCACAGAGCCGGCGCAGGCCTCTCCGCCCCGACATCCGCTTGCCGTTGCGCGCGCACCCTCCTATGAACACGGACAGTTCATCCCTCGCGCACGCTGGACAGGCACGGCCTGCGCTTTCGATCGCAGGCGTCTCTCTAAAATCATGACATCGACACCGACAACCCCGAAAGCCGAACGGCGGCCGCAGAGCTACAGCCACCACGGCGTTACCCTGACGGACGACTATGCCTGGCTGAAGGATGCGAACTGGCAGCAGGTGCTGCGCGAGCCGTCGCTGCTGGCGCCGGATATCCGCGCCTATCTCGAGGCCGAGAACGCCTATTCGAATGCCCTGCTCGCGCAGACCGAGCCTCTGCAAAAGCAGCTCGTCGCGGAAATGCGCGGCCGCATCAAGGAGGACGATTCCACCGTCCCCTCGCCCGACGGACCCTTCGCCTATTTCACGAAATACCGCGAAGGCGGCCAGCATCGCATGATCGGGCGGCAGCCGCGCGACGGCGGCGATGCCCGGTTTGTCATCGATGGCGACGCGCTCGCCGAAGGCAAGAAGTTCTTCCAGCTCGGCGGCGGACGTCATTCTCCGGATCATCGCCTCGAGGCGTGGAGCGCCGACGATCGCGGCTCGGAATACTTCACTATCCGCGTGCGCGACTGGGACAGCGGCACCGATCTCGCCGATGTCATCGAGGAGACCGACGGCGGCGTGGTGTGGAGCGCGGACTCCCGCGCGTTCTACTACGTCAAGCTCGACGACAACCATCGCCCGATGCAGGTCTATCGCCACCGGCTCGGCACGGCGCAGGCCGATGACGTGCTGGTTTACGAAGAGCGGGACACCGGCTGGTTCACGCATATTCATGAGAGCGCAAGCGGCCGCTTCTGCGTGATCGCCGGCGGCGATCACGAAACCTCCGAACAGCGGCTGATCGATCTCGCCAGGCCCGATGACGCGCCGCGCCTGATCGCGGCGCGCGAGGTCGGCGTGCAATATTCCGTCGCCGATCGCGGCGACGAGCTTTTAATCCTCACAAACGCCGACGGCGCCATCGACTTCAAGGTCGTGATCGCGCCGCTGGCGGCGCCCGAGCGCGCAAACTGGCGCGACCTGATCCCGTACCGTCCCGGCACCTATGTGCTCGATCTCGAACTTTATTCCGGCCACATGGTGCGGCTCGAACGCGCCAATGCGTTGCCGTCGATCGTCATTCGCGATCTCGCGAGTGGAGACGAGCACTCCATCGCCTTCGACGAGGCCGCCTATTCGCTCGATACCCATGGCGGCTACGAATTCGACACCACGACGTTGCGCTTCAGCTATTCGTCGATGACAACGCCGGCCGAGGTGTTCGATTATGGCATGGCGGACCGCTCGCGAACTTTACGCAAGCGCCAGGAGATTCCGTCGGGGCATGATCCTTTGAATTATGTCACCACCCGCATCATGGCGGCGGCGCATGATGGCGCGCAGGTTCCGGTCTCGATTCTGCATCGCAAGGATTTTGTGCGGGACGGCCGCGCGCCGCTGCTGCTCTACGGCTACGGCTCCTACGGTCACGCGATGCCGGCGTCGTTCTCGGCCAACCGGCTGTCGCTGGTCGACCGCGGCTTCGTTTACGCCATCGCGCATATCCGCGGCGGCGCGGATAAAGGCTGGGGCTGGTATCTCGACGGCAAGCGCGAGAAGAAGACCAACAGCTTCGACGATTTCGCCGCTTGCGGCCGCGCGCTGATCGCGGCGAACTATACGTCCGCGAAGATGATCGTCGGCCACGGCGGCAGCGCCGGCGGCATGCTGATGGGCGCGGTCGCCAACCGCGCCGGCGAGTTGTTCGCCGGCATCGTCGCGGAGGTGCCGTTCGTCGACGTGCTCCACACCATGCTCGACGATACTCTGCCGCTGACGCCGCCGGAATGGCCGGAGTGGGGCAACCCGATCGCGAGCGAGCAGGATTTCCGCACCATCCTGTCCTACTCGCCTTACGAGAACGTCGCGGCGAAGGACTATCCGGCGGTCCTCGCCATGGGCGGGCTGACCGATCCGCGCGTCACCTACTGGGAGCCGGCGAAATGGATCGCGCGGCTGCGCGCCACCATGACGTCGGGCGGCCCGGTTCTGCTGCGGACCAACATGGGTGCGGGACACGGCGGCGCCTCCGGCCGCTTCAACCGGCTCGACGAGGTTGCACTCGCCTATGCCTTCGCGCTGTGGGCGGTGAAGCGCGATCAGGCTGCATGAACGCGAGCACAAAAAAGCCGGCGCTCGACAGCGCCGGCTTTCGGAAAGCAGGATGTCACGATCAGTCGTGATCCATTTCGCCGAGGTACTTCTGCGAATATAGCTCGACGCCGATCTTCTTGACGACATCGATCTGGGTTTCGAGGAAGTCGATATGACTTTCCTCATCCTTCATCAGGCTCTCGAAGATGTCGCGGGTGACGTAATCCTTTACCGCGTGGCAGTGGGTCGCCGCCTCCTCGTAGAGCGCGCGCGCCGAATATTCCGCCTTGAGATCGCAATCCAGCACCTCGCCGACGTTTTGGCCGATCTGCAGGGGATCGAGCACCTGCAGGTTCGGAAAGCCGTCAAGGAAGATGATGCGATCAATCAGCTTGTCGGCGTGCTGCATCTCCTCGATGGATTCCTCGCGCCATTTCTTGCCGAGGTCCTTGATGCCCCAGTTGTCCAATAGCCGGTAATGCAGCCAATACTGGCTGACCGCGGTCAGTTCGTGGCGGAGCGCCTTGTTCAGGTAGTCGATAACCTTTGGGTCGCCCTTCATGGAGCAGCTCCTGTTCTGTGTGCTTTGACGCTGAAAGGCTGGCCGTCGCGCCAGCCAACCCAGTTTAGAATACTTCTTAGAATGCTTCTAAATCAAATTCGGCGACGCGACAACCCCCAAGAAGGATGGGCCGCTATCCGCCAACGGTATTAACGGAGCGAGGAACTCGAAAAATCCGTCAGACTGGGATTTCGGTCTGAATCTGCTCGGCTTCGGCGTGCATCGCGGAGTGGGGACAGCCGTCGCAACATTTTCGGGCACAGGCGCCGAGCGCTTCCTTGATGATGGTCCTGATGGTCCGGGCACATCGCCCGCATTCCGCGCTGCATCCGAGACAACCGTAAACCTGCTTGGGCGAACGCCGCAGGTCGTCTGCTGCGATCACGGCGGAGCGGACGTCGTGATCGGTCAGCACGTTACAGGAACAAACGATCATGAAAACGGAACCCAATTACTACGCGGACACGGCCGATATTGTTGGACCGTCTCGCGAAACGCAAAGGGAAAACCAGCTGTTTCAAGCTATTCCAAACTGCCCGGAAACCGGGTGCGGGCCGCGGCCGCGTTGTTTCCGTAACATCATGATATCCATAACAAAATCTTCACACCGAACATCGGATGATGGCAGGATTGAGCCGACCCTGTTCATTGATCGTTCAAACCGGATGTGGAATCTGTTGTTCGACAGACCGCTATGCGCGGCCGATTGATGCAGGAGGAGTGTGAAGCCATGAAGAGAACATTGATGGCATTGGCGACGGTTGCCATGGTCACAGCGGTGGCTGCACCTCAAGCCGCCGAAGCGCGCGGCGGCCGGGTCGCGGCCGGTGTCGTCGGCGGACTGATCGGCGGCGCTATCCTCGGCGGTGCGCTGGCAGGCCCGGGCTATTATTACGGACCCGGCTATTACGGTGGGGGATACGGATACTATGGACCCGGCTACGGCTATTACGGCGGCCCGGCATACGTCGCGGCGCCCGACTGCTATTGGCAGCGTCAGCGCTTCTGGGATGGTTACGGCTGGCGGCTTCGGCGCGTCCGGGTTTGCGGCTGATCCGGCGGCGACCCGATTTAACGAATCGGTTTCCAGATTATACTGTCGGCGTTTTCTGGAGCGTCGCATACAAAGGCCTGAAAAAACCGTTTTTTCAGGCAAGTGACCTGCGAACGTTTACGTCAGGTAGACGCCGGACGCTTCCAGGTGAGATAACCGGTTTGAACGACGGCGTTGTGGATAGCCCTAAAACCCGGCGCCCGACCGCGGCGCTACCTTCAGGAGAGACCCAAGATGAAGAAGACAGTTTTCGCCCTCCTCGCGGCAGCGGCGATTGCGGCTGGTTCGGTAGCAATGGCTCCGCAGGCCCATGCCGGCGGCGGTGACGTCGCAGCCGGCGTTCTTGGCGGTCTGGTGGGCGGCGCCCTCATTGGCGGTGCGATTGCCAACAGCCGTCCGGCCTATGCTGCGCCGGCTCCGGTCTATGTGGAGGAGCCGCCGTGCCACATGGTACGCGAGCGCTTCTGGGACGACTACCGCGGCGTGTGGCGCTTCCGTCGCGTCCAGGTGTGCGACTGATCCGATCGTCCTGCGATCCGACCCCCTGAAGAGACCCGGCCTCACGGCCGGGTTTTTCTTTTGACGTCGTTACGATCAGCGCGCCGCGCTCATCGCACGCAGCACCGCGTCGCTGGGCCAGCAATCAACTTTGAGACCGGCCGATTTCTGGTAGGCGCCGAGCGCCGCGCGCGTCAGCATCCCCGCCTTGCCGTCGATCTTGTCCTTGTACAGGCCGATCCGCGTCAGATGGCGCTGCATCGCCTCGACGTCGCGGCTGCGCAATTGCGTCGAAGCCGACCACGGCGTCGCGAACGGCAGCGGACTGGTCATGCGGTCGGCGAGATGGCCGACGAACAGCACGTAGAGGTCGGAGAAATTGTATTCCTTGATCACGAAGTAGTTCTTCGTGGTCAGGAACGACGGGCCATAGATGCCTTCCGGCTGCAATAGCGACGCCGGTTGCGCCCGCTCGGCCGCGGTCAGCTTTTGCCCGCGAACCGGCAAAAACCCTTCGCGCAGCCATTCGCCGATCGGCTTCGTCACCTCCGGCACGCCTTCCGTGCAATCGACGTTCGCCGGCGCGCGTACCTCATAGGCCCAGCGCAACCCTGGCCGCCAACCCTTGTTGACGAGTTGCTGCGCGGCCGAGGCCAGCGCGTCGGGCACCGAGGTCCAGATATCGACGCGGCCGTCGCCATCGAAATCGACGCCATGTTTGGCAAGTTCGGACGGCAGGAATTGCGTGAGGCCGGTGGCGCCGCCCCACGACGCGCGGAAATTCTTGCGCGAGACGTCTCCGCGCTGCAATAGCAGCAGCCCGTCGATGAATTCGGTGCGATACTGCTCCTTGCGGCGGCCGACATAGGCCTGTGTCGCCAGCACGCGCATCGCATCGTAAGGCAGCGCGTAGCGGCCGTAGTCGGTCTCGCGGCCCCAGATGGCAAGGATGATGGTTGCGGGTACGCCGAAGCGCTTTTCGATCGCGTTCAGCGTCGGCCCGTATGTCTGCATCAGCCGCTGCCCCTGGGCCGCCAGCCGCGCGATGCTCTTCTCCTTGAGGTAATCCGCCGGCACCTGAACGAATTCCGCCTGCGACGGCGCGCCGGTCGCGGGCCGACCGGGCAGGATCAGGTCGGGCAGTTTGTAATCGGGTTCGAGCCCTGTCGTTACGGAGTCGAAGGTTGCGCGTGAGACGCCCGCCCGCTGCGCCTCGGGCCAGATCGCGGCGATGAAACGCGCAAAACCGGCGTCCGCCGCGTGCGCCGGCGGCACTCCGGCTCCAAGAGCGAGCGCGACCATGATCGCGATCGCAAGCCGCAGCCGCCGCAGAGCGTTCCAGCCGATCGCCGCCATGCTCAATGCTCCTTGTGGCCGTTCGCTCCGTTCGACTCGCTCGAAATCCGATCCGCGAACGCAATGCCGATCGCCGAAAAGATAAACACGGTGTGGATGATGGTCTGCCACATCACGCCGCTTTCGGTGTAGTTGGTGACGCGCTCGGTGCTGCCGAGGTTTCCGGCCTCGATGAACGTCCGCAGCAGATGGATCGACGAGATGCCGATGATCGCCATCGCGAGCTTGATCTTGAGAACGCTGGCGTTGACATGGCCGAGCCACTCCGGCTCATCGGGGTGGCCTTTGAGATTGAGCCGCGACACGAAGGTCTCGTAGCCGCCGACAATGACCATCACCAGGAGATTCGAGATCATCACCACGTCGATCAGGCCAAGTACCACCAGCATGATCTGCTGTTCGGAAAAATCGAAGGAGTGCCCGATGAGATGCCACAGTTCCTTCAGGAACAGGACGACATAGACGCCCTGGGCGACGATCAGGCCGATATAAAGCGGCAGCTGAAGCCAGCGCGAGGAGAAGATCAGCGTCGGCAGCGGGCGCAGGGCAGCGACGGCAGCCTTCGGGGGCAGCAAAGTTTCAGGCGTCGGGGACATAAGGGGGTCTCGTCGTGGCGGGAGACGCGTTCTAAACGATTCACCGTGACGGAATCGAGACCATACACCGCGGCAAAACGCAGCGCGACGACGGGTGCGGCATTACTTGCTCGCCTTACTTGATCGCGACCACGAAGAGGCGCGGAAAGCGCAGCAGCACCTTGCCGTCCGCCTGCAGCGGATAGGCGGCGGCGATGCGCGCCGTGTATTCGCGCAAGAACTCTTTCCTTTCGGTAGGCTCCAGCGGATCGACGAACGGCCGCAGTCCGGTGCCCTTGACCCATTCGACGATCGCCGCGGTGTCCGCAAGGACATGATTATAAATGGTGTGCCAGATCTCGATGTGCTGACACAGCGGCCGCAGCGCGTCGTAGTAGGCGCCGGGCCGCGGCAGCACGTCTTTCGCCCGCGCGGCGTCCGCAAGTGTTTCCCGCCATGGCCCCGAATGAGCCACCTCGCGCATCATGACATGACTTGGCTCATCGAGATTGTCCGGCATCTGGACCGCCAGCACGCCGCCTGACGGCAGCGCGCCGAGCAGCCGCTGCAACTGGCGCAGATGCTCCGGCACCCACTGGAAGATTGCATTGGCGAACAGCAGGTCGGTGTTCGCCGGCGGGACCCAGTGCGCGACGTTGGCTTCGATAAATGTCTGTCCCGGCAGGCGTTCGCGCGCCCGCCGCAGCATGTCGGCGGATGTATCGATACCGATGATCTCGGCCTGCGGCCAGCGCTCGACCAGGAGCTCGGTGGAATTGCCGGGACCGCAGCCGATATCGACCGCCTTGCGCGGCGCGCTCAGCGGAACCTGCGCCAACAGATCGCGCGACGGTCGCGTCCGCTCGTCCTCGAACTTCAGATACTGCTCGGCGCTCCAGTCATCCATCGCCTCTCTCCGATCCTCCTTATCGACACCAACCAAGCGCTGCGAACCAAGTCAACGCCGATCACGGGGCGGTGTATGTCATGTAAGCCCCGGCGGCCCGCACTCCGGTCAGCCCGCCGCAGCCGCGGAATCGGCGGAGCCGGACGCCACGCGCGGAACGACACCATCGTCCGGTATGCCGGTTTGCTCGACCAGCGACAGACAATGGGCGGCGGCTTCCCCGAGAGTGTCCGCCACCGCGTCGGCCTTGAGGTCGTGCCGCGTCATCGCGCTGTTGGTCCGTCCCCAGCAACAGACCAGGATGTGCGCCCGCGGCATCTTGCGGCGGAGCTTGCGCACGAGATGGCGGGTGTGGGCCGGACTGCCGTCATCGAGCGTCGACAGGCACACGAGCATCACGCCCGAGGCGTCGAGCCGAAATATCCCGCTCGACGATGTCTCCTCCTTCCGCGCGGCCCGCGCCCCGAGACCGTGTTTCGACAGGATCTGAGCCAGAAGCATCGCGGCCGCCTCGTCGAGATCGCTGCGCTCGGCGACGCACAGCACCGGACACTCGGCCTGCCAGTCCGGCGGAAGGCCCTCGCGGATGACGAACGGCAGTTCGGGCATCGGCGCATCGGCCGTCACCCCTGCCTCTTCGGCGGCTTCCGCATCCTTCGTGTCGTCGCCCTCCGGAGCATCGTCGGATTCGGAGGCCAGTCCGTCGATCACCTCGGTGACGCTGTCCCTGATTTCAGCCATGCGGTCGGGCGACAGCCGGCCGCGCCTGAGATCGGCCTGCGCCAGCATCAACCCTTTCAGCGCGACGGTCTCGTAGTATTCGGCGAGCGATCGCTCCTTCAAAAGCTTTTCGGCCGTGTCCACAGCCTCCTCAGGATCGCTGGCCAGCATCCGCTGATAGAACAACTCCGGCGGCGACAATGCCGGACGATCGCCGAGAAGGATGTCGAGAAACCTGAGATGCTCGACATGGCGGCCCAGCACGACCAGGCAGATCGTCAACGGAGTCGCAAGGACAAGACCGATCGGTCCCCACAGCGCGGTCCAGAACGTCGCCGAGGCGACGACGGCCACCGGCGACAATCCGCTGCTGTGCCCGACGAGCAAAGGTTCGAAGACCTGACCGATCACGAGCTCCGTCAGCAGAATGAGCGCGCCGCTCCACAGCAGCATCGACCAACCGGGGTCGACCGCGACGGCCAGCGTCAGAGGAAAGAACGCCGCAATGAAGACGCCGACGTAAGGCACGAACCGCATGATCGCTGCCAGAATTCCCCAGAGGATAGCGCTGGGGACGCCGATCACCAGAAGTCCAATAGCCACGATCACGCCGAAGCTGGTGTTGAGCGCGACCTGCATCAGAAAAAGACGGCTGAGGCGGCCGGCCGCGTCGTCGATCGCCGCGGTCGCGGACTGCAGATCATTCGAGCCCGCGAGCTTGATGAGCCGGTTTCGCAGATCCTCCCGCTGGAACAGGATGAAGACCACGAACACGATCACCACGCCCACCGTCGCCAGCGGATGCAGCAGGGGAGTGATGAGCGCCGAGATGTTCTCGAGGGCGGACTGCGGCGGCGGACGTACCTGGACGGGGATAGGCTCGACCTCGCCGGGCGTTTTGGACGGCGGCGAGGTCGCCGCCGATGGCGACGGCGGCTGGCCCTGCGGTACGTTGATTTCCTTGCCGAGATTCTGAAGAATATCCGCCGCGCGATCGAGCGGCCCTGTCGCCGTCAGCGCCCGCAGCGATTGGATCTTCTGCTGCATGGTCTGCTGGTAGCGGGGCAGTCCCTCGGCCAGGTGCCTGACCTCGTTCGCTATCAGGCTTCCGAGCGCGAAGAGCGCGACAAAGGCGAGCACGACCACCAGCGGCACGCTGGCGGCGCGCGGGGAATGCCACCGTTCCAGAATATCCACCAGCGGGGCAAGCACGAAGCTCAAGAGCACGGCCAGCGCGATGGGAACGAAAATCTCGCGACCCACATAGAGCCCGCAGATCACGAGGGCGGCGACGATCGCCGACGTCAACGCCCGGTCGCCGAAACCTCCCGCTATCCGCGGCGTCGCCCTTGCGTCCAGATCCAGACTCACAGCCGGCATGACCCCGATATTCGTGGTCATCAATAATCGGCGGGTCGATTTGGTTCCACAGAGGCCCCGGGGACAGGACGCTCCTTCCCCTGCCCCGTCTGCTATGTCGGTCGCCTACCGCGTCAGCTTCTTGTACTTCACGCGGTGCGGGATGACGCTGTCCTGACCGAGCCGGCGCATCTTGTCCTTCTCGTAGTCCTGGAAGTTGCCCTCGAACCATTCAACATGGCTGTCGCCCTCGAAGGCGAGGATATGCGTGGCGATGCGGTCGAGGAACCAGCGATCGTGGCTGATGATGACGGCGCAGCCGGCGAAATCCTCCAGCGCCTCTTCCAGCGCGCGCAGCGTATCGACGTCGAGATCGTTGGTCGGCTCGTCCAGCAGCAGCACGTTGGCACCGGACTTCAGCATTTTTGCAAGATGCACGCGATTGCGTTCGCCGCCCGACAAGCTGCCTACCTTCTTCTGCTGATCCGCGCCCTTGAAATTGAACGACGAGCAGTAGCCGCGCGAATTCACTTCCTTCTTGCCGAGCAGTATCTGCTCGTTACCCCCTGAGATTTCCTCCCACACCGTCTTCTTGCCGTCGAGCGCATCGCGCGACTGATCGACGTAACCGAGATGCACGCTCTCGCCGACGGTGATGGTGCCCTTGTCCGGCGTTTCCTGCTTGGTGATCATACGGAATAGCGTGGTCTTGCCGGCGCCGTTGGCGCCGATCACGCCGACGATGCCGCCGGGCGGCAGCTTGAAGGTCAGATCGTCGATCAGTTCGCGGTCGCCAAAACCTTTGCTCAGGCCGTCGAAATCAACCACGTTCTGGCCGAGGCGCTCGGCGACGGGAATGATGATCTGCGCGGTCTGGGTCTGCTTCTCGCTGGCCTGCTTGAGCAGGTCCTCGTAGCGCTGATAGCGCGCCTTGGATTTGGCCTGGCGAGCCTTCGGCGAGGAGGCGATCCATTCCTGCTCGCGCGCCAGCGTCTTCTGGTGCGCGACGTCCTCGCGGCCTTCCTGCGCGAGACGCTTCTGCTTCTGCTGCAGCCACGCCGAATAGTTGCCCTCGTAGGGAATGCCCTTGCCGCGATCGAGTTCGAGAATCCAGCCGGTGACGTTGTCGAGGAAGTAGCGGTCGTGGGTGACGATCAGGATCGCGCCGGGATAGTTGCGCAAGTGGCCTTCGAGCCACGACACCGACTCGGCGTCGAGATGGTTGGTCGGCTCGTCGAGCAGCAGCAATTCGGGTTGATCGAGCAGCAGGCGGCACAGCGCGACGCGGCGGCGCTCGCCGCCCGACAGCTTCGTGACGTCGGCTTCATCGGGCGGACAGCGCAGCGCGTCCATCGCCTGATCGACCTTGCTGTCGAGATCCCACAGGCCCTGGGCCTCGATCTCGTCCTGCAATTTCGTCATTTCGTCCGCGGTCTCGTCGGAATAGTTCATCGCGAGCTCGTTGTAGCGGTCCAGGATCGCCTTCTGCTTGGCGACGCCCTCCATGACGTTCTCGCGCACGGTCTTGGCCGGATCGAGTTGCGGCTCCTGCTCGAGATAGCCGACGCGGGCGCCTTCCGCGACCCAGGCCTCGCCGGAGTAATCCTTGTCGAGGCCGGCCATGATTTTAAGCAGCGTCGATTTGCCCGAGCCGTTGACGCCGAGCACGCCGATCTTGGCCTCCGGATAAAACGACAGATGGATGTTATCCAGCACCTTCCGGTTCGGCGGATAGGTCTTGGACAAGCCCTGCATGAAGTAGACGAACTGGCGCGCCATCGTGATCCCTGAAAGCGTTGCATTTTTTGGGGAAATTTGTTGCTGCCGCTCATGTAGCGACGCGGGGACGAAAGGGCAACCTTGCCTTAACCGGCCGGAAAGGTTGACGAGAGAAACATTCCGCTCCCTCTCATTCGAACCGCTTTTTAATTGAATCGACTAACAATAGCGAGACCAGCGCAATCATGGCGGTCTTCCAGCAGGAAGCTCGTACAACACGGCAGAAAACGACCATGGCGACCAACGTATCGGCGTCAGCCTCCAACCGGGCCGAAAAACAGGATCACCGGCGCGGACGGTTGCACGGGATTCGCGCGTTCTGGCGCGACTTCATCGCAACCGCATTCAACTCCTACCGGCCAGAACTGCACTACATGCGCGGACCCGGACCCGCCTGGCGCGCCAGGCACGGCCAGAACCCGCCGTCGCGTTCCCAATGAGATGGCTGCGCACCCGCCGTCTCGTATCGCGCGACGACGCCGCGCGGATGACCGTGCGCGGGCCGATCATCGACGCAGCGGCGCTTCAGGAACGCTCGATCGGTGGCGACGGACCGAATACCTTCTCGCGGCAACCGCCGCCGCTCGGACATCCGCTGCGCAAGCTCGATAACACCGTGCTGACGCCGCATCTCGACAACGTCAGCACGGAAAACTATCGGCACTACTACATCGAGATGGTCGAGGACATCGCCGCGTGGCTCAAGGGCGCGCCGGTGCAAGTGCTCCGGTAAGCCAACAAGAGAATTCGTCACGCCCTCAGGGGCGTCCCTGCGAAGGCAGGCACTCATACGCGAGGCCTGTTTCGGCAGCGAACTGGACGCATTCGGAAACAATAAACTCAGAGGCTATCGGCCCCGCGTTCGTGGGGGCGACCAGACATCGCGCCGCGGCTAGAGCCTTTTCGCTCCTGATGGAATCAGAAGCGAGGCTCTATAATTTTGATTTGACGCGTTTTCTTCACGCGAACCGGTATCCACTTCGCTCGAAAACGCTCTACCGGATCGTAACCGGCGCCGGCAGCGGCGCCACCGCGGTCGGTTGGGCTCCGGGCAGGCTCGCCGTCTGCGGAGCCGGCGCTGCGTTCGATCCAGGAGCCGGTTGACCAGGCGCCGGCTGACCAGGCGCCGGCTGAGTGGAGGCCGTCGTATCGGTGTGCGGCGGACCGCCCGGCAACACGACGACGCGGGTGCCGACCTTCACGCGATCGAACAGGTCCGACACATCCTCGTTGAGCATACCGATGCAGCCCGACGACACGAACTTGCCGATCGTCGACGGCTGGTTGGTGCCGTGAATGCGATACACGGTCGAGCCGAGATACATGGCTCGGGCGCCCAGCGGATTGCCGGGGCCGCCGGCCATGAAGCGCGGCAGATAAGGCTGGCGCTCGATCATTTCCGTCGGCGGATGCCAGTCCGGCCACTCGGCCTTGCGGCTGATCTTCTGCACGCCGGCCCAGGTGAAGCCGTCACGGCCGACGCGCACGCCATAGCGGATCGCGCGATTGTTGCCGAGAATATAATACAGATACGTGTTCGACGTATCGACCACGAGGGTGCCAGGCGGCTCCTTGGTTGCGAAGGTGACTTCCTGACGGCGCAGCCTCGGCGCTAACTGCTTTTCGCCGCCCTGATCAACCTCCGGCTGCTCATCCGGCGGCAGCGCCGACAGCGAGGTCGGCCTGCCGTCCACGCCCACAGGAGCCGGCGGCGCGAAACCCGTGGCCGGCCCGCCCGTCGAAGCAACCGTTTCCGGCGCACGCGTCGGATACTGCGCGGGGCCGGGCTGACCGTAACGCGGATCCTCCGGCGACATAATCGGTCCCGGCGGAGGCAGCTCTGCGGAATTGTGCCGCCGCGGTGACTGGTCGTCGTCGGCCGCATCGAAATCGGGAAGCGCATCGATCGCGCCTGGACGGTCATCCTCTCCCGGATATGCGGAGGGCGGCGCGGAATAGACCGTGCCCGGCGAGGGCGGATACCCCTGCGCGGAGGCGAGCGAGATTCCCGCCGCGCCAGCGACGACCGCCGCAAAAACCGTCAGAATAGGTTTGATCATCATCGCCCTTGTATAAGTCCAACAAGACACCGGATCGTTAACGGCCACATCGCGCAGGATAGCGGCGCATTCAAGACAATTCCGGCAAAAGCGCCCCTGTTTCGGTCATAATTCCGAGATCGTGGTGAAGCGTGACCTCTATGCCTCACCGGTTCCGGCGCACTGGGCAAAACGGACGATTTTTGGGGCGCGTTGTCGCAACCGTTGCGGTAATCTCAAAGCGCTTGATTCGCTTCCGATGGCTCGATCACCGTCGCAGACCGCGCGGCGAAGGTGGAACCTGTACCTATGCTGCCCGGCTTCCGTTTCCTGTCCGTTGCGGTCGTGCTGGCCGTCTCGATGCTGATCTTCGGCCTTGGTGCCGCAGCTCTGTTGCGGGCAACGCACGAAGAGTTCGCAAGTGTGCCTCTCAAGCAGATGCCGGAAGTCACGTTCGGGTCGCGAGAAGAGACTGAACAGCCGACGCTGGCCGTGCTGCAAGTCGATACACCCACCGCCCATCCCGCCGAGCCGGTGCCGGATCAGGCCGAAGCACAGCATCGAATGACGGCCGCACCGGACGCGCAGCCGGAAGCCGCCACCGCGCCTGCTGCCACCGATGCACCCTCAGCCTCGACCGACAATGCCACGCCCGCAGCTTCCCCGGAGCCGTCCGACCCCGTTCCGCCGGCGGCGGACACGGCGTCCTCCGCCGATGCAGCCGCAGCAGAACCGTCGGACCCGCCGCCAAGCGTTGAGCCTTCGCTCAAAGCCGGCGACGCCGTCAAACCGGACACTGCGAAAACCGATGCCGCCAAATCCGATGTCGGTGTGTCCGACGTCGCGGAAACGATGACATCGCCGTTCGGAGAGCATTTCACGGCTCCCCTGCCGGTGAACCGTCCCGCACAGGCAGCGCAGATCGCCGATCCGACGCCGGCTGCCAAACGGTCCTCAGCGAAGCCGCCCCGCGCCGCCAAGCGACACCGCCGTGCGACCCGGCCGTCACATCGTTCATCGCAGCCCGTGGTTTCGAGGTCGCAGTTCGACTCGGATTGAGCCCGTTCAGGCGGGTCCGGTGGCGATCGGGGGTCCGTCCTGCAATCCCCACTCCGACCACGACCCGTCGTAGAGCGCCGAGCCGCGCACGCCGAGGCGATAGAGCGCAAGCGTCAGCACCGCGGCGGACACGCCGGAGCCGCACGAGGTGACGAGCGGTTTCGCCAGGTCAAGGCCAGCGCCGGTAAAAGCGGCGCGCAATTCGTCCAGCGGTTTCATGACGCCGCTCGCGGCATCGAACAGTTCGTTGTATGGCAGGTTGCGGCTACCGGGGATATGACCCGAACGCAAGCCGGGCCTCGGCTCCGCCACGCCGCCCTCGAAGCGATTGACTGCTCGCGCATCGACAAGCTGCTCGCGATGCGACGACAGGTTGCTCGCGAGTTGCGCCTTGCTGCGCACATAGGCCGGATCGAACACAGCGGTGAACTTGCCCGGCTTCGGCGCTGCCTTGCCGGTTTCAACCGGGCGGCGTTCCGCGCGCCATTTCTTCAGGCCGCCGTCGAGCACCCGGACATCGCCGTGGCCGAACGACAGGAACATCCACCACGCCCGCGGCGCGGCGACCCAGCCGCCGGAGTCATAGACCACAACAGTATCGCCGGAGGAGATCCCGAGTGCGCCGACGTCGCGCGCGAACTGCGTGGCATCCGGATACATATGCGGCAGCGGTGACGCACGATCGGACACGGCATCGACGTCGAAGAACACCGCGCCGGGGATGTGCGCGGCGAGAAAATCATCGACCGGCAGTGGCAGCACGCCCGGCATCTTGAACGAGGCATCGACGACCTTGACGCCGGCATCGCCGAGGTGCGCGGCCAGCCATTCGGTGGAGACGAGGGGATCGTCGGCGGTGGAGGTCATGATGAGGTATTCCTGCTTGCACGTCATTGCCGGACATAGCCGTTCGAAGAACGGCGTCGCTTCCGCTTGCCTAGCCCGGCAATCCATCTTGAAAGATGGACACACGGGTCAAGCCCGCGTGTGACGAAGTTATCTGCGTTCACCGCTGCATGGCCCGTGCTTGTCACGGTCATGCACAAGGCCGGGCATGACGGATAATGTTATGACTTCGCCTTCGGCTCGACATTCTCGACCGCTTCGCCGGCGTCGCGCCAGGCTTTGAAGCCGCCGCCGAGATGCGCGACGGGCTTCAGCCCCATGTCCTGCGCGGTCTTTGCCGCCAGCGCCGAGCGCGAGCCCGAGGCGCAGTGGAAGATGAACAGCTTGTTCTCCTGGAAGACCGGTTTGGCATAGGGGCTTTCAGGATCGATCCAGAATTCGAGCATGCCGCGGGTACAGGAAAACGAGCCGGGAATTTTGCCTTCGCGCTCGAGCTCGCGCGGATCGCGGATATCGACGAGGATCGCCTCGCCGCGCGCGACCGCGGCCTTGACGTCCGCCACGCTCATGGTCTCGATTTCCCTGTTCGCTTCCTGGAGCAGCGCCTTGATGCCGCGCGTGATCGTCTGGGTCATGAGCATGTCCTCCGAAATCGTCTTGCTGCATCCCGACGAGATAAAGACGTGGATGGCCGGGTCAAGCCCGCCACGACAAAGATGATGCTACGGGGTCGATGGCCGCTCCTCGTCCGCCAAAGGCCGGTATCGCGGGTCTGGCAGACGGCAGCGGCGACACTCACTAGCTGGACCTGCCGGCTTTTTCCTCTAGGATTGACCCGCAACCTGCTGTGCCGTCAAACACGATACCGAGCAGCAATCATCAAGAAAGTGCCGACGAGAACGGCATTTCAGGAGGAGCGATCCATGGGCGTCATTGTGTGGTTGATTGTCGGCGCGATCGCGGGTTGGCTGGCTGGTTTGATCGTGAAAGGCGGAGGCTTCGGACTGATCGGAAATATCATCATCGGCATCATCGGCGCAATCGTCGCCGGCTGGCTTTTGCCGCTGTTCGGAGTTCTGATCGGCGGCGGTTTTTTCGCCCAGGTCATCAATGCAGCCATCGGCGCCATCATCGTTCTCCTCGTGGTGTCGTTCATCAAACGCGCCTGACGACATTCACGCATTCGCAAAGCGGCCGCCAGGACCCGCTGGTGGCGGGGCTATCGAGACTTTTCATTAAGCTCGTAAGCAAGATGCGCCTTCACCGTCGGCCATTCGCCGGGAAGGATGCTGTAGACGACAGTGTCCCGCAGCGTCCCGTTCGGCGACATCTGATGGTTGCGCAGGATGCCGTCCTGCCGGGCGCCAAGCCGCTCGATGCCGCGCCGGCTGACATGATTGAAAACGTGGGTGCGGAATTCCACGGCGATGCAGTTCAGCTTTTCAAAGGCGTGTGCGAGCAGCAGCAGCTTGCACTGGGTGTTGACGGCGGTGCGCTGAACGCGCTTCGCATACCAGGTCGAGCCGATCTCGACACGGCGGCTCGCGGCATCGACGTTCATGTAGGTGGTCATGCCCGCAATTCTGCCCTCGGCGTCCCGTACCGTGAACGGCAGCATAGTGCCGGAGGCTTGCAGCGACAGCCGCCGCTCGATCTCGCTCCCCATCTTCTCCGGTGCGGGAACAAAAGTGTACCAGATCTTCCAGAGTTCGCCGTCCCTTACCGCCTCAACGAGGGCGTCGCGGTGGTCGTGTGACAGCGGCTCAAGCCGCGCATGATGTCCTTCGAGTGTGACGGGCTGCAACCAGGGCATGGTATATTCCGTTCCTTGTACCGTCATTGCGAGATCGAGACAAAAACTGGCAAAGCCAGTTTTACTCTCGGCTCCACGTCTTGACAGCCCGGCAACGAGAAAGACGCGGGCGAGAAAGATTTTGGATGGCCGGAAATAGCTGACATGCCGGGAGGAACCTTAACGACCACTCTTGAAACATCGCCTCGAAAAAACCGTGCTTCGGAAAAACTGCCTGAACTACTTCCCGTTCTCCTTCGCGTTGTCTTTTCCGTCCTCCTTCGCCGGCGGCTGCGGCTGTTTTTTCCGCGCCGCCTGAAGTTCGGCCACCGCCTTCTGCAGTTCCGCGACCGTACCCTCCAGCGCCCCAATCCGCCGGTTGGCGGCATCGATTTTCTGCTGGCTGTCGATGGCAAGTCTGCTGGTGGTCCCTTGCAGGAAATTGACGTTGCTCTGCAGGCAGCTCGTTCGCCGCTCCATCGTCTTTTCGGCGGTACAGATCTCGATGCCGGGAACGTCCTGGGCCGGAGCCGCGCCGGGGCGCAGCACGCAGGCGATCGCGATCATCAACGCCCATGGAAGGCTTCGGCCGGTCATCGGCATCCCCGTCTCGACAATGATTCCCAACCGGCACATTTGCAGAACGGCGCGCGGGGCGCGAGAACTATCATGCTGACGCCGCAATTGCAGCGAGCGAAACGACGCCCGTCTTCGAACGGCTATGTCGGTCATGGCGCATCGAATTGCGTCATTGCGATCGTGTCGATCGGCGACCTCAAACCCCTCCTCGACCCGGTTCCCCCAGACCGACAGCATTTGATTTCAAATCGTCGCAAACGGATTCCACCACGTTAGATGCCGTTAACGCTGGTGACGAAAACATTGCCGGCTATGCAACCACTTGTCATCAAAGCGGGCTTATCCTCATTCACGTTACGGGAACAGGCGATGCGCTTCGACTGGCGGACGATAATTGGCCCGGCTCTCGCGACATTGGTGGCGATCGCGTCCATCTTTGTCGATCGCAATGTCGTTGCCATTCCGTCAGCGCTGTACGTCTGCGTCGTCGCGCTCGCCGCATCGCTCAGTGGAACGACGTCAGGCCTGATCAGCGCCGGCATCGCTGTTCTGGCCTCCGCGCTGCTCATGACAGGCCACGACGCGGCGGCCACTCTTCCTTCCCTGCTGCATCTGGTGTTGCTGGCCCTGACCGCCGGCGGCACCGCCGTGATCACCGGGTTGCTGCGCCGGCGGATGGTGAGCGCGCTCAGATGGCGCGAGCGGCACGCGACCGCGGCACGACTGTCCGCCGCCCTCGACCAGATCGACATCGGCGTCGTGCTGCTCGACGCAGATACCCGGGCCGAATTCATCAACCGCGCCTTCCGCACCTACTTCTCGCTGCCGGACGAAAAGGCCGACAGCAAGCCGCCGTTCATTGCGCTGATGTATCACGGCCGCGACACCGGCGCGTACGAATTGCCCGAGGACGAACTCAGCCATTTCATCGCCGAGCGCACCAGGATGATGCGCGCGGGCGACCAGACCCCGATCAACATCAAGCTCAGGGACGGCCAGGTGCTGCGCTTTAGCTGCACGGCGCTCCCGGACGGCGGACGGATGCTGAGCTATACTCCGGTGACCGAGCTCGTTCGTCACACCGACGACCCGGCCGACGCCGACTACTACCTGTCGCTGCGTGGCGGTGGCCATCGCCCCCGGATCCGTCACCTGCGCGCCGCGGAATAACCTCGCGCGGATTCGCGGCCTTATCGGATTTCACCTTCAACGATTTCGGGAGTATGGTTTTCGCCTCGCTGAGCCCGACATGAAACGCCTCCTGATCTACATGACACATCAGACCGGACAGCAGACCGGACAGCAGACCGCCCGCAGCCTCGTCTGTTCCGGGTGCGGAACGGAATTCGGCTGCGATCCGTCGGGGAACTGTTGGTGCGCGGAGGAAACGGCGCGACTGCCGATGCCGACCCAAGGCGGCGATTGCCTGTGCCGGGAGTGCCTGCGAAAGGCGGCGGGGGCTGCTTCATCATCGCGGAAGGCATGACCATTGCGGCATCGCGCATCCGTGCGACTGCGCCCTTCCGTGCGGGCCGGACTCGCCCCATATTGCCTGCATGACGAAGACTCCCGATTCCCCGAAACAACCCGGCAAAACGCCGAAATCCAAGGTTTCGAAATCCAAGGTCCCGAATTCGAAGGCGCCGAAATCCAAGGCACATCGTCCCGAGGTGCAGCCGATCGGGCCTGCGCTCGCGGAACTGCTCAATCCCGCTATCAATCGCGGCGACGCCGGCCTCGGTTCCGGCACGGGCTTACAGCCGCCGCCGGACAACTCGTGGGACCGCCGCTCCGGCGGCGAGGCGGCTGCGCATCGCGCGCGCGCCTCAACGCGCGGCAAGAGCGAGCTTACAGCCGAGCGCGATGCTGCGCACTCCTCTCCCCCCTCTAGTGGGGAGGATGTCGGACGCGGCTTCGACGAAGCACAGCAATCGGAATTCGCGACGCCGACCTACGGCACGTCGGCCACCGTTCCGGCGCTCGATCCGGAACTGGCGCGGCAACTCGGGCTGCCGACCGCCGAGGATGACGACGAGGCATTGGCGCGGCCGCCGCGCAACAAGATGGAAGGCCTCGGCGTCAAGGCGACAGCGGAGTCGCTGGAAGCGCTGTTGCGCGACGGCCGACCCGAATTTCGCGGCGACAACGGCGCGATGAAAGTGTGGACGCCGCACCGCCCGCCGCGCCCGGAGAAATCCGAGGGCGGCGTGCGCTTCGTCATCAAGTCCGAATACGAGCCGAAGGGCGATCAGCCGACCGCGATCAAGGAACTGGTCGAAGGCATCAACCGCAACGACCGCACCCAGGTGCTGCTCGGCGTCACCGGCTCCGGCAAGACCTACACCATGGCCAAGGTGATCGAGGCGACGCAGCGCCCGGCCCTGATCCTCGCGCCGAACAAGACGCTGGCGGCGCAGCTCTACGGCGAGTTCAAGAGCTTCTTCCCCGACAACGCGGTGGAATATTTCGTCAGCTACTACGATTACTATCAGCCGGAGGCGTATGTCCCTCGCACCGACACCTACATCGAGAAGGATTCCTCGATCAACGAGCAGATTGACCGCATGCGTCATTCGGCGACGCGCGCGCTGCTGGAGCGCGACGACGTCATCATCGTCGCCTCGGTGTCGTGCATTTACGGTATCGGTTCGGTCGAGACCTACACTGCGATGACGTTCGCCTTGAGGCGCGGCGAGCGCATCGACCAGCGCCAGCTCATCGCCGACCTCGTGGCACTGCAATACAAGCGCACCTCGGCCGACTTCACCCGCGGCACCTTCCGCGTACGCGGCGACGTCATCGACATCTTCCCGGCGCACTACGAGGACCGGTCCTGGCGCGTCAACCTGTTCGGCGACGAGGTGGAAAGCATCGAGGAGTTCGATCCCCTCACCGGCCACAAGCAGGACGAACTGGAATTCATCAAGGTCTATTCCAATTCCCACTATGTCACGCCGCGTCCGACGCTGATTCAGGCGATCAAGTCGATCAAGTCCGAACTCAAGATGCGGCTCGACGAATTGCACGCGCAGGGGCGACTCCTTGAAGCGCAACGGCTGGAGCAGCGCACCACCTTCGATCTCGAAATGATGGAGGCCACCGGAAGCTGCGCCGGCATCGAGAACTATTCGCGCTATCTCACCGGCCGCCGTCCCGGCGAGCCGCCGCCGACGCTGTTCGAATACGTTCCCGACAACGCGCTGGTATTCGCCGACGAGAGCCACGTCAGCGTGCCGCAGATCGGCGGCATGTTCCGCGGCGACTTCCGCCGCAAGGCGACGCTCGCCGAATACGGTTTTCGCCTGCCCTCCTGCATGGACAACCGACCGCTGCGTTTCGAGGAATGGGACATGATGCGCCCGCAATCGGTCGCAGTGTCGGCAACACCCTCGGCGTGGGAATTGAACGAAAGCGGCGGCGTGTTCGTCGAGCAGGTGATCCGCCCGACCGGGCTGATCGATCCGCCGATCGACATCCGCCCCGCGCGCACCCAAGTGGACGATCTCGTCGGCGAGGTGCGCGCCACCGCCGCTGCGGGCTATCGCTCGCTCGTCACCGTGCTGACCAAGCGCATGGCGGAGGACCTCACCGAATATCTGCACGAGCAGGGCATCCGCGTCCGCTACATGCACTCAGACATCGACACCATCGAGCGCATCGAGATCATCCGCGATCTGAGGTTAGGTGCGTTCGACGCGTTGGTCGGCATCAACCTGCTGCGCGAGGGCCTCGACATTCCCGAATGCGCGCTGGTCGCCATTCTCGACGCCGACAAGGAAGGTTTTTTGCGCAGCGAGACCTCGCTGATCCAGACTATCGGCCGCGCCGCGCGCAACGTGGACGGCCGGGTGATCCTCTATGCCGATCAGGTCACGGGATCGATGCAACGCGCGATCGCCGAGACCGACCGCCGCCGCGAGAAGCAGGTGGAGTACAACACCGTCCACGGCATCACCCCGGAGAGCATCAAGAAATCCATCGGCGATATCCTCAACAGCGTCTACGAGCGCGACCATGTGCTGGTGGAGATCGGCGATGGCGGCATGGCCGACGATGCGGTCGCGATCGGCCACAACTTCGAGGCGGTCCTCTCCGATCTGGAAACGCGGATGCGCGAGGCCGCCGCCGACCTGAACTTCGAGGAGGCCGCACGGCTGCGCGACGAGGTCAAGCGGCTGCGCGCCACCGAGCTTGCGGTGGTGGACGATCCCACTATCAAGCAGCGCGGCGTCGCGGCCAAAGCAGGCGCTTATGCTGGCAACAAGAAGTATGGCGACGCAGCGAATCTGCCGGCGCGTTTGGATAAAGCGGCGCAAGGCAGGCCGTCCGGAAAGTTTGGCAAGCGCGGCTCCTCAACTTCAAAAATCCACAAGCCCTCGCTCGACGAGATGGGCATCGCTACCTGGCACGAGGTCAAGCCGGCCGGCACGCGCCCGAAGCCGCGCAAACCCACGCTCGACGAAATGGGTCCGGGGACCGAAAGCAAGATTTTCCAGCCGACCAATTCACGCGAATCCGGCCCGGAATTCGGTCCACGACCGCGATCATCCGGCGGCGCGCCGGGGCATCGCGGCGGGTGGAAGAAGAGGTGACCGAGCGCCGTCGGCCAAACGATCAGGACAAGCTCACCATGCGCTTGGCGTGAGGGGCGCCGACGCTGCGAAATGCCGGCGCAGCCGATCGTACTTGCCAAATCCCAAGCCTGTGCAATGATGCTGCCCTCCGGCAATGCCGGATGTATGCTGAAGTTTGTTTTTCCGTTCGTTTGTTTCTGGAATGGAGGACCGCTTGAGCGAGTTGCTTCATCCAAACGCACCCCATGATCTTCCCTCCTTCATCACAGCGCCCGGTGACACGGACGTCTTGATGGTGGCTGTCGGCGTCATCCTGATTGGAGCCGTTCTGGCGGTCGGCAATATCTATCTGCGGCTGCATACCATGCCGGAGCGGATGGCGCATAAGTCGCAGAAGCTGCAGTTCGAGATCGTCGCCGTTCTCGGCTTGCTGGCGCTGTTCACCCACATCCATCTGTTCTGGGTGGCGGGACTATTGCTGGCGATGATCGACCTGCCGGATTTCAGCACCCCGCTGCGCAGCATCGCCAGCTCCGTGGCGACAATCGCCGGCGTCCAGCCAGGCGCGGAAGCGCCCCGGCCCCCGCACGATATCGCGGCCGATGACGCCGCCGACGCACCGGACATGGCCAAACTAGACATGGCGAAGGCGTCCGGCAAAAAGGACCCCGACAAGGATGACGCCGGCGCGAGCGGGGTGCAGGGCCATGCTTGAACTGCTGCTGTGCTCGCTGCTGACAATATTCCCCGATTATCTTTACCGGCGCTACGCGCAGGGAAAGCGGATTGGCCGCGACATCACGCTCTATTCCGTCTGGTTCGAACTGAGGTGGGGCATCACCGCCTGTTTGATGCTCACGGTCGCCCTGATCACGCTGATCTTCTATTTCCATCCCTCGACGACAACGGCGACCTTGTTCTTCAGGACCGTTCCGATCATCTCCGAGGCGACCGGGCGGGTGTCGGAGGTTCATGTCGATTTCAGCGCACCCGTGAAGAAGAACGACGTGATCTTCAAGCTCGACAGTACGACGCAGGAAGCGGCGCTGGAAACCGCCCGGCGTAAGATCGCCGAGGTGGATGCCGAGCTGGACGCTGCACAGGCAGACATCATCAAGGCGGATGGCCAAATCCGGGAGGCCAAAAGCGCGTATCAGCAGGCGTCCGACGATCTCAACGTGAAGCGCGAACTGCAACGGCGCAATCCGGGGATCGTCCCGCAGCGCGACATCGAGAAACTCCAGGTGCTGCTCGCGGGACGGGAGGGCACCGTCGATGCGGCGAATGCGGCCAAACAATCCGCAATGGTCCGCGTGACGTCGCTTCTTCCCGCGGAGAAAGCCAGCGCCGAGGCGGCGCTGGCACAGGCGCAGGTCGATCTCGACAAGACCTACGTCCGCGCTGGCGTTGCGGGACGCGTCGAGCAGTTCTCGTTGCGACCGGGCGATATCGTCAGCCCGATCATGCGGCCGGGGGGAATCCTGATCCCGGAGGGTGCGGGCAAACAGTACCTGGCGGCGGGGTTCGGCCAGATCGAAGCGCAGGTGATGAAGGTCGGAATGGTGGCGGAGGCCACGTGTATTTCGAAACCGTGGACCATTATTCCGATGGTGATAACGAGCGTACAGGACTACATCGCGGCGGGTCAGTTCCGGAGCGGCGAGCAGCTCATCGAGGCGGGGCAGGCTCTGCGTCCAGGTTCGATTCTCGTCCTCCTCGAGCCGCTTTACAAAGGCGGCCTGGACGGCGTCACACCCGGAAGCAGTTGCGTCGTCAACGCCTATACCAGCAACCACGACCAGATCGCGTCGAAGGATACCGGCACATTCAAGCGTGTCGTGCTCCACGGCATAGACGCCGTGGGGATCGTGCATGCGATGCTGTTGCGCATCCAGGCCCTCGTGCTTCCGGTCAAGACGCTGGTCATGAGCGGGCATTGAGGCTGCTTTTTCGCTCTCGTAAGCAACCACGCGTCAGGGCGATCCCGCGATTGCGACCCATCTTGCCGCCTGCTCGATTCTGATTTAACTGCGTTGACCAGAATCTAGCCTTACCCTTTTATTGAGCATGATCTTATCCGAAAACCGGTTTCCACTTTTCGGGATCGTGCTCTAAGCATGACACGATTTCTCTTCATATCGTCCGGGGGCACGAACATGGCGGACGCCGATCTCGACGTCATAATCCGGCAGCTTGCCAAGCAGCAGCACAAAGGCCTGACGGCGGCCGTCAAGGCGCGGCGCGCACGCTACCTCACCCTCGCCGCTAAAGCGAAGGATGCCGCCGGCAAGCAACGCTTCCGGCAGATGGCGAAGCACGCGTTCGAGGAAGGCACCGCTGCCGCAAGTCGGCTGCGAATGTCGGCCGACAACGCCGCCGACAGCTACGCGCGAGCGATGCGGCGGGCGGCGGATGCGCTCGCGGCGCAAACGCTCGCAGCGCCGAAAAAGGCGTCCGGCAAAACAGCGAAATCGAAATCGGCGAAGCCGGCGAAAGCCTGATCCGCTTAAATGTCGCGCGCCATCAGTCTTGCCGCCGCTGCCGTCGCCTGATCGTCATCCGCCAGCAGCAGGAATTCGCCGCGCGCCAGCGTCGCGCCGCTCGCGGCCGTCACGGCGCGTTTCGGACAGATCCCGAAGCAGCCGGTCATGACGATGCGCGGGCGCTTCACGCCGCGCGCCCGGCCTAACGCCTTCAATTCCGCCTTCAGCGCGCGCTTGATCGCGCGGCCGTTCGCGGCACGCTTGAGGCATTTCCTGCAGATCAGTATTGGCGCAGGCCGGTGCGGCCGTGCAGTCGCGGGCAAGACTGAATTCACCATGACAGGCATATAGGCATCGGCGCCGACGCGCACACGCCGCGCGCCATAATTTCGAACAAGCGGGGTGGCAATGTGCGGCTTCGGATTGACGGGTTGGTGTGGGGCCATGGCTTCGGGGATCATGCGACGTTCAGGTTTACTGCTTCTGGCGGCTGCCGCCAGTTGGGCGATAACCGGGACTTCGCCGGCGCAGTCGGCTGCTGACGGCGCTCCCGACAGCACGGCGGAACAAATCACCCCCGCCGACGACTCGTCCGGAGACGCTGCGGTCGACTGGAGCCAGCTCGACATCGACGGTTACACCCTTGCTATGGAAGCAGCGCCGCAAGCCCGGCGTTCGCAGCGTTCGTCGCAACCCTCATCCAACGCCGGACTCGCCTGGACGTCGCACGACAATGCGGACGGCTCCGCGGCCCTTACCGCCAGGCGTTCGGTGTCACCGCTCTGGGACGCGCGGGTCGGTGTCGACATGACCGTCGTGCGTCAGCCGTCGCCATTGACGGCGTCGGATCTCGTAACCGACCAGCGGCTCGCCATCGACGGACGCCCGTCGCAATCCTCCGGCACGGCGTGGGCGGCCGCCACCGCGCCAGGCCTTGGCTCGATCTGGGACAAGACCGCGCTCAAAGCACGGATCGACCCGGCCCAGGATCAAACCATGCTCGATACCGCGCTCATCAAATCGCTGCGCCTCGGCGACGGCCGTTATGGGCTCACCCTTCAGAACGGCTATAACGTCGTTCAGCACAGCGCGCTGCCGATCCCCGGCATCAACGGGTACCCCGCGCGAAGTTACGAGACCGACCAATCGGCCAGGCTGAGCATGGCCGGCACCGGCACCAGCCTGATCGCCGGGCGGTCGCTGTCCTCGGCGGACGACAAATGGCTTCGCACGATCGGCGCCGAGCAGAAGCTGTACGACGGCGTCAGTGTCACCGGTTCGATCAGCGAAACGCCGCTCGGCCCCCTGAACGCCAGCCTGACCGCAGCATTCAAACGCAACTGGTGAGCGCGCAACGACGGCGCGTCTGATTTCGGGGATTGAACGCGGCCCGCCGCAGATTGGCCCCGATGTTGTCAAAATCGGCAGCACTGATGGCAGCGTTAAAAAGTTAAAAACTCGTCGTGCGGGGGGACATCCGCGCTCGCTCAACGCGAAACAGGGAACAAGCCGATGAACGCCACTCCATCTGAAAAAGCCGAATCAAGCGCGCCCGAGGCCGATACCAATCTTGCCGCCGTCTCAGAGGTCGAAGCGGGTATCCGCGATTTCGTGCGCAACGATATCGCCTATCTGCGCCGGCCGGCCGCGGGTGCTCCGAACACCGATGCGAAGCTGGAGCCGAGCACGGAAGCGACGGTGAACAACGTCAACTCGCTGATCCAGCGCGTGGCCGGAACGTCGCTCGCCGAAATCGAGAGCCTCGTCACCGAACTCGAAAGCCTCCGCGATCTGCTTCATGCGGAAGGACAGCGCGTCCAGCGTGAAATCTCGGGGTATGCCCAATTGAGCCAGGCCGCGATGAAGTCGACGCGGATGATCGCGGATAACGTCGCGCAATGGAAGCGCACCGCCGAGAACCTGCGTAACGACTAGATGTGAGCTTTCAATAGGTTGTCCATCCGGTCTGGTTCGGGGAAGCCGAAGTTGTCGAGGCTTCACGCACCCCGGAGGACCGGATGAACATCCACAAGAATGCCTGTTTGACGCCGATTGGTCGAGAGCGGTTGGTCCAAGCCGTGCTGAGCAGGCAGACGCCGCAGGCTGCCGCCGATGCCGCAGGTGTCTGCCCGCGGACGGCGCACAAATGGATCGCCCGCTTCAAAGCCGAGGGCAGAGCCGGTTTGATGGATCGCTCGTCGAGACCTCAACGCCTCTACCGGCCGACGCCGGCGGCGATGTCACTGGCTTGGCCCGGCGTGATCAGAAACCGCAAAGGACGACCCAGCGTGTCGCAGAGCATGTGGATTTTAGTGGTCAATCCACCTCGGGGACGCCCCAGCGCCTGATCCTTGCCCCCTCCCCCGGTCGCTGCCTGCTGATGGGCGCGAACGATGGTGCTGTCGAGCGTCAGGTATTGGTTGTCGCGGTCGGCGGTCAGCGTGGCGAACACCCGTTCCCACACACCGGCATGGCACCACCGGCTGAACCGCCGATGCACAGTTTTCCACTTGCCATAACGCTCGGGCAAGTCGCGCCAGTGCACGCCCGATCGCAGAACCCACGAACAACCGTTCACAAACAAACGGTTATCAGACCCAGTGCGGCCCGGATCGCGCGCCTTGCCGGGCAGAAGCAGCGCAATCCGCAGCCATTGCGTCTCGTCCAATTCGTACCGCTTGAGCCCCATCGTGCGCTCCATGCCTCAACATGGAACCTGATGAATCAGACATCACGCGCTTTGGGAATCCTGAATGTCGATTGGCCCTAGGACGGTTTCCTCCACGGCCCTTGCCGCACTGGCGCAAAGATGGATTGGACGGAAAGGGGTCTCCGCAGTAACATTTCAAGCGCGCGCCAATGCTCGCAGCGAACATTAGGCACGGCGAGAGCCAGGCGGCGACGGACACATGCTGGAGGTCCGTTATGAAATCGCATCGGCTTCCCTTCGAAAACAGATGGACCAACGGCGAGCACGCCTGGCAGTGGCACTGCGAGCTGGAGCGACTGGGTGTGTCCACAGTCAGGGCCATGTTTGCCGATCATGAAACACGCCGGAGAAGGCATACGGTCGTATACGACATCCCCCCGGAATTCGTCCGGGACTGGCTGGCGTTTCACGACCGGCACGAAACGAGACGGCAGCGGCTCCTGCAACTGATCCTCGCCGCGGCGGCAATCGCCGCGCTGGTGATCGCGGCGGCGGCTTTCCTGCGACCATGAGTTGGTATCGACGACCTCGGCCCGCCGCGGCATATGGCGCTAGTCTTGAGGCCTCGCTTCACAGGTTCCCCTCAATTCAATCTTGAATCGCTTTATCAAGGTTAACGATGCGCCGACATTCTCCGGTGCATAGCCGGCGAGAACCCTTATGCGGCCATACCTGGCGGTCTCTCTTTAGCGTCCGCCAGCAAGGAACCGGTATGACCCAAAAAGCCAGCTACGACGACAAAATTGCAGAAACGCCCTTCGGCAAGCGAAGGATCAAGCCCCGCGCCTGCATTGTCGAGAGCAAGCATCACGTGCGGTCGCTGCTCAGCGAGACGCTCGAGGAACAGGGGTTCATTCCGCACGCCTGCGCGACGCTGGACGACCTCGATGCCTCGTTGCGTTCTGACTTCCCCGACCTCGTCGTCATCAGCTTCTCGATGAACGGTCTGCCGGTTCCGGACATCCTGAACCTGCTCGCGGTCCGGGCCTGCGCCGCAACGGTGCTGCTGATCGGACCGCCGGATGCACCCGCCGTCAGGGCGGCACGGGAGCTCGGCGAGAAACTGGCGCTTGACTTGCTGCCGATGCTGCCGACGCCTTTCAGTGACAGGGACCTGCACGCCCGCGTCGCCGCCCTGGTGCCGGCCGAGCCGCCCCCGCCGCCGGTCGATGTGGCCGAGGCGCTTGGCGCCGGCTGGCTCGAACTCTGGTATCAACCCAAGATCGATGCACGAAGCCTTGCTCTGGGCGGCGCCGAAGCGCTGATCCGGCTGCGTCACCCGAACTGGGGGATCGTTCCGCCGGCCTATTTTCTTCCCGACGAGGACGATCCGAATTTCCGGGCCCTGTCGCATTTCGTCATCGGCCGCGTTTTCCAGGACTGGCGCTATCTCGTCGCCAAGTCCGGAAGCATCCATATTTCCATCAATCTGCCCCTTGCCTTCTTCGCGGACGCCAATGCCGTCGACGATCTGCGTTTGCAGTTTCCGGATCACCCCGCCTTCGACGGCTTGACCGTGGAGGTCGACGGCAGTGCCGTCGTGCGGAATCTGCCGCTCGCGGTCGAAGCCGCGCAGCGGCTGCGATACCACAACATCGGCTTTTCGATCGACGACGTCGGCACCGAATGGCCGGCGCTGGCGGCGCTGGACGAATTTCCATTCGCCGAGATCAAGCTCGATCGCAAATTCGTTGACGGCAGTTCGTCCGCGCGGCTCAAGCGCTCCGTCTGCAGCCAGATCGTCGATCTGGCCAAGAGCCACGGCGTCAAAACGGTGGCTGAAGGCGTCGAGACCCGCGACGATTTCCTCGCGATGCATGGCATCGGTGTCGATTTCATCCAGGGCTTTCTGTTCGGCAAGCCGATGACCACCCGGAAATTCGCCCGCAACAGCCGTCAACGCCCGGCTTTCGTTCCCGTTGCCTAGAATCTGATTCAACTGCATTGAATCAGATTCTAAACGGGTTAGCGAGCAGACGGATTAACTGCCCCGGGAACGGCCCCGGGCGCCAGAGGTCTCGCCGCGACGTCGCCCGGCGTCGCTTCGGCGTTGGACTCGAATACCGCCTTGCATGACGCGCCGAGCTGCATCTCGTTCTGACGCATATGTGGAACGGCCCGGTTAGCAAGGTATTCGTCGCATAAATCGCCGTCGGACGGTGCAGTCATATGTCCGGCCTAATTGGCGCGGTCCTTAACCGCTGGCCACGATGAGATCCGCGATACCGATCGCCTAATCAAATTCACGCGCTCGAAGGCGCAGTGCGTCAGACGGTCTGGTCGGCATCGAGGTATCGTCCCTCAGGTTCATCATGCTTTGGCACCTTGCCGCTTGATCCCAGCGCGAGACGCCGGAATTCCTTTTGTTCTATGCCCTCGTCATGATCGCGGGTGCTTGGTACGTGCCGCCTTTGACGAGAAGCGCCCAAATCGTGCGGGCGATCTTGTTGGCCAGCGCGACGGCTACGACCTTATATGGTCGCCGTGCCATCAGCGAGATGATCCACGAGGGCAGCTTTACGCCTCTGCGAGCTTGCTTCAGGATCGATGTCGCGCCAACGATCAGCAGCGTGCGCAACTGTTTATTTCCCTGTTTTGATATTCGGCCAAGCCGCTCCTTGCCGCCGCTGGAGTTAGCTCGCGGAGTAATTCCGATCCAGGCAGCAAGATCGCGGCCCGTTTTGAATACCGTGGGATCCTGAATTGTGGCTCGGACTGTCGCGGCGATGATCGGTCCGACGCCTGGGATGCTGGTCAGTCGCCAGGCGGTCTCATCTGCCTTCACTGTCGCGATGATCTTCGTATCGAGTTTCTCGATACGTGCCGTCAGCATCTCGATTTGCTCGGCCATCTCGAGGAGCGCTGCCCGAGCCGCGACTGGGAGACGCGTGTCCTCTGCGTCCCGCAGGACCAGGATGAGCTTCGCGATACTGGTCATGCCCGCGGCGGCGATGATGCCGAGCTCAGCCATATGAGCACGCATTGCATTCGCCGTCTGGCTCCGCTGACGGACGAATAGTTCACGGGTCCTCAGCACCATGCAGGCTGCCTGTTCGGCGGGGGTCTTGATGGGCACGAAGCGCATGGTGGGCCGCGATACTGCTTCGCAAATCGCCTCGGCATCAGCAGCGTCGGTCTTGCTTCGCTTGACGTAGGCCTTCACGTAGGTCGGCGGCATCATCCTGACCGTATGCCCGAGTTGCCCAATGGCATTCGCCCAGTAGTGCGAGCTTGCACACGCCTCGATCCCGACAAGGCACGGGTCGATAGCGCGGAAGAAGTCCAGCACCTGCGATCGCCGCAAGGCTCGGCGGACGACGATACTCCCGTCGTCGGCAATGCCGTGGACCTGAAATACCGACTTGGCCAAGTCTAAGCCGATCGTGATAATCTTCTCCATGGGAACGGTTCCTTTTGTTTCGTGGCGGTTCGCATCACCACGATAAGCACCTTCGGTGCCGCTTCGAAGGGCCGTTCCACACCATCAAACATGCAACGATACGAGCGACGTCGGGGACTGCGCTGCCGCACAACCTGAGTACATCGGGCGTGCAGGCGAGCCGCTGAGCGAACGTGCCGCGATATTCTTCCGCGTGCGCGGCGTGCGTGGCGATCGCGATGCCGCCGGCCAGCATCGCGAACAACAGAAACATTCCGTGCCTGCGCATGTGTCACCTTTTGCGAATGCTTCACACGCCGACACCTCCTCAAACCATTGCGGCGGCAGAAAGGTTCGTTTCTGGCAACAAGATGGGACCGGCAGGTTCCGGCGGCGTGATACTCCGCGAAAGCGCCACGATCGCCCCGTCGCACTCGATACTTGTCGTCCCCTTGTTATGAGCGCAGGACTCCGAGGTGGTGCTGGTCGCCGCGGCGTAAGCGACGTCACCGGGCAAACGGTCAGGCGTGAGTGCGGGCGCAAGCGCAGGCTCCCGCGCCCGAAAACCCGCGCATCGGGCCCTCCCCGATGCGCGATCCCATGGCCGTTCGCAGCCGAACGCCCACAAGCGCTGCGGACGCCGTGGCCAAGACCCTGCCGGTCGTGTATCAGACCACCGGACACACAAACCATTCACGGAACACGCCTTGGCACAGGATTCGACCATCAAGCCATTTCTCGAAGTGCTTTCGGGCCGCCGCCAGGCCGTGCCGCCGATCTGGATGATGCGGCAGGCGGGACGCTATCTGCCGGAATATCGCGAGCTGCGCGCGAAAGCCGGCGGTTTTCTCGATCTCTGCTTCACGCCGGAATTCGCCGCCGAGGTGACGTTGCAGCCGATCCGCCGCTTCGCGTTCGACGCCGCCATCATCTTCTCCGACATCCTCGTCATTCCCTATGCGCTCGGGCGCTCGGTGCGTTTCGAAGTCGGTGAAGGCCCGCGGCTCGATCCGCTGGATACGCCGGACATGGCGGCTACGCTTTCGCGCGAAGCCGACATGACGAAGCTTGAGCCGGTGTTCGAGGCGCTGCGCCGCGTCAGGCGCGAACTCGATTCAAAAACAGCACTGATCGGTTTCTGCGGCGCGCCATGGACGGTGGCGACCTACATGGTCGCCGGACGCGGCACGCCCGATCAGGCGCCGGCGCGGATGATGGCCTATCGCCACCCCGAGGCGTTTGCGAAAATCATCGACGTGCTGGTGGAGAATTCCGTCCGCTATCTGCTCGGCCAGCTCAAAGCCGGCGCCGATGTGCTGCAGATTTTCGATACCTGGGCGGGCGTGCTGCCGCCGCGCGAATTCGCGCGGTGGTCGATCGAACCCACGCGCAGAATCGTGGAAGGCGTCCGCAAGATCGTGCCGGACGCAAAAATCATCGGCTTTCCCCGTGGCGCCGGCGCGCTGCTGCCGTCCTATATCGAGGCGACCGGCGTCGACGCCGTCAGCATCGACTGGGCCGCCGAGCCATCATTGGTCCGGGAGAAGGTCCAGAGCCGGGTCGCCGTTCAGGGTAACCTCGATCCGCTGGCGCTGATCGCAGGCGGCGCCGCGCTCGATCGTGCGGTCGATGACGTGCTGGCGAATTTTGCCGGAGGTCGCCTGATCTTCAATCTCGGCCACGGCATTCAACCGGAAACGCCGATCCCGCACGTCGAACAGATGATCCGCCGGGTGCGCGGGAGCGGCTTGCGCGAATAGAAGCTTTCCGCTGCTAGAGCGTTTTCGAGCGAAGTGGGTACCGGTTCGCGAGAAGAAAACGCGTCAAATCAAAATCATAGAGCCCGCTTCTGATTCCATCAGAAGCGAAAAGGCTCTAGTGGCGAGTTCAACCGTCTCGCCCGTCGTCTATCGGCCCAACAGCCACCATCGCAGCAGACGGCGTCACTTGATATACGGGCACCAGGACCGCAGCGACAGCGACCCGAAACGGTCCTCCAGCGACGGCGGCGCTCCCGCTTTTTTGATCAGGAAAACGATCCGGCTCTCCGCGCGTTCGGTGATTTCCACGGAATCGCCGGTCTCCCGGACCAGATTCGGAATATCGATCACCGAGAGCGGATCGGTGCAATACACCTCGAGCCGATCGCCCGGCGTCAGCGATTTCAATGCCTTGCGAGTCTGGAGCGCCGGCATCGGGCACTTCAGCCCGGTCAGATCGAGTTTCGGTATCAGCATCGGCTAAACATGGCGAATCTCGACGGGACCGTCAACCGGCGGGCCGTCATGTCTGTGTCATCTTTGCCCGCCAGGCCTCGCAACCGGGGCGGACGAGCGGCGTGACCGCAAACCGGAGGCTCCGCCACCCTCAACGGGCTCCGCTGGCCTTGGCCTGACCGGCCTCCTGCCTGGGCGGCAGCTTCCACTGCGGCCGTATGAAGTGGCATGTATAGCCGTTGGGATGATGCTCCAGATAATCCTGATGCTCGGGCTCGGCCTCCCAGAACGGTCCGGCCGGCTCAAGCTCGGTGACGACCCAGCCCGGCCAAAGGCCGGAGGCATCGACATCGGCAATGGTTTCTTCCGCGATCCGCTTCTGCTCGTCGCTGGCGTAGAAGATCGCCGAACGATAACTCGCGCCCTGATCGTAACCCTGACTGTCCTGCGTGCTTGGGTCATGGATCTGGAAAAAGAACTCCAGCAGTTGCCGATAGCTGATCGCTTGCGGGTCGAAGCTGACCTCGATGGCCTCGGCATGATCACCGTGGTTGCGATAGGTCGCGTTCGGCAGCTCACCGCCGGTATAGCCGACCCGGGTCGAGATCACGCCGGGATGCCGGCGCAACAGGGCCTGCATACCCCAGAAGCAGCCCCCGGCAAGGACCGCGCGTTCCGTGGAAACCGTCATATCCGCCCTTCTCCTGTTCGCTCTTGGTATCGTCCCGAAACCCTATCCAGGGCAGCGCAGCGAGGCGAACTTCGGATTCGAGACACTGGCTTTTCCTTGGGTATCACCGCCGCTACACGTTACATCCGATCTGGATATGGGGCAGCCGGCGATCAAGCCATCCGCTCACGACGACGGCGACCTGAGGTCCCGGACTGCGGTGGTGCGGCCGCAAAAACCGCGTCCGGATGCACTGCCTTGCCCATTGCACATCCGGGCTACCCTCGCAACCCGGATTCGCCAGTTGCATCACAGCATGGTACCGAGCTATTCGGAGAGCCAGTCAAGGCCTATTATCTGAGCCTTCGAATCAAAATGAGGACCGGGATGCCTTTCAAGGTAGACGACACGAAGTTTGCACTGGACGATCACGCCCCTTTCGGGAAGCTGTGGGGCAGGTTGTTAGTCGAGGCAGTGGATACCGATACAGATACGAGGCGGACGCTCCACCTCGAGGTTCTTCTGGACAAGAGCGACAAGGCTCCCTTCTTTCATTATGAAAAACTGGCGCGGGCCGAAGCTAAAAAGTTACTGAACCAGATCGCGGAGCAACTGTAGTCCCTCACCGCCCGTTGAACCGATAGCCCCGGCTTTGAACGCACTGGCAAGGGCATCGTTTTGTTCAGCATATCCGGGCGAGACCTTTCACAATCGGCCTCAACGAAACATGCCGCGCGCGCGTTGCCCAAATGCTTGCCGCTTTTGGGCACCGTCGCGGCTTGTTCCGGCAGCCGACGCGCGAATCCCGCCCACTCTCGCAGCTCCGCTGTAGCGTTTTCGAGCGAAGCATGTCCTCGGGTTTGACACGAGGACGGCTACCGGTTCGTGTCAAGAAAACGCGTCAAACAAAAAGCTGGAGCCCCGGCTTTGATTCCATCAGAGCCGGAATAGCTCTGGATTAGACCGCACGCTCACCCTCCGACAATGGAGGCGCGTCGCTCTGCTCAGCTTGGACCGGCTGGACAAATCGCCGTCATGCATCGGATTCTCGTTGAGGAGAAACGGTAGATCTCCGAAGAACGAGTCCTTTATCTCTCCTATCCTTACTTCGATAGCGCTGTGGACGATGCTCGGCGTCGTTCCAATGGCCGTGCGATCTTTTCTGTAATCGCCCAGATGTGGCCAAATGGGTCGAACAAGGTCGCGAGACGAAAACCTTCAAGGCTAACTTGCAGTCTGTCTCGAACCGTGGCCCCAGCGACGATCGCTCTGTTTAGCACCTCTTCGATGTCGTTCACTGTCAACCGAAGGATCACGTTGACCGCACCTTTCTCCTTTGGAAAGAAAGGACCTCCCCGCGATGGCTCAGCTTCACGTCGCGGACTTGCCCCCGCAATTGAAATGACGGTATCGCCGATCCGCAGGTCGAACCCGATCCATTGATTGTCTGGGCTAAAGATTGCAGTGGAAGAGGTATCGAAAACCATCTCGTAGAACCGAACAGCCTCGGCTTGTCGGCCATGCTCGATGAAAATCGTCAAACTTAGCGACACATTATTATCGCGCGCAGCTTTCAAGACGTTCCAGACCGAGAAGCCGGCTTGGCCGACGCGTTCGACTTCATTTAAGCGATTCTAAAACACGACACGCAGGCACGCGACGATCGGCCACGTCAGTCCCGTTGAGTTCGTTGGATTACCTTAACTGAGCGTTTATCAAACCGGCGGCAAGCCAAGGTATGCCGCGTACGCCGCCTTTCCAAATCGTTGACTGCATGTGTTGGCAGGCGCAGACTTTGTCCTGTGATCGGCTGTTGCTGACTGGGGATGCCATGTCGTCTGCAATCAAGTCTTTCGCAATCAAGTCTTTTTGCAATCAAGCGACATGCGGACTTGCTCAGAAGAGATGCGTGCGAATGTTTTGACATTCCGGCATGTACTACGCCTAAACCAACCAACTGGACGCCGAAGCCGAACGTGTGCGGTTTTTTAGAACGCCTGGTTGGCTTTTATCTCGCCTCGCGGCTGGCCTGACATCGCGATCCACAAACTCCGATCGTCGATCTGCCGCGAGTGAAGGTCTGATACCGGCTTTTCAAGCCGCAATGGGGGTGACGATATGACAACGACACGACGGACGGTTCTCCTGCAGGGCAGCGCGATCGGCGCCGGACTCATCGCCGCGAACATGTCAGCGGTGCGCGCGCTCGCGGCGCCCAAGACGCCTCCGGTCCGGCGTTCGCTGCAGGGGCTTGCCTGGAACGATCCGATCGTCGCGACTTATCGCGATGCGGTCGGCATAATGAAGCAGAAGGCGACCAACGATAAGTTCAACTGGGTACAGCTCGCGAATTTTCACGGCAGCATCAACACCGGGTTTCGCTACTGCCCGCACGGCGACTGGTACTTCCTGCCCTGGCACCGCGCGTTCACGGCGATGTACGAACGCATCGTCCGGCATCTGACGAAGAACGACGACTTCGCCATGCCCTACTGGGACTGGACGGCGAATCCGACAATGCCCGAAGTGTTCCTGCCTGAGAAGACTCCGGACGGAAAGACCAACTGGCTGTGCGTGAGCGAGGACGGAAAAAAACGGACCTGGCCAGCGACCAAGCCGATGCCGGCGAACATCGTCGGGCCTTCGGTGCTCAAAACCATTCTCAACGCGTCGCCGTACGAGATCTTCGGAACCAGCCGGCCCGCCGGACAGAATTCGCTCGATCCACATTGGATTACTGGCGGCGGCGGCGTGCAAGGCACACTCGAAGCGTCGCCGCACAACCAGGTCCACAACAACATCGGCGGCTGGATGCCAACGGCCGCATCGCCGCGCGATCCGATATTCTTCATGCACCACGGAAATATCGACCGGATATGGGCGCTGTGGAATCTCAAACATGCGAACAGCACCGATCCGCTATGGACGAACATGCCGTTTAAGGAAAACTTCCTCAATCCGGACGGATCGTTCTGGTCGCCGAAAGTGTCCGACCTCTACGTTCCTGAAAAGCTCGGTTACAGCTACGGGTTCAAGGCGCCAACGGCAGCGATCGCCAGCGCCGCCCGAACGATGACTCTGGAGCGTTCGCTCAACACCATCCTCGCAGCGCCGACGGCCGCCACCATCAATACCGACAAGGTCGCGACCGCCGTGGTTGAAAATACCAAGAGCGCGACGCCGGATGCGGCGCTGGCGCTCAAAATCGCGGTGCCGCAGGCTGCCCTGCAGGGCGTCGTGCGGAGCGTTCCGGTCGGCTCGGGGTTCGAAACGATGGATTTCTCCGCGGCCAGGGAAGCGTCGACACGGGGAAGCCAGGCGCTGGCCATTCTTCGTAATGTCGCCATCACCGATCCGAGCACGACGACGATCCACATTTATCTGGGCGACGAACCTGTCCCGGCCGATGCCTCGACGTCGGACCCCCGCTACGTCGGGAGCTTTGCCGTCCTCGATCACGGCGAGGGCGGTCATGGCGCGCATGAGGGCCACGAGCTTCCGTCCTTCGTCCTCGATCTCACCGATGCACTCCAGCGCGTCTATGGTTCGGCCGGAACGATCCCGAGTGCGATCGGGTTGCAGGTCGTCGTGGGCAACGAGACCGGAAACGGCAAGGCCGGTAGTGCCACGCCGCAGCGCGTTGAGGTCGTCATCGTTTCGGGGTAGCATATACGGCGTGAGGGAAGACGGTGCCGAAGAAACGAGCGATAGGTTTCGCGATTCGAACCGTCTTCCTCGCCTTGGCGGTGCTATTGGCCATCGAGATGGCGGCAGCGGAAGACAATGACCTGCGTGCGAGTGTCAAAGCGCCGGCGCGGGTGGCGATCGCGCCGTCTCGCGATCTGTCGCAGAACACGTCCGCGCGAATTGTCATTACGGTCACCGGTTTCATGCCCTCTCCGAGCGGGCCTGTCGAAGCTGTCGTGCTGATCCCCTGCGGGCCGGAGCAACGGGAGATCGGGCGGTTCGGCATCTTCCCGCAGCAGCCCTTCACCGCGGGGAGAAACGCCAATGCACAACGTTTCGGTTTTGCTGTGCCGGATGCCTGCAAGATACCATCGCAAGTCACCATTCGTGTTGAGCCAAGCGCAGGAGACGGCAGCGGCGCCGAACTCGTCATTGGCCGAGCCGAATACGAATAGAACCAGACGCGTTAACAGCTTACGACACCAGATCGACCGGAAAGCCTGTCGATAGCATCATCACGCATTGTGGCGTTCGACTAAACTGACCCATCCTCACCTGTTCGACGCCGACTTTTGATCCACTAACTTGTCAAACAAGCTGCTTACCATCATCGCGACCTCAGTCCGGTTCCGGGCCTTCAGCTTGCGCATGATATGACGGATATGGACCTTCACGGTGCTTTCACACATGCCGAGTTCATAGGCGATCTGCTTGTTCGCCCTGCCGCGGCAGAGTGCCTCGACAACCATGATCTGGCGCGCGGTGAATAGCTGGTTTTCGCCGTTGCCCGCATTCTGGAACGACGACATCACACTGATCGGCACAAACGTGCCCCCCGCCTCGACCAGCCGCACGGCTTCGACGGCGATACCGAGCGTCATGCTGGTTGGAATATAGCCACGCGCTCCGCTCTCGATGGCACGCATGATCCGTGAACCATCCTCGACATCGGAGACGATGATCAGAGGTGCGCTCACGGCAACACGCGCGAGGCTCTCGACGTCGTCGGAATCGTTTAACGCTTTCTTTTGGCGGGTCTGAACACAGAGAAGGATGACCGATGGGGCGGGAAAATCATTCTCGACTTTCATCCACTCTGACAAAGTCGCGAACGCGAAAACCGCATGACTGACATACTTGGCTTGCAAACAATACACGAGACAATCACGAACAAGTGCTCGCTTATCTATAATGATAATTGCGTTTCTTGCGGCCTTTGCCTCATCGCTGAATGAATCGTCCGTTCCGTTGAAGCGTTGAGCGTTGCAGCCGTCGTGGTCGAAGTCTGCAGCGCGCGGCATGGAAACTGAAGAGAGTTCGGCTGCGAGAGGTCTTGGGCGGGCCTGCCAAGGAGGCTCCGCATCAACCGCCCCCGCAGCAGCGTTTTGCAGGTGCGCCCGATCATGTCGGAGCTGCTGTGGCGGGGACGCCCCGCATGACGCACTCCCGACATTCAGTTGCGGCCGAAGATCGAGAGAAGGACGCGGGTAGATTGTCTGGGCCGGATTGGCCATCGCGTGCGTTGTTTGATCCGCCCGGGCGGCGCCTGAAATGAAATGGTTAGACAAATGGACGCTATCAGAAGAGTGTCGTTGGTTCGCGCTCATTAGGTACCCCTAACTCAACCCGTTTCGAACGCTGTAACGGACAGGCTGTTCCACCCCTACCCGCTCAAATCCTTCCGTCTTCAGCTTTCCTCCGCAACGACTATCAAATAGGCCATCCAGGCTGGTGTCCCCGCCTGACGGGGGCAAATCTAATCGATTTCTAGCTGTCGGACTATATCAATATTGTTCACGAATTTGGGTTCCATTGAAACTTTTAGGTCAACCTCGCCAACGGAAGCCCCGCAATGTAGGCGTCGAAAGCGTCGCCCCAGTTGCCTGTAACCGGGCTCAATGCCGCGCTCATGTTGCGGCTATCATCCACGAACGAATTCTGTCCCGCAGTTGCGTCCTGCCAAGGCTCGTATCCGATCGAGGCGACTGCTGCTGCGCCACACAGACGCGAGGCAATCATCGTCGCGCTGTAGCATCCATGCTGAAATTCCCGCGGATGAGACTTGCTGAGAGTGAGAGCGTCCTCCCCGATCAAATCGGCATCCATGCCCGTTATCGCTCGCCAGGTCTGTGACTGAACAAGACTCAGATCATGATCCTGCAAGGCGCGGCTTTCGATTCTGGCGACAATGGTAATGAGCGTCAGCATGAATCCGACGAGGTAAGGATCGCGCCACGCGATATCGGGAATGCCGTTCAGGGACGCGCGACTTCGCTCAACCAGTGGGCCGATCGTCGCCACCGCCGCCCGGCGCCCTCTCCTGACCTCCGCCATCGCAACTGCCCAGCGCAGCATTTTCGCCTCCTCCGCTTAGGGAGACTTGTCTTCTCCCCTATCCTACGAGACGATGGCGCCGCTGGACAGAGCGCTTGTCGGTCCGCCGCCGTCATCGGCTAACGCTTTCGGCGCCCTTAACGTTGCAGGCATTGAGCCTGCCCTCGCTTGCGATGCGCGACCATGACCGCCAGCAATCTCCCTCCGAAGCCCGACTTCGCCGCGATCGAGGCCGCAGCGCCGGAATCGGCGGATCGCCGGACGATGATCCTGGCGCTGATCGGGAATCTGGTCTTCAACTGGTCCAACAACGAAAGCCTGTTCATCTACGTCCTAATGCTGCTTCTGAAGGTCGATCAGGTTTCGGCTGCGATTGTGTTTGCGACCTTGAATACCACCCGGGCAAGGCTCGACCTCATCCAGCGGCTGGCGCGGACCAAGATCAAGGATAAGGCGCTCAGCAAGGAACTCGATCGCCTGATCGAGCGCTTTAACGACGGCACGCACATCCGTAACGAATTCAATCACTGCATGTATACCGTCGATAGCAGCGGTGAGATCTCGCATACGCAATCCATGCGCCTGGTCCAAACTCGCAGCGCCCTTCGATTCGGTGAAACCAAGCCGCTGGACGATGCGCGCATCCATGAGATGGCGGAAGCGGTGCGCGAAATGGCTCGGATCAACCGGGAAATCTGGGATTTCCTGCCGCGGCTCGAAGCTCATTTGCGATAGCCGCGGCGGTACATCGCAAGCCGATCGCTACCTCCACCCACGAGCCGAAGCCGTAGGCTAATACGCCTTTCGGCTGATAACGCCTCTCCTCAAGTCGAATCCGAATCTCCCTAAGGGCAGCTAGCCCTATTGTTGCCGTTAGCAGAGCCTTGTGGTGCGAAATTGGCCTCTGTGCTGATTTCGCTGCCGGCAGAACCGGCGTATCAACCGCATCGGACCTCGACAAGGCCGCTGACGTAGAAGATTGGCGCGCTTTCGTCGCGACGATGCTCCACCAACAGGAGCCTACCATGGGCGATCCCAAGAACCATCACAAGCACGACGACGATCCCACGCAGAACCAGGACCAGGCGCAAGCCAATCTTCAGGGCCAGATCCAGGGTCAGGCCAATCTGCAAGGCCAGCTTCAAGGACAGGGTCAAGGACAGGGCCAGGGCCAAGGTCAGGATCAGACCCAGACAGCCGCTCAGTCGCTTTATTCAACCAACGATAACCTGAACGGCAACGGGAATCTGAACGGCAATGGCAACTGGAATGGCAACGGAAACGATAACTGGAACGGCAACGGAAACGACAACAGTAACAGCAACGATAACAGCAACAGCAACAGCGATACCAACAACCTTAGCAATTCGCTGAGCAACAGCGACTCCAATCATCTGGACAACAGCATCCAGAACACCGTCGACAACCATGTCAACGTGTGCGTCAACGTCGACCTCAACCTCGACGCCAACAGCCTCAGCCACCCGGTCATCGACCTCCACGACCTGACCACCACTGACTCACTGGTTATGCCGGACGTTGTCTACCAGACGCTGAACGGCGGCGGGAACCAGTTCAATATCGACCAGGTCAACAATCTGATACAGCACAATGACGTCTCCGATCCCTCGGTGTCGTTCAGCGGAAGCCCGAGCGACTATTTGGATCCGAGCAGCGGCGCCTCCTTCCACATGGATGCGCATGATGTCCATGGTGGCGCGGTCTCGGCCGGCGGAATGGGCAACCTCGATCACGGCAGCAGCGGCATCAACGCCGACGCAGCGGTAACGCAATCGGCCTTCAACCAGACCATCACCCTAGGTGCCAACATCCAGTTCAACAGCCAGACGATCACGGCGGGCCACGACGGCTTCACCGACGATCATCACACCGGCTAACCTGCCTTTCGGGCCTGCGCGGCAATCGCCGCGCAGGTTTTTTTGCCCGGCTAACCAATACTGCTCCGAAATTCTGAGACTGCGATGGGCGCTCGCGGAACGGGGACGTTTTGCGTGCCTGAAGGCCTGAAGGCAGGAGGCTCTCATGATGCCCGGCGGTATAACCGAGATCATCTGGCATTTCGCAGGATATCTTCGAATCTTCGACGACATAGCCCGCGACCGCATTGCTCTCGACGAAGGCGATTATCGCTCCGATACGCAGGACTATACGACCCCCCGGCCTCAATTCACGTTCACGCCCACCGACGACCAGATGGATAGTCGTCCTGTCGGTATCCAGGCTGCCCCGGCGATTGACGAGTCAAATCACCGCCTGCCGCTTTCGCATCTCCATCCAGCATCGGAATTCCATCTCGACCGGTTTGGCCCATCCCCCGCGCACGGCATTCTGACGCCGATCAGTCCGGGTACTGGCGGTGGTGGCGGCGGCGATGTCATCAGGGTCGTCTACCAGGAGGGCGGCGAGCAGAGTGAGATCCAGACGCATCAATTCAACAATATGTACAATGACGATGCACTGGTCGGGACTCACGATACCAATCTGTTGATGACACTGGAGGCGCAAGCCGACCATGCGATTGCCCGGATGATTGCCGGCGCCGATGCGGCATTGCCGACCGACTGGTACGCACCACAGCATACCGATGCACTTCCGGCTTTCGTCGCCGCGCACGATCAGGCCTGGGCCGATCGCGGCGGCACGGCCGACCCGCACTCGGTCACGCCCGGATATTATCTGAACGGCGAATTGCAAAACCCCGCGCCGACTCCGCCCGATCAGCTTCTCGCTCCCACACCGACACCGGTACCTGATCTCGGCCATGGTCTGGGTCAGTGGGCGCTCGACGGCGGCAATACTGCCAGCAACGGCGCCTATATCGTCGACCTGACGGATTCCGCGCGAACGATGCTCGTGATGGGCGACTACTTCAAGACCAATGCGATCTTCCAGACCAATTCGTACATGGACAACGACCACGTCACGGTCGGAGGAACCGGAGCCAGCATCACGACCGGCGGCGATCAGGCCACCAACATCGCGGACTTCGTCCAGCATCCCGGTGTCTATGAGACAATGCCGAGCTATTTCGCCGGCCCAAACTGGTCCGTCGATGTCGTGCATGGCGACTACTTCAACGTTCGAGCGCTGGTGCAGAGCAATTATCTCTCCGACAACAACGTGACGATGCAGAGCAGCTCGAGCACGCACTATGAGGTCCATGCGGGCCAGAACGAGCTCGGCAATTACGTGCTGATCAACGACGGAAACTTCAACTACGACCTGGTCATCGTCGGTGGCAGCTATCACGGCATGAACGTGATCTTCCAGAACAACATTCTCTACAACAACGATACCGTCCAGATCGCGGGCAACGGGACATCTCCGAGCCAGACGATTTCCACCGGGGACAACCAGCTCACCAATGCCGCAACGATCGAGAACTACGGCGGCACCAAAGCTCTGGCGTGGAATTCAGATTTCAACGACCTCATCCACAATATCTCCGGTGGGGCAACAGAACTCGACCCCTCGTTCGGGCAATTGATCGCCGGCAACGGCGGCACCTTCCATATCCTCTATGTCACCGGCAATTATTATGACGTGAACGCGGTCTGGCAGACCAATATCGTTTCCAACGCGAACATGGCGATTCAGCTCCAGGGATCTCCATCGGCTGTCACGGCCGGCTACTACGGCGACAGCATGGCGACCCAAAACGTCGCCACGGGCGGCAACGTTCTCAGCAACGACGCCGCTATCGTCGACGTTGCAAACACCAACACCCATGTCAACGGACAGGCCTACGGCGATTCCATCCTGATCCAGGCCAATCTCGTGAACCAGGATTCGGATCACGTCGCCCAGACGAATCCCCAGGCCCTCGTCCCAGAAGTGATCGCCTTTGTCGGGCAGGACGACGCATCCCACAATTCAGATCCGCAGCATCACGCAACCACGGCGCTTCCGCACGACGACCCGATGGCCGGTGTACTCCACTAAATGGACCAGGAATCGAAACTTGTCGGTTGAGGAGAGGCGCAATGAGTCTGAGCGACAATCAAGCCATTGCCAATCCGCCGGCGGATTCAGGCGATCGTTACTCGAAGGACGCGCTCATAGCGCAGGCCAGAAAACTGACGCAGAAATTATGGCGAAACCCGTTTGAGAAGCCAGCCGAAACGCTCGATGCACGAACGGACATAACGCCGGCACCCGCCCCGCCGAGGCGGAATGGAGCCGAAAGTCCTCTGGCACCAACGAACGGGCATGCTCTTAACGGCAAAGGAAATCTCAACGGTGGCGGCGGCGGTGGCGGCAATCCGCAATTGCGCAAGCGTTCCGGCGACAACGAATTCCGCGACGTCCTCGGCAAGGGATTGGCTGCCGCACGTCGCAACCTGATCACCGTCGGCATTTTCTCGCTTGTCGTGAATCTTCTCGTTCTTTCCATCCCCATTTATCTGTTCAACATGTCGGACCGCGTGCTGACCAGCCGAAGCGTCGATACGTTGATCATGCTGTCGTCGATCGTCATTCTGGCTATCGCAGCCCACGTTCTGATGGACATGCTGCGCCGCTTTATCCTGATGAGAGTTGCCGTCGAGACCGAGGCCCGCCTGGGCGGCCCGGTGCTGAGTGCTGCGGCGAAATCGGCACAAAACGGCTCGAGCCGGGAGTTTCAGACCCTCGCCGACCTGCAGCATTTGCGCGCATTCATTACCGGTCCGGTCCTGCTGACGATCTTCGATGCTCCGGTGACGCCCGCTTATCTCGCTGTTGTGTTCCTGATCAACCCGCAACTCGGACTGATCGTCCTTGTATCGAGCGTGTCGCTGGTTGGAGTCGCGCTCATCAACCAGCGCGTGACCGCGATACCCTTCACGCGGGCGAATGCCTTCGGAACCCGCGCCAACCTGCAAGCGGAGGCGATGGCACGCAACGCCCAGGTGATCAACGCGATGGGCATGATTCCGGAAGGCGTCCAGGTCTGGGGACAGGAGACGGTGGAATCGCTCAAGGCTCAGGTCGCCGGCCACGACCTCAACATCATCATGACCGGCATTTCAAAGTTCCTGCGACTGGGGACCCAGATCACCATACTCGGATGGGGCGCCTACCTCGCACTGGAGAGCGAACTGACCGGAGGCATGATCATCGCGGCATCGATCGTCGCCAGCCGCGCCCTGGCGCCCCTTGAAGGCACGATCGAAGGATGGCGCCACTTCGTGCAGGCGCGTTCGGCCTACAGCCGCATCAAGACCCTGCTTCAGAGTTCGCCGCTCAACCTCGAACGGTTGCGATTGCCGCGTCCGGAGGGCCGCCTCAGCGTCGAACGCATCCTCTACGTCCCTCCGCCGAACAAGAAGGTGATCCTCAACGGCATCAGCTTCCAGCTTGAGCCGGGCGAATCCCTCGCAATCGTGGGACCTTCGGGCACCGGCAAGACCATGCTGGCGCGAATGCTGGTCGGCTCGATCATTCCGACCGCCGGAAATGTCCGCCTCGACATGATGGACCTGCGCAATTGGGACCCGCGCCAGTTCGGCGAAAGCGTCGGCTATCTACCGCAGGAAGTTCAACTGTTTCCGGCGTCGATCAAGGCGAACATCGCGCGTATGCGCGCCGACGCCATCGACGAGGACATCTTCGATGCCGCTGAAACCGCCGACGTGCATGAAATGATTTCGGAGCTCGCCCTCGGCTACGAAACCGTGATCGGCATGGACGGCAGCCCTTTGTCGGGCGGGCAGCGGCAACGGATCGGCCTTGCGCGCGCCTTCTACGGCAACCCGCGATTGATCGTGCTTGATGAGCCGAACGCTAATCTCGACGCCAACGGCGAACGCGCGCTGGCGAAGGCGCTGGTGCGCGCCAAGGAAAAGCGGATGACCGTCGTCACCATCACGCAACGGCCGGCGCTGCTGCAGAGCGTGGATAAGATCATGATCCTGCAAAACGGCTCGGTGCAGGCCTTCGGAACGCGCGCCGAACTGATTCCGCTGGTGACGGGCCACAAACAACCCAGCGCTTCGGGACCGCCAATGCTCGACGCCTGATCGCGGGGACGGACGGACATGAGCCTGGAGAGGCGACCATGAGCACGACAATGACAGGCGATCAACCCTGGCACGTCGATCTGCCGCGCTCGACACGCGGCCACACCATCGCGGGCATGGTGATTATTGCGACGACGATCATGGGATTTGGAGTCTGGGGCAATACTGCACCGATCGCGGGTGCAGTGGTGGCGTCGGGCGTGTTTGTGGCTACCGGCCAGAACAAGACCATCCAGCACCTGGAAGGTGGCGTGATCAGCGACATCATGGTTCACGAGGGCGATACCGTGGAACCCGGTCAGATACTGGTCAAGCTGGACCGGACCACCGCAAAAGCCGAGATGCAACGGCTCTTCCTTCGCAACGCGCGGCTCACGGCCGTCGATGCCCGCCTGCAGGCGCAAGTCCGCGAGGAAGCGGAAGTTAACTTCCCGCCTGACTTGGCGCCCGATTCAAAGGATCCGCAAATACGCAGCATCGTCAGCGCCCAGCTTCTGGCCTTCACCGCTCAGCGCAACAATACCAACAGCGAAATTGCCGGAATTGAGGACAGCATCAAGGCGCTGAACGAGCGCATCGCCGGATCCAAGGTTCAACTCGCAGGCGTGAGGCGCCAGATCGCGCTTGTCGAAGAGGACATCAAGACCAAGGAACACCTGCTGGCCGCAGGACTCGTTCGCAAGCCTGACGTTCTTCTTCTGCAACGCAACCAGGCCAATCTCGAAGGCGAGGTCGGCCGTATCATGGGCGATATCGGCGACGCCAAGGAACGGATCGCTCGCGCGGTCGAGCAGATCAATGGCGTGCGGAAGACCGCCATCAAAACCGCGGTCGAGCAGATGCACGAAGCGCGCGGCGAACTGGTCGACGTCCGCGAGCGGATGCTGAGCGCTAGAGGCGTTCTCGACCGAACCACGATCCGCGCGCCGGTCAAAGGCGTCGTCGTCAAATTGCGATTCCATACGCGCGGCGGGGTGGTCGAGCCGGGCAAGCCCATCATGGAGTTGTTGCCGCTCAACGAGCCATTGATCATCGAGGCCCGGGTGAGACCGCAGGATATCGACTCGGTCAAGCACGGTCAGGAAGCCATGGTTCGGCTGACGGCGCTCAGCCAGCGTGTCACGCCGATGGTTTCGGGAGACGTCATCTACCTCTCCGCCGATACCGTCGCCGACGAGAAAAAGTCGCAACAGCTCGGGCCGAGCGACATCTATGTGGTGCGCGTGAGGCTTCACAATTCGGAAGTCGCGGCAATCCACGGTTTCAATCCGACGCCAGGCATGCCCGCCGAAGTCTTCATCAAGACCAGCGAACGGACTTTCTTTCAGTACATCATGAAGCCGATCGAGGACAGCATGTCCCGAGCGTTTCGCGAGAGATAGAAGCCTTCCTGTTGGTTTATTGGTGCCGCCAGATCTTGACCGCCGATACCAGCAATAGCGCCGCGAGCAACGGCAGCAAGACGTATGTCGGTACAAGTCCAAGCAAGAGTCCGCCGATGAACGTCCCAATCATCGATCCAGCCGCCATGACCAGTAGGAATCCCCCATTCTTGCGCAGCACGCCGAAGCTCTGATCGCGGCTGTAGCGCGTGAATCCAACAAGCATGGTGGGAAGGCTCACCGCCAGTGAAAGGCTGCCGGCCAGCTTAACGTCCGCGCCGAACAGCAGGACCAACGTCGGGATCAGGAACTCGCCGCCGGCCACACCAAGAAGCGATGCGACCACACCGATGACGAATCCCGCCGCGATCCCCGCGACGATCTGTATCCAGCCGACGAAGAGCGGCGCTCCTGCGACCGTATCGTGTGTAAAGAGCAGCAGGCCTGCGATGACCACCAACAAGACGGCGATCACGCGGTAAAGCGTTTCAGACTTCAGGCGGGTGGCCCATTCAGCGCCGGTCCATGCGCCGATGAGGCTGCCGGCGAGGAGGTTCACAATCACCGGCCATTGAGCTGCGACGTCCGCCCACGGCACGGTCCCAGCGCGGAAGGGCAGCGCCGTCGCCACGACGACAAGGCTGGTCGCTTTATTGAGGATGACCGCCTCTAACCCACGGAAACGGAAAAGGCTGATGAGCAACGGCAAACGGAATTCCGCACCGCCAACGTTCCCGTAATGGGCGCGCGGATAAGCGTGCCGTCGATCATCGCCACGGGTTCCCCGGCGGATACAGGATCGCCAATCGTCCGGGCCGACGACAGAAGCCCGCTTGCCGGCGCGTACACGATGCGCTCCCGGCCAACGCCTTCAATGGCGCATGGTCCGCCGGCCAGCGGCAAGGTTGCGCCTTCGTAGACGACAGAACCAAGATGCTCGCGAGCCGTCACTCCTTCGAGGGTCGTCTCGCCATCGAACATGGCATCCGCAAAACCCATCATCCGCCGATGTGTTACGGGGGTCGGGTCATCGAGGATGACAACAGAGCGTCCGGCTTTGAACAGCACCCATGCCACCGCCGAACCGACATCGCCGATGCCACGGACCAGTACTGAAATTGTCATGAAGAGCGAGACCTTTGATCGATATAGCCATAGAACTATATCGCAATAATCAGGTTTCGCCAATGTTTGTTACGTGCGTTTGCCTGCAGCAAGGGCCATCAGCACGGAGAGCTGTTTGGCCGCGGCCTTCGCCGCGCTGGCCTCGATGCGCCGAAAGCTGCGAACAACGTCGCGACCGGTCGCAGTCAATTGCGCGCCACCGCCGGCTTTGCCACCTTTTGTTGAAACGACGAGCGGCTCCTTGAAATACCTGTTCATGGTGTCGATGAGATACCAGGCGCGCTTATAGCTCATGCCGAGCTGCCGCCCGGCGGCAGCGATCGAACCCGTTTCGTCGATAGCCTGAAGGAGGTCGGCCTTTCCCGGACCGAGTTGCGTTTCCGCGTTGAGAGTGACGCGAACGAGAAGCGAGGGATAATTGGACATCGGTTATCTCGGCTAAGTGCGCGGATTGGCAGGGTCTGCCGAGCGCATTAACATTATAAAGCATCTCCGCCCAAGATGAGCGATAGGCCGAGCAGTCTTGTGGCTGGCGCGTTCAACGGCCCGCTGGAAGTAGCGGTCGCCATCGTCGTGGCGCTGCCGCTCGTTCTGCGGCCCACACACTCAGGCCGCCGCTCCGACGAGAAGAGAGTCAGCCGCAGTCAGTTGATGGCGATGATGACGTGCGCCGCATCGAAAAGGGCGAATGCGGGCTTTCCTGGAGCGAGGCCGAGCGATTTGGCGCTGTGCGCAGTGATGCTTAATGCAAGCGTCTTGCCTGCGCCGATATCGAGGACGATCTCGGCGCTCACGGTGGATGTCTCGCATCGGCTGACGGTTCCACGGATGCAGTTGCGCGCGGACGTCTTCGGCGCTGCCTTGCCTGTAGCGATAGCAACGAATGGCGCCTTGATCAGCAGGGTCACCGATCGACCGGTGCACAATCCAAGCTCTTCCATGCTGGCGTGCGTGACAACCGAATAGATCGTCGTTTCCGGCGAGACCGCAATTTCGACCTCGGCGCTCAAAGCATCGGACACGATATTGATGATGCTGCCGCTGATCGCGTTGCGTGCGCTGGTCTTCATAAGAAATCCCGAGACTAGATCCAGTGGAGAAACGCCGGCCTCGGCAAGTTCGGGCTCGATCGTGCGCAGGACACGCACCATCTCCGCTTCCATTCTTCTAAACGCCTCGATGACGGAGTGACCGGTCGGCGTCAGCGTCGCGCCGCCGCCGGCACGGCCGCCAGCGCGCCTGATGAGCAACGGCTGGCCAAAAAGATTGGCCATCGCATCGAGACCGTCCCACGCCGCTTTGTAGGTAATGCCGATCGCCCGTGCGCCGGCCGAAATGCTGCCCTCGCGCGCAACCGCCTCGAGCAGCCTTAACCGCTCGCGCCCGACCGCCGGAACGTTCTCGCTCTTCAAGGTGACCAGCGCTTCGATCGTCATGCACGCTCGCTTGCGTTATATAGACTTGGTAAATAACGCATGTTGCGCCGCAGCGAAAGTCTAATTTGCAGACGGAAGAACCCTTTGTGGCCTAAGCTGGAATATCCAGGAGGCCAAATATAAGTAATCTCGGCAATTCTCGTGGCGCGATCGCGACCGCCACAAGTGCGACGCCGTGGTCAATCATCCGAGTAGTTCGCTTCGATCAGCGCCGCATTTATCCAAATTAAAACGGGTCGGAGCTATTGCTCCGACCCGTTTCTGCGGCACTGGATCGATACGGTCGCGAAGGCGGGACCGAGGCGCTTAGAGCCTTTTCGCTTCTGATGGAATCAGAAGCGAGGCTCTATGATTTTGAATTGACGCGTTTTCTTCACGCGAACCGGTGCCCACTTCGCTCGAAAACGCTCTAATTGCTACACGGCTGGAAATTATGTGTTCAGGCCGTAAGCGCCGGTGTGAATAATCGTCCCGACGTGCTCGCCTCGCAGCGCGGCGGTGAGCCGTCCCTGCACGAGCCCGTTGACGACCTGCACGCGCTCGATGTGGCGCGCGGTCGCCATGACCTCGACGAACGCCGTATCGACGGGGAGCGTGCCCTTGAACTTTGCAAGATCGTCGGCGCTGGTCTCGCGAAGCAATTGCGCCTTCTTTCCGTCGGGGCCGTTGGGGTCGGCGGTATACACGCCATCCACGTCTTCCACGATCGTGAGGCCAGCCGCTCCGAGCGCGTCGGCGAGCAGAAACGCGCCCGTGTCAGCGCGGTGAGGAGGGATACGAGAGCCCGGAAACTCGTGGTGGTGATACGGAGGAAAGCCGCTCCCGACGACCGCGCGGGCCGCGGAGAGGTGAATGGCAAGTTGGCTGGCAATGGTCGGATGCTCGATGTAGGAAACCCCCTCGGGGGCGAGCAGAGACGCGAGAATGTGACCATTCTGGCCGGCCTCGCTCGCGGCGAGCGGGGCGAGCGACCCGACCGGCAGGCCGAGATCGAGGCCGACGCCGTAGACATGGCGGGCGCGGATGCCGGCGCCGGTCAGTATGAGCAGACGGTGCTCGGGCAGGAGTTTTCGAATCTCGTCCACGATCGGGAGAATCGCGTCCCGGCCGCGATCCATGATGGAGCGGCCACCGATCTTCACCACTTGCAGCCAGGGCAAGAGCCGGATCGGTCGCTTGCCGGCGACAGGGCTGGTAAGTTCGCCGTCGAGCAGGGTCTGACGCGCGAGCGGCGAGGCGACGTGCTTGATGGTGTTGGTAACCGGTATGAGATTCGTGGTGCCGATGTCCGGCTGCGGTTTCGTGATCGCGGCGTATGGTGCGACCATCCGGGACAGAGGCACCGGGAGCACGAAGTGCGGGCAGGCCGATCTTGCACGTTGAGCTGCGAGCTCGTGTTAGTAGATGGCCGCCTCTGCGACTCGCCCGGTTGCGCTGAGAGCGCGGATCCGTAGTTGTCGTGTCGCCCGCTGCTCCCCCTCTGATTATCGAGAGGAGACAGGAATGCGACGTGTAATCGGAATTGATACCCACCGTACCTTTGGGGAAGTAGTAATCTGGGAAGATGGTCGACTGCGACACATGGGTCGGGTCGATATGACGCGAACTGCGCTGGAAGGCTTCGGCAAAACGCTTCTGACCACCGACGAGGTGGTCATCGAGGCTACCGGTAACTGCATGGCGGTCTCTCGGGTGCTGTCACCGTTCGTGAAGCGGGTAGTGATCGCCAATCCACTGCAGGTGAAGGCGATCGCGCACGCCCATGTGAAAACCGACAAGATCGACGCCGGCACGCTGGCCAACTTGTATGCAGCCGGCTACCTGCCGGAGATCTGGACACCCGATGCTGTCACGGAGCGGATGCGCCGCCTGGTGGCGCGACGCTACCAGGTTGTCCGGCATCGGACCCGAATCAAGAACGAGGTGCACTCGATCCTCTATGCTCACCTGATTCCGCAGTGCCCTCATGCCGACCTGTTCGGGCGGCTCGGTCGTGCCTGGCTCATCCGACAGCAGGTGCCGGATGACGAGCGCGCCGCGATCGAGCGTCATATCCGGGAACTGGATCGGTTGGGAGAGGATCTCGGCGTGCTTGACCGGGAGATCGCTGAGGGCGCCCTCAGCGATACGGCGATCGAACGGCTGCTCACAATCACTGGCGTCAATCTCACGGTGGCCGCCGGGCTAGTGGCGGCGATCGGCGATATAGGCCGCTTTTCCAACCCCCAAAAGCTGGTGAGTTACTTCGGCCTGAACCCACGCGTGCGCCAGTCGGGGCTTGGGGCAGCCCATCACGGGCGGATCAGCAAGGTCGGACGCAGTCATGCCCGCGCGATGCTGGTGGAAGCCGCCTGGGCAGCCGCCAAGACGCCAGGCCCACTCCATGCCTTCTTCGTCCGCGTCCGGGCCAGGCGGGGCCATCAGGTCGCTGCCGTTGCAGTGGCGCGCAAGCTGACCGTCCTGTGCTGGCATATGCTGACGAAAGAAACGAACTACCTCTGGGCACGCCCCAGTCTCGTTGCCCACAAAATGCGCGGCATGGAGTTGCAAGCCGGCCGACCGCAGAAGAAAGGCAACACGCGCGGCCCCGCCTACGCCTACAACGTCAAGAAACTCCGGAACCAGGAAATGCGCGTCGCCGAACAGGCACAGAAGGGCTACGAGCACTTTGTCGAAGCCTGGCGCCCGCGCCCGCCAAAAAAGGCGCGCGGGCGCCTCAATCCGGCAAGGCTCGAATAAGGCTGCCCGGCAGCGCTTTCAGCCGATGCACCGCGCTCCGCCACGAGGTCGCCCACGCAGCAAAATAATATCACGACCGGAAAGAAACTGCTTGTCGATCTCATCCGTTGTGTTGGCCATGGCGATGTTTCCCCTTAGCTCGCGGTGATGATGGTGCCGACGTGCTCACCGGCGAGCGCGCGGGTCAGATTGCCGGGGACGAGGCCATTCACGACCTGCACCTGGCGGACGTGGCGCGCCGACTCCAGCAGGTCGAGCATACGGAATTCGAGGATCGAGTCTTGCAGCCCCTTGGCCTTCATTTCGGCGACCGAAATCTTGGGGATCAGGGTGGCGCCCTTCGACGTCTTCGGGTTCGCGGTGTAGAGGCCGTCCTCGTCCTTCACGAAGATCATCGCCTTGCAACCGAACTGTTCGGCGACGAGGAAGCATCCGGCGTCGGTCCGGTAGGGAGGTATGACGCCCTCAGCGGCGGGACGCGTCCAGAGGCCGTAAGGCGGCATGCCGCTGAAGATGACACCGTTAACTTCGGCCAGGTACAACGGCACAGCCGAGAGCCCGGCGCCGTCGACCGCGGATATGCCGTACTGCGCGAGGAGCTGCCCCAGCATCACGGCGTTCTGACCGGCAACCGAGGCCCCGAGCTGCGTGAGCACGCCCGCCGGCAAGCCGAGCCCAGCCGCGATTGAGTAAAGATGCCGAGCCCGGGTGCCTGCGCCGGTCCCGATCAGCAGCTTGTGGTTCTTGCGGGCGGCGACGATCTCGTCCACGAGCGGGTAAACCGCCGCGCGGCCGCGGTCGATGACGCTCTGTCCGCCGATCTTGAGAACGGTGGCGTCAGGCAGGATTCGAAAGTCCGCCGAAGCCTCCACCGCAGCCAGAAGCTGCGCGTCGGTCAGCGAACGCTGCGTGAGGAGCGCCTCGAGCTCCGCGGTCGTATTGGCCATTGGGGACTTTCCTTTCGTCGTCTCATTTCGTCGTCGGATTCGTTTTGGTCGACAGTCCATCAACTCATCGACGAACTCATCAACGTCACCCATTCCAAACGCTTCTGGAAGGGATGGTTCCTCAGCGGACCGGCGAGCCTGCATATATCACCCGGCGCACCACCTGACAGGCTCTGTCCCTACCAAGACACATTGATCCGCCCGGCAAAGCCCGTCAATCGAAAAAACATAGAATATCTTTTATTTTCAATGCGTTATGTATCACTAAGTGATAACGACATCAACCAAAAATCCATACCGGCTAAACCGGTGCAGGCGCTGGGAAGGCACTGTTGCAAAACAAAAAAACCCGAGCATTGCAGGAAGCGATGCTCACCCTTTCGACTTGCTCGACTGATGAACCTTGATTGCCAGCGCGTTGGAGACAGGCGAGTCCATCATGGCCAAGCTCGTCGCCATCGACCGGGTCCGAATCGAGTCGAAAACCTGAAACCCCGGTCCTGTGAGTGGAACGGCGCCACGCACCGGACGATTGTCGTTGACAACGTTTCCCTTTGGGACGGGACAAAGTAACAGCCTCTCGGCAATCGCCTTGGCTATCACCGGCTCCCGCCGGAACGGCGCGCCCGCGGTCAGGTCGGAATGGCGGAATGGGCCCGTTCTATCGCTCGCGCCACGAACTGATATGCGTCTTCAGGGTCGGCCCGGGGACCACATCAACACGTTTGGGCTTTGCCAATACGGACGCTCTCGAACCAATGTCCGGGAATATGCCGGGCCTAACGCCTTTATATCACAAAGAAAATAACGCTACCCGTCTGATTTCGCGGATAAGGTAATGGATCGGATCGCGCCTTGATGCCCTCACCGGCTCGTCGGGCCAGCCGCGCGAGGTTGATTTCCGCGAGGCCATGCGATCCGAACGCGAGCGTCTTTCTCGACCAATCGGCCCCTTCGGGTAATTCACAAGAAAACCTGCACAAGGATCAACGAGGCTCGGGCCGCCCCTGCCCAGAGATCGCCGAAGATATGCCCGGATGTTGACATCATGAGATATCGGTATATACCGAAAAATATATCCATGGTGTATACAGTAAAATATACCGACAGGATATGACCATGGAGGGGGGCACCCTCAGGTCGTCTTTTTAATGGTTCGCTTGGGCCTCTCGCGTTGAGCGGGAGCGTCCGACAGGCGCGAACGATTGGGCGTTAGTCAGGGACTGAGGGAACGTTTCTTCGAGTGCTTGCGTACAGCGGATGCGGAACCTGCCCTACAAAAGTAACTTGGAGGTTTGAAATGAAATTGATGAAGAGCCTTTTCCTCGGCTCGGCGGCGGGGCTGGTCGCGATGAGCGGGGCACAGGCCGCTGATCTTCCGTTGAAGGCCAAGGCGGTCGAATACGTGAAGGTCTGCTCCCTGTACGGCGCGGGCTTCTATTACATCCCCGGCACCGACACCTGCATCAAGCTGGGCGGTTATATCCGTACCGACATGGGCATCAATACCAACTCGATCTACCGCGGCAACACCGACGGCGCCGGCGGTGCGCAGAACCGCTTCAGCAACGCTTTCACCTGGCGGTCGCGCGCGGACCTGAACATCGACACCCGCACAGCCACCGAATACGGCGTGGTCCGCACCTACATGGAGACGGTCTTTTCATGGACCTCGGGCGGTTACGCCGGTTCGGCTACTGGTGCGACTACGTATAACGGAAATCCGAATGGCGCCGTCTCCGGCGGCCAGCTTGGCGTGTACTTCGCCTTCATCCAGTTCGCCGGCTTCACAATGGGTAAAGCCGTCTCGCAGTTCAGCGCTCCCTGGACGGAGTTTCCGGGCAAAAACATCTACACCGGTCTTGTCGGCGGTGGCGGCACGAACACGGGCGTGAACCAGTTCACCTATACCGCTGAGTTCGGCAACGGCGTATCGGCCTCGGTCGGCGTGCAGGATCCCAGCGCGTACTACCAGCCTGGCATTCTCAACCTCGCCACCGCGACGGCAGGCAACTTCGGCTACGGCGCCAGCGCCTACGGTGGAACCACCGCTCCAGACGTTGTTGGCCAGCTCCGTGTCGATCAGGCCTGGGGCCTGTTCCAGGCCTCGGTCGCTGCGCACAATAACAATCCCGCATACTACGGTGCCACCCAAAATACTGGCGGTCCCGGAGATAAGTGGGGTTGGGCCGGTCAGCTCGCTCTGTCGATCAAGAACATCCCGACTGGACCAGGTGACACGATCAACATCCAGGGCGTCTACACCAACGGCGCAACCCGTTACAACATCCAGGATCAGGCCTCCCCGGCGGGGGGCAGCACGGTCTTTACCGGCGTAACCGGCGTTGGATTTGGCTTTGCACCGGATTCGGTGTTTGACACTGACGGCCAGCTTCAGTTGGTCTCGACCTGGGGTATACGCGGCGGCTTCAACCACAACTGGAACCCGTACTGGAGCAGTTCGGTTTTCGGCGGTTACGCATCGGTCAGGTACACCGGCGCGGCGAAGACTGCGATGTGCGGCGTGGGTGGTACGGTCCGCACTGCGCTTGGTACGGGTATCACCACCTGCAACCCGGACTACAATATCGGGCAGATTGGCGCGAACCTCCGCTGGACTCCAGTCAAGAACCTGACCTTCACGACGGAAGCGGTTTACAGCATGTTGGATCAGAAGTACGCCGGCGTGGCGCATCTTGCTGCCAACAACGGCATTGGCAAGCCGGGGGATGACTATACCCTGAAGGATCAGAACACCTGGACCGTCATGTTACGCGCGCAGCGCAACTGGTAATACCTCGCTGACGACATGCTGAAGAGAACCCCCGGCAGGAAACTGCCGGGGTTTTGTTTTGCCGGCGAGGCAGAGATTGGTTGCTAGAGCGTTTTCGGGCGATAAGGCTGACAAATTACCCGATATTGATCGCACTGTGCCTGCCGTTTCGCGGCTCGGCGATTGCCTCAAGACGTGGTTGCTGACGCGGGCTATGTCCCGCAGAAGGTTTGCTGGACTTCTTCCCCCGGTGCCGGCGGCTTCCCATAGTCCGCAAACTGCGGCTGGTCATCGTAGGGATGCGCCAGCACCTCGACAAGTTCGTGAAATTTATCGAAGTGTCCCGCTTCGGCGTCTTGAATGGCCGCTTCAATGCGGTGATTGCGCGGGATGAACACCGGACTGGCTGCCAGCATGGCGGTACGGCGGGCCTCGGCGGATCGCTCTTCAAGCGACAGGCGCTCGCGCCAACGTGCGGCCCATTCGTCGAAGGCGGACGGGTTTGCGAAAAGCGCCCGCACGCCTGCATTGCCCTTCGGATCTGCTGCGGCCTCGCACAGGGCGCGGAAAGTCAACGTGAAATCCGCTTGGTTCTCCGCCATTCGCGCCAAAAGATCGGCCGCAAGTTCGAGATCGCCCTCCATCTCAAGCGCGAGCCCGAGTTTCTGACGGAAGCCTCTAATGTACGCGTCTTGATATTGGTCCTTGAAACGCGCGATCGATGCGTTCGCGGCTTCAATCGCCTTGTCGGTGCCATCCGCCATCAGCGGCAACAGTGTCTCGGCGAACCGGGTCAGATTCCATCTGATGACAGCAGGCTGATTGGCGAACGCATAGCGCCCGAACTGGTCTATCGAACTGAAGACCTTGTCCGGATGATAGGCGTCCATGAAGGCACAGGGGCCGTAGTCGATCGTCTCGCCACCGATCGCAGTGTTGTCGGTGTTGAGAACACCGTGGATGAATCCAACGAGCATCCATCGGGCGGCCAGCCGGGCCAGGGCGGCGACCACCGCGTCGTAGAAGGCGCGATATGGGTCTTCAGCCGAGCGCGCTTCCGGGTAGTGCCGCTCGATGGCGTAGTCCGCGAGAACACGAAGATTTTCTATGTCGCCCCGTGCAGCAAAATACTGAAACGTGCCGACGCGCAGATGGCTCGATGCAACGCGGGTCAGGACACCGCCCGGCAGCACGCGTTCGCGCATGACGTTTTCGCCGGTCAGCACCGCGGCGAGGGAGCGCGTCGTCGGAATGCCGAGCGCGGCCATGGCCTCGCTGACAATGTATTCGCGGATGACGGGCCCCAGCGCGGCGCGGCCATCGCCGCCTCTTGAAAAGCGGGTCCGGCCAGAACCTTTGAGCTGAAGGTCATAGCGTTTGCCCGCAACGTCGACGACTTCACCGAGCAGGATGGCGCGCCCGTCGCCGAGTTGGGGTACGAAGTCCCCGAACTGATGTCCGGCGTACGCTTGCGCGATGGGCTCGGAACCGGGTGCGATGACATTGCCGGAAAGAACGGCAACTCCTTCGGGGCTTTCGAGGAACTGAGGATCAATGCGCAGCTGCCGGGCGAGCGCGTCGTTCACGCGCAGGAGCCTGGGCGCTGCCGCCGTCGCCGGTTCCACGCGCTGATAGAATGCTTCCGGCAGCCGGGCATAGGTGTTGTCGAACCGGATGGGCGCTGCCTCGTTTGTGGACGTGGAACGGGCAAATTCTGCTGAGGGGGGCATGGCCTTAAAGTCGTTCCCTTGGCCGCGAAAGTGCGATCGATGTCAGATTCGCCCCGTCCGCCAGATAAGCTAGCAAGTCGCAGTGTTGCTGCATCATGAGCCCGCTTGGGTGGTCACGCTAGATCCATTGCAAAGCGTTTGAGATCGGTGAGCGAGCAATATGTCAGCGCACCCTCATGGGTGGCGCGCAAGACCACTCGCGGCGCTTGGTTTGCTTTGAATGCTTCCTGCCAGCGGGGTGCACATAAGCACCACCGGTCACCGGGTTTCAGGCCTGGGAAACCGAACTCCGGCAATGGTGTCGAGAGATCGTTGCCGCGCGATTTAGAAAAATTGAGAAACTCGGCAGTCATCACGACGCAGACCGTGTGACTGCCAACGTCCTCTGTCCCAGTGTCGCAGCAGCCGTTCCGATAAAACCCCGTCGTCGGTTTGATCGAACAGAGTTGAAGTGGCTCGCCGAGCACATTCCGACTTGTACGGCGCGGAGGGCCGCCTCCGCTATCCCGATCATCCCTTAGCATGGCCGCACCTTGCGTTCATCCCTACATCTGGCACCGATCAAAAGCGGCGTCGATGACAGCTTAAGACTTAAGCGCATCGAACGCAGAAATGATATCTGCGTACGGGGTCGCGTTCGAATCGCCATGTTCCGCTCCCTTTTGGAGAACGATATTTGTCACATTGTTCGCAAGGTGATGCAAGCGGGCGCCACGCGGCGACGTTATGCATTTTCGACCAAAAGAACCGGCATCCAATCCTTCCGATCGTGGATCACAGATCGCGGGCGACAGCGCAGCGCGCGCAATTGGTTCGTCTCACATCGCAAGGATCGCCGCCGTGACGCTGTTAGAGCGTTTTCGAGCCGGCCTTGATCCCATCAGAATGGTCACCGCAGGGCGTTGCCCATCGTTGCTAGGCATGCTCACAAGCACTCAAAGCAGCAACATCACGGAGGTTTCGCCATGAAGCTGGGAATACCCGTTTATCAGGGCGTTAATCTGCTCGATGTCGCCGGCCCCCTCGAAATGTTCTATTGGGCGGGCCAGAACGATGACGATTTACAGACGGTTCTGATCTCTGAGGACGGTGGAGCCGTTACCTCCATAAACGGCGTGCGTTTTGAGGCGCAGGCGAGTTTCTCCCAGACGCCGGCACTCGATATCCTGTGGGTCCCCGGCGGCGACCCCGTTGCGCTGCAAACCATCATGAAAGCCCCCTATTCCCCTTACCTGCAATATCTTCGCCAGATAGCAGCCAACGCGAAATGGGTTTGCTCGGTGTGCGAGGGCGCGCTGTTGCTCGCGCGTGCCGGATTGCTGGACGACCATGAGGCGACCACTCACTGGTACTTCACCGCCTGTCTACAGAGCTTCCCCAATATCACGGTGGATACTACCCGTCAGCGCTTTGTGGTCTCCCGCAACGCCTCCGGAAATCGGTTGACCGGAGGCGGCATATCCTCAGGCCTCGATGAGGCGCTGAAACTTATTTCCTTGCTGTTCGGCGACAAGAGCGCCGAACAGGTACAGATCAACACGCAGTATTTCCCGAAACCGCCCGTGATGGGCGTGATCCCCCAGTCACCAGAATGCTCGATCAGATGGGGCTGACCCTGGACACCGCACCTGTCCGGGCAAGACGCTTGCGGCGCGCCGTTCAACGGGTCTGATATAGTCGTTCACGAAGCATGTATTTCGGCTTGCAATATTTGGGAGCCGATTGACACCTAATGCTCGTCCGAGAACTTTCACACCGGCACCGATCCGAGAAGCGAGTAACAAAATTGCTCAGAAAGGACCGGCTTTGGCGCGGCAACGGAACATTCTTACGGCTATTATAGCGAGCAATTAGGCTTTTGCGCTCCGAGGAGCGGCTATGCCTGCTCTCGCCGTGTTTCGACGCTACTGTGTTGGCGCGGGCGTTGTTGCAGGCGCGGCTGGAGGTGCTGATGTCGTCGGACTGAATCCGCCGAACATATAAATGAACGCTATAGCGAGAAAAATCGCTGCAGCGAAGCCCATCGCTCCGAGGCCTAGGGCACTCCGATTTCGTAATCCTCGAAGCATTTCCCTCGTTCCCAAAATAAGAAAACGATATGCGCCGCATTGCGACCCAAACGCCAGGAGCGGTCAACTGCTCCTTACCCATGCTTACCCCATGCTTACCCCGAATGTATAGCTATGGAGCGAGCCGCAGTGGTGCCGTGTATCTAGGAGACCTGTGCGCGGGTGGGTGTAGGCGGTGGTTTTGATTGCTGATTCTGTGGGCAGTAGTTTTTGCTATCAAGCAGGCACCTTTCTTGCCGCGATTGTCCCCGCACACAAAACAAACGATGGGAGAAATAGCACCTTCCAACGTTATCCAGCGGCGGGAGGTCATCCGCCTTGTCGGCGGTTGTCGGGACCCCATCCCCAAACTGTTCCTATATCGAAATCGCCACAATCGTATTTGGCGTAAATCCCTGTATTGGAAGCACGCCGTTGTCTCGCCCGGGTGAGCGTTCGCACCTCCCGGGAAAGTGATCGACATCTGTCGGAACCAAGCGCCCATGTTGATGTTGCCGGTTCGAATTGGACGAGGAGTATAGCTGCATCACGTCTCCTCGCAGCCTGCCAGAGTGGCTGACAAAGTTGGTTACGATGGAACGTGCACGGTCAAAAGCGTGCGGGCGTGGCTGATACCACGACCGGACGAAATACGAGTCCGTACTACGGCGGTCGGTTTACGGGTAAGTACGCCGATGATTGGATGGGGCAGGTTTAAGAAAGTGAGTGACAAAATGTGAGTGACAACAGGCCTCGCGGCCGGACAACGCACCGAGGAGACGCAGATGAGCTGGATACTGGACCTCGTTAATCCCCGAGAGCGCAAGTGGGAAGAGTTCTACCGTAACCGCTGGTCCCACGATAACGTTTTCCGCAGTACGCATGGCGTCAACTGCACCGGTGGCTGCTCCTGGGCGATCTACGTCAAGGACGGGATCATCACCTGGGAGATGCAGCAGACGGACTACCCGCTTCTTGAGCGCAGTCTGCCTCCTTACGAGCCGCGAGGCTGCCAGCGTGGTATCTCCGCCTCCTGGTATGTCTACAGCCCGATCAGGATAAAGTATCCATACGTCCGCGGTCCGCTTCTCGACATGTGGCGCGAAGCGAAGGCGTCGAGCGCCGATCCGGTGCAGGCCTGGGGTGCGCTGGTCGGAGACGAGCAAAAGCGGGCGCGCATGCAGAAGGCGCGCGGCAAGGGTGGTTACCGTCGCGCCAAGTGGGAAGAGCTGGTCGAGCTGATTGCCGCTGCCAGCTTGCACACCGCGCGCAAGCACGGGCCGGACCGGATAATGGGCTTCTCGCCGATCCCGGCGATGTCGATGCTGTCGTTCGCGGCCGGTACACGCTTCCTGTCGCTCATGGGCGGATCGTTACTGAGCTTCTACGACTGGTACGCCGATCTGCCGACCTCGTTCCCGGAAATCTGGGGCGACCAGACCGACGTGTGCGAAAGCGCGGACTGGTACAACTCCAAGTTCATCGTTTCGATGGCGTCGAACCTGAACATGACGCGTACCCCTGACGTGCATTTCATCGCGGAAGCACGCACCGAGGGAACCAAGTTCGTGGTTCTCTCGCCGGACTTCAGCCAGATCGCCAAATACTGCGACGAATGGATTCCGATCCAGGCCGGACAGGACACGGCGTTGTGGATGGCGGCCAATCACGTCATCCTCAAGGAGTACTACGTCGATCGTCAGGTTCCTTACTTCATCGACTACGTCAAGCGTTACACCGACCTTCCGTTCCTTGTGGAACTGGAGCCCAACGGGACCACGTACAAGACGGGCCGCTTGCTGCGCGCCAGGCATGTTCCTCGCTACAAGGATGTCGAAAACGGCGACTGGAAGATGCTGTTGCTTGACGCCAACAGCGGCGAGCTACGGGCGCCGAAGGGTCAGGTCGGTGACCGCTGGGGTTCTGTGCACGGTAAATGGAACCTGTCCGGCGAGGACACCCTGGACAATAGTCCGCTCGATCCGGTGCTGAGCTTTATCGATCGATCCGATGACGTGGTGCAGGTTGGGTTCGACGATTTCGCGAACGGACGTATCGTCTCGCGCGGCGTCCCGGTGCGGCGCATCGCCACGGACAAGGGCGAGATTCTGTGCGCGACCGGCTTCGACATCATGATGTCCCAGTTTGGTATCAGCCGCGGCCTGGAAGGCGCTTTTGCGACCAGCTATGACGACGAGGATGCGCCTTATACCCCGGCGTGGCAGGAGCGTCATACCGGTATCGGCCGCGAGACCGCGATCAGGTTTGCGCGTGAGTTTGCGACCACCGCAGAGTACACCAACGGCAAATCCATGGTGATCGTGGGCGCCAGCGCCAACCACTGGTACTACAACAACCTCTGTTACCGGTCGGCTACGGTCGCTTTGATCCTGTGCGGTTGTTGCGGCGTCAACGGTGGCGGCATCAACCACTACGTGGGTCAGGAAAAGCTCGCGCCCGTTGCGCCTTGGGCTTCGATTGCTCTGGCGCTCGACTGGTCCAAGCCGCCGCGGGTCGTGCAGTCGTCGACCTGGCACTATGCCCATAGCTGTCAGTGGCGCTACGAACAGGAGTTTACGGAGTACGGCCTGACGGCGCCAAATCCGCGCTGGGCCAAGGGCCATGCGATCGACCTCGAGGCAAAGGCGGTGCGTTCGGGCTGGATGCCGTTCACGCCGCACTTCAACCGCAATCCGATCGAAGTTGCGGCTGAGGCCGAGCGTGCCGGTGCAAAGAGCACTGAGGACATCGCGACTCACGTTATCGATCAGGTCGCGAGCAAGAAGTTGAATCTCGCGATCGAGGATCCCGATGCTGCCGAGAACTGGCCGCGGTTGTGGTTCATCTGGCGCGGCAACGCGATCCAGTCGAGCGCCAAGGGGCATGAGTTCTTCCTACGGCATTACCTCGGGACGCACGACAACGCCATCGCCGAGGATCGCGCCAAGGGTAAGACGCATACGGTGAAATACCACGACACGGCGCCGCGCGGAAAGTATGACCTGGTGGTCGACCTCAATTTCCGCATGGATACCTCGTCGCTCTACTCCGACATCGTGCTGCCGACGGCGTTCTGGTACGAGAAGAACGACCTCAACACGACTGACCTGCACTCGTTCCTGCATGTTCTGGGACAGGCGGTTCCGCCGGTGTGGGAGTCCAAGACGGACTGGGATATCTTCAAGCTGATCGCCAAGAAGGTCAGCGAGTTGGCTCCGCTGGCGTTCTCCAAGCCTGTGCGTGATGTTGTCCTTCAACCGCTCATGCACGATACGCCGGACGAGTTGGCACAGCCGGAGATTCTCGACTGGGCCGAGGGCGAGTGTAAGCCGGTGCCGGGCAAGTCGTTCCCGCACGTGCGGGTGGTCGAGCGTGACTACGCGAATTTGTACAACAAATTCATCTCGTTCGGACCGAAGGCGCGGGAGGACGGTGTTTCGGCCGTCGGAGTGAATGTTCCGATCAAGAAACAATATGACCAGATGCTCGACAATCCCATCATGCCGATGCCTGATCCGAGGCATATGCGGTGTGTGGAGTGGGGTGGCAAACGGTATCCGAGCCTTGAGGACGTGCTCGACGGATGCAACACGGTGCTGCTGTGTGCTCCGGAGGCGAACGGCGAGGTTTGCTACCAGGCCTTCCATAATGAGGAGCATCACGTCGGTCTTCCGCTTGTCGACCTTGCTGAGCCTACCCGAAACGTTGCGACGACGTTCTATGACCTTACGCGTCAGCCGAGGCGTCTCCTTACGAGCCCCTGCTGGACGGGGATGATGAATGACGGTCGCGCTTATTCCGCATGGTGCATGAACGTCGAGCGCCTGGTGCCTTGGCGGACGCTGACCGGCCGCCAAACGCTGTACATCGACCACCAGTGGTACCTTGATTTCGGCGAGCACATACCGACCTACAAGCCGCGGCTCAATCCGCGCAAGACCGGCGATATCGTGAAAAGCCGGGTCGATGACCGCTCTCTGGTGCTGAACTACATCACTCCGCACGGAAAGTGGAACATCCACTCGACCTACAAAGATAACCACCGCATGTTGATGTTGTCTCGCGGCATGGATCCGGTGTGGATCAATGACAGGGACGCGGAGAAGGTAGGGATCGAGGATAACGACTGGGTCGAGGTCTACAACGACAACGGTGTGGTCGTGACCCGCGCCAACGTGAGCCGCCGAATTCAGCCTGGCACCTGCATGTACTACCACGCGGTCGAGCGTACGGTGTACATTCCGAAATCGCAGGAGCGTAAGTGGCGTGGCGGCGGACACAACAGCCTGACGCGTACTCGTATCAACCCGCTGTTCCTGGCCGGTGGCTATGCCCAGTTCACGTACGGCTGGAACTATTGGGGTCCGACTGGTATCTTAACGCGCGACACCCACGTCGTCGTGCGCAAGATGGAGAAGTTGGAATGGTAGGTGATCTCGCGCGACGCATGATCACATGACTACGATCATGATCATGAACCGGCTCCGGCGCATTTCGGTGCGCCTGAGCGGGTTAGCGTCGGGAAATACGTGACCATTAACCACACCCTGCGTACCAACGGTACGATCCGTCACATTCGATCTGCTGTGTGGGGCGACGAACCGTTGGAATATCAGCAGGGCAACGGGCGGCGGCTAGCGCGACAAGGCGGTAGCGGATGCCCATCGAGACATTTGGCGGCGTGGATCAAATTGAAGCGGGACTGTTTTTTTCGCGGAGAGCGATGACGATCGCCGCGTGTATGCGTCGCTATTTCGATGCAGATGGCGTGCGCCGAATACCTGATATGATCAATGCAATCCTTGCGGGTCGATCCGATCAGCCGTTCGGCATATTGTAAGTGGCGTATTGCAAGTTAAGTCTCGTTCACCGACTCAGCCAGCAGCTTCTTCAGGCGACGGTTCTCATCTTCGAGCGTGTGCAGACGCTCCGTCTCCGGCACCGTCATGCCACCAAACCTGGCCTTCCAGTTGTAAAAACTCGCATCGCTGATCCCGTGCTTACGGCAAAGCTCTTTTGTCTTGAGCCCAGCCTCGTGCTCGGCCAGCGCCGCGATGATCTGCTCTTCACTGAGATTGGCGCCAGCGGGCGATGGCGCGCACCAGCGGCTTGAGATGGTATGAGTTTTCCGGCTGCACGGCCGCCTCATAACCGTATTTCTGCAGCGCCTTTTGCATCACCGGCCCCACCGAGGCGATTGGCGTGCGTGACAGGCCCAGCTTCAACTGGGCCTCCAGCCCTGCTTCCTTGGCCACCCACATCAGGCGCTCGATCTGCAGCGAGGCGGTAAAGGCGACCATGGTCATTCTCCCGGCTGCCAGCTCGTGGATGAAATCGGCCACCTGCGCCATCTCGGTTTCCGAGGCATAGCGATAGGGTGTCACGGGAAAGACCTTCGCGCCCTGCCGACGTAAGGCGCTTACCATCTTCTCTGCCCCACCACCCGGATACAACTGGGCCCCGATCAGGCGACCTGACAGATCGGCCCCGGCAAAGGTTTCCAGCACGCCTTCCGAAGTGGGAACAGGCGCGGTGACATCCGGCGACAGGCCGATCTCGCGCAACGCCCGCGTGGGCTTCGGTCCGCGCACCGTCAGTCGCATGCGCTTCAGGGCCGCGATGAAGCCGTCGCGCCGTGCGCCGCTGATCGTCAGAAGATGGCGCAACCCTTCGCCCGTCAGCAGGATCAGTTCGTCGAACTCGCCGCGGATGGCGCTGTCGATCCAGGCATCCGGCTCCGCCGTGTCGTGCAATGGCAGGATCTTGACCAGCGGGCAGCGCAGCGCCGTTGCCCCTTCCGCTTCCAGCATGGCGGCGAACAAATCCAGTTCGCGGCTTTCCGGCACCATGATCCGCATGTTGGCGAGCGACGTCATTCAGGCCGCTGCCCCCAGCGCTGCGGGCAGATAGACATAGACATCGCCCTCCACCACCCGCACCGACAGCGGCTGGGCCGTGCCCTGGTCCGGAGCCAGCGCCTGGCCGTCGTCCAGCCCGATCACCCAATTGTGCAGCGGACAACTAACGGTTCGGCCGGCAACAATGCCTTCCGATAGCGGCCCCTGCTTATGCGGGCATTCATCCACCAGCGCGAAGATATCGTCCTCGCCGGTGCGGAACACCGCCACCGGCTTGCCCAGATGCTTCACGCATAGCCGCCGCGCTCCACGCACCGGAATGTTGGACAGCGGCCCGATATTCTTCCAGGTGCTCATCACGTCCTCGCCAATTCGGGCAGGCGCTGGAATTCGTGCGCTTGCGCCCCCTTTACCCGCTCATTCCATGGATCCACCTGTGCTGCTTCCTGCGAGCGCAGGAAGCGCGCCTGCAAGGCCTTGCGCCCGGGCTCATCCTCCACCAGGCGCTGTTTCACATACGTCACACCCACCCGCCCGATCCAGGGCGCGGTGCGCTCTAGATAATGCGCTTCCTCACGGTAAAGCTGCATGAAGGCGGCAGCGTATTCCAACACCTCCTCTTCCGTTTTCACCTGCACCAGCTTGTCAGTGACGCGCACGTCAACGCCGCCATTGCCGCCGACCACAAGATCATAGCCGGCCTCGACACAGACCACGCCCATGTCCTTGATGGTAGCCTCGGCACAATTGCGCGGACAACCCGACACCGCCATCTTCGTCTTGTGCGGTGTCCAACTGCCCCAGGTGAGCTTTTCCAGCTTCACGCCCAGGCCAGTGGAATCCTGGGTGCCGAAACGGCACCATTCGCTGCCGACGCAGGTCTTCACCGTGCGCAGACCCTTGGCATAGGCATGACCAGACACCATGCCCGCTTCGTTCAGCATCTTCCACACGCCGGGCAGGTCTTCCTTCTTCACCCCGAGCAGGTCGATGCGCTGCCCGCCCGTGACCTTGACGGTGGGAATATTAAAATGCTCGGTGACATCGGCGATGGCACGCAGTTCCTTCGGGTTGGTCAACCCGCCCCACATGCGCGGCACCACGCTGTAGGTGCCGTCCTTCTGAATATTGGCGTGCACGCGCTCGTTGACAAAACGCGACTGGGCGTCATCGGCATATTCGCCCGGCCAGGCACAGAGCAGATAGTAGTTCAGCGCCGGACGGCATTTGGCGCAGCCTTCCGGATTCTTCCAGCCGAAACGGTCGCGCACCGCCTCCATGGTTTTGAGGTTTTCCGCCAGGATGGCCCGGCGCACCTCGTCATGGCCGGCGTCGGTGCATTCGCACACCGTCTTCTTTCTCTTCTCCACCGCACCGCCAACGGCAAAGGCCAACAGCCCTTCGACCTGCGCGGTGCACTGGCCGCAGGAAGCCGATGCCTTGGTATGTGCGCGCACCTCGCTTAAGGACGTGAGCTTCCTGGCCTGGATCGTCGAAACGATGGTTCCCTTGCACACGCCGTTGCAGCCGCAGATCTGTGCATCGTCAGGCATGGACGCGTAATCCGGTTCAGCCGATACGCTGGCACCCGCCAGCGCCTTGCCGAACACCAGCCGGTCGCGCAGAGCCGAGATATCCTCCTTGTCGCGCATCAGCTGCAGGTACCATTGGCCGTCCGTCACATCGCCGTACAGCACCGCGCCGACCAGCCTGCCGTCGCGCAGCACGATCTTCTTGTATATCCCCCGGCGGTCATCACGCAGCGTGATCTCGTCATCGTGCTCGCTGGCGGCGCATAGCGCCCCCGCCGAGAACACATCCACACCGGTAATCTTGAGGCTGGTGGAGATGTCGCGCGACACGAACAGCGCGTTCTCGTCACCGGCCATGCGCGCGGCGCAGACCTTGGCCTGATCCCAGATCGGAGCCACCAGGCCGAAGACCTTGCCGCGATGCTCGACGCATTCGCCCACCGCGAAAATGGCGGGATCGGAAGTCCGCATGTCATCGCTGACGACGATGCCGCGATTGACCTCCAACTCGGCGTTCCTGGCCAAGTCTATGTTGGGGCGGATGCCGACGGCCAGCACCACAAGGTCAGCCGGCACGAAACGCCCATCGGCCAGCGTCACGCCCTCGGCGCGGTGCTTGCCGACGATCTCCTCGGTCTGGCCGTTGGTGAAAAAGGCGATGCCACGGCCATCCAGGTCACGCTGTAGCATCTGGCCCGCCGCCGCATCGAGCTGGCGTTCCATCAACGTGGGCATTAAATGGACCAGCGCCACTTTCATGCCGCGCTGCTTTAGGCCCCAGGCCGCTTCCAGGCCTAGCAGGCCGCCGCCGATCACCACGGCGCGCCTGTGTTCGCGCGAGACCGCCAGCATGGTCTCGACATCGGCAATATCGCGGAAGGCGCAGACACCCGGCAAACTCAGGCCGGGGATCGGCGGTGCCACCGGCCTTGAGCCGGTCGCCACCAGCAGCCGATCATAATGCACCGACAGTCCTGACGCGGAATGCACCATGCGGTCGCCGCGATCAATGCGCGTGACGGCATCACCCGTGATCAGGGCGATGTCGTTTTGCGCGTACCATTCGCGGCTGTTGATGACGATCTCCTCCACCGTCTTGTCACCCGCCAGCACACCGGAAAGCATGATGCGGTTGTAGTTCACGTGCGGTTCAGCGCCGAACACGGTGATGCGGAAGCGGCCGGGGACCAGCTTGAGCAGCTCTTCCACAGTGCGCATGCCCGCCATGCCATTGCCGATGACGACCAGATGTTCGCGCGAGTCGGAGATCATGTTCATGGCGTGCCTACTCCGCAGCGACAGTGGCGGGGATCGCGCCGGCGGCGGTGGATGTCGACGCTTTGCCAATGGCCGTCCAGTAGGCCGCGCCTATGAACACAGAACCCGGCGATGGCATTGCCCAGCGTGACCCAGAGCAGGTTGTAAAACATGCCACCCACGCTCATCAGGTCGGGGTGCTGGCCCAGCAGGGCGATGGAGAAGAGCGTCATGTTGGTGGTGGAATGCACGAAGCCCAAGGCGCTGAAGGCGAACAGGCACCAGAAGATCAGGATGCACTTGGCGGCGTCGGAGAAATCAAGCGTGTCCTGGTGCATCGGTTCGTCCTTTCTGCTGCCCGCATTGGGCGAAAAAACAAAACGGCCGCCACGGAGACGGACCCGGACGGTATTCTGTGGCGACCCTGCCAACAGATTTTGCGTCCGCCCTTGGACGCAAATTCGTGGCGCTGCGTTGCGCTTGTTAAGTATCCAGCAATAGCCGTGCCAGATTTCCGCACGAGGAATTTCAAGGACTTGGGAAAGACCGCAGCGTCGGTGCCTGCCGAATGCGATCAAATCGCTCAATTTAAAGGCAAAAACGCGCCAGCCCGTGATGTCAGTCTGCGGGGCTAGTGCTCGAGTTGGCGCGCGGCGAGCTCATCCTGCGCCGCGAGAACGTCATCGCGCTCGGCGACTCCGGCACCGGCAAGACCCATGTCGCGCTGGGGCATGGCGACAGATCCGCCGCGACGATTGTTCTTTGGTTTTCGTTTCGCATGCGACGCAGTTGCGGCTCGTGCAAACGGCCGATCACCTTCGAAGGATCGTTCTTGTCGACAATGCGGCGTCATGAATGATCGACAGGACAGCCCTCACCGCTTGCTGCGTGACTCCTTCTTTCGCTTGCCCGTTTTCAGCGGTTTGACGAAGATTTCAAAGCGGTGACTGACGATCTCAAAGCCGTGAGCGCGCGCAATCTCTTCCTGCAGCCGCTCGATCTCATCCGAGCGAAATTCGATCACATCGCCGGTCTCGATATTGATCAGGTGGTCGTGATGCTCGCGATCCGCCGGCTCGTATCTGGTCCGGCCATCGCCGAAGGCGTGGCTTTCGAGAATCCCCGAATCTTCGAGTAGCCGCACGGTACGATAAACGGTCGCTATGGCGATGCCGGGATCGATCAAACTTGCGCGCCGGTGCACTTCGATCGCGTCCGGGTGATCCGTGGCCTTGGTCAGCACATTGAGAATGACGCGGCGTGGCCCCGTCAGACGCAAACCCTTGTCACGGCATACCCGCTCAAACTCTTCGTCCAGTTTCGAATTCATCAGCGCCCTCTGAGGTGGCGCCGGTCGTGGCTTGCCTACGATCAGCGTTCGAGCTTGTTACACTTTTTCCGCAATTTTCATAAGACGCCGACGGCGAAAGCCTTTACCTGCACTTGCGACTTAGTTGCAATAATATTGACTCACCAGGAGCGGCGTGCAATTCCTTATTGCGATAAACTCGCAATAGTGGGGCTACGAGGTGATGCGTTGCACGATCGATCCGGGAGCAATGCGGACGATTATTGCAATTCAGACGCACTTGCAGAAATTGCGTTGGCGACAACCTCTGGCCGCGACCGTGTCTTTGGCGGCGGCGCTGTTCGTGGCAGGCCCCGCCGTCGGCGAGGACAGGGACAAGAACCCGGACGGCATCCCCTCGCCCTCGATCGCCACAAGCTTGCCAGCCAATGGCGACCCGACAGGAACGCACAGATGGTTTGCGACGCGCGGAATTACCCATGGCCTGAGCTACACCAGTGAAGTGCTGGGCAATCCGTCAGGCGGCGTTCGGCGGGGCGGGCTTTACGAAGGCAAGCTCGAAGGTTTCGTGGCGGCCGACCTGGAGAAGCTCATCGGCTGGAATGGGCTGAGCTTCTTCTCCAATGCGTTTCAGACGCATCGAACGTCGGGCGCCCGCGATCAGCACTTGGAAAGCCTGATCACGATCAGCAACATCGAAGCGACCCCGTCGACGCGCCTGTCGGAGTTCTGGCTCGAACAGAAGCTGTTTAACGACCGATTCAGCGTCAGGGCTGGTCAGATCACCGCCGACGCCGAATTCTTCATCAGTGAATACAGCAAGATGTTCATCAGCAGCGATTGGCCGACCATTACCGGCGCCAACCTGCCGAGCGGCGGCCCTGCTTATCCTCTTGCTACGCCCGGCGTTCGGCTGAAGTTTGATCCGACCGAGAACTGGACGGCGCTGGCCGCACTGTTCAATGGCGACCCTGGCGATCAGGCCACGGTCAATCGTCATGGCACGAATTTCCGGATGAGCGATCCGCCGCTTCTGATGGGCGAGATCCAGTACCGGTACAATCAGGACAAGGATGCCAAGGGCCTGGCGGGGATCTTGCGGCTCGGCGCGTGGCACCATTTCGGGGAGTTCGAGGATCAGCGGTTCGACGACACCGGCGTCTCAATGGCAAATCCGTTGAGCAGCGGAACGGCGCGATTGTTTCACGGCACCAGCGGCATCTATGGCATCGTCGATCAGCAAATCTACCGGCCCGAAGGCGGCGAACCTGACAGCGGTGTGAGCGTATTCAGCCGTATCGCGGCAACGCCGTCTGATCGTAATCTGGTCGACTTCTACCTCGACGGCGGAACCGTGTTCTCGGGCATGCTGCCAAGCCGGCCTGACGATAAATTTGGCGCCTCCTTCATTTATGTCCATATCTCCGACCAGGCACGCGCTCTCGACCGCGACACCATCGCGTTTTCCGGGGTGAACCAGCCGCTTCGGGATTACGAGATGACGTTCGAACTCAGCTATCAAGCACAGATTGTGCCGGGCTTGGCGGTGCAGCCCTTGTTTCAATATATCGTGCATCCTGGGGGCCATGTGCCGCATACCCTCGCGCCTGCATCGCCCGTCAAAAGCGGCGCCCTGTTTGGCGTACGCAGCACCATCGTATTCTGACGACTGATGGTGACGGCCCCCACTGGCGGGCCGTCACCATGCGCTACGCTCGGGCGCGTCCGTCTTATCGACAGATGATCGGCCCCGAGCCGGCAGCCCAACGAGGCTATGGCCTGATCCGGTGTCATTCGGGCCCTGAACGCCAGAGCAAGGTCTACGAGCGTTTAGAGATCGATCGTTTTCTCGTTACCGTGACCTGCACTACCCTCACAGGGTTATCAACTGAAACTGGTCAACATCGGTCCGACCGGGCTCAAGCAAGCGATCGTCGACTATTTTCGAGCCCGCCATCCAACAAAGCTAAGTACCGGGCCTGTCGCACCTATCTGGGGACACGCATCACGGATGCCCACGCGGCGACAACCCCGTCCAGGCTTTGCAAACAACAACGGAAGCAGCCTGTGAAGGACCGGCAATTATCACGCGCCCGGATCGCGGCGTCAGCTGCGCAGCCCCGGCGCTTCCTGGCCGGTGCGTGCGACGTATTCGGTGTAGCCGCCGCCATACTGGTGGATGCCATCGAGCGTCAGCTCCAGCACGCGATTGGAGAGGACGCTTAGGAAATGTCGGTCGTGCGAGACGAACAGCATAGTGCCCTCGAAGTCCGACAGTGCCGTGATCAGCATCTCCTTGGTCGCGAGATCGAGATGGTTGGTCGGCTCGTCCAGCACTAAGAAGTTCGGCGGATCGAACAGCATCTTCGCCATCCCCAGCCGCGCCTTCTCTCCGCCCGACAACACCCGGCACCGCTTCTCAACGTCGTCGCCGGAAAAGCCAAAGCAGCCGGCGAGTGCGCGCAGGCTACCCTGCCCCGCGGTCGGAAACGCATCCTCCAGCGACTGGAACACCGTGCGGTCACCGTCGAGCAGATCCATGGCGTGCTGGGCGAAATAGCCCATCTTGACGCTGCCCCCGACGGCCACTGTGCCCGCGTCGGGCTCGCTCGCACCAGCCACCAGCTTGAGCAGCGTCGACTTGCCGGCTCCGTTGACGCCCATCACGCACCAGCGCTCGCGCCGGCGGATCATGAAATCGAACCCGCCATAGATCTGCTTGCTGCCATACCCCTTGTGGACGTTCTTCAAGGCGACGACATCCTCGCCGGAGCGCGGCGCTGGCGGAAAATCGAATGCGACCGTCTGGCGGCGCCGGGGCAGCGCCACCCGCTCGATCTTGTCGAGCTTCTTCACCCGGCTCTGGACCTGCGCCGCATGCGAGGCACGCGCCTTGAAGCGCTCGATGAACTTGATCTCCTTGGCGAGCATCGCCTGCTGGCGCTCGAACTGCGCCTGTTGCTGCTTCTCGTTCAGCGCACGCTGCTGCTCATAGAACTCGTAGTTGCCGGAATAGGTGGTGAGCGAGCCAGAGTCGATCTCGATGACCTTGGCGATCACCCGGTTTATGAACTCGCGATCGTGCGAGGTCATCAACAGCGTGCCTTCATAATCTCGGAGGAAATGTTCGAGCCAGATCAAGCTTTCGAGATCGAGATGGTTGCTCGGCTCGTCGAGCAGCATGACATCGGGGCGCATCAGGAGGATACGCGCCAGCGCCACACGCATTTTCCAGCCTCCAGAGAGCGCGCCGACGTCGCCCTCCATCATCTCCTGGCTGAACCCGAGGCCTGACAGCGCCTCGCGCGCCCGGCCATCGAGCGCATAGCCGTCGAGCTCCTCGAAACGATGCTGCACCTCGCCATAGCGCGCGATGATCTCCTCCATCTCGTCGGCGCGATCCGGGGCGGCCATCGCGGCCTCGAGTTCGCGGAGCTCGGTGGCGGCCACGCTGACGGGTCCCGCTCCATCCATCACCTCCGCCACGGCACTGCGGCCGGACATCTCGCCGACGTCCTGGCTGAAATAGCCGATGGTGATGCCGCGATCGATCGAGACCTGCCCTTCGTCGGGCAGTTCCTGGCCTGTGATCATCCGGAACAGCGTGGTCTTGCCGGCTCCGTTCGGACCGACGAGGCCGATTTTCTCGCCCTTGTTGAGCGCTGCGGAGGCTTCGATGAAAAGGATCTGGTGGCCGGCTTGCTTGCTGACGTTGTCGAGACGGATCATGCTGTCATTTTGAGCGAAAGAAATATTGGGGTCTCTTAGTCTATGTCGCCGGCAAGTGGAAGACCGAGGCCTCGGAGACAAAATAGCTTTCGGCGCCGATGAACGTCACCGCCAGCTCGCGCGGTGATAGCTCCGACCCTGTCGAGGGCCAGTTCGATGATCCGCTCGCGCACCTCCTCGGGAATGCGGTTCCAAACCCGCTTCGGCCGTGGGCGGCGGTCTTCGAGGGCATCGACACCGCCGCTCAGGAGCCGGTCATACCAGAGGTGGAAGGTGGCGCGAGGTATACCGAGTTTCTCCAGCGTACAGCGTGCCGGCAGGTGCGCCTGCTCGACGAGCCGGATGATCTCCAGCTTCTCCCGTAGAAACTGTCAAAAAGAGTGGTCAATCGCCGCCGGCCGGTGGATTCAAAAGCCGCTATGATCGGCGAAACTCGGCCTCGGCCTGCTCAAGCCAGAACAGCATGTTCATTCCGCGGTACATCGTTTTCGCAGTGTCAAGCTGGATATGGGCCTGATTCGGTTGGCCTGTGCGCAGGTATAGTTTTCCGAGGCCGTGATGGCAGCGCGCGACGAGCGGACTCATTTTGAGTTCCGCCGCCAGTGCCAGCGCATCCCGGTAGTGATTCTCAGCAATCTCGGGAGAATTCTCCAGCGCCGATACGTCGCCAAGAAGACGAAGTGCGCCCGCCTCGCCGCTACGCTGACCGCTTTCGCGGGCGATGGCCAAGGCGCGCTCAGCAACTTCAAGAGCGCGTGCAGGCCGGCCAACATGCATATACATTTCACCCAAGGGTATCAGGAAAAGCGAAAGGGCAAATTGATGCCCCATTTTCTCGAAAACGCTCAGCGCTTGCTCCAGCAACGGGAGGCCTTCAGCAGTTTGTCCTTGCAGCGCGTAAGCGTAACTCAGGCTCCCGGAACTCCCTGCAGCGAGGAACGGCAGGTTCCATTCGCGAGTTACTTTTAACCCACGCTCCAATAGACCGATGGCGTGGCCGAGTTCTCCTCTGGTGATCATGAGATCGGCGAGACACCAACAAGCGATGGCCAGGCTATATGGATGGTCAACCGCTTCGGCGAGGCGAACGCCTTCCTCGCCATGAACAACCCCACGCTCGAACCCGCCTTGATCGGCGTAGATGCGAGTCAAATAACTGTGGGCTGTTACCGCGGGAATCCCGGAAAGTGAAAATTGTTCGAGGCTCAACCCGCCATCAAGAAGTTCCAAGACTTTCAGAAAGTGCTCCTCGGCCGATCGAAAATTCAGCGTCGAAAAGCAGGCCGTCCCGAGAAAGAGAGCCGCCGCTGCCTGAAGCGGAATATCCCCGGATAGTTCGGCAAGGCTCTGCGCGGTTTGACCGAACGCAATTGCGTCTTTTGAATTCCCACCGAGTCCGAGGGTTTGACACATATGAACGGAAAGCAGGCAAGATCTCCGTTGATCATTGAGGCGCTTGGCCAAGACTTCGGCTTCATGGAGATAGCTGACGATGCGTTTGAACTGCCCAAGCGGAATGAGCGATGTTTTCAGATCGAAGCGAAGATCGATAGCCTGCTCGAGTGTCTCCCGGCTTTCGGGCAGCTTCTCGAGAAGACGTGCCGCATGATCGAAGAATCCGGCAGCCTCACGGTTGGCCCAGCGTGCATATGCGTGCCGCCCGGCCTTGACCCAAAAGCTGATTGCCTCGCTGACAAGCCCGGCCTCGGTGAAATGGCGCGCGACCATCTCCGGTTGCTTTTCGACTAACGCCGGAAACCGTTCGATCAGTGTTTTAGCGATACTCGCATGCAGCTGTCGTCGCCGGCTCTTGAGCATCGTGACATAGGCAGCATCCTGTATGAGTGCGTGCTTGAACAGGTAACTTGCTTCCGAGGGTGTTCCACGGTGCAAGATGAGGCCGGAAGCCGTCAGTTGTGCGAGCGCAGCATCGAGGTCGGAGGGAGGCAAGTCCGACACCGCAGTGATCAGTTCGTGAGAGAATTCCCGTCCGATTGCGGCGCCGATCATGGCCACCTCCTTCGCCGAACCAAGCAGATCGAGGCGGGCCACCAGGGATGCGTGCAGTGTCGTCGGGACAGCGTGTGGCGGCAATGGCCCATCCAGGACGTAGCTCTTAACGCTCTCACGTAACAGCCCGCTATCGAGCAGCGTCTGCGTCAGTTCCTCGATGAATAGTGGCACGCCATCAGTGCGCGACAGGATATGCGCGGCAACGGCGTCGGGGAGTGCTTTGTCCAGCGTAATGCTGCGAATGATCTTGGCGCCATCGTTCGGGCCCAGGGCAGCGCCGTTACATGCGGCTGATCCGCCCAGTCCGGTTGGAATCCCGGCCGGAACGTCACGATCAGCAGCAACGGCAGTTGGGTTGCGCTGCTTACCATTCGTCCGAGCAGGTCCAGCGATGTCGGGTCGATCCAGTGAGCATCCTCAAACACGATCAGAAGCGGCGCTCGTGTGGCTGCATCCTTGAGCCGGTTGAGGAGCGCGCCGAGAGTCATCTCCTGTTTCTGTTGCGGGCTGGCTTTCAGTGCCGGATGGCGCCCGTCCATTGGCAAGCTCAGCAACTCCGCGAAGAGCGCCCCGTCGCGTGGCAAATTTGCCGATGTCGGCTTGAGCAATGCCTCGAGTTTCTCAAGCCTGGTGCTGTCGCTATCGCCAGGCCTGAAGCCAGCCTGCTGTTCGATCTGGACAATGAATGGAAAGAGCGCGCTATCCGTATGATGGGGCGAGCAGGAATAACGAAAGCAAGCATGCGATCCAGCTTCGCATATGGCCACCATGTTTTCAGCGATACGCGACTTCCCAATGCCAGCCTCACCCGAGATGACTACGACACGCCCCTCACCGGACCTGGACTGATTCCAGCGGCGCAACAGCAATTCGGCCTCTTCTTGGCGACCGACAAGCGGAGACAGTCCGGCTCCGTGTCGCGCTTCATATCGGCTGACATCTGTCCTCTCGCCGTGCACCTGCCATGCCTCGATCGGATACGGCTGCCCCTTTACCTCAATGGGGTCTAACTCGCGGCAGTCAAACCTCCCTCCGAGGAGCCGTTGTGTACTGGTCGCAATAACGACGTCGCCCGACGCCGCACGGGTCTGGAGCCGGGTCGCGAGGTTTGGCGTCTGACCGGTTGCGATATGGTGGCAGTTATCGTCGATTGTCGACGTTTCACCAACGACGACGAGCCCGGTGGCAATGCCGACACTGGCTCGAAGTTGCATTTCGGGAAATGCAGCCACCTTGCCGATTGAATCGAGGATAGCAAGACCGGCGCGTACGGCACGCTCTGCATCGTGCTCGTGTGCAGCGGGGTAGCCGAAGTAAACCAGCACGCCGTAGCCTTGATACTGGGCTACAAACCCGCCAAACCGGGCTGCGACATCGGCGGCCGTTTTTTGGAAGGTGGCGATCCGATCGTGGATGTCTTCGGGATCGAGATTCTCCGAATAGCTCGTGGGGCCGATCAGATTGCAAACCATGATCGTCAGTTGGCGCTGCTCAAAAGAGTTGGAGCGAACAACAACTTCAGCTGTGGCATTATCGACGCGTGCCGCAGTGGTCTCTGTGCCGGTCTTCCCCCCGGAAGTCCCGTGCATTTTGCGATGGAGTTCATTGCTCGTTGGTGACGCGTCAGGCGGCGGCGCGCTTCGAAGCTCCGCAACCAGTAGCCGGGTTGCCGCATCGGGCTCCGTACTCAGCTCGTGCCTGAGGCGCGCCGCGAGATCCTGGTAGTACTTGAGCGCTTCGGCCTTGCGTCCCAAGGCGGCCAGCGCCTGTATCGCCAGCCGATGCGCATCCTCACGCAAGGCATTCACCGCGATTGCCCGATTGGCGTTCTTGAGCGCAGCCGCCGTGTTTCCCGCCCGCAGCGCTTGCTGGCCGTATCCGACCATGGAGTCGACCGCCAGCCCTGCCAATCGCTCGCGCTCGGAGTTGCGCCAGTCCAACCATGCTTCTTCTGCTATGTTCAAGTCGGTCAGCAGGGGATTCCGGTAGAGATCGGCGGCCGCAGCGAGCGAAGCGCGGCTTCCCTCGGCCACCAGGGCTTCGAAGCGGATCACGTCGCAATCGATCACGCCGGGCGCGAGTGAGACTGCATTATCTTCGCTGACGAGCGCTTCGTGCCCTAGAATCCGGCGTAGCAGGGAAAGGGCCTGGCGCAGATTCTGTCGAGCCTGGGCCTCGAAATGAGCGCCCCAAAGGAGATCGGCCAGCCTCTCACGCGGCTGCGGCCGGGATGTGCAGGCCAGATAGGCCAATAGTCCCGCCAGCTTCCTGCTCGGCAAGTGGACGACGACGCCATCGAGCGCCGTCAGTTCGAAACGTCCAAGCAGCGACAGCCCGAACCTTTGAATCTGCACTTTGTCTTTCATTTCGCGCGCAACATTCTCACAACAACTGTATCCCGGAAGACACACCACACCCGCTCCGGGTGTCTTGCAAGCATAATTCACGTCTAGATCACGCCGCATTCACGCTCGAAAGGACGGAGGGCGGATTTAAAGAATTGGTAAACGCAGTTTGTTGCGGTCCATGTTCTCCGACACCGTTTGAGAAAAAAATATGAATTTTTTGAGCAATCGCCGGGCCGTGCTGCCCTGCAGGCCACGACTGCGCTGGTCACCACCCAGCGCACGCGGCGGACGCAACCTGGCTTGATATTCCTCATTCCCTCGATTTCAACGACAGCGCCAACTGGTCTACCGGTGTGGTGCCGACCGGTACCGCGTTTTTCGGCGCGAGCCACGCCCCCCTGATGTCCACCTCGTCTGACACCGCTATCGATGGCTGGACGTTCAATGCCGGGGCGTCGAACTACCTTATTTCGAACAGTCACCGGTTCGATTTCAATGGCGCCGGAATCGTCGTCAATGGCGGTTCCGTCATTCTCAAAAATACTGGCACAGTCTTTTTTCTTAGTGGCACGGCGGGCAGCGCCACGATTGATAACGACAGCGGAGGCGTATTTGGTGCGGGCATCTTGACCTTCAATGATAGCACGGCCGGCAGCGCCACGATTACTAGCCACGACGGAGGCGGCACGATATTCCTTGGCGCCAGCACGGCCGGCAGCGCCACGATTATTAACAACTACGCTGGCGGCACGCTTTTCGGTGGGACCGCTACGGCCGGCAGCGCGACGATTATCAACAACAGCGGAGGCAGCACGGGTTTCGCGCAAACCAGCACCGCCGGCAACGCCACGATCATCAACAACGCCGGTGGGACTGTTTCCTTCCGGGACTCCGGCACCGGCGGTACGGCACGATTGATCAACGATGGCGTGGTTGACCTGACCTATCTTTTCGATGCCCAAGGCATCACTCTGGGCTCGATAGAGGGAAGCGGTGTTTTTCAGCTGGCCACAAAAAATCTGGCGGTCGGGGGCAACAACCGGTCAACAACGTTCTCAGGGGCGATTCTGGATCAGGGTTCATTCCCCAACCCCTTAGCCGTCGGAGCCTCCCTGACCAAGGAGGGCACCGGCACGCTGACGTTGACGGGCACCGCCAACGCCTATACCGGCGCGACCACCGTCAACGGCGGCACGCTGGTGGTGAACGGCTCGATCGAGACCTCGAGTCTCGTCACGGTAAACTCCGGCGGCACGTTGGCGGGTACCGGCACCGTCGGTAACACCGCGATAGCAGGCGGCATTTTCGCGCCCGGCTCCGGTACGCCGGGATCGTCGATGACTGTCAACGGCACGCTCGGCCTTTCGCCGACATCGACCTATGCCGTCAACATCGGCCCCATGACGTCGTCCTTTGCCAATGTCACGGGCGCCGCAACGCTCGGCGGCGCCACCGTCAACGCGAGCTATGCTGGTGGAAGCAATGTCAGCAAACATTACACCATCCTGACCGCAACTGGTGGGATCAGCGGCACCTTCGGCGTGGTCAATAGCAATCTGCCGGCCAATTTCACGACCGCGCTTAGCTATGACAGCAACAACGCCTATCTCGACCTGTCATTTGGCTTTGCGCCGCCACCCGGGGGCTTCAGTACCAACCAGAATAACGTCGCCAACGCGGTGATGAACGCCTTCAACACCAACGGCATTCCGCTGGCGTTCGGCGCGCTGTCGCCGCAGGGGCTGACGCAAGTGTCCGGCGAAGCCGCCACCGGCACCCAGCAGGCGACGTTTGACGCCATGAGCCTGTTCATGGGCGTGATGACCGACCCGTTCATGGCGGGACGCGGTGACGGCATCCCCTCATCGAATGGCGCGCCAGCATTCGCGGCTGAGGACCACGATGCGCTGGGTTACGCTGCGCGCGGCAATGGCCGCAATGCCGCCGAGCGCAATGCCTATGCCGCGATGTCGCGCAAGGCATTGCCGATGGCGCCAAGCTTCGAACAGCGCTGGAGCGTGTGGGCGGCGAGCTATGGCGGCTCGCAGACCACGTCAGGCAACAGCGTCGTCGGCTCCAACACCGCGACCAGCAACCTGTACGGTGTCGCGGTCGGCGCTGACTACCGCGTCTCGCCGGATACACTGGTCGGGTTTGCGATGGCCGGCGGCGCCACCAACTTTAACGTTGCAGGTGGACTGGGCTCCGGCCGCAGCGATCTGTTTCAGGCCGGTGCGTTCGTCCACCACCATATCGGCGCGGCGTACCTCAGCGGCGCGCTGGCCTATGGCTGGCAGGACGTCACCACCGACCGCACCGTGAGCGCGGGCGGCATCGAGCGGCTGCGCGCCAACTTCAACGCGAATGCCTTCTCGGGGCGACTCGAAGGTGGTTACCGTATCGCCACGCCGTTGATGGGCATCACGCCCTATGCCGCCGGGCAATTCACCACCTATGATTTGCCGACCTATGCCGAACAGGCCAGCACCGGAGGTCTGTTCGCGCTGAACTACGCCGCGAAGAATGTCACCGCGTCACGCAGCGAACTCGGCATCCGTACCGACAAATCCTTCGCGCTTAGCAATGCCATCCTGACGTTGCGCAGCCGTGCCGCGTGGGCGCATAACTTCGACACCGACCGTGCGATCGCCGCGACCTTCCAGTCGCTGCCCGGCGCATCCTTCGTCGTCAACGGCGCGGCACAAGCCCGCGAGGCCGCGCTGCTTACCGGCTCCGCCGAAATGAAATGGGCCAACGGCTTCGCGCTCGCCACCACCTTCGAGGGCGAGTTCTCCGACACCACTTCCAGCTACGCCGGCAAAGGCGTCGTGCGGTATAGCTGGTGAGGTGGCGAAGGCGGCGGCGAGCGAAGCCCGGTCGTCCTCGACGGTCAAAGCCTTGAAGCGGACTGTATCGCAATCGATCGCGCCGGGCGCGAGCCAGACGTTATCGTCGTTGTTGACAAGCGTCTGTCGCTCGGCATTCTCGCGCCGCTGCTCGGCCTCTGACCAACATCCGCGAATTGCCCCCTATCTCCGCCGCTTGAATCGACAGAGGACCCGCGAGAATATCCAGTTTATCGTAAGGCGCGAAACCCGATACGAAGTTGGCGCAGCTCTGGCGCACCGTTGTCGGTCATCTCGTGTGCCGATGCGTGGCCTGTCTGCCCTCAGTATTTTCGCACGATCGGCTTTGGAGCTTCAGGCGAGATCGCGAAGGTCAGCCAGGTGTTCCAGCCCTCGGGCCGGTTCTGGGCCGCGAACTCCTTGTAGGCCTTCACGTTGATATATCCCTGCATGTCCCCGACCGGAAAAAGGAAGCCGATTTGCGGGCCGACGCCTGCGATGCGCGAGCGGAAGCCATCGAATGCTGCAGGGGCGCCGAAATCGTCGGTTACCTGTTGCAGGTAGTAGCCGACGACGCCAACCTGAATCTTGTTTTCGAAGAAGTGTGAAGCGCCCCAATCGACGTGGAAATCCATCCCGTTCTGGTATTGCGTGTAGGTGTTCTTGAAATTGTAGGTCATGCCGGCAATTGCCGAAAACTCGTTGCCGGACTTGGGATCGAAATAGGTGTAGCCGCCACCAAAATCGATGGCGCCATGACCGATCCCGAGATTGGCGAGACGGTTGGGATCGTAGTCCCCGATCGGGATGTCACCGGTGCCGTAGACCATGTAGTTGTTGACGCCCCGATTCCATTTCAGCGCTACCTGCGGGATTACATCTCCGACGGACGTCAGACCCTGCGTCCGGTTGAGCGCGATCGTATTGCCGAACGGGCCGGTCAGCGAGAGCGCGGCGGACGCCTCGTTCCGCCCGGCAATGCCAAGGACGCTAACCGATAGCTGGGCGCCGAGCACCGGCGTCGCGAACACGTAGGTCGGCCCGAACCCAACGAGGTCGCCTCGGCCGCTGATGCCGACGTCAATCCGCCCGCCGCGCGGGAATTGCGCACCCGCCGCCGAAGCGACATCGGTGTGAATGTAGAATGTCGCCCATGACCATCCGGGTGTCGCTGGCGTTGCCGAAAGGCTGCCGAACGTGCCGGGCAACCAGAAGCTGAGACCGCCTTCGTCGGCAAAGGCGGACGAGGGGCTTCCGGCAGAAATCAGCGTGCAGAGCCCGGCAGTTACTGCCGCGCCCAGAATTTTCTGTCGTTTCATCTCACCCCCTCCGTCTTCGAAATGTTCACCTAGGTTTTCCGAACAGGAACATAGTCCAAAGGCGCTCCGGCCGGGATCAGCGGTTCGCGCTTCACGCTGATCGCAAAGTCCTTCATGATCCTACCGAAGTGGGCGGCCGTCCACGAATGAATGTAAGGCAGATCGAACGCCTTGCGTTCCTTGGGATCGACGGTCAGGTTGATGATGTGCGGCGTGGACAGTTTCAACGCCGGCTCAGTGAGCGTCTTCTGGAGATAGAATACCATCTTGAAGTTGCGCCACTTCACGCCGTAAAGCGTGTCGGCCATCCAGTACGGGATGCCGTCGCGCGCTGAATTGTTCTGCTTTCCTTCGAAAAAGGCGCGCTGATCGATGCCGTCGATCACGCGGTCCGTCGGCATCGCGGCACCGGCCCATTGCAGAATTATCGTGAACATGTCGGTGATGTGGACGATATCATTGCTCTGCTTACCTGGAGGCACCCGGCCGGGATAGCGCACCATGCAGGGCGTGCGCAACGAGCCTTCCATGCCGGTGAAGTAGGAGCCATCGAAAAAGCCGGGGGTACCGCGCCAGGGCTCCAGCTCCTCAGGCCCGTTGTCTCCTGAGAATACGACGATGGTGTTGTCGTCGACCTTGAGTTCCTTCAGCGTGTCCAGGATCTCGCCGAAATCCGAGTCAAGCTCGAGCAGACAATCCGCCCAGTCGCCCTGACCGGACTTGCCCCTGAACTCGGCGCGCGGAATCGTCGGCATGTGCATCAGGGAGTGATTGAAATAGAGGAAGAACGATCGTTTTGCATCGACGCTCCGCTTCATGAAGGCCTTGCCGCGCGTCAGGAGTTCGCGGTCGACATCGCGGCGCACGTTGAGATCGAGTTGCTTGACGGTTCGCGGTGTCCGATCGCCCTTACGGGACTCCAGCATGTTGCTGACGGGATCGCGTTTGGGATCGTACCAGGGGTCCGTTGGCCAAAGGGATTCATCCCAGGAGCGTGGCGGGCCGTACCATTCGTCGAAACCGTGATCGGTTGGCCAGCGTCCGGCCGATTCGCCGACATGCCACTTGCCAACGCAGGCGGTGGCATAACCCCGCGCCGACAGCACGTCCCCCATCGTCCGCTCCCAGGCGACCAGGCCGCCTTCTTCGCCCGGAAGGGCAACCGTGTGATTGCCGGAGCGGATCGCGTACCGGCCCGTCATCAAAGCCGATCGGGAAGGCGTGCACTGCGCCTCGGGTGCGAAATTGAGCAGCTTGATGCCTTCGTCTGCGAACGCATCGATCCGACGCGTATCCGCGCCCCGAAGGATTCCGCCGCCGTAGCAGCCCAACTCACCATAGCCGAGATTGTCGACGAGAAAATAGACGACATTCGGTGGCCCGTTCGATGTGCGCGCAGGCTGCTGTTGCGCCTGCGCGGCGCTCGTCGTGCCGTCCGCCGCAATTGCCGAAGCCGCCGCGAGAGCCGTGCCCGCCAGCAGGACGTCTCGTCGGTTCGGGCCACTTTCATCGGCTTTCATATGACACCTCAGAATGGGTTGATGTAATCGAGAATGGCGACTTGCCGCAACAAAACGCGGCGGATCACATGGCTGATCTTCACATGATCGGTGAAGATGGCCGCCGTTCCGGTGGCCCCGGCCGGAAGCGTTCTGGCGAAATCGGGATCGTCCATCGCGATACGGACGACGAAAGGCACGGTGGTGATTTCCTTCGGCGTCACTGCCGCGCCCGAAACCTGCGCTTGCCCGGTCGCGACCGCCTGCAGGATGCTTTCCACCTTGCCCGTGAAGACCCGCCCCGGAGCGAACTTGAATGCGATTTCCACGTCCTGACCGGGAGCGACGTAGCGCGCGTTGATTTGGTCGATTTCGACCGCGACGTTCGTGGTGGACGTATCTATGAAAGCCATGACGGGCGAAACGGAAAGGTTTCCCACGCGCGCGCCCTTTCGCAGGGCGAGGTTCGTCACGTAGCCGTCGGCGGGCGCGCGCACGACGGTCTTGTCGAGATTCCACCGCGCGTTTTCAAGTTGCGCCTTGAACTGATCGACTTCGGACTGGCGCTGCTCGACATCGAACCCCCGGCCAGCCTCGCGTTCGTAGAGCGTCGCCATCTGCCCAAGGCGGGTGGTCGACAGCTTCAGTTGAGCCTCGATCGCCTTCAGCTGTGCGTCGTAGGGCGTCGGATCGATCTTGAAAAGCACATCGCCCTGCTTCAGCGGCGTGTTTGGTGCGACGGGCACGTCGACGACCTCGCCTGCTACATTGGGCACGATTGATACCGAATTGCGGTAAACCAGCGCCTTGCCCTCAGGTGCGCCCCAGCCCATCGGGATGAACAGCAGAACATTGAGCAGCAACAGCACGATCAGCGGCGACGTCTTCCAGAAGGCGTTGAATCGGATAAGACCGAGCCACACCAGGGTAAAGAGCAGCGCCAGATACAGCACCATGAGCGCGATCATCATGGCTGCTGTCCCGTAGTTCGTCGCGCCGGCACGTCGACATAGGCCCAGATCAACGCCACCGGCCATAGCACGAATCCGAAAATCAACGTGACCCAACCGGCCACGCTGACCGCCTCGGCCCAGGGATGATGTCGCCTCCTTGCCACATAGCCCGGCATCGAGCCCATCAGCCAGAACACCAAGACGACCACGCCGACAAGGATAATCAGAACAGCCCAGGCGAGGATATCGAGACCGCTCATTGTACTATCTCGCTCTTGATCAGCTTACACGCTGCACCGCCGGCGGCGTCCAGGTGCCGTCCAGAACTGGCACTTTCGGCCAATAAGCGCGGCCGAAGAGCGAAAAGTTGCCTTTCGGTGCCGGCAACCAGTTGGCTCGCTGCACCGCATCCGTGGGCGCATCGGACTGCACGTAGATTGTGAGCGAACCGTCGGCGGCAAATTTGAGATCCTTGTTCTTGGTGCCGACCGAGAAGCGGTTAATCGGGTTGGCGACAAAGAAATGGTGCTCGTTGTAGATCGAGAGCGACCAGAAACCATTCACAGGCGGCGTGCCGTCCTTCGCGAACGTCACGGTGTAGCGGTTGGAACTGTTGAGCCGTGCGCCCGAGGCATCGAAGTCCTGGTAGAAATACTTGGTCTCGTCGGGCGAGTTGACGAGGATGTTCGATTTCGCAACCGCCGTCCGCGTGAAATAGTCCGTCCCGAACGCGGACTCGTTGGAGATCGTGCTCCAGTGGTGGGGAAGCTGCTGGCCATAGTTGCGGAACTGGAACAACGGATTCACCAGCTTCTCTTCGGCGTCTTTCGCGGCCCCGATCATCGCCTGCTTTATTTTCGGATTGTCTTTGGCGGCAGCCAGCACGGCGAGCACCTGCGCGTAGCATGCTTCTTCGCCTGACAGCGGTGGCGCGTCGGCGAGCACCATGGGAAGCTCGTCGAAAAACTTTTCAGGGTACACCCACCGCGTTTCCTCTTCGCCGGGAGGCGCGCCGGGCACTTTAGGCAACTTGCTCCACTCAATGCTCTTCATCCGCCCATCGTATTCCGCGAGCGGATACATCGCGATCCCGGTCAGCGCGCCCTGAATCGCACGCTTGTCTTCCGGAGTGTCGTTCTGGGCGATCCGTGGCGCAACAAGGCCGGTATTGCTCGATGCGCGGAAGACGCGGGTGATTCCATTCGGCACCTGACCATTCCAGTTAGGCCCGACAAGAAGGTAAAAACCCGGCGTACTCCCGTGCATCTTGCCGAGCTGGACGAAGCTGTCGGTGCGCAGATCGACGATCTGATAGACCCAAAAGCGATCACCGAAATCCGGCACCTGAACCACCACCGGAGAAACCTCCAGCGCGACCATGCCGAGCCCGTAAACCACGTCCTGGTTCGGGCACGCGACGTTCCGTTCTTCCGGATCGACATAATCCGTGAGCATGGTGAGCCGGTTGAGCGGCGCCTCGAGCAATGGGCCGACGTACCGCTGTTCGGTCATCTTCGAGAACGCAAGCCGTCGATTGTACATGTTGACCAGCGGCCAGGCCCAGAAGAAGACGTCGCGCGCGACGTGGGCCGCATAGGCCTCGGTGATTTTCACTCGGGCATCGGGGCCGGGCGGCAGCGCGCGAGCCCATTCCGGCGAGAGCGGCAACGGCTGCGGATTGAGCGACGAGGTTTGCGCGCGCGACAGACGGCGCGCCCAGCATTGAAGCTGCCGCGAGCGTTGCGGTAGCGAGAAGCACGTTGCGACGGTCGGGCATGAAATTCTCGGTTGTCATGGCTCACCTTTCAGTGGAATGGTCGAGCAGGAAACGGAATCTCATTGGGCTGCGATCTTCTCGACATCCGGCAGCACCCAAATCCTGTCGAAGAATTCCTTCTTCGGTCCGTAGATTCGGAACAGCAGCTCGAAATCGCGCTGAGGATCGGTCGGAACCCAATTGGCGTCCTTTCCGGGCGGCGGTTTCGGACCGAAGTAGATATCCACGGAGCCGTCCGCATTTTTCTGGACCTCCGCCGCGTTGGAGGCGCGGCTTGCGCGCGGCATGTTCTTGATAAGCGCATGCGTCTGCCGGTCGTAGGCGGTGACCGACCAGTACAAGTTGACCGGCACATTCGGCGGGACGTGCAGGCGGTAAGTCTTGTTGCCGCCTAGCGCTTTCCCATCTCTGTCCTTGCCCGCGATGAGGTAGGTCTGCGCTGTGCCGAGACGTTTAATGCCGATGTAGCCGATGCTGTAGGTGAGCGCGCGGGCGTCGACGGGATACATGTCCGTCTCCGCGTAGCCAGAGGATCCAGCCTTGACGAGCGCCGGGAATGCCGGCACCGCCCAGCGCGAGCTTGCAAAGAACGGCGGGAACCCGGCATCGTACATACGGTCCAGAACACCTCTCGCATCGGCCGCCGCGCCGTTCAGAATCGTGGTCGCTCTCGCATCGGGATTGAACGCCTTGCCCTTCTCGATTCCAATCGATTTGAGCTGGTCGATCATGGCTTTATCGCGCGTTTGCCACGGTTCGGTTTGCACGATGCGATCCAGCGATCGGAAGAATCTCAGATCGTAGGGAATGGTGGAGTCGTAGAGAATGACCTTCGCATCGGTAAACTTCGTCTCCGGCGGCGCCGCGGCCTGCGAGAGCGGATAGACCTTGAGCCGCTTGCCGTATTTGGCCGCCTTGGCGATATCGGCCTCGCTGTGGCTCGCCAGATTCGAGCGGAATAACGCATATCCAGCGAAGGTTTCGGATCGGACTACAATGTACCCATCGGGAGGCGTATCGTTGTAGCCAGGCGGTAGGATCAGGTACTTGCCGCCCGCGCCCTTATCTGCGCCATAGGGGCCAGCGTCTTCCAAAGGCATCTGCCAAACCGTATCGATGTTCGCAGCAAACGAGCCGTCGTCGGCCGGAGGAACGTCGATCACAATGGGACCCGCCTCCTTCGTATTGAAGAAAATCATGAAGTAAAGCGCGTCCGGATTAGGCGTAAGCGTCTGGTTGTGCCAATCCACCGGCCGGGACCAATAGATGATCTCGTTTTCCTTTGCGCCGGATTTCAGCGCCGGCTGAAGCATAAGGTCGTAGTTGGCGGCCGGCATGCCCCAGATGACCGCCTCGACGGCGCGGCTGCGCACGAGGCTATCGTCCGCCGATGGCGCTTGCGCGACGGCAGCACTCGAGAGGCAGCATAATGCGAACGCAACCAGCAGTTTCTTCTTCACCGCGAACCTCCTCAAGGTCTGTCCGGAAACACAATCTTCCAGTCCTGCTTCATGTCGACGACGGTCCAGCCTTTCGCCTTCGCCTCCTCCCACGCCTTGTCGAGTTGCCCGATCTTCGACGGTCGGTCGTAGGCATATTCACGCGCCGCATCCGTGTGGTGCACGATCCCGGCAAAGCGCGCCCCGGTTCCCGCTGTGGTCCATTGCAGCATCTGAAGATCGCCATCCGAATTGCCGAAGGCGAGGATCGGACGGCGGCCGATCATCATGTTGATGCCGGCGGGCTTGCCCGGACCGTCATCGATGAATTGCACCTTGGCCGTCTTCAGCAATGACGGCCTGCCTGCGTCGTCGAGCCGGTACTGCGTGACGCCGGATGAGCCGACCACCTGCTCGGGCGGAATGCCGTAGGCCTTTTCGGCCCACACCCGCATGAACTCCACGCCGCCACCGGACACGATAAAGGTCTTGAAGCCGTTGGCGCGGAGGTAAGTCAGCAGTTCGACCATCGGCTGATAGACCAGCTCGTTATAGGGTCGGTTGAAGCGCGGATGTTTTGCGGTCGCGAGCCAGTCGGCGACCGACTTTGCGAATTCATCCGTGGTCATGCCGCTATGCGCCACGGCCACTAGCGTCAGCAGACCCTTCTCGCCCTGCTCGGACAACACCTTCCTGTCACCGGAGAGGAACGCCTTGAACGGCTGCTGGCTTTTCCATTCCGGATGTTGTGGCGCCATCGCCTTGACGCGGTCGAACGCGAAGGCGGCCTGGAAATAGATCGGCTGCTCGCACCATAGCGTGCCGTCATTGTCGAACACGGCGATACGCTCGGCGGGCGGCACGAAATCCGTGCCACCCTGTGTCGTGACCCGCGCGACGAAATCGGTGATTGATGTCTTGACCGCACCGCCATTCCAGGACGGCAGCGGGTCACTCTGTGCGAGGGCGTTGGAATGTGGAAGGATGACGCAATCGAGTCCCAGCAGCACAACGAAGACGGTGTTCCGAATGACGGACGCAAGGGACGCAACCATACCAGACCTCACACAGGTTTGAGGTTGTACGAGGTTGAACCAACCCGGCTCGCCCATGGACGAGCCGGGTCATGTGCGGTGTGGCGACCGCCTATTTAACCCCGCGTTGCTGGATTTGCTGGTCGATCATCCTGTTCAACCCACCGCGGATGCGGTCGAGGTCGAGGTTCTTCTTGAACGACTCCCTGCGCTTGATGCTATCCATCTCGTCTCCCAGAATGCTCGCCGGATTGAAGCTCGGCGGGAATGAGCGCGGCGGAAACTCCTTGAACGTCGCCACGAACTGAAAGACGTCATCCATGACGCCATAGATGAAGCCGACGTGATCGATTTGCCAGTCCCAGAAGGTATTGGATGTGAAGTCTGCGCGTTCGAATGGATCCTGATACAGGTTGAAGATTTTTTGCAATCGGAGCGTCGTGAACGGTTCCGCCCACAGACCCATCGTGCCTTGCATACGTTGCTCAGAGAACACACATTTGTAGTCGCCCTGCCGATAGGCCACCAGCAAGCCATCGTCGTTCGAATAGAAGAACGCATTGCGAGCGCTCTTGGTGCCGTTGTTATTCGCCGCGCTACCGCTCACATTGCGCAGGAAGCTCGATTGATCGTAACCATCGAGGTGCACCTTATAGTTGATGCCGTTCGCGGTGTAGCCCGCCTTGAGCTTGTTGACGATGTCCGGCTCGCCCGCAATGGCGCAGAGGGTCGGTATCCAGTCGTTGTGGCTCATCAGTTCATTCGAGACGGTACCGGGTTTAATGGAGCCCGGCCAGCGCACCAGGCAAGGCACCCGGAACGCACCTTCCCAATTGGTGTTTTTCTCCGAGCGGAACCAGGTCATGGCGCCGTCCGGCCACGTATTCATGTGAGGACCATTATCGCTCGAGTAGACGACGATGGTATCGTTCGCGATGCCCATGTCATCCAGCGCTTTGAGCAGTGTGCCGACCGTGTCGTCGTGCTCCATCATGCCGTCGATGTACTCGCTGTCGCCGTGTATTAGCCAAGTAAATATCGATGGCGCGGTCACCGGACCAGCTAGCGCGACAGACGCCAGGATAGCCGTATTCGACGGTACTACGGGGAAGCTAATCAAGGACAGCGGAAGCACGATTTCCGATCTGACTACGGGCGCAACTGATATTGCTAATGCGATCCACAGTGCAACCGGCAAAACGACGCCAGTCGATGCTGATGAACTGGCGCTTGTCGATAGTGCGGCCTCGAATGTTCTCAAGAAGCTGACGTGGGCGAATCTCAAGGCCACGCTCAAAAGCTATTTCGATGCAATCTATGTGACGACACCGGGCGCGTGGACTGCCTACACGCCGACTGTAACGGCTGGCACTGGAACGTTCACAACAGCAAGCGCTACGGGGCGGTGGCAGAAGATCGGCAAGACTGTCACGGGCTCGGTCAAGGTCACGATCACAACGAACGGGACCGCTGCTGGGTATGTGCGGGTCACGACGCCGATCGCAGTCCGCGACAACTATTCATGTCTCGGTCGTGAAACTGCGGTTAATGGAAACTTCCTGTTCTGCAACGCTCAGAGCGGCGGCGATTTTATCATCATGCTGGCCACGGGCGCATACCCCGGCGCGGACGGCGCGGTGTTGGAATTCACATTCACTTACGAGACGACTTAGTGCGCTCTTACCGAGCCAAAATCTACACACGACTAAAGGGACAATAATCTTATGGCTGAAGGCATCCGCGCACCCAATCTACCGCTTGGAACCAATCTCGGTGAGTTTATCGGGCACGAAATCGTTGGCACGACCAAGTCTGTGAAGCGATTCACTCGCGACAACGTTCTTGGTGCCTTGGACGCGGTAGCAAATAGCTTCACGGCAGGCGGCGGTGTGATCTTCACGACCAAGGCGCAAGCTAACGCAGCGCTGAATTACGACGCCAACAAAATGGCTTGGGTTGTTCTGGACCCTGCGCCGGCGAACAACGGCGTTTACCAAAAGGCGGGGGCGTCCGGTTCCGGCAGTTGGGCGCGCCTCGCCGATTTGCCGTATTCATTTTACCGCGCGGTCAATGAGGGTGCGGGTTCGGCGAATGCCATTCAGGCGACCAATGGTTATCCGATGGCAAACACGGATGCGTTGATCGTCTTCAATGTCACCGCGACGAACACAAGTGCTACCGTCACCTTGAGCTTGAACGGCGGAACTCCGCTCACAATCAAGACTGCCGCGGGCAATAGCCCGGCTGTTGGCGGCCTGGTCGCTGGCATGATGCTGGCTGGTTATATCGACGGCACTGAATTCCGGCTGCTGTCCGATCAGGCAAGTTCAGCAATTCAAGCCGCTGCAGAGGCGGCGCAGACGGGAGCGGAATCGGCGCAGACCGCAGCAGAAGCGGCGCGCGATGTCGCTACCGGCGCGATGTCGACGTTTTTCGAAAACCTGTTTCCAACAAAAGCGGTTGCGGAGGCTTATGCACCGTCAGCCGCACCGGATGAGATGTGGGTAGGCGGCATTGCCACTGTTGGCGACACTTCCATCAACCTTTACAAGAAAAACGGCACCACGTCAGGTGACCTGATCATCACGCTATCAGATGGTATAACCAATGTCGGCTATAACGCCGCCGGTCCTGTCATTAATGCGGCTGCCTGCGGATTTTCGTCGTCCTCAAGCGCCGCAACGAACCTTGCCGCGATCAAAACTGCGGCGCTCCGCACGCCGATCGGTGGTACGCTTTACATCCCAGACATGGGTGGAGTTTGTAACGTTGATACTTCTGGCGGCCTAACTGGTGCCGTACTCATCGACAATGCGATTACCGTTCGTATCGACGGTCACATCAAAGCCAATTACGCTGCGAACGAAGCGAACCCGGCGCATATCTTCAATGTGACAGGTAACTACGTTCGCTTTCGCGGCTCCGGGACGATTGAAGGGAACGGATTCGATAACATCGACAGCGCTGGCGGGGATGACAGCATATACCCCGGCCTAGTCAGGGTCACTGGTAAGGGCTTCAACTACAGCGGCATCCGTATGCTTAAGCCGCCCAAGATCGGGATCAACCTTCGTGGGGCAACGTCGGCCAATATTCATGACGCGATTTTCGAGGGCGGCGTCGCGACTTACGACATCGAGGGTGGGCGGTATTTAACCCACATCACGGCAACAGGTGGGGGTAAGCACCGCTTCGCTAATCTGGACTTCCTCGCGGCGTCAGCGGATGACAGTAGAGCTACCCAGTGCATCTTTTCTGGCGGAAATTCTGGTGCGTCTCAACAATTGACGATCACAGGCTGTCACGCTGAGCGCCCATGGGAGAAGCTTTGCTATCTTTACGGTCAGGGACATATCGTCTCAAAAAACATCGTTCAGGGGCCGACGCTCACCGACGCCATCCGCATTTGGGATAATGATAGCATCGTTGAAGGTAACATTACCTTCGATTGCTTTGGCGGCGTTCAAGCGCTCGACTGCATCCGTGTGAAGATCGTCAATAATCATTTTCTGCGGTGCTCGTCTTTCGGCGTTTACGTTGCCGACACAGACACAGCTTATAATCCCGGCGCTGTTCCGACCTTAATCGATGTTAGTGGAAACACTATCACATGGGATGGCACAAGCACGGACAGGCAATTCGGCATCTCTGCATATTCGTCAATCAGCGAAATGTACTACATCTACATCCAAGACAATAAGATCATTGGGTTTGGTGTCGGTTCAGGTGGCGCGGATTATTTTTACGCGATCGACGTGCAGACTATCGGAACACACAACACATATAACGCAAGCGTTCGCCGCAATACGCTTGTCGGTTATGACCGCGGCATTCGCGTCGGCCGCCTCAGCGGCGGCAACGTCAAGGACAACGACTTAATCAGCGGTAACGTCCTTGGGATTCTTGTAAGCGGCGGGACGAAGCTGGAAGTCGAAGGCAACCGTGGCGACGATCCCGGTGACGTTTTCATTACAATCGACGCCGCCGCTAGATGCTCAAACAGCCGCTTCCTGCATAACAAATGCACGGGCGTCACAACCATCGGCATTCCTAATCTGCTGACGAGCGATAACAACTACGGCGAGGGCAATCAGTACACTGGAGCGCCGCTTGTTGGTTCGGTTACAATGCCCGCCCTCGCCTCCAAAACAGTGTCTCATGGTGGGGTAGCGTCAAACGCGCTGATCTTTCTGCAGCCCGCAAACACGTCAGCCGCCACCTTCAGCGGGGGGTTCTACTGCTCTCCAAGCGGTAATGACTTTGCTATCGCTACTGGATCGGGCAGCAATGCCGCAGGCACTGAACAACTTAATTACAATGTCGTTCAATAAGCTTATCTCACATCACCCATTTTGCTCCAGGGGCTTTTCGAAGCAGCCAAACAGCGGCCAGAGACAGGAGAAAGATTATGGCCGTTAGTATCGGGATTGACGCTATCGCCGGGTTAATAGCCGCGGTTAAACCCAAATGTGCAAGTTCGTCTCGGACGATAACGTGGACGCAATAGACACCGAGAGCATATGGCGTGAAGTTGGTTAAAAGTCGCAACGCAGAATTGCCGACAAGGCGCGAGCCATCCGCAATTAAATAGAAGAAAAGACTGATTGATCCTGCGGCCACAAACGGCGTCAGATAGCTATAATACACCTGAACCCATCCGTGCTCGATGCCTGAGCGCCATGAGGTTAGCAACGCTATTGCGATGGATGTCCCAACATACCCCGCGAGACAGAGCAGACGCCGCGATCTAGTAAGGCGACGAGCAAAGTCTACAGCAAGGGCTCCCGCTAGGAAAAACCCGATATAGCCCCCGAACGTTTGGAGACTGTAATAGCTAAAATCTAAAGAGGAATGCGTCCAGTAGTTTATTGCGGTGGTGCCGGTCGTGGTGATGAACCACAGTGACAGAAGATAGAATAACTCGTTCGGCTTGCAGGCTTGGTACATTCGAGCCACTGTAGCGGCCGCGGTGTGAGGCGCGGACATGCGTTCGCAAGTGCATGCGGGTGCCGTTGAACCAGCAGAAGAACGGTTTTCCGGCTGCCTTTTGCCGTTTCATGTAGTCGATAGCCGCCGCCGAGGTTTCATCGTCGATTGTTTCCATGCGCTTCTTGGTGAGCGGGCCGGTGTCTTCGATGGTCTGTTTGCCGATTTTTCCGAATCTCGGATCGACCGTCGGGTCATCGACGTCTGTCGCCTTGCACTTCAGGACGCCGCGCGGTCCAAATTTGGCGCGATAGGCCGGGTCTTTTGGATAGTCCGGCAATTCCGGCTCTTCCTCCGCATTGAGATGATAGAGGTTGCCGAAGAATTCATCGAAGCCGTTCACGGTCGGTAGCGATTCATTACGGTCGCCGACATGGTTCTTGCCGAACTGGCCGGTCGCATAACCAAGATTTTTGAGCAGGCCACCAACCGAGGGGTCCAACTGGCTCATGCCCATTGGCGCGCCAGGGAAGCCAACCTTGCTGAGCCCGCTGCGTATGATGTGCTGGCCGGTGAGGAACGCCGAGCGGCCCGCTGTGCAGGACTGCTCGCCGTAATAGTGCTGCATCTTGAGGCCCTCGCGGGCAATGCGATCAATGTTCGGGGTCTCGTACCCCATTAGGCCGTTTGAATAGGCGCTGATATTCGCGATACCGATGTCGTCGCCCCAGATCACGAGGATATTCGGCTGCCGGCCGGGCGGAGAAGTTGTTGTCGTGACCGGTGCAGCCTGTTGCTTCTGGGCCTCCGCGGGTGCTGTCATTGCCGCCAGCGCCACCAGCGCCGACGAGCCCAGCAGAATATTCCGGCGACTGAGAGCGTGGTTATCGGCTTCGTTCGATGGAGCTTCGAGTTTATCTCGGTCGTTCGCACTGCTCGTCATTGCACTCTCCGTTCTTCGCAAAGAAGTTGAAGGTCATTGCGTAGCGAGTTCCTTGTCACACAGCGAAATCCGACATGGCTCGTCGACGTATCGACCGGTTCGGCGTGGCGTGCGGCCGGCCGGTAGCGGCGGCAATAGTTCGGCGCGCAGAGGTGCGAGCCGCCTTTGAGAACTTTGCGAGGGATTTTAATACTGGGCTGGCAGGGATCGTAACTCGCGTCCTCTCTGCCGCCGCGCGGGTTCTCAGGGATGCAGCAGGCCTTCGGCGCATCGGCATCGTGTTTTGGGGTGTACCAGTCGCTGGTCCACTCCCACACATTGCCGATCATGTCGTGCAGGCCGTAACCGTTTGGCGGAAACGCCGTCACGGGTGACGTGCGTTCGTAGCCGTCTTCAGCCAGGTTCTGCCGCGGGAACTCGCCCTGCCAGGTGTTGGCCATGTGGCGGCCGTTCGGCGTGAATTCATTCCCCCACGCGAATTCCGTCTCCTCCAGCCCGCCACGCGCGGCAAACTCCCACTCGGCCTCGGTCGGCAACGCCTTGCCGGCCCAATCCGCATAAGCCAGCGCGTCGGCATAGGCGATGTGGACCACCGGATGATGGTCCTGCACGTTGATGTTGCTCTTCGGTCCATAAGGATGCCGCCAGTCGGCGCCCTTCATGAACGTCCACCACCGCGCCCATTCGCGCAGGTCGACGGGACCGGACGGCGGTGCGAACACCAGCGAACCCGCATAGATCATCTCAGGCAGTGCACCAGGATAGTCTTTGGGATCCGGCGGCACCTCTGCAACGGTGACATGGCCTGTGGCTCTCACGAACTGTTTGAACTGCCGGTTCGTGACAGGTGTTTTGTCGATCCAGAAGCCATCAACCGTCACGCGATGGCTCGGCGCTTCTTCCGGATAATGATGATCCGACCCCATGCGGAAGGTCCCGCCCGGAATCCAAACCATATCTGCCGTCCGCTCACCGTCCGCCGCAGGTCCAAGCAACTGGGGTTCGACCGGTGCAACTGACATCACTGCCTCTGCTGCTGTACTAGCCTCTGTTAGCGCGGGCAGGCGTCCCAGAAACCCTTGGTGCGGCTGGAGTCGGTGTAGTACCAGCAGTACCCCGGCGCGGGCGGTGCACCGGCCCATGCTGAAGCGGTCGCAGCGGTGACGAAGCCGACGGCGGCGCCGGCAGCGACCGCGCCACCGACCGGCCACCAGTATCGAGCGGGGCGCACCCACCGGCCAACCGGGCGTACGGGCCTGACAGGGCCTACATACCGCCTGCCGACTCCGGGTCTGACAACCGTGCGGCTGCGATGGGCAACACCGCCTCGCCGCCCGACCACTGCGCCGCGCCTGCGCACGACAACCACTTTCTCGATGAGATCGCCTTGATTTGCATGAAGGTGAGGGGCGCTGGCGATCGCGGGGATCGCATAAGCGTGTGATCCGCCCAAAGCCAATGCGCTCAAAATCAGAGCGGTCGCACATGCGACGCTGCGAAGACTTTGCGATGTATCGGTAAGGCGACGAAGCAGAATCATTTTTGATTGCATGATCGAAACCCTTCCTGTGTCCATCGGCTGCCAGTGTCGTTGGCAACGATGGCATGCTCTATAGTCGAGGCTCTCCTTCTTCAGAGTGCGATGGCAAAATCACATCGCTCGCCCGGACTGCGGGCGATTCACATTTGCGACGGCCAACTCTCGCGAGCTTAATCGAAGACTTCCCGTATGTGATGTGCAGTTTGTGCCAAAAATCGCCGCGCCCGCGGCACACTTAATAGAAAATATCGAACGACAATCAATCAAAGCGTCTTACGTGCGTCATGTTTTATGAAAATGCACAAGTCGTTCCGGCTCGACAAGACATGTATCACAGCCCGTCCGAGCGGGCTCGATCTCTTGCCCTGCACAATGTCGCCTGCTGAAAAAACTCGTTGTCGCCAATCAGTTGCACACGCTATTCTCTTCGCCCGCGGCCTCCGGGTGCATTCACATGGTCCAACGCCTCTGGGTCAGCAGTTGCGGCTTGAATGGCTTCGAGGGCCTGCATCAGGCCGTGCAGGGTTCGCACATTGACGTCATGCAACTCGGACACGGCAAGATGCGCGGCACGCTATCGCATGTCGGCATCGGTGAGTTCTCCCTCAGCGTCGGCTCATTCAACCTCGGCGTTCGCACCCAACGTACCTCCAGCGACGAGAAGCTGATCGTCGGAATGCTGCTCTCGGCGAAAGACCGCGTCACCCATTTTGCCTTCGACATGCGTCCGGCAGACGTGCTGGTGATTCCACCGGCAATCGAACATGACGGCATTTTTCACGGCGCCTCGTCCTATGCAGCGCTGCGCTTCGATCTGTCCGATGTCGTGTCTATGTTCGCCGGTGAAGCGCGCTTGAGCGATCCCGCGACCTGGTACGAGAAAAACCGTTACCGTGCCAACCAGTCCGCCCAGACCGCAACGGCCCGCCTGCCGCAGATCGTCTCCCGCCTCGCGCAGCATCAGGACGCGCTGACGGAAGCGTCCGCTGATTTCTGGAAGCGCGCCATCGTCGATTGTTTCACCGCGACGATCTTTCAATCGTTGCCGCCGGACGAGACCCGCACGCTGCCTTCGGCGCTGCGGCTCGTGCACAATGTAGAGGACTATCTGGCTGCCGCTGACGCGCGTCCGGTGCATGTATCGGAGCTTTGCGCGGCGTTCCGCGTATCGCGGCGCGGGCTGCACCGCGCCTTTCATGACGTGTTCGGCGTCGGGCCCGTGACGTTTCTCCGTCACAAGCGGCTTTGCGCGATTCATTCCGCACTAATTGACAGTTCGCCGGGCGATACCACTGTCGCCAAGGTCGCCCTGCAACAGGGCTTCGTGGAACTGGGCCGCTTCTCTCATTATTATCACGCGTTGTTCGGCGAATACCCCTCAGAGACGCTGGAACTACGGGGCGCCGAGAGTCGCGGACTGAGCGCAACACACCGCGTATCCAAACATCCACGGATGACTACCAACCGCCCCCGTTTCGCACGAGAAACTTTAAACAAACCGCTCTTGGAGTTGGCGAAGATCCAGCGCCCCTTCAAAGCAGATGCCGACTGTGATTGAAGCGGGTGACTAACCGTCGTCGATGCACTACGTTCCAGTTGGGCCGCCATTTTGCCGCCTGGATCGGGCTGGTCCCGCAATAGAACGCCAACGGCGGAAAAATGGCATGGGGCCGCATCTCCAAGAAGGATGGGCTATATCTGCGGTGGCTACACGACGATCTATAATCGCTTCAATCGCTGGAGCCGCCAAGGCATCTGGACGGATATCTTCGACGTACTGACCGGCTCGAGCAGCATGTATTGATCAGTCTCGGTGGACTCGACCTCCATCAAAGCCCCCCCCCGCTCGGCGGCGGGCGAAAACGTATGGCCCGCCCCGGTGCAAGTGACGATTGGATGACGACGTGAGCAGGCACTCCTGCTGGAGCAGATGGAATTGCAACTGGAGGACCTCGAGGCCTCGGCGACCGAAGATGAGCTGGCGGCAGAGCGGGCGGCCGCCGGTGCACAGACGGTACACGCCTTCCAGCGCAGGCGGCCCTCGCGCAAACCATTCCCCGATCATCTGCCGCGCGAGCGGGTGGTGATTGCGGCGCCTGAGAGCTGTCCGTGCTGCGGATCGGGAAAGCTGTCGAAACTGGGCGAGGACATCACCGAAACGCTGGAGGTGATTCCACGGCAATGGAGGGTAATCCAGACGATCAGGGAGAAGTTCTCGTGTCGGGAATGCGAGAGGATCACGCACCGCCGGCGCCGTTCCATGTAACGCCACGTGGCTTCGCCGGCCCGAACCTTCTGGCGATGATCCTGTTCGAGAAGTTCGGCCAGCATCAACCGCTAAACCGGCAGAGCGAGCGTTATCGGCACGAAGGCGTGTCGACACTGGCCGACCAGGTAGGTGCCTGTACGACGGTGCTGCAGCCGCCCCATGCTCTGATCGAGGCTCATGTTCTGGCCGCCGAACGAGCTGGCGCGCTCGCCGGGACCGATCACATCGGCTCTGTGCTGGAGCCATGCGAGACGCAAGTTCTTCGAGCCGGCTCAGAGCGCGGGGCCGACCGTGCGGCCGTCATGGCCTCGCTGATCATGACGGCAAAGCTCAATAACATTGATCCGCTGGCGTGGCTTGCCGACGTGCTCCGCCGCATCGCCGACCTGCCGCAAAGCCGCCTTCCAGAACTGCTGCCGTGGCACTGGGCGGCGCAAGCGGAGCATCGTAAAGTGGCGGCATGACCGCCGACACCATCGCCCGCCTCAAGATTACCCTTGACGATGTCGAGCCCCTGGTTCTGCGTCGTATCGAGGTCCCATTCAACATTCGACTGGACCGCCTGCATGAGGTGCTGCAGGCAGCCATGGGATGGACCAATAGCCATCTCTACGAAATCCGCGCTGGCGGCGCCGGCTGGGGCCTCACCGATCCTGATTGGCCTGACGGACCGCTCGATGCACGAAAGGCAAGGCTCGACGACATTGTCGAAGACACCGGCGCAAAGACGCTACGCTATCTCTATGACTTCGGTGACGGTTGGGAGCACATCATAAAGATCGAACGTCTCGTCGATCCTGTACCCGGCGAGCGCTATCCACGCTTGCTGGAGGCCAGCGGGCGATGCCCTCCCGAAGATGTTGGCGGACCGCCTGGCTATGCCGAAACCCTCGAAGCCATCAACGATCCGCGGCACGAGCGCCATGACGAATGCAAGGAATGGATGCCAGAAAACTTCGATCCAGTCATCGTCAACGTCGAAGCGATCGCCGATGAGCTCGCCGCACTTGCCAAACACTGGTCTCGGAAACCTGCTAGGCAATCCAAATCAAACTAAACCTGCGGCCTTGGGCGAATGCTTACGGAAGGATCGGACTTTAGCGGACTGGTGATTGAGGGCCAACCGCAACAACGTCGTCCTGCATCAATGGCCGGAAGCCACTTTAGCGAACTGTAATCGAGATCCATCCGGATATTAGCTTTCACTGATACGATACCCAATGCCCGGCTCGGTCAGGATGATCCGTGGATCATCGGCTTTGTCTTCGATTTTCTGCCGCAACTGGCCGATATAGACGCGCAGGTACTGCGTATCTGCGGTGTGCGCGACCCCCCACACGGCTGCAAGGATTTGCCGATGGGTCAAGACCCGGCCGGCATTTTTCGCAAGGAACGACAGCAGCTCGAATTCCTTTGGCGTCAGCTTCAATTCGACTCCTGCGCGCATCGCGCGGTGCCGCACGACATCCACTTCGAGATCGCCAGCTCGCAGCGATGGCGTCTCCGCGTTGCGCTGCAGGCGGTGCCGAAGCGCGGTACGCATCCGCGCCATCAGTTCGCCGACGTTGAAAGGCTTGTTGACGTAGTCATCGGCGCCAAGGTCGAGCGAGTCGATCTTCTCGGCTTCGCGATCCCGCGCGGAGAGAACGATCACCGGCACATCGGACCATTCACGCACCCGGCGAAGCACATCCTTGCCGTCGCCGTCGGCCAACCCGAGATCGAGCAGCACAATGTCAGGAGCGTCGGCGGCAATGCGCTTGACGGCGTCTGCGACGGTGGCGGTGCTCGACATGTCGTAGCCGTTGGCCTCGAGCGCGGGCTTGAGGAAACGAAGGATCGCCGCCTCGTCATCGACGACCAGCACACGAGACTTTGTCGTACTCACGTTGCGCCGTCCTCTCGCGGAAAGACCATCACGAACCGGGCACCGGGCTGCCCCTCCACGGGGCTGTCGACGGTAATCGATCCGCCATGAGCCTCCATAATTCCCCTTGCGATCGCAAGACCGAGGCCCGTTCCCTCCCCGCCGTCATGCACGTCGTCCGCACCGTTTCCCCTGACGAACCGGTTGAAGACGTGCGGCAGTATATCGGACCCGATTCCGGGCCCGTTGTCGGTCACGCGTACGGTTATGTCTGACAATCCGGACTGCGCATCGATCACGATGTGCGTCTCCTTCGACGTATGCACAATTGCATTGGCCACGACATTGCCGATCGCCTGCTCCGCCAGCGCCGCATCGGCACGAACCAGCGGAAGATCGGGCGGCATCGTAATATCGATACGTTGCGGTGCGCTGCGCCGCCGCGCGGCGCTGGCCACGCGTTCGACGATCTCGCGCAGGTCGATCCAGTCACGGCGCAGTTCGAGCGCCCCGGAATCGATGCGCGTGATCGCAAGCAGGTTACGAACCATCTCATCAAGCCCTTCGGTCTCCTGCTTGATCTGCCCGAGCAGATCGGTCTTGGCTGCGGCACCGATCTTGTCGCCGTAGCTCAGCAAGCTGGTTGCGGCGCCAAGAATGGAGGACAGCGGCGTCCGGAAATCATGCGAAACCGAGGCCAGCAGCGTATTGCGAACGCGCTCGGTTTCGGTCGCTGTCCTGGCGCTCACCATCTCGCTTGCCAATGCGGCCCTTTCAAGCGCCGCGGCGGTTTGCTCGGATAACGTGTCGAGCAAGGTACGCGCCTCCGAATCGAGGGGCGGCGTATCCTTGTCCTTTGCAACGCCGATGACGCCGAGGGCTTTGTCGCCGATTCGCAGCGGAACGAAATACCACGGGATGATCGGCAAGGTCCCGGTGTCGGCGCCCGCGGGTTCCGCATGGTTGTAGGCCCAACGCGCGGCCGTCATGGTCGCCGTATCCAGCGCATCTTCCGGCGGCCAGGCTGCGGTCAGGGCAAGACCATCGCCCTCCGCCAGCAGCACCACGACCGGCCGCGCCAGGCTGGCATGAATTTCCCCGGCCGCGCCTTCAGCAATGCCGTCCCGTGTCGCCAATCCCGACAGGCGGCGTGTGAATTCGTAGAGTCGGCGCATGGCGCGAACCCGGCCCGCGGATACGCGCGCCTGATCCCGCACCCGACCTGCCATCGCGGAGGTAACAATCGCGACGACCAGGAAGATGACCAGCGCCAGCAGTTCATAGGGCTCGGCAATCGTGAAGTTGTAGAGCGGCGGAATGAAGAAGAAGTTGTAGATGAAGAATGACAGCACCGAGGCGTAGATCGCGGGCCAGACGCCGAAGTTGATGGCGCTCACCAGCACCGATAGCATGAACACCATCGACAGATTCGGGATCGGCATCAGTTCGGTCAATACTTTGCTGACGGCGAGCGCCGCAGCCACCGTCAGGGTGGCGTAGACGAACGGAAGTGGACGCAGCGGACTCCTGTTGTGCAGCAACCAGCCCGACGCCGGTTCGGACACATCGCTTTCGCGCGTGACCAGATGAATGGCGATGTCCTGTGTTCGCCGGACCAGTTCGTACGGCAGCGACCGGCGCAGCAGTTCGCTGAAAAATCCACCGCGCGAGCGGCCGACCACGATCTGGGTGACGTTCTCGAATTTCGCAAAGCGCAGTAACTCGGCAGGGAGATCGGCACCAGTCAGGGTTTGCGTCTCCGCGCCCAGACTTTCCGCCAGCTTCATCACCTCATCGAGACGTTGACGGGCCGCACTATTGAGGCTGGCACCGGGCCGCTCGACCGTCACCGCGATCCACGGCGCATCCATCAGGTCTGCGAGCCGCTTGGCGGTACGAACCACGGTGGGCGACACCGGATCGGGACCGATACATGCCAGAATACGTTCGCCGGCCGCCCAAGGCCCATCGATCGCCTGCGCCTGCATCCGCTCGATCAGGGATGCATCCACCCGCTCGGCCGCGCGGCGCATGGCGAGTTCGCGCAGCGCCGTCAGGTTTTGCGGCTTGAAGAAATTCTCGACGGCGCGCGCGGCGGTATCCTGAACGTAGACCTTGCCTTCCGCGAGGCGCTTCAGCAATTCGTCCGGCGGAAAGTCGACCAGCACGACCTCGTCCGCTTGATCGAAGACCTTATCGGGCACGGTCTCGCGCACGCGCACCTTGCTGATTTTCTGGACGACGTCGTTGAGGCTTTCGAGATGCTGAATGTTCAGCGTGGTCCAGACGTCGATCCCTGCCCGCAACAGTTCATCGATGTCCTGCCAGCGCTTGGGGTGCCGGCTGCCCGGCACGTTGGTGTGAGCGTATTCGTCGACCAGCAGCAGGCCCGGTTTGCGCGCCCGCGCGGCATCGAGGTCGAACTCGTGCATCACCTGATTGCGATAGACGATCGGTTTGCGCGCGAGCACCTCAAAGCCGTCGAGCATCTGGTCGGTCTCGCGGCGGCCGTGGGTTTCCACGAGCCCCACGACAACGTTGCGACCACCGGCAATCTCGCTGCGTGCCGCCGCCAGCATCGCGTAGGTCTTGCCGACGCCCGGCGCGGCGCCGAGAAAAATCTTCAGATGGCCGCGTCCCTCCTTTTTGGCGAGGGCCAGCAGCGCGTCGGGTGAGGCTCGTGTGGCCGGCTCGCCGGACATGCTGCTCCTTTACCTTGGCTGACCAGACGCCGCCATTCTATCCAGCGCCAGGTTCAGCTTCAGCACATTTACGCGCGGCTCGCCGAGGAAGCCAAGATCACGCCCCTCGGTCCGGCTGTCGATCAGGGTCTCGACCTCTGCTTCCGGCAGATTTCGCGCTTTCGCGACCCGCGGCACCTGAAACCGGGCCGCTTGCGGAGAGATATCGGGATCGAGGCCGCTACCCGATGCGGTCACAAGATCGACCGGAACCGCCGCCGAGGGATTTTGCGCCTTCAAGGTGGCGACGTCCTGCCGGAGGCGATCGGCCAGCGCCTTGCTGGTGGGCCCGAGATTGGATCCCATCGAATTAACTGCATTGTAGGGAGCCGGCACGGTCTTTGAGGCGTCCTTCGGATCAGGCGCAGTCGTCGCCGAGGGACGGCCATGAAAATACCTGTCCGCCGTGAATGACTGTCCAATCAAGGCCGAGCCGATGGTCTTGCCGCCCTGCTCGATCAGACTTCCCTGTGCCTGATAGGGAAACAGCACCTGGGCGGCGCCGGTCATGGCCAGCGGATAGATCAGGCCGGTGATGATCGTCAGCGCGACGAGGATGACGATGGCCGGGCGCAGTTCTTTCAACATGACAGCCTCTCACGCGAGATGCAAAGCCGTGACCGCGAGGTCGATCGCCTTGATGCCGATAAACGGAAGGACCACGCCGCCGAGCGCATAGATCAGGAGGTTGCGCCGCAATAGCGCAGCCGCGCCGATCGGGCGATACTTGACGCCCTTCAGCGCCAGCGGAATCAGAGCGACGATGATCAGCGCGTTGAAGATGATTGCCGACAAGATCGCGCTCTGTGGAGTCGACAGGCGCATGATGTTGAGCACGCCGAGTTGCGGATAGAACGCCGCGAACATCGCCGGGATGATGGCGAAGTATTTGGCAACGTCGTTGGCGATGGAAAACGTCGTCAGCGCGCCGCGGGTCATCAGGAGCTGCTTGCCGATCTCCACGACCTCGATCAGCTTGCTGGGATCGGAATCCAGATCCACCATGTTGCCGGCTTCGCGCGCGGCCTGGGTGCCGCTCTGCATGGCGACCCCGACATCCGCCTGCGCCAGCGCGGGCGCGTCGTTGGTGCCGTCGCCGCACATCGCGATCAACCGGCCGTCGGCCTGTTCGCCGCGGATATAACGCAGCTTGTCTTCGGGCGTGGCTTCGGCGATGAAGTCGTCGACCCCGGCCTCCGATGCGATCGAGGCCGCCGTGACCGGGTTGTCGCCGGTGATCATGACCGTCTTGATTCCCATGCGGCGCAGCGCCGCAAAGCGCGCCTTCACATCCGGCTTCACCACGTCCTTGAGGTGAATGACGCCGACGATGCGGTCGCCGTCCGCCAGCCCCAGCGGGGTTCCGCCAGTCCGGGCGATCCTGTCCACCGCCGCGCGAAAGGCCGGCGGCTCGGCGATATCGTGCCCGGCCTGGTCGCGCGTGAATTTCAGAATCGAGTCGATCGCGCCCTTGCGCAGCCTGCGACCGCCGATGTCGACACCGGACAACCGCGTCACTGCCGAAAACGGGATGAAGGTCGCGCCTACCGCCGCGGGCTCGCGCGAGATGTGGTACTTGTCCTGCACCAGCGTGATGATCGAGCGGCCTTCGGCGGTTTCATCGGCATCGCTGGCCAGCAGTGCGATCCGTGCCGCCTCCTGTTCGCTGATGCCCGGAGCCGGAATGATCTCCGTGGCCAGCCGGTTGCCGAAAGTGATGGTGCCGGTCTTGTCGAGCAGCAGGGTATCGACGTCGCCCGCCGCCTCGACGGCGCGTCCTGACATCGCCAGCACGTTGAACCGAACCAGACGATCCATGCCGGCAATGCCTATCGCCGACAGCAACGCGCCGATCGTCGTCGGAATTAGCGTGACGAACAAGGCCACTAGTACGACGACGGAAATCGTCCCTCCCGCATAAGCGACGTAGCTCGGAATCGTCGCCGTCGCGAACACGAAAATGATTGTCAGGCCGACCAGCAGGATGTTGAGCGCGATCTCGTTCGGCGTCTTCTGCCGCTCGGCGCCCTCCACCAGCTTGATCATGCGGTCGAGAAACGACGAGCCCGGCGACGAGGTGATGCGAATCACGATACGGTCGGAGATGACAGTGGTGCCGCCCGTGACCGCTGAGCGATCGCCGCCGGATTCCCGGATCACCGGCGCGGATTCACCGGTGACCGCGGCCTCGTTGACCGATGCGATCCCCTCGATCACATCGCCGTCGCCCGGAATGATATCGCCGGCTTCACAGACGACGAGATCGCCGGCCTCGAGTTCGTCCGCCGAAACGCCCTCGAACAGGTCGTGATTGTCCGCCATCAGGAGGCGCCTGGCACGGGTCTCGCTCCGCGTGCTGCGAAGGGCGTCCGCTTGTGCCTTTCCCCTGCCCTCCGCCACCGCTTCCGCGAGATTTGCGAACAGCACCGTGAACCACAGCCAGATCACGATCTGCAATTCGAACGCGATCGGCTGCCCAATCAGAATGTCGCGCATCAACAGGATGCTGGTGAGAATCGTCACCACCTCCAGCACGAACATCACGGGGTTTTTGACGAGCGTACGCGGATCGAGCTTCACGAAGGCCTGTCCGATCGCGGGAAATACGATCGCAGGATCGAACAGAGCGATCGCCGGCATCCGTTTGCGCAATTTGAGAGCGTCCATAAGCGCACCCTGATATGTCTAGAACAGGCTGCCGGACTGCATCGCGAGATGCTCGACAATCGGGCCGAGCGCGAGCGCCGGGAAGAAGGTCAGGCCACCGACGATGAGGATGACGCCGACCAGAAGCCCGACGAACAACCCACCCGTGGTCGGAAACGTCCCGCTCGACACGGCGACGGTTTTCTTGGCCGCAAGCGATCCGGCGACCGCCATGGCCGGCACGATCATCCAGAACCGGCCGACGAACATCGCGACCGCGCCGGCGAGATTGTAAAACAGCGTGTTTCCGGACAGCCCGGCAAAGGGTGAACCGTTGTTCGCGGTCTGCGAGGTGAAGGCGTACAGCGCCTCGCTGAACCCGTGCGGCCCGGCATTGCCCATCGACGCGGCGGCAGGCGGATAGATCACCGCGACAGCGGTCCAGCCCAGCATCATCAGCGGCAGGACCAGAATGGCGAGCATCGCCATCTTGACCTCGCGCGCCTCGATCTTCTTGCCGACGTATTCCGGGGTGCGCCCGACCATCAGGCCGGCGATGAACATCGTGACGATGACGAACAACAGCATTCCATAGAGGCCTGCGCCGACACCACCGACCACAATCTCGCCGAGCTGCATGTTGATCAGCGGGATCATGCCGCCGAGCGCGGTGAAAGAGTCGTGCATGGCGTTGACCGCGCCGCATGAGGCCGCCGTGGTGACGACCGCGAACAGCGCGGAGCCAACGATGCCGAAGCGGACCTCCTTGCCCTCCATGTTGCCGCCCGCGAGGCCGAGCCCGTCCAGCAGCGTCGTGCCATTGGCTTCAGCCCAGTAGCAGACCGCAACGCCGGCAATGAACAACACGCCCATGGCGGCCAGGATCGCCCAACCCTGACGCTGGTTTCCCACCATGCGGCCGAACACATTGGTCATGGCCGCGCCGAGCACGAAAATGGCGATCATCTGAACGTAATTGGACAGCGCCGTCGGATTCTCGAACGGGTGCGCGGCATTGGCGTTGAAGAAGCCTCCGCCATTGGTGCCGAGCATCTTGATCGCGACCTGCGACGCCACCGGCCCGACCGCGATGGTCTGTCTGGCGCCTTCGAGGGTCGTCGCGTCGACGTAAGCGCCAAGCGTCTGCGGAATGCCCTGCCAGACGAGAAACAGCGTGAGCGGAATGCAGATCGGCAGGAGAACGTAGAGCGTGCATCTGGTGATATCGATCCAGAAATTACCGACGGTTCGCACGGAGGTACGCGCGAAGCCGCGAATCAGCGCGACGGCCAACACGATGCCGGTTGCCGCCGACAGGAAATTCTGGTGGGTGAGGCCCAGCATCTGCACGAGATACGACATCGTACTTTCGCCGCCGTAATTCTGCCAGTTCGTATTGGTGATGAAGCTGACGGCGGTATTGAGCGAGAGGTCGGGCGCGACGGCTGACTGACCGGCCGGGTTGAGCGGCAGCAACGCCTGCAGCCGCATCAGGCCGTAAAGAACGAGAAAGCCCGCGGCGTGAAACAGCAGCATGGAGACGACGTAGGTCAGCCAGTACTGCTCCCGCGTCTCGTCGACGCCGGCTACCCGGTACAGCATCGCCTCCACCGGCCGCAGGATCGGCGACAGGAACGTGCGTTCTCCGTTGAAGACGCGCGTCATGTAGCCACCGAAGAGCGGAGCGAGAGCGGCAACGATCGCGCAGAACAGCAGGATCTGCGCCCAGCCGAGCACCGTCATGGCGCGCCTCCTAAAACCGTTCGGGGCGCAGCAGCGCGTAGACGAGATAGATGAGCAGCCCCGCGGTCACGAGCGCGGCCATCACATAGTCGATCGTCATGTTTGCCTCTTCAAAGCCGGTCGCAGGCGACGGCGTAGCCGACCGTCAGCGCGAAGAGGGCGAAGCCGATGACGAGCATGAGCAGATCGAACATGGAAACTCCCTCCAGATCATGTGGAGTCCCGATGCAGATAGGCTGGACGACATAAGGAAGCGATACGGATTTTCAGGTCCGCACATAAAGACAGCATAAAGACGAGGAAGACTGACGAAGCCGGTGCCGGCTGGAGTGGGCCCCTTGGGCCGGACGGGATGGTTTTCAGCAATTGCTGTACATCACCGCGGCACGCTCGCCGCCACGATCGGAGCCGCAGAACAACCAGGATTTTCTCCCCAGGGCGATGCCGCGCACGCCGCGCTCGGCGGCGTTGTTGGACAGGCAGATGCGGCCATCATCGAGGAAGCGCGTGAGCGCGACCCAGCGCTTGAGCATGTAGTCCATAGCCTTGGCCACGTCATTGCCGCGCGAGAGCTTGGCGCGCTGCTCACGCATCCAGGCCTCCAGATTGGCGATCAGCGGCGCGCTGAGCTCCTGTCGAACGGCCCGGCGCCTTTCGGGGCTCTGGCCGTTGATCGATCGCTCGATCTCGAACAACTCATCGATCCGGCGGACTGCCTCCAGCGCCAGTGGCGAGATCACGGCCGGCTTCCTGCCTTGCGCCTTGCGACGGGCGTTCTCGGCCAGAACCGCCATCACGAAGAACGGGCGCCGGGCATGGACCCAACAGGCGGCTTCCAGGATCAGGCCAGGTGCGCGGCCGCCCTAGCTTGCGATAGCCGTCATAGGCGTCAGCCTGGAAGACGCCGATGTAGTTGGCCAGGTGAGCCTGGGGATGCTTGCCGGCCCGGTCGCGCGAGTAATAGAACACCGCCCCCGGCGGCGCCGGCCCGTTAAAAGGCTTGTCGTCGCGGACATAAACCCAGATCCGGCCGGTGTCGGTCTTGCCCCTGGCCAGAACCGGCACCGTGGTGTCGTCGCCATGCAATCGCTCGGCGCTCAGCACATGAGCCTCGAGACGCTTGAACAACGGCATCAGCGCTGCCGTGCAACCGCCGACCTGGTCGGCCAGGGTCGACAGGCTGATCGGCACTCCCTCCTTGGCATAGCGCTCGGCCTGCCGGTTGAGCGGCTGATGCTGGCCAAACTTCTCGAACAGCACCATCGCCAGCAAGCTGGGTCCGGCCCAGCCCCTGGCGATCACGTGGAACGGCGCCGGCGCCTGACTGATCTTCTCGCAATCCCGGCAACTGAACTTCTCCCGGACGTGCTGGATTACCTTCCAGGATTTTGGGATCACCTCCAGTGTTTCGGTGACATCCTCGCCAAACTTGGACAACCGCGATCCGCCACAACAGCTGCAGGTAATGGGTCCTGGCACAATTAAACGTTCGCGCGGCAGATGCGCCGGGAACGGTTTGCGCGACGGCCGCTTGCGCGTGAACGACGCCACGGTGGTCGTTGAGCTCGCGGTTTTGGCCGCGGCCATTTCAGCGGCGAGTTCGTCCTCGCTCGCTGAGGCTGCGAATTCCTCAAGCGTCAGCTCAAGTTGATCCAGCAGCCGCGCGGTGCGCTCCGAGCGCGGGCCATAGCGATCACGGTTCAGCTTCTCGATCTGCAGCTTCAGGCGTGCGATCAGCGCCTGATCATCGGCGTTGAACGCGCGCCGCGGCCGCCTCCGCAAGCGCGACAATCAAGGCCGCTTTCAGCGCTTCGACGTCGTCCGGCAGGGCTTCAACACCAGCTTTCATGACGCTGATGGAATCACAAAATCAACGATTTGCGGCGACTTTTTTCCGCTGCTCAGAACATTTTTATGCCTATCCAGCGCTCTGCGGTCGCCAGGTATGTTGCGGATTGCGCCAGTCGATCGCTTCCAGCAGATAACTCATCTGTGCAGCACTCAGCGCCACCACGCCATCCACCGTCACCGGCCACACGAAGCGACCGCGGTCCAGACGCTTGGCGTACAGCGATAGTCCGATCCCGTCATGCCATAAGGCTTTGATCAAAGAACCTGCTCGACCGCGGAACACGAAGACGTCACCCGCGAACGGATCACGGCCAAGGCCTTCCTGCACCAGCAACGCCAGACCATTCATGCCTTTCCTCATGTCAGTATGGCCGGTAGCAATCCAGATCCGAGCACTCGCTGCGACCGGAATCATTGACGATAAATCCGCAGCACCCGTTCCAGGGCGGCCGCGTCAACGCCGGCATCGACGATGACGCGACGTTCCTTCCCGATCTCGATCACCATGCGACCGCTCGCGGGCGCGCCGGGTTCCGCAGCCACCGTCTCAGCGGTAGCAACCATCGCCCGCGCGAAGCCAGTCTGCTGTACGTCAGGGACCGTGGGCTCGTGGCGAAAGACGCGCCGCCGCGTCATCAGCAATGAGCGCGAAATGCCATGGCGCCTCGCCGTCGACGAGATCGCACGCGGCGTCTCCAAACTCTCCAATACGATCCGAAGCTTCTCTTCGTCAGACCAGCGCCGCCGCCGGCCCGTCTCCACGACTTCTAAGAGCCTGTTTGGAAAATCAGGGATGAGCGTTTCTGCGGATGGGGACACCGGCCATGGCGACATGGATCATGGCGGTTGAGACATCGATGCGGCGCTCGTAATCACGCACGAGCCTGCGCCAGCGGATCATCCAGCCGAAAGTTCGTTCGACCACCCAGCGGCGCGGCAGGACTTCGAAGCCCTTCTGCCCGTCGCGGCGTCGGATGATTTCGAGTACGAACTGCAGATAGACGGCTTTGTCCATCAGTTTCAACCGGTCGTAGGCGGCGTCGGCGAACAGATGTTTCACCCACGGCCAGCGTTTGCGGATCGCATCGAGGATCGCTTGCGCGCCTGCGCTGTCGGAGATGTCGCCGCTCGTCAGATTGATCATCAGCAATCGCCCGTCCGGGTCGACCGCGATGTGGCGCTTTCGACCGACGATTTTCTTGCCGGCGTCATAGCCGCGCGTCTCGCTATGCGGGGCTTTGATCGACTGGCTGTCGATCACCGCAGCTGACGGGCTTGCTTCGCGCCCCTGCCGTTCCCGATCGAGCATCAGTTCGACGTCATGGATCGTCTGGAACAGGAAACGCCGCGCCAACTCGCGGAACCAGCCATAAACCGTCCGCCAGTGACCGAAATGCACTGGCAGCATCCGCCAGCCGCAGCCCGAGCGCACGAGATAGCGCACCGCGTTGATCACTTCGCGAAATTCGACTTCACGGGGCCGGCCTCGGCGTCCGGGTTTCGGCATCAGCGGCGCGATCCGTTCCCATTCCTCGTCCGTCAGGTCAGATGGGTAGCGCTTGGTCTTCCGGGCGATCCTGGCCATTCGGCCTCGCTGCTTGCGTGTCCACATCCCAAGTGTGAATCATATTCGCTGCGATACCGGAATCCCCGCCTAGCCCAATTTTCAAACAGGCTCTCAGGGGTCCGGTGCCGGTTAACCGGACCATCAAGGACGCAACCGTCAAGCGCTTCCACTACGACAGCCAAAGTCAGTTGCGCCCGTTGCGCCGGCATCTCCAGGACTTCATCGACGCATACCCCTTCGGCCGCCGCCTCAAGACGCTCAAAGACCTCACGCCATACGAGTTCATCTGCAAAATATGGATTTCAAAGCCGGATCGATTCATCATCGACCCCCGATCCATCGGGCGGATGAAAGCTTCTGTGGGAAGTCATGATGGTGGCAGCGGCGGATTGGCAAAAGTTCCGCCGAAATTGATTCAACTTATTTTGAGAGCCGCCAATGCTTTGCTTCGTCTAGTGTTGCACTTGCGAAGGCGTGGTGATTACGGCTTCGAGCCGCCCCGCTGCGCGAATTGCCGAGCGAGATGATGGCCATTTCCGTAGTTCGTGTTGGAGTTTAGTGAGAATTTCCAAATGAGTTTTCCTCAACGGCATATTGCCCCATTTTCCGACGAGCCCCCGCATCCATCATCTGTACAGCAATTAGTCTTCAAGTTCCGCTCTGGGAACTTAAGACCGGTTTTCATATAAAGTTTGAACTTTCGGCCAGAAGGCCCGACAGACTTTAGGAGAACAGAATTGCGGATTTGAGATAGAGAAGCGCCTCTTGGTCGTCGGTTAACCCATTTCCTAGGGTAGCTTCAGAGAGTGCTCAAACCGTATTTCGAAGCTCCAGTTGCGTACCGACTAGGAGGGTCAAATGAGGAGGCATCAAACCTTTGAAACCATTCTCATAGGAAAGGGTATTTTAATTAGAGAGGGCATTGCCCGAATTTTGCGTGCGGAGAACTTTCGTGTCCGGGCATCGGTATCATCTCCTGATGAATTGACAGGTGGATTTCGAGGGCCGCAACTGTTGTTTCTGATTGTCCATACCAGCGATGACTTTGATCTCGCCGTTGAACAGATCAACCTTGTGAGAAATCAATATCCGAGCGGGCGCATTGTAGTTGTGGCGGATCACTATAAGTCAACCGAGCCGGATTTAGTATTTCAGGTCGGCGCCGCCGGTTATCTTGTAAGCACGATGTCCTGCGATGCGTTCGTCAAATCCATCGAGTTGGTGATGATGGGTGAGACGGTTTTCCCGCCGGCATTCCTGGCATCATCTCCCGATACCAAGAGCGAGCCTCGACGAAAAGCCGCGGTCTCCGGCGAAGACGCGATCCTCGTCGCCCGAGAGGATGCGACCGCGCCGCAGCTTTCTCCAAGAGAGCTGGCAATTCTGCGGTGTCTGATCAGTGGCAATTCCAACAAGTGCATTGCGCGAAAGATCGATATCGCAGAGGCAACCGTAAAGGTCCACGTCAAGGCGATTCTGCGCAAGATTCGGGCCCAGAATCGAACGCAGGCTGCGATTTGGGGGATGAACCATCCGCTACTGGCACAACCGATAAACGGTATTCCCCATCTCCCAATCGCCGATGCAAACGAGCCGCTTTCAAGCTCCGTCGCGGTGATCTCGGCGATAAAGCGAATTGGGTCGTCATGACAACTCACCGAAGTTTGATGCAGCGGCTCGGCAATTGGGCCAACCACATTGACACCCGACGGTACATGCGTGCGAGATTACGTGCATGTTTCCGATTTGGCTCGTGCGCATCTCGCAGCGCTCGATTATCTGCGGAGCGGTGGTGAGTCCCGAACGCTCAATTGTGGCTATGGACGGGGATATTCCGCCAGAGAAGTTGTTGACGCGGTAAGGATGGTCGCGGGAGTTGATTTCGAAACTCGCAGGCACCGCGTCGAGAACCGCGGCCTCGTCGGCCAGTGTTTCAAGCGCATAGTCGCGCACGATGTCGCGCAGCGCATCCGCCTGACCTCCGAATCCTGGAAACCCATGGATGACACGTTCCTCTGCGTGGGGAATTGCTGAGAGCGGCGCGGCGATGTCGCGGCGCGGCTTCTCGCGTTGCCCACCGCGCAATACGACCACATGCCTGGCGAAATGCTCAAGACGCTTTGCGATGGTCTCCAAATGGGCGGTGCGCTCAGTTATCACGACGGGTGAGCGGCCCTCCTCCAAAGCACACAAGACATCATCGAATATCAGATCGTTGCGCGCTTCAGAAAGGTCCATTGATCCAGATATGGCGAACAAGATTCGTCGATGAACATGCTGTTACCAGAGGTTCGCGCGAGTCCCTGAAGCGGCAAGGCAATCAAATTGCCGAACCCACCCGCCGGCATTGTATCCTGGCTCGGAAAACGCCGATCGCAGGATCCGAATCCGATATCGGGGACACGCCCCATCGTGTCAGTGATAAGGAATGCCCCGAGACGGCGCGCCGACGCTGCTGGTATCGATTCCTCGAAAAAGATCCAGGCTGGAAGCGAAAAGAGCATCACGGTAAGGCGCGGGACTGTCATCGGTGTGGCGCAAATTGCTCACGGATCGCGCTGTTCTCCACGGCGATCAGCAGGCCATGCAGGAGCTTTCGGAATGCGGTCTCCGACCAATATCCCCAACAACAGTGAGCAGCGTGTAACGGCCATAGCCGCCGGTCTGAGGGCCAATAGGGTGATCCACGCTCTCGGTTGTCGATGCTGAAAAGCTGGATCGCCGCGCCTGAAAATACAGGCCGGAAACAGGCGGCGCGCGAAGTTAGCTTCCCGCTATCGCACGCTACATTGAACCTCCAGCACACTGCGATAGCCAAAAGCGTCACGTGTGACGCCGTCACGGGTACGCCCGATTCCTCGAACGCCCCCGTTACTTCCCCACTTCTGTAACGATTAATTCGGGGTTTGCCCAAAATTGAGCCATGCCGGTTTGCGTGATGTGAAAACTGGCAAGGGACGCTGAAGATCCACCCGGGTTTACCAATAGCCCGCGTGGCTGACTCCGCCCGATGCGGCAGGAACGCTACCGCTTCGTCTTCAGCCCGATCTTATTCCAACGATGGCAATTCAGGCCGAACTTGCCGAAGGCTTATTCGGCCTACCCATAAATGCAACATCACGGCTTCGGCAACATGGGAGGTAAGAGCACGGGTCTCCGTTAGGGCGCACTCCCCGAATCCTTTGGGCCGGCGCCCAGGCAACAACGAGCTATTTCGTGCCCATGCCAAGGAACCGAAAATAAAATGCTCGGTTCCAGGAACGGCTTTGATGAGCGCGCGTTGGAACGATAAGTGCCTAGTCTCTTCGGAGGTGAAAGCATGCAAGACCCCGTCAGCGACTTCGGTTGCAGGCGGGGTTTTCATTTGACGCCCGTCGAGAGGCGACCGTGAAAAGAAATTGCCCATCCCGGTGGGTGGCGCGGCCGGCCGTCAACCCCCGCCAGCCGGCGCCAGCGCAATGGAGCGGCATAATGAACGATCTCGAAAAATTGCTTGGCCGGGCAGTGTTTCGGCTTTGGCCGGACCTACCACGGGATATGCAGGAACGAATCTTCGAGGCGGCATCAAGCGACCCCGACACCCGACCTCGCTTGGCTGTAGTGCGCCATGAACACCCCAAGACAGCATTCCCGCCGCGGCCCAGCGCCCTGGCTTAGGCCCGCACGACACGAGACGTGATTGGAATCTGCGCGCGGCCAGGTGTCCGCGCTAACACTGCCAATTGGAAAGTCCACCAGATGCCAGACCTAGATCCTCTCGAATCCGTCGCAGCGTCCGAATTGGTTTCAGCATCGGGTGCTTGCGGCGCTGATCCCGGCGCTGGTCAATCGCGGTGTCCTATCTCCACAAGACGCCAATGAGATTTATGAAAACGCCCTGATGATGATCGAAATGCAACAGGGCGCCGATCCCGCCGTGCAATGCGTTTACGAAGCCGCGCGGGAATGGAAAACCCCGGGCGGATGGCGAGGAAGTAGAGAGGCGATGAAAATAAAATCAGAAACGTATCGTGAGAACGCCCCAGCTCGCCACGAGAGGCTAAGGACGAGCCTTCTCGAAAACGGTATATGAGGATGCCGACGGCGTGGCTGGATCTAGCGGAAGAACAGGACTGGCTGGACGGACAGGCAATCTTAGCAACGTCTTCACCCCCTCATTCACCTGATCGTGGGAACTTGGTTCCAACCCGAGAGGGCCAGTATTGCGTACAAAACCCGCTGCCGACTGATCCCCGCGGCGGTTTTTTTTATTTATACGACATTAACCTTTTCGTCCTGCCGCAGACATATCGATGACCGGCCCCCCCCAAGACCCGTCGGTGACGGGCGCCCCGGACCGGCGGGTTTTGTTTGCCCCGGGGAACCCTCCCCTCCCCACGCATTAACTTACCGGATGGGAGTCCTGCGGCCCCGCCCATCTGGTAAGTGGAACAGTACACCCCGCGTCGGCGGGTTTGTTCTTGCGGCATGAACCTTCTTGAGCTGACATATCGGTGACGTGTATATTTATTGAGTTCCGTCATGTCGATTGACCAGGCCAGAAGGGCTCTTCTCGCTCTTTCACTCGCCCAAATCGCCACCCAACATCACAAACTCTCCCTTGAAATGGCGACTATCCGAGGGATGAGGGGATGAGGCGCGAACTCGCCGTGAAGGGTTCGGCGCAGGTCCAAAAGACGGCGGCGGTTCGTCGTATAGAAAAACGTCTTGGCTCACGGACCGAACAGAAAATCAATGGGAAACCTGTATTCCCGCAATAGAGGATACGGCCGTCGTGTCGCAGGAATTTTCCGATGAAACCACTTTGCCTGGCCCGCGAAATCCAGTTGAAACATTGGGCTACCGTCCCCGAAAACCAAAAGGGGAAGCGTCATGATGGAAGCCACGACCGCCGCACTGCTGTTCGTCAGCACCGCCGTATTCTTTGCTCACGCATACGACGCCCTCCAAAAGGATTGATGCGGGGTGTGTCAGAGCGCACGTCGCCCGACGACGAACGCAACTTCGTCGCACTCGCTGGGCCTAGAAACCCGAGCGGGTTCGCCACGTGGCGCCGCCCTCTGCCCATATCATCCGAACGGCTAATGGCGGGATTGTCCTATATTTGGCAGAATCGCAGCATTATCGCATTGAACGAATTCGCACGGTCGGCCAACGATTTTGTCCAGGAGCGCCACAAGCCCTGCTTGGGCCTAGCTGAGCAGGTTTTTTCTAGCGAGAGATGTCACATCCAAGTTATAGCGCGCAGCTTGTGGGTTTCATGAGAATTCGCTGATGACCCCGCGAGAAGATATCGATCGTCAGCGTCCTCACCTGCTTCCGTCACGAACAAATGTGGCACTCGCTTTGCTCTGGACAGAACGTTCAGTGAAATCACAACGCAAAGTGCCTTGTTATGACCCAAGCATTGTCTCACCAAGACGCAACATGTCTGTCCCTCGAGCGAAAATGGTACAGTAGGTACCGGGGAATATGCCGCCCGAAGGCGCTAATTCTCTGGCGGAAAATGAGGCCGGGATCGGGGTGGCTCCTGATCGCCGTGATCGTCATCGACAGCCTGCTCGCGGCCGGGGCTTGGTTCGCCGTCGGTTACATCGTCCAATGATAGATCAGAAACGCGGGAACTAAGGCCAAAAATTTGAACAAGGATGTAGGCAGCCTGGTTCAGGACCAGGCACGCGACTACGATGACAATGCCACCCCCGGATCCGAAACCGCGCATACGGAGAACGGCGGCCGAGACGAGAGCAATCAATAATGCGATGGGCGCAAGGATGAAGACTTTAAAACGCAAGCCTGCGGTTGCGCCGATCAACGCGCTGGCAGTCAGCAAAATAAGAGCGATATCCATGCTTGATGCCAACGGCGATTGTTGTCCTCGTCCCAGCAAGAAGGATGGCCGATGGGTGGCACCGGCGACATGGCAATTGCCGGGTAATCCCCAGACAAATCGCCGTATACTTAACTCAGCAAAACAATTTAAAAAACGCTAATTCACTGGTTCACTGGCGCCCCATTTGAGGCGCATACTTTCCCGGTCGCTGCATGGCGGCGTAATTTACACCAAACGGCCTCCGGCAAACCCGGTACGGTTCACGCAGAGTTCTGGCGTCGTTTGCAAGAGCAAGGATTCCAAGGCTCCTTGCGTGTAGTCAGTGAGTGGACGACACGGCGACGACGGGCCGAGAAGACGACCAATCAACAACTGCAAAAAGTGCCATCCGCGAGAACAATCTCACGATTGATGACCGCTGCGCGCGACAATCTCAGCAAAGCAGATACGGTCACCATCGCCGCCATCGAGGCGCGCGTTCCCACACTCGTCGAAGCCCGCATGCTCGTCGAAAGCTTCCAGACCATGGTGCGCAAGAAGCTCGTCGCTGATCTCGATCCATGGATCGCCACCGCCAGCTTGAGCCTGATCGGTTCCTTTGCGAGTGGCATCATCAGGGACAAGGCTGCCGTCCGTGCCGCCATCACCGAACCTTGGTCCAATGGCCAGACAGAAGGGCAGATCACGAAACTAAAGCTCGTAAAGCGCCAGATGTATGGGCGAGCGAAGATCGACCTCCTGCAAGCCCGGCTGATAGGCGCGACCTAGTTGCGGTAAGCCGTCATCGAAGTTGATGGTGTGGAACGGCCCTTCGAAGCGGCACCGAAGGTGCTTATCGTGGTGATGCGAACCGCCACGAAACAAAAGGAACCGTTCCCATGGAGAAGATTATCACGATCGGCTTAGACTTGGCCAAGTCGGTATTTCAGGTCCACGGCATTGCCGACGACGGGAGTATCGTCGTCCGCCGAGCCTTGCGGCGATCGCAGGTGCTGGACTTCTTCCGCGCTATCGACCCGTGCCTTGTCGGGATCGAGGCGTGTGCAAGCTCGCACTACTGGGCGAATGCCATTGGGCAACTCGGGCATACGGTCAGGATGATGCCGCCGACCTACGTGAAGGCCTACGTCAAGCGAAGCAAGACCGACGCTGCTGATGCCGAGGCGATTTGCGAAGCAGTATCGCGGCCCACCATGCGCTTCGTGCCCATCAAGACCCCCGCCGAACAGGCAGCCTGCATGGTGCTGAGGACCCGTGAACTATTCGTCCGTCAGCGGAGCCAGACGGCGAATGCAATGCGTGCTCATATGGCTGAGCTCGGCATCATCGCCGCCGCGGGCATGACCAGTATCGCGAAGCTCATCCTGGTCCTGCGGGACGCAGAGGACACGCGTCTCCCAGTCGCGGCTCGGGCAGCGCTCCTCGAGATGGCCGAGCAAATCGAGATGCTGACGGCACGTATCGAGAAACTCGATACGAAGATCATCGCGACAGTGAAGGCAGATGAGACCGCCTGGCGACTGACCAGCATCCCAGGCGTCGGACCGATCATCGCCGCGACAGTCCGAGCCACAATTCAGGATCCCACGGTATTCAAAACGGGCCGCGATCTTGCTGCCTGGATCGGAATTACTCCGCGAGCTAACTCCAGCGGCGGCAAGGAGCGGCTTGGCCGAATATCAAAACAGGGAAATAAACAGTTGCGCACGCTGCTGATCGTTGGCGCGACATCGATCCTGAAGCAAGCTCGCAGAGGCGTAAAGCTGCCCTCGTGGATCATCTCGCTGATGGCACGGCGACCATATAAGGTCGTAGCCGTCGCGCTGGCCAACAAGATCGCCCGCACGATTTGGGCGCTTCTCGTCAAAGGCGGCACGTACCAAGCACCCGCGATCATGACGAGGGCATAGAACAAAAGGAATTCCGGCGTCTCGCGCTGGGATCAAGCGGCAAGGTGCCAAAGCATGATGAACCTGAGGGACGATACCTCGATGCCGACCAGACCGTCTGACGCACTGCGCCTTCGAGCGCGTGAATTTGATTAGGCGATCGGTATCGCGGATCTCATCGTGGCCAGCGGTTAAGGACCGCGCCAATTAGGCCGGACATATGACTGCACCGTCCGACGGCGATTTATGCGACGAATACCTTGCTAACCGGGCCGTTCCACATATGATCACCGACGTCCTACAGTTCCGCCCCCACCCATGCGCGACCATCAGATTGAACTGCCATTCCTCGTAAGGGACGAAGGGGCGATATTGCACGCTTGGTGTATTGACAGCGGACATCAGAGCGGTGTTCCGAGGTCACCTTCCTGATGATGTCCTGACCTGCGAGTCTAATGGTTCAGATAACCGTTAGGCTTAGAATGGACACAGTGGATGATGCTATCACTAAGCCGGTTCATCGGCTTGAGGTGTTCACCGGTGCAGGCCGCCGGCGCACGTGGAGCGACGAGGACAAGGCACGGATCGTCGCTGAGATCGTAGGGAGCGGCGAGTCTGTTTCTGCCGTAGCTCGACGGCACGGGCTTTCGCCGCAGCAATTATTTGGCTGGCGGCGGGAATTGCAAGGATCCCAGACTGCGCATTCGCATGCTGAAGAGCTGCGGTTCGTTCCGGCAGCCCTGGACGTGGCACCGTCTTCTCCGCCTGTCCGTTGTCAACGCAAGGTACCGCGGCACCAGTTTGAGCTTGGTGTGGGAATGATCGAGGTCGAGATCGACGGCGTCACGGTTCGGGTTGGCCGCGGTGCGGATGCAAAGACCGTGACAGCAGTGCTGCGGGCGTTGAAAGCCACAGCATGATCGGCCCGACCGGTGCGGTCCGCGTGATGGTAGCGATCAAACCTGCCGACTTCCGCAAGGGTGCCGAGGGATTGGCGGCATTGGTGCGCGAGACGATGGCGGCGGATCCCTTCTCCGGAGCGGTCTACGTGTTCCGGGCTAAACGCGCCGACCGGATCAAGCTGGTGTTCTGGGATGGCACTGGTCTTTGTCTGTTCGCCAAGCGGCTGGAGGATGGCGTCTTCCGGTGAGCTCGAAGAATGAAGGGCGGCTCGACGGGTGCCAACCGCTTGCGGGGTAGGTGTAGAGACTTTGAAATTTCAGCTGCTGAAGAGAGCCAGGTCTTCTAGACTCATCAGATTTTCCATTTCTCCATCTAAGAGCCTGTTTGGAAAATCAGGGATGAGCGTTTCCGCGGATGAGGACACCGGCCATGGCGACATGGATCATGGCGGTTGAGACATCGATGCGACGTTCGTAATCACGCACGAGCCTGCGCCAGCGGATCATCCAGCCGAAAGTTCGTTCGACCACCCAGCGGCGCGGCAGGACTTCGAAGCCCTTCTGCCCGTCGCGGCGTCGGATGATTTCGAGTACGAACTGCAGATAGACGGCTTTGTCCATCAGTTTCAGTCGGTCGTAGGCGGCGTCGGCGAACAGATGTTTCACCCACGGTCAGCGTTTGCGGATCGCATCGAGGATCGCTTGCGCGCCTGCGCTGTCGGAGATGTCGGCGCTCGTCAGATTGATCATCAGCAATCGCCCGTCCGTGTCGACCGCGATGTGGCGCTTTCGACCGACGATTTTCTTGCCGGCGTCATAGCCGCGCGTCTCGCTATGCGGGGCTTTGATCGACTGGCTGTCGATCACCGCAGCTGACGGGCTTGCTTCGTGCCCCTGCCGTTCCCGATCGAGCATCAGTTCGACGTCATGGATCGTCTGGAACAGGAAGCGCCGCGCCAACTCGCGGAACCAGCCATAAACCGTCCGCCAGTGACCGAAATGCACTGGCAGCATCCGCCAGCCGCAGCCCGAGCGCACGAGATAGCGCACCGCGTTGATCACTTCGCGAAATTCGACTTCACGGGGCCGGCCTCGGCGTCCGGGTTTCGGCATCAGCGGCGCGATCCGTTCCCATTCCTCGTCCGTCAGGTCAGATGGGTAGCGCTTGGTCTTTCGGGCGATCCTGGCCATCCGGCTTCGCTGCTTGCGTGTCCACATCCCAAGTGTGAATCATATTCGCTGCGATACCGGAATCCCCGCCTAGCCCAATTTTCAAACAGGCTCTTAGAAGTCCTGCATCGGAATTGAGTGCAAATAGATGAAACGGCAACGGAATTGACCACTGCGTTGCGCGCTAAATCTTACCGACTGGGTTCTTGTTAGCGAGGCCATAGAAGTAACGAATGGATGATGCCTTCGGAAAAGACCATTTCGGTTTGAGTTGGTTCGTCGCCCGCTCTTCGGCGCCAATTTCCGCGCGATAGCTCCGAAAGTCGAGCAGCATCATCGGGAGGAACGCGGTGCGTAAAGCAGGCACGCGACTTTGAAATCGGCGACGCCATTGTTGGAGCTTTGGAATCAGGCGATGACGCATCTCGGCCGGTACGTCCACCCCGAGCCATGCGTGAAGCGCGACGAGCTGCGTTTCCAGCGCATTTCTCGCGAGCCGGCTTGGAGCGAGAGACGCCAGGCGCTGCCAGTCTATGCCGCCGGGCGAAGTGGCAAGATCACGCAGATCGAGCAAGTGCCGGAGATCAACGTGCCCGGTCCAGTAGTCGGAATCCTGGAATTGATCATGCATGATGAGCATCAGCGCCTGAAAAGTCGGATCGGGGATGTAAGCTGAGATCTTGTCGTTTACGTTCAAATGGCAATGTCGTTTTAAATCACCCGAGGTACGATAGAAAAACGCATGACCCGGGGGACTTTGCTGGAGATCGACCATGCCGACGTCTTCCGGTCGATGTAAATCCGCATGCCATCGCGCGGCGCCGTGCGGCATGAGATGATGGATGCGATATCCTAGACCAGAAAGGCACTTCAAAGCCCGGAGAGTCTCATCGGGAGAAACGAGGATGTCCAGGTCCGAGATGATCCGCCGTCGAAACGCGTCTCCGCGCTCTGCCAGCAACGCACTTCCCTTCATAAGAACAGGAACGATCCCTTGAGCGTTAAGCGCGGCAATCGCTTCGTTCAACTGAAACGAGAGACGCTCGTTTCGCGCGAGATTGCGCTGAAAAATTTCCTTCAAGTAGGCGTCTACGTCGCGCGGGATGGTGTCCGGACACTGCTCGGCACAAGCGACCAGGGCCGGTGTCGTAAGGGTTCGGTTCGCCAGTTCGATGATGGACATCCACTCGAGCCCGGCCGGTATCTCGCCGCGGAAGCAACGGCATAAATCTAGAAGCGGGTCGTTGCGTTTGATCATGGAAGCGGCGACCGATGAAAAAGACCCCCAATCGCCTCGCTCGCCTGGTCCAGGTTCGCATAGGTCAGTTCAAACAGCTCGGCATTCTCGATCATTTGCTTGAGCGCGTTGCATTTCGCAAGGTCTAGCTTTCCTTCGACAGCATGAGAAGCGTCCATCAGCCGTCGCAGGGCCTCAACGCGATCGATGAGATTTAGCGAAGCGGCTCCTACCTTACGCCGGATGAAGATGATCCAGCCAACGGCGTGAGGCGGATTTCGGGCCAGATTTTCAGGTTTCAAGTAACGCACGCGCTTGCCGTCCGGCCGGCGGCAGACCGCGTATCTTTTTAAATCGGGACGCAGTGTTTCCGCTATGTCCCAGGCGCCCGGCTTTATGGCTGGAGCGAAGGGCACACCTGCCGCACGTCCATCCGGTCCGATCATTGCGATGTCGTCGCCGCCGAAAGCAAACCCATCGGCCACCAACCGCAAAGCAAGCGTGGTTTTACCGGCGCCGGGCCTTCCGCTGATCAAAACGCTTTTCTGGTCTCGCACCAGGCAGGCTGCATGAAAGACGACATGGGGGCCGCTCTCGGCCAGAATCCGTTCTGTGATGTGGGCTTTGATCACAGGCGCCAATTCCAATGAGTTGCAACTGGCAATGCGGCGGTCGTTATGGAAGACGTGCACAAGTCCGTCGCTTTCCTTCACGACAAGAACATGACCGCGCGCGGCGTTGCAGTCGGCGAAATGCGCGAACGGAGTGAGAAGAGCGACGATGCGCTCGCTCTCGCAGCATATCGTGACACTTAAATTCGCTCCATTTATAAGGAGCGTCTGATCAGTGGTCGTCTTGTCATTATCGGCGAAATAGGCTGGGTCGACGTTCAGTAGGCCGAGTTTCAGCCAGTGTCCGATGGCCTCGTGCACGTGCCGCGTCGCCAAATCCAAGTCCATGCCATTTGCCGCGAGACGTCCGCAGATCGCGTCAGGGTCGTCATGCTCTTCCAATCGACACCAAATGAAGGCGGCTGAGGGATTGAGCGCGTAGATCTTTTGGTGCGCTTCGCAAAACACGACAGTTTGACTGTCCAGCAGAAAAAAGGACGTGTCTTCGCGCAGGCGAAAAAAGCGATTACGTCCTGATATGTTTTGGGGTGTTTGCTGGCTTTTCAAGCAATTTCGACCATGCATAGCAATTTCTCGGGTCAATTTGCTCCGGCGTTAAAACCAATTAGAGCACATAAATCCACCCTTAGGGAGAGAAGAGCTTATTTAAAAAATAAATGAACCTTGACAGAACTTTATATAAGTAATTATGTTTAATGGCTGCGGCGTCTGGATTTAAATGAGGCACAAAATGAGTCTCGAGACCAATTTGAAGCATCAGCCCGAAGCCTATGAAGACCGCCGGAAATTCCTCGCGACTTGCGGAAAGTTCGCAATCGTTACACCGCCGGCCATCACGTTGTTGTTATCCACCTCGCTCCACTCTCAGGCCATCGCGATGTCTGGTGGGAAGGGCAGGTACAATGACCACGGCAACAATGGTTACGGAAACGGCGGCGGCGACAACAGCCCGAACGGAAAGGAAGACGACGACCGCTGATTGTTGGGCACTCTTAACGACTTAAGGTCGTCCCCACCATCTAGTGGATGGAATCTAACACTTGGTACCTGCGTCTGACGGCTCGGATAATTTGGTTGGGATCAGCGGTCCATGTGAAGGGTTTTGGTCGTCGCTTCGTCAGCTTGGCGAAGAAGGCGTTGAGCCATGATGCCGAGGTTGGGGTGAAGTGGAAGGTCCAGCGGGGATGCCGTGCCAGCCATTGGCGCACCTTTGGATGTTTGTGGGTAGCGTAGTTGTCGACGATGGCGTGGATCGACTTTTGGACCGGTACCTGCGCCTCAATGGCATTGAGGAAGCGGATGAACTCCTGGTTCCGGTGGCGAGCATGTTGCGGCCGATAACGGTACCGTCGAGGACGTTGAGAGCAGCGAACAGCGTGGTCGTACCGTGGCGTTTGTAGTCGAGGATCATCGTTCCGGCACGGCCAGGCTTGATCGGCAGACCGGGCTGGGTGCGGTCGAGCGCCTGGATTTGGCTCTTCTCATCGACCGAGAGGACGATGGCATGGGCTGGTGGCGGACGAATGCTTCGCATTCGCCTAGAGATCGACATAGATCCGACAATATCGCGCAGCTTGTCGACAAATTGCGGGTCGGTAGAGAGCTTGAACTGTTTCACCCTGTGCGGCTGCAGGCCGTGCGCACGCCAGATGCGTTGGACGGAACTCGCGCTGATATCGACGACCTGCGCCATCATGGCGTAGGTCCAGTGGGTTGCCTCTGCTGGCGGCTCGGTCTGGGTGAGCGCCACGACGCGTTCGGTGATCTTCGATCCCAGCGGACGGATGCGCGAGGGGCGTGTCTTATCGTGCAGGAGGCCGTCGTAACCCGCCTGCATGAAGCGTTCCTGCCAGCGCCACACACAGATCTTCGATGTGCCGGTCCGGCGCATGATCTCATTGGTACCAAAACCGTCCGCGCTCAACAGGACGATCTCAGCTCGCCAGACATGCTTGTGTGGGGCGTTGCGATCCCGCGCAAGAGCCTTCAGACGGCGGCGATCAGCGGGCTTGGGAGCGATGGAAACTCCGGTTCGCATGCGCCAGATTCGCATGCATCTAGTCAGACGGGAATCTCCTCCGGGATTCAAGTGTCAGACGCAATCCACTAGGGTTGACGTCGCTCAGCGGCTACAACCTTCACCGGGGCGCCGACCACGGCGGCCCTGTCGGCCGGATGAATGCTGTCAGCATTGGCGCGGCGGGCGGGGCGGTGACACGCGACGGCGCATCGCCGTCGCCGCTGCAGGCCAACGACCCGTCGAGTTTCGTGCCTACGACCGGTGGCGCAAGGGACTGTCAGGAATTTCGTGTGCGGGCGAGCGGTTGAACATTACGCCGCCATGGCTTTGATGAAGCGCTCGCCGAAGATGACGGCGAACTGGGCCTTGGCCATGGTCCACTCACGAGGCGGCATTTTCCACTCTTTCTCCGATCGGTTCAAGATCAGATAGAGCAGCTTGGTTGCCGCGTCGTCGCTGGGGAAGTGGCCTCTGGCCCTGACAGCCCGCCGGAGTTTCGAGTTCAGCGCTTCTATTGAGTTTGTTGTGTAGACGATCCGACGCACCTCGTCAGGGAAGGCAAAGAACGGGATGACCTCGCCCCAGGCGCGCCGCCAGCTCTGGCCGATGGCGGGGTAGCGCTGGCCCCAGGGGCCGGCCTCGAACGCCGCCAGCGCCTTTTCGGCAGCATCGGCATCGACGGCGCGGTAGATGTCCTTGAGCGCTGTCGCCAGCCCCTTGCGGTCTTTCCAGGACACGAAGTCCATGGAGTTGCGCAGCAGGTGGACGATGCACGTCTGGACGACCGCCTCCGGGAACACAGCGGTGATCGCATCGGGGAAGCCCTTCAGGCCATCAACGACGGCCAGCAGGATATCATCGACGCCGCGGTTCTTGAGCTCGTTCATCACCCGCAGCCAGAATTTGGCGCCTTCGTTCTGCTCGAGCCACAGGCCGAGCACCTCCTTGGCGCCGTCGGCGCGGACCCCCAGCGCGATGTGGATGGCCTTGTTGCGGACCATCCCTTCGTCGCGGATCTTGACCCGGATCGCATCGAAGAAGATCAGCGGATAAACCGGATCGAGTGGTCTTTGCTGCCAGGTGGCGACTTCGTCGAGAACGGCGTCCGTCACCGTTGAGATCAGGTCCGGCGACACCTCGATACCGTACAGATCGCGCAGGTGCCCGGTGATCTCCCGGGTGCTCATGCCGCGCGCATACATGGACACGATCTTGTCGTCGAAGCCGGGAAAACGGCGCTGATACTTGGCAATCAACTGCGGATCGAAACTCGACTGGCGATCGCGCGGTATGTCGATCTCCAGCTTGCCGGTCTCCGTCGTCACGGTCTTGCGGCCGTAGCCGTTACGCGTATTGCCAGCGTCTTCGCCGCTCGCCAGATGATGGTCCATCTCCGCGTTTAGCGCGCGCTCGGTCAGAGCCTTCTTGAGCGAATCCAGCAGGCCGCCCTGTTCGAAGGCTGCACTGGCTGCGCCTCCCGCCAGAAGCTGGTCGAGAAGATCATTTGGTATCGCAGGGTCTTTGCGTCGGGCCATAGTGGGAATCCTTTTTACCCATTATGCACGCCCGCACACGAAATTCCTGACAGTGTCGTGGCGCAACCGCGGCCGCCTTCGAGACAGCGTCGCTGCTCTCTGTCGGGGCCGGCAGCGGACCGGAGACGACCCCGCCCGCAACGAAATCCATGACCGTCACGACCGACAGGTTGGACTACGTGCCGGGCAGCACGGCGACCTTCATCGCGGCCGGCGTCAATTCCGGACGTTCGATCAGATTCCAAATCGTCGACTTGGCCAGCGCCCCCGGCATCAACGGCATCGCCGATGTCTATGCGCCATTCAAAGTCACGGACGGCGGCACGGGCGATGCCGACCGCCCGGCCAACGGCACCGTCGTCGCTAAATGGCAAGTCCCCGCCGATGGCAGCGCCACCGGCGCCAAGTTGCAGCTCACAGCTACTTCCGGCAGCCGGACCGCGATCACGACGTTCAGCGACGCGCCCAACAAAATCGTATCGTAAAACCTAAACGCTGGTACGCCCGAGAGTGTGTGGGCGATCCGCGGCCCGATTGACAACCAAGGTGACTCGCAGATCGAGGGCTTTGCGACGCAGATCAGCGCCAACGCCGGACAAACCGTTTCCTTCAAGATCGATACCGCTTCGAGCGGCTACACCCTCGATATCTACCGGCTTGGCTACTACGGCGGCAACGGCGCGCATCTCGTCACGACCATGCACCACAGTGGAGCGGATAATCAGCCAAACCCGATCTTCAATAACGCGACCAACACCGTCGACGCCGGCAACTGGTCGGTTACGGATTCATGGACGATCCCCAGCACTGCCGTGTCGGGCGTCTACTTCGCCAAGCTGACGACGGACAGCGGTAATTTTCAGAACATGATTCCGTTCATCGTCCGCAACGACGGCACCGCCTCGGGCATCCTGTTCCAAACCAGCGACACGACCTGGGAAGCGTATAATCCTTGGGGCGGTTATAATTTGTACCAAGGTCCCAGTGGCAGCAGCAGCGATCGCGCCTATGCTGTCAGCTACAATCGTCCGAACGCCATGAATTCTACGTCGAACCTGGCCCAGCCCGCGGATTTCCTGTTCGGCGAGGAGTACGCTGCGATCTATCGGCTGGAGCAGAACGGCTACGATGTCAGCTACATCTCCGGCATCGATGCCGCGACCAGTCCCACCCTGCTGCTCAACACCAGCGCCTACATAGACGTCGGCCACGACGAGTATTGGTCGCAATCGCAATATGCCAATGTAAAGGCCGCGGGAGACGCGGGGGTCGATGGTCAACCTGTTCGCCGACATGGGTGTCCAGCCCGAGACATTGCAGGCCAGCCTGGTGCTCGCCCAGGCCTCCAGCGACCCACACCCCGCCGACCGTTGTGATCGCCTCTCCAACCGGCGGCGCGGGCGTCAGCCAGGGCCAGCCGTCAACGATCACCGGCACCGCCGCTGACGTCGGAGGCCGTGTGTCCGGCATCAAGGTCTCGACCGACGGTGGCACAAGCTGGCATCCGGCTGCTGGAACGACCAACTGGAGCTACTCATGGACGGCCGCGGGGCTCGGTACGCATATCATAGAGGCACGCGCCTCCGACGACAGCGTCAACTTGACGTCGAACCCAGCCACGCTGAGTATCAACGCCACAGGCTCGCCGCCGAGGCCGAGCCTGTTCAGCTTGAATGACGGCACGCCGCTTGAAGTCGGCGTGAAGTTCACCTCCTCCGTTGCCGGCCAGATCACCGCGCGCTCAAGTTCTACCGCAGCGCCAGCGACACCGGCTCGGATCTTCTCGACCTCTGGACCTCGACCGGAACCAAGCTCGCCAGCGCGATCATCGCCAACACCGCGGCGAGCGGCTGGCAGATGGTCAGTCGGACGACACCCGTCACGATCGCCGCCAACACGACCTATGTCGCGTCCTACCACACGATCGGCGCCTATGTGGCGACCGACAACTTCTTCACCGCCGCCGTCACCAACGGTACATTGACCGCCCCCTCCATCGGCACCAGCACCGCCGGGCTCTTCCCGGCCAACACCTTCAGTGCCGCCAACTACTGGGCCGACGTGGTTTTCCGGCCGCAACTCGTTGGCTAGATCATGATCCGATTGGATTGAATCGGATCATGATCTCATCTCTTTGTATGAGCATGATCTTTTCGGAAAACCGGCTCCCACTTTTCCGGATCATGCTCAAAAGAGGAGACGTTTCCAAAGCTCTGATCCGGCGCATCGACAAGCTCTCGGCAGGCATCGGGCTTCCTCATCGGTTGATGAGAAATCCGTAGCCCGGTTGAGTTGCCGGCCGAAGCGTTCGGCACCCCTTAAAAGGTGCTCACGATCCTGCGAAACGCGCAAGATTTACACGATTGAGTGCAAGTGGTGCGTCTACGCCGGCCTGCACGGGGCCAAAAGCGACGGTGGTACCTCTAAAGGGTGACTCGTGGCTCTCCGATAAGGACCTATACTGGGTGGTCCCGGTACGCCGGCATCGCCACAAGTTTCGTTCCGTGTCGCTCTGGGATGCAAGCCCTACAAGCCTTCGCGAACGGGGCTTTCTTCGCGCCGGTGACCACAGGAGACTCAACCAAAGCAGCCTCGTGAACACGGAGAAACAGCGGCTCTGGTGGGTAATTGAGGGAGTTTCAAATGGCAATCCGGGCATCAGATCGGCCGATACGGATCAAGAACGATATCGCAGCGGTGGGGGACAAGGATTCAAGCCAAAACCTTGCCGATCAGTACGCAAAGCTATGCCACCTGCGGGAGATCGTCTGGAATGCCGAAGCCGAAGCCATTGAGCGAGCTGTAAAATCCGGAGCAATAATCCCTCACTGAAGCGGCCGATTAGTTTGGCTACGGCGGAGTAAAACTGCGGCAGGTAGAGTCCTTTGCCTAAGTTGGCAGAGGGCGGCGGATGAAGACAGTGGAGCTTTACGCGCGGGTCCGGCACGCCGTTCTGATCGAGGAGATCAGCGAGCGTGCCGCGGCGGATTGGTTCGGCATCAACGCCAGAACGGTCTCGAAGATGCTGAAGTTCTCGGTTCCGCCTGGATACGTGCGCAGGAAGCCGCCGTTGCGGAAGCGCCTGGTGGACCGACTGCGCGGCCATGATGGCACGATCGGTGAGCGCTTGGAGCACGATCTCGCCGCCTTCCAGAAGCCGCGGCCGACGGCCTACGACGCTTGCGACAAGAAGCCGGGCAGCATCAACTCGCTCTCGCTGGTGCGCTATCGGCTGAACGACTACTCGGTGCCGACGGCGTACGGGCACCAGAAGGTGCTAGTCCGTGGCTACGTGCATGAGGTCATCATCGCCTGCGGAGCCGAGGCGATTGCGCGTCATCTGCGCTCTTACGAGCGTGCAGACTTCGTGTTCAATCCACTGCACTACCTGGCTCTCATCGAGCAGAAGACCAATGCGCTCGACCAGGCCGCCCCGCTCGCCGATTGGCAATTGCCCGAGCAGTTTGCGACGCTGCGCCGCCTGCTTGAGGCCCGTATGGGCAAGTCCGGCAAGCGCGAGTTCGTGCAGGTGCTGCGATTGATGGAGGTGTTCAAGATCGACGACGTAGCCGCCGCCGTGCGCGATGCCATCGCGCGCGGCCCGGCCGGCTTCGATGCCGTGAAGCATCTGGTGCTGTGCCGCATCGAGCGGCGTCCGCCACGCCTCGACATGACAATCTATCCGTATCTGCCCAAAGCGACGGTCGCCGCAACGTCAGCACGCTCATACATGGATCTGTTGGCCGGAGCGGCGGTATGATCGACACCCCGCAGATTCTGCTGGCCCACAATCTGAAGGCGTTGAAGCTGCCGACGCTCTTGCGGGAGTACGATAAGGTCCCCGGCTGTGTACGGCTGAAGGCGTCGACCATTCGCGCTACCTGATGCGGCTGGCCGAGATGGAGATGATTGATCGCGAGCGACGCACGGTGGAGCGCCGGATCAAGGCGGCACGGCTCCCGACCGTCAAAAGCCTCGATAGCTTCGACTTCCTGGCGTTGCCATCGCTGAACAAAATGTTGGTGCTGGAACTAGCGCGCTCCGATTACATCGAGCGGCACGAAAACATCATCGCCGTCGGCAACAGCGGCACGGGCAAGAGCCACATCGCCCTTGGGCTCGGCTTGGCGGTCTGCCAGAAGGGTCTATCGGTTGGCTTTATCACGGCGTCGGCTCTGGTCCACGAGCTGCTCGAAGCACGTGACGAAAAACGGCTACTGCGCCTTGAGCGTCAACTCGCCGGCTACAAGCTGCTGATCATGGACGAACTCGGCTATATGCCGCTCTCTGCGATTGGGGCAGAGCTGCTGTTCGAGGTCTTCAGCCAGCGCTACGAACGAGGCAGCACGTTGGTCACCAGCAATCTGCCATTCGGTGAGTGGGTCCGTATTCGGCTCCGAGCGGCTCGCCGGCGCGCTCCTCGACCGCCTCACGCATCACGTCCATATCCTCGAGATGAACAGCGACAGCTTCCGGCTCGCTCACGCCAAGCGCCGGTCGCGTCGAACCCAATCAGAGCCGCCGTCGGACGCCGCCCCTCAGGAATGAAACGCGGCAAGCAAGCAAGCAGGCCCCCGATATCGGGGGCCTGCTTGCTTGCATCAGTGCTGCACTTTTACTCCGGCCAGCCGCCGCAAAATCTCTCCGGCGTTGACAAACGGCATGAGGAACAAGCGCCCGGCGGATACTTCGTCGGACGCGACGAACTGCGAGTGGTGAAAGGAAGATGGCCTGACAGTCGATCGGTGTCTCGAAAACCTGCGGCGTAAGATGGCCTTCGAGGCCGGCCCCTTATGAGGATCGGGATGCACGGGTCTCCATCTTGGCGGCGGCATAAGCGCCGACATGCCGGATACGTTTGTGCGGACTGTTCAAACCAGCCCTCATCACGCTTGCAGCGGGGCGGGTCATACGTTTTTCGCTCCGGCGGCGTGCTGATGTGCCTGGACAATAGTCGAATCGACGATTAGATATTCGAAGTCCGGATCGTCCGACATCGTACTGCCCGTGCGCGAGACCATAACACCGCCTCGACAAACAGCCGGTTGTCCTTGCCGCGGCTTCCGGGATCGCTCGGTTTGCCGAGACAAAGCGGTTCCATCCTCGCCCATTGAGCGTCAGTCAAAACGAATCGTTCCATCCGAAGCTTGAATCACAGCCAAGCTCGAAAGAGAATCCTGAATCCCAACAGACCCTAGCATGCATGACAATATGGCTCAGCTTGCTGGCTTGGGTTGGATTAAAATTAGTCAGCGATCGTGTAGTTCCTTGCGATTTCTACGGCGGCTCGGAGGCTCGTATTAACTCACGCCCGACCCGTCATGGCTTGAAATCAGGAAATCTGGCCAAAAGGGCCGCCATGAGAAACTTAAAGTGAGCGATATTACTAGTGAGTTCTTCGAGCCGGCGTTGCCCCTTCGAGATTTCGGCTTCAAGCTGATCAAGCAGGTGGCTGTCGTGCGCCTCCCGCGTGAGATACTCGTCGGTATCATTGCCTAACGGCACTGCCGCACGCGCCAATACATCATCCAATCTGCGGACAAGACCTGCCCTCTCCGCCTCAGCGGCCGTCAGTGATTGCTCGATCAGTTGCGCAATTGATGCCACGCGCGAACGATCGTTTTCGGCATCCCGCCCCGCCGATCGCGCCTTGAAAACCCGATAGCCCCTCGCTCGAAGAAAGAACTGGAACATGCACCAACCTCGTCATTTGAGGGAAATAGGCTTCGCACCACTAACGTCAGGTTACTCCCGGCAATCCCACCGCCGGCACGGATATCTCAATTCACCTTCACGCGATTTCGTAACGCATCGATTTATTCCAGACGAACTCGCAATGATCCTCCGCCAGTTAATTCAAATCATGGTTCGGCGATCGCGCGCGTTGAAGCGAGATCGAAACCGTGGATCTCCGGCCTCCCCGCAACTGCTCAAATGCGCCTTTGGTGTGCCAGTTCCATGCCGTGCGTATGATCGTCCCGAGGTTGGAATGGATAGGATTAAATCCGAGATGCATTCGAGCGACCGAAGAATCCGCGATTAAAACGGATGGATCACCCGGACGCCTCGGGTAATAAACCCGCGGCATCTTCGATCCTGCCTCCGCGAAGATTGCAGATAAAACCTCGCTCACGGAATATCCGACGCCGGTACCCAGGTTGTAGACACCCCGCATGCCCCCCATTAGCATGTTCACCGCCTGGACGTGCGCACTGACAAGGTCAGTGACATGAATGTAGTCGCGGACTGCGGTACCATCGGGCGTATCGTAGTCGTCCCCAAAAATGCCGAAGTCAGGAATCTCTCCTTGCAGGGCCATCATCGCCCGCGGAATCAAATGGGTTTCCGGATCGCGGCATTCGCCAATCGCTCCACACGCATCGGCGCCGCTCGCATTGAAGTACCTGAAGCAAACTGAATTGAGATCATAGGCCTGCCGATAGTCGGACAGGATTTCCTCAATCATCAACTTCGACTTGCCATAGGGATTGACCGGAAACCGGGGCGCGCTTTCCGATCCCGCATTTCCGTAGACCGCACCCGTGCTGGAGAACACCAGCCGCCCGCTGCCTGCCCCGCGCATCGCGCTCAGCAGCGCCAGCGTGCCGCCGACATTGTTCGCGTAGTACTTTTGCGGATCAGTGACCGACTCCCCCACCGAACTGGAGGCCGCAAAATGCATGACCGCAGAAAAATCATATGACTGGAAGACCGCCTGAAGTTGCCTCGGGTCCCGGACATCTCCGGTGATCATGGGACCCCACTTCACGAAGCGCCGATGACCTGTCGAAAAATTGTCGAAGCAGACCGGACGGTATCCGGCTTCGGCCAACGCCTTGCAGCAGTGCGAGCCAATATAGCCAGCACCGCCAGTCACCAATACCGCGGCCCGGTCAGCCATTTCTGGGGCCTCATATAATCCTAGTAGACATTATTTATTTAACTATTTAATATCATGCACTCAAGATATATAATGTGTAAACTCACGACGTCGATCTGAATGGCAGCCAATGTTACACTTATCCTGACGCCTCCGGATAACCGTTAACCATACGGCACCTAGCCCGGGCTCTTTAATCGATCATGCGATTAGCCCTCTGATGAGAGCTGAAGCCAGCATAATCCGGGTTCAGCTCGTCAGGTGATTCCAGAACTGGGCGATCAGAATACCCGTCGAGCCGCCGGCCATCTTAACGAACAGATCAGGAAGACGGCCATGCCGATCGGTCGTAATCAGCTGAGTCATCTCGAGAATGCAGGCGCCACAGAGAACGAGCGCAACAACGAGACCCGGCCGACGCGGATACGCCAGCCCAAACAGCAAGCCGGTCGCTGCAAACGCAGCGAAACGGTCTAGGCCCACGCCGGCAACTTGAGGCCGCAAGTCAATCGGCGATAACGTAGCGAAAACGATGAATGCCAAGCTTAGCCAAGCGGCTGTCGCGACAAGCTTGTGATACATGGCTGCGCCGCAGGCGTGTTAAATATGAACAGAAAATCTGCAATCTTCCGTAAAATCTAGGTGGCTCCCGTCATGCAACGCAAGCCTTAATGTTGAGCGACGCTCCCATATCTGCAAACTGCACGGTCGACTCGTACACATTCTCAATAGCGATAGGGTCTATAGTGGCATTCAATGCAGCCGATGCTCTTGGCCGGAGGTAGAAACCTTATGCCAAATCCGTCGCTGTTTATTCTTGTCTGGAACCGGGTTGAGTTCGATCTCGTGTGGAAGCTGCCTTCTCGACGCAACGAAAGAAAGCCTCCGCATGTTCCAGCGGGAGTTCGCATCTACGCAATCGGCGACGTACACGGCCGAGCTGATCTTCTGGCATCATTACTTCTCCAGATCGAGGTGGACATCGCGCTCCATCCGGTATCCCGGCCGATCGCGGTTTTCCTTGGCGACTACATCGATCGCGGCCCGGACTCGAAGGAGGTCCTTGATCTTCTGGTCACGCCAGGCCGCACGCCAGAAATGGTTTTCCTCAAGGGGAACCATGAGACGTTCTTGCTCCATTTCCTGAAGACCCCCGCGCTCCTGGATAATTGGCGGCAATATGGTGGTCTCGAGACCCTCGTCTCGTACGGACTAAAGCCGCCGATGAACCCGTCCTTCAATGATCAAGCCAGACTCGCGCGCGACCTCGCCAGCGCAACGCCCGAATCTCACCGCAAGTTCTTCGAGGCTCTCAAGCTTTCGTTCGTTTGTGGAGATTTTCTTTTCGTCCACGCTGGCTTGCGCCCGCTTATTCCCATTCAACAGCAGATAGAAGACGACCTTCTCTGGATTCGCGACGACTTCCTGCTTTGGGACAAGGAGTTCGAGAAGATCGTTGTCCACGGCCACACGCCCGTGCTTGAGCCGGACATCCGGTTCAACCGGATCAATATCGATACCGGTGCCTTTGCTACAGGACGATTGACCTGCATGACGATCGAGGCCGCCAAGATCATGCCCCTCATCGACGTACGTGACTGGCTCGACGAATTGCCGGATGTCGAAACATCCCACGACGACACGATTGGATCAGAGGGATTTCAGCGAGTCAGCGCCAGCGATAACGCCAGGCGCGCTGGAGAAAGCAATGCCGTCGCCGGATATCCGGTGCGAAGTCCGGATTCCGTTGCCGCGATCCACGCGAAAAGACTTAAGGAAGACGTGAAGGTCTATGACGCGACCGCACGCGCGCGACTCGACCCACGGCGATCCACGAATGCGTCCAGTCATCCCCGGCGATGAATCTTCGCCGTTCGCCACCGATGCTAAGCACGGCGAAGATGCCGGGATGCGGCCGCGACGCCGGCGCGCCGGCTATTTTTCCTTGAATGCTCTTGCGGCCTGATCACGCAGAGGCTTCATCAAATAGGATAGCACTGTGCGGTCTCCCATCTGAATAAAGGCATCCGCAGGCATGCCGGGAATGAGCTTGACCGAGCCCAGACGTTCAAGCTCCTCCGGCTTCAACGCGATACGCGTTGTGTAGAAGCTGGTGCCCGTACGCTGATCCTGTGTAAGATCCGGAGAGATCACACTGACCGCGCCCGTTATTTCTGGCGTGGTATGCTGGTTGAATGCGGAAAACCGCAGGATGGCCAGCTGTCCGACATGGACATGATCGATATCCTGGGGCGCGATCTTGACTTCAACCGCTAGGGTATCGGCATCGGGCACGATCAGCATGATTTGCTCGCCGGGCGCGATCACGCCACCGACGGTATGCACCGAGAGCTGATAGACAACGCCATCCTGGGGCGCGCGAATGTCAATGCGCTGCAACTGGTCAACCGCGGCGATCTTGCGTTCAGCCATTTCGGAAATCTTTGAGCGCACCTCGACGAGATCCTTACCGACCTCGCTGCGGAGATCCTGGTCGATCTGGATAATCTGAAGCTGGATCTCGGCCGTCTTGCCCTTGGCCTGCGCAATCATACCAGACAATTGACTTCGCTCGCCTTCGATACGGGCCGAATCGCGCTCCAGAGCCGTCAAACGGCTGATCGGCACGAGATTCTTCTGAAAAAGAGTTCGTACGCCTTCGAGTTCCTGCTGGATGAAGTCGACTTCTTTCTTTTTCGCTTCGACTTGTCCCTGGTAGCCCTTGATTTCATCCTGTAGTTGCGCGGAGCGTTCCTTGAGCTGCGACTTTTGTCCTTCGCGCGCCTGACGGCGCAGGTCGAAAAGACTGCGCTCCGCGGCGACAGCGCGAGCGGCGTCTGAGGCCGGATCGTGAGCGCGATCCAGGAGAGCGGCTGGGAAAGCGAGTTCCGGAATATTATCACGTTCGGTTTCGAGGCGCGCCTGACGCGCCAGGAGCTCATCGACGCTTTTGGTGATGATCGTCGCCGCTGCCCGGGTTTGCGTTTCGTCAAGACGAACCAGAATGTCACCCGCACGCACGTGGTCACCATCGCGCACGCGCAGTTCGCCGATGACACCTCCCGTCGGGTGCTGGACTTTCTTGACACTGGAATCGACAACGAGAACGCCCGGCGCGACCACAGCGCTTGAGAGCTCGGTAGTTGCGGCCCAACCGCCAATTCCAAACGTCACCAGCAAGACGAGAAACGTTCCTGCCAGCAGGTAGCGCTGAATCGAATGCTGGGCCGAGTCCAGATTGTTGCTCATCACTTCCTTCCGCCTTCGGCAACCGTTCTCATCGGTACCGGCTCCGAATTGCGTAGGACTTTGTTGAGGACTTCATCCCTCTCACCGAAGGCCTTGACCGTGCTATCGGCTATCACCAGCACATGATCGACACCATCAAGTGACTTTAGCCGATGCGTCACGACGATGACGATCCCGCCGCGGCGACGCACATTCAGAATTGCCTCCGTCAGAGCCGCTTCGCCCTCAGAATCGAGATTTGAACTCGGCTCATCAAGCACCACGAGAAACGGATCGCCGTAAAATGCGCGCGCAAGCGCAATCCGCTGACGCTGCCCCGCAGAAAGCGCCGTGCCGCCCTCACCGATCCGGGTTCCGTATCCATCAGGGAAGGAAAGAATGAGCTCGTGAACGCCAGCTGCACGCGCGGCGCCCAACACGGCGGCGGCAGTCGCCTTCGGATCGAAACGCGCGATATTGGCGGCAATACTCCCGTCGAACAGCTCGACCCCCTGCGGAAGATACCCGAGGTGCTGGCCAAGGGCCTCAGGCGACCATTGATCAAGCGCGGCGTTGTCGATCCTGATCTTGCCGTGCGACTGGGGCCAAACACCCACAAGAGCACGCGCTAGAGACGATTTGCCAGATCCGCTCGGCCCGATAATTCCCAATCCTTGACCGCTCGAGAGAGCGAAAGAGACATCATACAGCACTGGCCTCTCGGCGCTGGGCGGTACGACATGGATACGGTCGACACTCAATGATCGCTCTGGCGCCGGAAGCTCCATGGGCTCCTGCTCCTTGGGTAGGAGCGTCAAAAGCTGATCAAGCCGCCGCCCCGCTTGCCGCGCGCTCGTAAAGCCCTTCCAGTTCGCGATGGCCATCTCCACTGGCGCAAGGGCGCGCGCGGTCAGGATTGAACTGGCGATAATGATACCCGCCGTAGCTTCCTGATGGATAACCAGAAAGGCGCCGACAGCGAGGACACCGGACTGCAGGATCATGCGGAAGACCTTCGACATTCCGCCGAGGGCGCTCCCCGCGTCGCTTGCTGCTTCGTTAGCAGCCATATAGTTCATATTGACTTGATGCCAGCGCTCCGCAGCGCGATGCCTCATTCCCATGGCTCGCAAAACCTCTGCGTTGCGCCGCCCTTCGGATGCCAGCGCATTTCGTGACGTCGCAAACCCTGCGGATGCCTTTGTAGCTCCCTTGGTCCGAATCTCGGTCAGCACAGTGAATACGACGAGCACGCAGGCGCCAATCAGCGCCACCACACCGATCCAGAAATGGAAGTAAAAGCAGATACCGAGATAAAGCGGCATCCATGGAATATCAAAAAGCGCAGTTGGGCCGCCGCTGGAAAGAAAGCCGCGCACCTGATCGATATCGCGAAGCGGCTGCAATCCATCGCCGTCGCCACGGGTTTTTAGCGGCAGGCGCACAATGGCATCATAGACCCTGGAACCTAAGGTCTCTTCAAGATACCGCCCTATGCGGCCGCTGATACGAGTGCGAACCAGATCGAGCGCGCCTTGGAAAGCATACAGAATGGTCGCCAGCAGAAGCAGTGCGATCAGGGTCGAAACGCTGCGACTTGGCAGGACGCGATCATACACCTCTAGCATGAAGAATGAGCCAGTGAGCATCAGGATGTTGCTCAAGCCGCTGAAGACCGCCAACCCCCAAAACGCCTGACGGCAGGAGGACAGAAAATCTCCGACCTCGGACTTCTGCCCGGTGTAGGCTGCAAGAGGTCTTCGCCGCCGAGATGAAAAGACCAGCGGCCTGATCCGTTCAACCGCCCCCCGCACACTGTCGCGGAAACGAGAAAAAGCACCGCCGCGCGCAACCGCATCAAACAGCGCGCGTGACTTCATCCCGAATTCAGTCGATTGGGAAGTTCGTCGTGGCCCGGCCGCGGCTGAAACCGCCTGAGATGATCCGGCCGCAGGTCCGATCATCTGAGCGGGCCGATTCCTATTGGGCAGGGGAACTGAAACCCGCCGGCGAAATTCTGCCATCGTATTTGTCTCACGATCCTAAGATTCAGCTGCACCCAAGAGCCGCCTAACGGCTCTTGGGTGTCGTTCTTGTTACGGACTCGTTACTTTGAACGAATTTCGACGCGACTACACGAAATGGAAGTCGGTCTTGTCCAGCGCCGCCAGCTTCGTATCCTTCAGCGTCAGCGTATTGCCTCCGCCGGAGTCGATGGCAACATCGTGTCCGCTCTGTGCCGCGTGGGACAAGACGTCCGCGAAATTGTCGAACACACTCTTGCTGAACTGCACCACGTCGTGGCTGCGACCGCTCGCCCGGAAGTCAGTGATGACATCCGCACCGAAGTTCGGCGCGAACACGAAAGTGTCATGACCTCCGTGTCCATGGAACAGGTCATTGCCCGACGTGCTTTTCAGCACATCGTTTCCACCCGTGCCGAGAATGGCACTGCCCGAACTCGAGCCCGTATGGCCGGCCTTGTTCGTGACCTCCGCAGTGAAGTTGTGTACCGTATCCGAGACTGCAGACTTGGTGTTGAAGCTCCACTTTCCGTCAGCACCGGCCTTGGCAACGCCGAGCGCGTCACCCTTGCCGTTGTCGTAGATCGAGATCTGGCTGTACGGATCAGCGGTCCCCTTGAATGTCACGGTGTCGTTCCCGTTATGGAACATGCTCGTGAAATCAGCCGAGAGCCCGCCGCCATGGTGACCCGAGGAGCCACCTGACGATCCATCGGTGTGCGTATCTACAGTCAGACCCTGCGCCTTGGAGGCACCACTGATATTGCCGGTCAGATCCATGGCCTTGGCGCTGAACTGATGACTGCCGTCCTTCAGGGCGGCGGCGTCATAGGTCCATGCTCCCTTGTCATTGGCGGTCGCGGTGCCGATCTGCGTCGTCCCGTCATAGACCTTGACGGTGCTGTGAGCCTCGGCGGTGCCAGCCAAGCTCACGTGACCCGAATGGGCAACGCCATCGCTCACCACCTTGCCGTCCGAAGAGATCGATCCGATCTTCGGCGCGTCCGGCGCCTTGGTGTCGATGGTCACGCCCGGAACCGAAGACGCCGCGCTGGCCTGGCCCGACACATCCACGGCCTTCGCCGTCAGGCTGTGCGTGCCATCGCCGACGACCCCGCCGTCGTTGGAGACCGACGCAATGGCCAACGCATGAGGCGCGTCCGTTGTCGACGTCTGCAACGATCCGCTCGGCTGGCCTGTCGTATGAAGTCCCTGGGCCAGGGTGGCGCCGTCGTCGACGTTACCGGTGTAGACCGGCTTGTTTCCCCGGATCAACGCCGGCCCATACTGGCCACCGCCTATATGGTTGTCGGTGAACGAGACACCGGTAATCGGTTTGCTGCCCTGTGAGCCATCCGCATAGACCGTGTAGGCCCCGCCAACCAGCAGATTGTTGTTCACAGCGACGTTCGAGACCGCCCCGAAGTAGTTGTCGATCATAATCGCCGACGTCCCGCCGTTTTGATTGATGATCGAGTTGTGGGAGATCTGGATATTGGAAACGCCACCGTCGATCTGAATGCCGTCATAGTGCGGCGAACCGCCGGCTTTGAGATGATGGATATAGTTGTCCTTGATTACCGAGTTGCTGCCGGTGATCGTGATGCCGTTTTCGACGTTGGAGATATTGTTTCGCAGGAACGTGCCCTGCCCCATGATGCCTTCATTGCCGGTGCCATCGGGACCGTGGCCGGTGCCGTCGATAGTGCAATCCTGCACCACCGCGCCCGTCACGCCCGATTTGACCTTGACGGCGGCCCAACCGCTCGACGTGATCTTGCAGTTCTCAACCGTCACGTTGTTGGCGTTGATGTAAACGCCGCCGCGAATATCGAACCCGGAGATCACCGTCCCCGGCTTGTCGATAATCACGTCGCCCGAAGCCGTCAGTGTCACGCCAGCAGGAACGCCCGTAGTGGTTGCATCAGGCCAGCCGTGTGAATCTGCTGGCCCCGTCGTCCCACCTGAGCCTGCCGCATGCGAATCGATCGTCAGGCCCTGAGCCTTGGAGGCACCACTGATGTTGCCGGCCAGATCGATGGCCTTGGCGCTGAACTGATGGGAACCATCCTTCAACGTGTCCGCGGTATAAGTCCAGGCGCCCTTATTGTTTGCGGTTGCCGTGCCGATCTGCGTCGTCCCGTCGTAGATCTTGACCGTGCTGTTGGCCTCGCCGGTACCCGTGAAGGTCACGTGATCCGAATGGACGATACCATCGCTCACCACCTTGCCGTCCGAGGAGATCGATCCGATCTTCGGTGCCGCAGGCGGATGCGTATCGATGGTGACGCCGAGCGCCGAAGACGCCGCGCTTGTCTGCCCCGACGCATCCATCGCCTTCGCCGTCAGGTTGTGCTTGCCATCGGTGAGTGTTGCCGTGGTGAAACTCCATGCCCCCTTGTCGTTGGCGGTTGCAGTCCCGATTTGGGTCGTGCCGTCGAACACCTTCACGGTACTGTTGGCGGCCGCTGTCCCCTCCAGGGTCAACGTGTTGTCACTGGTGACGAGATCGCCAGCCACCCCGGTATCCTCTGAAACCGACAAGATCTTGGGAGCCGACAGTGGCGGCGTGGGGGCTGGCTTTTCGATCACTGGATCGAACGGCAGCGACTGCGGGCTGGTGTTCCCGGCCGCGTCGGTTGCCGTTGCAGTCAGGACATGAGTCCCGCTGGACAGCGACGAGGTCTGTACGCTCCAGTTCCCGCTGGCGTCTGCCTTCGCAGTGCCGACAACGGTGGTTCCGTCGAACACCTTGATCGTGCTGTTGGCTTCGGCTGTGCCCTTGAGCAGCAACTGATCCCCGTTGACGACCGAGTGATCGACCTCGACCGGCGCGTCCGGCGCCTTGGTATCGATGGTCACGCCGAGCGCTGAAGACGCCGCGCTTGTCTGCCCCGACGCATCCGCGGCTTTCGCCGTCAGGCTATGCTTGCCATCGGCCAGCGCAGCCGTGGTGAAGCTCCAGGCGCCGCTGCCGCTGGCGGTCGCGGTGCCGATCTGGGTCGCGCCGTCGAACACCTTCACCGTGCTGTTCGCAGCCGCAGTGCCCTTGAGGGCCAGCGTGTTGTCATTGGTGATGCCATCACCGGCGACCCCACTGTCATTGGAGAACGACGCGATGGTCGGCGCATCCGGTGCATGCGGCAGTTCCGGTGTCGTCAGCTGGGACCCACTCGGCTGGCCGGTCGTTTGGAGTCCCTGAGCCAGCGTGGCGCCGTCATCGATATTGCCGGTGTAGACCGGGTTGCTTCCCCGGATCATCGCCGGTCCGTATGCACCGCCGCCAATATGATTATTGGTGAAGGAAACGCCGGTAATGGGGCTGCTGCTGAAGCTGCCGTCGGAATAGACCGTATAAGCACCGCCGACGAGCAGATTATTATCAACGGAGATATTGGAGGCCGCTCCGAAGTAATTGTCGATCATGATCGCGGACGTCCAGCCGCGCTGATTGATGATCGAGTTGTGGGAGATCTGGATATTGGAGACCCCACCGTCGATCTGGATGCCGTCATAATGCGGCGAGCCGCCGGCATTGAGATCGTGGATATAATTGTCCATGATCACCGAGTTATTGCCGGTAATCGTGATGCCGTTTTCGACATTGGAGATATTATTCCGCAGGAACGTGCCCTGCCCCATAATGCCTTCGTTGCCGGTGCCATCGGGGCCATGACCGGTGCCGTCGATCGTGCAATCCTGCACGACGGCGCCCGTCACGCCGGACTTCACTTTAACGACTGCCCAGCCACTGGACGTGATCTGACAATTCTCCACCGTCACGTTGTCCGCGTTGATATAGACACTTCCGCGGATATTCAGTCCCGAGATCACCGTGCCGGGTTTGTCGATAATCACGTCACCCGAAGCCGTCAGTGTCACGCCAGCAGGAACGCCCGTACTGGTTGCATCAGGCCATCCGTTTGAGGGGGTAGTAGAAGCCAAGGCAGCTCTCCTTAAAATGTAGGTCCGACTGTTGTTGTTCTGACACGACAGACCCAGATTCCGTCCTCGCGGTGGCGGTCATGTCATGCGTGTTTGCACGGCTGGCCTTGTGGTCGTTGGCGAGAGGCTTTTTTGGGACCATATAACGACCCGGCTAGGGTCATTTCGAAGCACCTGTTAATTTGACGTCCCGAAAAACAAACAAACAACGGATTAATCCGTTGAGTGACGCACCATTTTTCAAACTTGTTGCCGCAATGTCACGGAGACAAAAATTCAACTTCCTTCGTCACGGCAATCGACCTTCCGACGCTGCATTATAATTATAGCGATAATTTATTGCGGCTGATCGCGTTTCAGTTGCACCGGCCGGCCGGGCAACATACTATCGAATTTGAAACTCCCATGTTTGGCAAGGCTGCTCCTCGGGGTGCACGCAAATGGGTTTGTCGGGCGTCAACATAAAGAAGGCTCTGCGCACAGCGCAGGTTCAGTTTCCCGCCCTGGTTGAAGCGAAATTCGCATTTCACCACCGTTTCTTTAAATCGACCGGCATGCTCTACAAATCGGATTATGGTGGTCTTCGCCATTTCGACCTGAAGGGAAAGCTGCTCCTCGATGTCGGAGCCAATCGCGGTCAAAGCATCGTTGCTTTCAAGAACGCGGTAAAATCTCCAAAGATCATCGCCTTTGAACCCAACCCGCGGCTCGCCGCGAATTTGGTGGAGCGGTATCGCGGCGACACGGACATTTCCGTTTTGGATTTGGCCCTCTGCGCAGCCGAGAAAGAGTTTACCCTGCACATTCCGTACTATCGGGATTTCATGCTTGACGGGCTTGCCTCGCTGAAGCTCGAGGAAGCGAGGGATTGGCCGAACGCCGAGCGTTTTTATTTCTTCAATCCAAGAAAGGTTGCGATCGAGACCTGTCATGTGAAGGGGCGGCCGCTCGACTCGCTCGGACTTCACCCCGCGCTTATCAAACTCTCGATCCAGCGTTCGGAGATCGAGGCCCTATCCGGGGCGGAAGAAACCCTGAAATCCAGCCGCCCCATTATCATGTCGGCGTGGCCGTGGCCCGCGCTGATCGATTTTCTCGCAGAGCGCGGCTACTCATATTATGGCTATGTCGGCGGGCGATTTGTCCCCCGACATCGCAGTTATATGAACTGGTTCCTTCTGGACGAACACAGCGCGCAAATCCCGCACCTTCTGGCATCTTGAAAGCGCGCGACGCTCGCAGCGACGCTCGAACAGTGGCTCAGGCTTCCGGCTTGCGGCACAGAAAGACCTTCTCGCCCCGGATCAGCCCATAGCGCGAGACGTCCGGTTCAACGGCGGTGTACTCGTCAACAATGAAGCCGGCCGATCGCAAGCGGCTCCGCAAGTCGCCGCCAAAAAAACGAAGATGATCGTGCTGATTGAAATAGAGGATTCGATCGTCCTCTGTCTTCTGCTTGCTCCCGTCCTCGAAGGTCTTATCCCACCCTTCGATAACCGGGGTCATCGCAATCAGCGTGCCACCCTTGCTGACGATACGGAAAAGATCAGGAATGGCCAGGTGATCGTCCACGTGCTCCAGGATGTGGCAGCAGACGACGAGTTCGAAGGCATTATCGGGCAAATCGATCTTCTCGATATTGATATCGAGGTCGGCGCCGCGCCCGCCGAATTCGCACGTGGTATAGCCGCGCGGTTGCCGGGCGTGGATGTAGGCCTTCAGTCCATGCTCGGGCGCGAAGTGCAGGATGTTCTTGTTCGCGAAAAGCGCCTGCGCCCGGTCGGCGAGAACGAGCAGCCGGTGCCGTTCATGGGAGAAGCAGCGCGGGCACAGCGAGTCGATGTTGATGCCGAGCGCGAGCGGATTGGCATAGGCAAAAAAACGCCCTTTGTACCCGCAAACCGGACATTCTCTAGGAAATCGTCCGAACAGAAAACGCATGGTGCGCAGGCCGCTCCGGAGCGTCCAGACATAAGGCCTCAGGCGGTCCGCGAAGCTCACCGCTGCCGCTCCTCTCGCTTTTCCGGGGACCACCGTCAGATTGTCGCTGCTCGACGTCGCCGACATGACTACCGCCTTTCCCGATTTTCTCGTGTCATCTCATGCCTTACGTACGGCCTGTATCCATGAACCACTCCCGGAGCGATGCGCGGCAGCCGACACACAGCCCCCAGAAGATCCACATGAAGCTCCAGAAATGGACGGTCAGTCCTACGAACATATAGAGCAGGAGCACCAGGGTGAACGCACGGCGCATACGGACCATGTAGTCACCGCCGGGCCGTCTCACGCGTTGTTGAGACGTCGGCAATATCGTGACGAGATTGACCAAAACCATCAGCGCTATCACGGGCAGACCGAACCGGAGCGCCGAAACCAGCCACACACTGTCGACAGTATGGTCAAGAATGTCACTGTTCAAAAGATCGAACGCAAAGCCGGTCACCGGCGCCTGAGCGATTTTGACGAAAGCCGCATCCCAGATCAGAATACGGTAGAACCCGCTCGACGGATCGAATGTCATATGGGAGATGATCCATCCAATCGGATGGTTGGCGGCGGCGAAGACGACGGCCGCGATCACCGCGACGACAAACCAGAACAAGCCCCATCGGGCCGGAAACGACCTCATCGCGCGTTGATAGATGCAGGCCGACAGGGCGATAAAGAAGCTCATCATCCCTGCGGATGATTGCGAGAACGCGCATCCGACAAAGCAGATTCCAACCCAGAACATGCGCCGCAGCGTGGTGGATTCGGAATGGAGAAAGATCCCCCCGCTCAGAGAACAGAATGTTCCGAAAAGAATCGGATGATCGAGGGTGGAGGCCGCGCGTACGGTGTCGCCGCGATAGATCGCGCCGAGCCATGGACTGCCGACAACTGACGTCAGAAAATCATGGACCACCCATCGCCCGGCCATGACATCCGCCATGCCGAACGCAACAACGATGACGGTCAGCACCTTCAGCACGCGCGTAAACTCCTTGAGCGCGGATGGCCCGAAAAAGAACGCCCGTGCGACGAGATAGCCTCCCGTGTACTCGATGCTAAGTGCCATGGCCGAAGATATCGAATCCTTATCTCCGGCATAAATCGCGACGCCGACCATCCAGGCAGCGAGCGCAACAGCGATAAGATCGGAAACAAGAAGTTTTCGACCCTTCCGGCAGAGCGTAAAGAGGGCCGGTACGATCAGAAGCATGATCCCCATGCGGCCGAGCGTCACCCGGGCACCGGCGACGGAAAGTTGCAATTCCGTCGGCAGCACGACTCCACACAGCGCCAGCCACGCGACAAGGGGATAGGCGCGAGACGCATCGCGTCGCTGCGGCAGACCGGTCGATCCGACCCGGCCTCTGGCCGCGAACCGAGGCAGACCGCGGTCGAACTCGTTGATGCCACTCGTCACTGCGAATGTCCTCCGCCGGTCAACGATCTATCTTGTCCTGCCGTATCTGAAGCGCGAGGTACCATGGCGTATCACCTAGCCCCGCCCAACTGTCCGGCTTGAGACTGTCTTCAAATTGCCGCCGTGTCGCCATGTCGTAAGGGATCAGCGCGGCCCAGCTTCGCTTCTCGGCGTGCGACGTCGCGATCAGCCGATCAATATCGTCCTTGGTGAAAACCACATCATGCTGGTAAGCGATCACGATCGCTTCCACGTCGATCGCATAGTAGCCGGGATTGGGATGGACGCCGACCCAATGCTTGGGACGATGGAAGGACTTGTAGTCCCAAGGCCCCGCCGGCGACCAATAGGACCAGATCTCGAAAGTGCCGTCGGCCTTCGGCTTCATCCGCGACTTCATCAACCGGAACCACTTCTCGGCCCGCTCCCTGTAGATCGACTTTCCGGTGGCGTCGTACATCGCCAGAAGCCACATCCCCACCAGATTGGCCTTGTTGTCCGGATGCGAAAAACCGACGTGCGGATCGTGCCGATCCTTGTAGCCTTCGGTCCAGCCTCCGGTCTTCTGATCAATCCCGAAAGGAAGAACGATGGAGATGCCTCCGCCCGGATCGGCGTCGCGCCATGCGCCGCGGCTGTCCCACTTGGCGTAGATCTGTTCCGACAGATCGATATAGGACTGGGCTTTGTCGCCGTACTTTGCCTTCAGTGCCGGCGTCTTGAGAATTTCCGCGGACATCAGAACGAGCGGCCGCAGCGCCATCGCCTCGCCCAACATGCTGTCGGCATAGAACTCATCGTAGTTCTCGACAGGCGCGGCAATCCCGCCAACCTTTGGCCAACCGGGAAATCCGTCCGGCTCCCGCACCGCGCGCCTGATCCAGGAATCCGCCCAGTTCTGCAGCATATCCACCCAATGCGGGTCCTTGCTGGCGAGATAGCCATAGTAGAAGGCTGACAGATACGGCGATATCAGCCATCCGACCTGTTCGCCCATCTCCTTGTCGCAGAAGCGGTTACTCCGCGCGTCGTGGTCGATGTATTGCTTCCAGCGCGCGTACCAGTCGGACAACTTCGCGTGATCCAGTTTCGCGATCTGCCCATCGGCGGTCGTAGCCACCCGCACCGCCTGCGCTTCCGCCGGACCGTTGATCAAGCACGTGATGCCCGTCGCGCTCATGAAGACGATGGCAACGGTGCCAAAGGTACGCATCCGGGTACTATGCCGGAATCGCTTTCCATTCCCATGCGGATCAAGGTCGGTCATTTTTCAAGCCATAACCGTTGATCCATTCGAGCCGGCGACGCCAGATCAAGCGCCAGTACTCGGCGCTCTGATCGAAGGCGGCGCGATCGGAAAGTCTCGCCGCTGTCCGGTAACCGACCCATCGCGTCAATGCCGCCAACAGATGCAGCCGCCGGGCAAGACCACGGGTGAACAACGAGAAGTGGCAGTTGATGAGCGTGATACGCCCCTTGAACACCTTCACCATCTTGTCAACCGGCACGCGCTCCGAGGCGCCGCCATAGTGCACGATCGTTGCGCTCGGCGTGATCGCCGGCCGCGCGCCAACCTGACGAGCGCGGTGACAGAGATCGGCCTCCTCGCCATACATGAAAAAAGCGGGATCAAATCCTTTCAGTTGCGTCCACAGGTCATGATCGATCAGGAAGAAACACCCGGTGACGATATCGACGTGACGAGTCGTGTTGCGGTCCCATCCGCCGTAGGACTCCGAATTCAGCAGTGGGCTGCGGCGGCCAAAATAGGTCAGGCCCAAAGCGAAGCACGTGAGATTCCACAGCGTGATCCTGCGCCAACACGAGGTCGGATTGAGGCGTCCGTCACCATAGAGGGTTCGGCCACCCCAGACGTGAAAGGAAGGTGTTCGATCGGCAAAGGCAATCAGCCGGTCGACGGCGCGATCAAGGATCACCGTATCTGGATTGAGGAGCAGCAGCCTTTCACCACGCGCTTCCTTTGCCGCCAGGTTGTTGGCCCGGGCAAAGCCCACATTCTCGGTGAGCGCGATCAATCGCAGGTCCGGAAACTGGTTACGAATGGCCTCCGCCGACCCGTCCGACGAGTTGTTGTCGATGACAATGACCTCATAGCTCACATCGCGCGTCTGCGTGACAATCGACTGAAGGCATTCGAGCGTCATGTCGCGCGTGTTGTAGCTGACAATGATCACGCTGACCCTCGGTTCAACCAATCCACTTGCTCTGTTCGGCGACACGTTCGTCGATCTCACTTGATCCATGCTCTTGTCGCTGAATGGAAATGCGGCGGCTGAAGTCTGTTTGACCGGACCAGTCGCGCCGAAAACATACTGCCCTGACTCGCGGACCAACTGCGCCAACCAGTCCGACACGACTTTTTTCCGGCGCAACGCCGGTTCTTCGACATACGTCCACGATAGGAATGCCAAAACCAATGTTATCGCTACAGTGGTCGCTGCCGCCTGCCATCCCGGCGGCGTGTTGAGCCACAAAGTCATCGCGACCAACACAGGCGAATGAATCAGATAGGCTCCATAAGACAGATCGCGCTTGAAAAACGACTGCCCCGGAATGGCGCAAAGGCCGAGACACACGACGAGATACGGCAGACAGATCGGCAGAACGACCGCGCCGAGGCCGGCTGGCAGTCCCACCATGATGGCAATGAACGCGCACGCAGCAAGCCGCCCGGAGAACGGAATACGATCGCTGTACAAAAACAGCGCCGCGCCCGCGATGAAATAAACGAAAAGGCTTATGAAAGTCGCAAAACGCGACGGCACGCTGGCGCCGGTGGTCGCGTCGAATGTGGGAAGAATATAGATGGCATAAGCCGCGAGGAAAACGGCGAGAACCAGAGAACGGCGACGCAGAACGCCCACAACTCCCAGCACCGCAAGCGCAATGTACGATATCACCTCGATATTCAGCGTCCACAGCGCACCGTTGATAACGGCGGGCTCTCCAGTGCGATAAGACACGCCTGGCAAAAAGTGAGCCGTCAGAGTGATAATGTTCTTCGCGTACAGATAGAATTGGCGATCTGTGAAGTACTCGTCCAACGTATAGCGGGTTACGATCGGCCCGAGCAGCAGCATCGACGCTGCGACGACCACAATCAACGCCGGAAATATCCGCAGCATCCGATGGGTCACGAACTTGATGGTGTCGCCTGACCGCGCAAGGCTCGGGGTCACCAGGAACCCACTCAGGCAAAAGAACACGATCACCGCGAACAGCCCGGAATGAACCAGGCCACCGCTGTATCCATAAAGCAGATCATGGGTGCCCCACCACGAATGGTGCGCGACCACGAGCAACGCCGCGACGAGGCGGATCTGACCAAATCCTGGCCCCTTAAAGGAAACCGCTGCAAATTTCTCCAGCAAGGTCATCTGGATTTCCAAGGGTCGAAAATCTTATTCGATTCATCATAGTTGACCAGAATTAAATATCAAGCGCGGTTAATCCAGCCATCAACACACAATAGAATTAAATATAACTATTAATTCCGATCATCGGCCAACGCGGCGCGTTTCCGCCTGACGGATTCGATTGTCTTGTCAGCCGGAGCAGATGTCGGCAGGGCCGCACGCGCAACGACGACCAGCTCAGGCGCCATCGAGACTCCGACAAAGCCGCGCATGACGGGGCGGATCGGTTCCGCCCGGCGGTGCAGAATCGGAACCACCTTGTCGAGTGTTAACCCGGCGCGGTGGCACCACTCCCTGATCCTGCCGACGGATGTGAAATGTACGCCCGTCGCTTCGTAACCGCCCCGGCGATGCAGACGCCGCCGGTCACGCGCTCCCCGCCATAGAACGGGAATGCACAGCATGTTCGGAACTTGAATGATCACCAGCGCAGAGGGCGCTAGGACACTCCTGAAGAGCGCAAGCATTTCGACGGGATCCGGCGCAAGATGGAGCACGTTCTGGTAAAGGACACAATCAAACTGCTCGGACTCGACTTTCGCCAACACCGCGCGAAGATCGCCAGGCACCATCTCGATGCCTTGTGCCGCTGCGTAACTGGCGATAACCGGATCAAGCGGCGCCGCAACAACGCGACATCCCCGCTCGACAAGCCGCCGCTCGCTGCAACCTGATCCACATCCGATCGACAGGATGCTCCGCGCATGATCCGGAATCATTGCAACGGCCGGCTCGCTCGCCGGCTCGTAATAATCCTTGGAATACATGCAACGCCAGAGCCGGGTCTCTGCTCCGAGAAGAGGCGGGGGAGCTTGCGGATCTGCGGCGGCTTGAAGCAATGCCCCGATTTGCTGAAGCAGCGAGACTTTTCTGATCCCCATGCTGTCAACGTATTTGTTCGACAAATGATGCACTGTGAAGTCGTCGAGATGCGAAACCGGAATGAGCTTCGTCAACCCGCACTGGGTGTACGGATCGGTCGCGGCCGTGCAGAGAAGGTCGTACTTCCCTTCGTGTGGCTCCACGATGAAGCCACCCGACTTGATCGCTTTGGCGAGTTGCTGGCGCGTGAGCACGTAGCAAGCGGCATGTTCATTGGTGAAGCTTGCCAGCGTGTATTGCCCTCGCGACCGGACCGATGTCGTGTTCCAGTGGAAATAGGCATGGACATCCGGAAAGTTGATGACGTCGTCGTCGCCCTTCTCGATGCGCAGAAATCCTGCGACTTCATCATCCTGCAAGGATGCGGTGACATCCAGAAATGCCAGCAGGTTCTTTTCCGTGATGAGGATGTCATCCTCGGAATAGATAAAGAGGTCGTATCGATCGGCCCGATCCGCGAACAGCTTCTTATGCGAGAACGGCAACGACCACGGATTCCTGCTTGGAAGGCCGACAAGGCATTCGATGTCGTCGGCAACCCGCTTCTCGATATTCGAGATGATGACGATATCCACCGCAAACGACATCGTCTGGTATTCGCGGATCAGCTGCTTGAGATAGCGATCATTCGAGGCGCCGTAACTCGCGATCGCGACCAGCACACGCAGCGGAGACAACCGGCCACGCTCGGAAGAATCTTCCATTCCTGACTTTCCTGATCAGACTCCAAGAACTTCCGGGCCGGCCATGTCATCCGGCCGAACACAAATCAAATATATTAATCATAACCACTTGGTTTGATGGTAGATGCGAGTTATTATTTCGTCCACTGTTATTTAATTCGCGGATATATTCAGACGAGACAATCCACCGGCGGCTATCGGTTCCAGCCGCGGACCGCCGGAAACGGCAGGCCGGATTGCCCACCCGAAGCCCTGCCCGGACGGAGGGCCGTCCGGATAATGACCCAGGCATCGCACAGAATGAAAATCCTCGTTTATCCGCACACCATGGAGATCGGAGGATCGCAGCTCAACGCTGTCCAGTTAGCGGGTGCCGTGCGGGATCGCGGCCACGATGTCATCGTGATGTCCGAACCCGGGCCACTGGTTGAGCGCGTTCACAAGATGGGGCTGCGCACCATTGAAATTTCACTGCACCGGCGGCGCCCATCGCCAAAAGTCATCCAGACGATGGTTCGGGTGGTCCGGGATTTGGGTGTCGACGTGGTGCACGGCTATGAATGGCCGCCGATTATCGAGGCGTTCCTGGGCCCTGCCCTTCTTCAACAGGTCCCTGTCGTCGGCACGGTGATGTCGATGTCGGTGGCTCCGTTCCTGCCGCGAACCGTGCCGCTGATGGTTGGGACCGAACTGATCCGCCGGGCTGCGCTCGAAGCGGGTCACCAGCACGTTACCCTCCTCGAACCGCCGGTTGATGCGGAGGCCGATACGCCGCTGATCGATGGCGGAGCCTTGCGCGCGAAGTACGGCATTGGGCCGAAGCAGATCGTCATCGCGATGATCTGCCGGCTGGTCCCCGAACTCAAGCTGGAGGGATTGCTGGCCGCTTGCGATTCAGTTGGTGAAATGGCTCGCTCAGGCCGCGACGTACGGCTGCTGATTGTCGGGGACGGCCGGGCGCGGGAAACGGTCGCCGCCCATGCGGCCCAAGCCAACGCCACCGCTGGCCGCAACACGGTGGTGATGACCGGAGAAATTCTCGATCCTGCCAGCGCCTACGCCGCCGCGGACATCATCATCGGCCAGGGTGGGTCCGCACTCCGGGGAATGGCCTTCGGCAAGCCGCTTATCGTGATCGGCGAAGACGGCTTCAGCGAATTGCTGACACCACAAAGCCTGCCAACCTTTCTTCGACAGGGGTGGTACGGCCTCGGGCCGGGATCGCTTGGTGCCGGTGCATCCGCGCTGCGCATGGCGCTCGAGCGCCTTGCGGATTCACCTTCGTTGCGAGGAGATCTCGGCCAGTTCGCGCGCAATCTCGTCGTTGAACGATTCAGCTTGCGCCAGGCGGCGGACCGCCAGGAACAGATGTATCTGTCCGCCCTGCAGGATACTGTTCCGGCCTTTGCGCGGCTTGCCGACTTCGTCCGCTCCACCGCGGGGCTGACCGGCGGAAAACTGCAACGCGGTTATCAACGCTGGCGCGGGACCGCCGCGATCGACGACAGCAACGCGCGAGACCTCATCGCCAGAATCCTCGCAAGCCATCAAACCGCTCCAACAACAGCGTCTGCGCAGCAAGCTCCTGCCAAAAGAAAATAACCCAACCTGCTCACCGCATTTCGCGCAAGCAGAACAATGGCGAAAATGGATTCGCAGCGGCAATCAGTTCCGTAACGTCGCCTTAAGTGCATCGGCGACGCGAACCTGGTCCTCCTCGACCATTTGCGCATAGATCGGAAGCAGGATCGAGCGATCCTGCGCCAATTCCGACTGACACAGATCATGGCGCTGCTTTTCGTGGGCGTAAGGCACCTCACGATGGGCACACATGATCCCGCGGCGGGTTGCGATACCCTGATCAAGCAAGCTCTGCATCACCGCCCTCTGATCGACGCGATCCGGCAGCCGCACGCAATAGCTTTGCCAGTTGGAGCGTGCCCATTCCGGCTCAAACGGCAGACTGAGCCCTTCGATGTTGCCGAGCAGCTCGGCATAAAGCCCAGCAAGAGCGCGACGGCGCGACACGATATCTGTCAGCCGCTCGAGCTGCTTTCGCCCGATCGCTGCCTGCATATCGGTCATCCGGTAGTTGAATCCGACCTCCAGATAGTCCTCGAAAATCACCTGCTGCGAACCATGCCTGACCGTGTCGGGCACGCTCATGCCATGCTGACGGAGCAGCTTGAATTTTTGGTCAAGATCCACGCTACCAGTCGCCATCATTCCACCCTCCCCTGTCGTGATGACCTTGCGAGGATGAAAGGAGAAGCACGCGATCTGCCCATGCGGTTTGCCGATCCAATCCCATAGCCCATCGATGCGAATCTGGCTGCCCGCGGCACAGGCCGCGTCCTCGATCAGGGAAATTTGATGACGATCCGCCAATGCCTTTAAAGCGGCAAGATCGCAAGGCATTCCCATCTGGTGAACGACGAGGATAGCTCGCGTTCGCTCAGTGATCGCTTCTGCCACCCGCTCCGGGTCGAGATTGTAGGTCGATGGGTCGATATCGACGAACACCGGCGTCGCTCCGCAATAGCGAATGCTGTTGGCGCTCGCGATGAAGGAGTGGCTCGCTGTCACCACTTCGTCGCCCGGACCGACGCCGATAGCGCGCAATGCGAGATGCAGAGCGGCCGTGCAGTTAGAGACCGCGCAGGCATACGATGCCCCCACCAACGCGGCGAACTCATGCTCGAATGCCGCGACTTGCGGCCCCTGCGACAACCAGCCCGACAAAACCGTCCGACGGGCAGCTTCGCCTTCTTCACCATCGAGAATTGGCAATGCGATAGGAATCACAACTGTATCGCCTGTTGTTTTTGCGGGATCATGTCTGCGCCGCGTTCCCCGCGCCACCAATCGACCAACTCACTCAGTCCTTCGTCCAGGGACACCTGCGCGCGGAAACCAAGCATCCGCTCGGCCTTTGCCGTGGAGGCGAGACGACGAGGAACGGAATTAACCGACCTTTCAGGCGCGAACTCGGGTGTCAAATGAGGATGTCCCATCACCGAGGAGAGCGATCTGGCGAGTTGCGCGAGGCTCGTCTCCTCGCCGCTGGCGATATTGAACACCTCGTCGCTTGCCATCGCTTTCGCGCCAAGAATATTTGCGCGTGCGACGTCGCGGGCATGAACGAAATCCATCGTCTGTCGGCCATCACCAAAAATGGTCGGCGGCAGCCCGGCTTCCAGCCGTTCCATCCATCGGATGAGCACCTCGGTATATCGGCCATGGATGTCCATGCGATTTCCGTAAACATTGAAGTACCGGAACGCGACGTAGGACAGCCCATACATATCGTTGAACGAACGCAACAGGCCCTCGTTGAAGGCCTTGGCCGCACCATAGAGCGTCCGGTTATCGTAAGGATTCTGGTGCTCGGTCGTGGGGAATTCGTCCGCCAGGCCATAGACCGATGCCGACGAGGCGGCCACGACCTTCTCGATCTCGTGCTTGACGCAAAGTTCGAGCAGATCGAACGTCGATTGCACCATGACCTCCATCGCCAGACGCGGCTCAGCCGCGCAGTGCGTAATGCGCAGCGCTGCCTGATGGAAAACGATGTCGGCTGATTTCACAAGCGTCGCCATCAATCCACTGTCGCGAATGTCGCCGTGGACAATCCGGATCGGCTCATGGATCAGCGCGTGCTCGAGGTTTTCGAGGCGACCGCGCACCATATTGTCGAGCACCACGATCTCGCGGCACCCCTCGTCACACAGCAGATCGACGATGTGCGAACCGATGAATCCGGCACCGCCGGTTACCAGAACCCTCTTTCCCTTCAGGTCAGTCACGGCATTCGCCTCCTCGCCAATTAGATTGACAGCGCTCAGTCAGGCGCTCCGATCGGCTCGCCCGTCATGCAGCAATCAGAACAGCCTTCAACTCCGAGATGATCTCGACGATCTGCTTCGGCTGAAGTTCGGGATACATCGGAAGTGAAAGAAACTGCTTTGCCAGCAACTCGGTGACCGGCAGATCGCCGATCCCATACCCAAGATTTGCATAGGCCTTTTGAAGATGAACCGGAACGGGGTAGTGAATCCCGGCCCCGATGCCTGCCGCGTGGAGCGCAGCGAGGACGTCGTCACGCTGCGGGACTTCAATGGCATACACATGATAAACGTGCCGGCTATGGGACGGAGGTGCCGGCCGCCTGTACGAATGCGCATCAAGCAAGCGATCGTATTCAGATGCGGCGGCTCTACGCGCATCCGTCCACGCCTCGATGTGGTTCATCTTGACGTTCAGGATCGCGCCCTGAATACCATCCATGCGGTAATTGTAGCCGGCCAGCACATGATTGTACTTGGCTTCCTGTCCCCAATCCCTGAGCAGCGCGACATGACGCGCGAGTTCAGAGTGGTTGCACACCACCGCGCCGCCCTCGCCGCACGCGCCGAGATTCTTGGCCGGATAAAAGCTGAAACAGCCGAAATCACCGATCGAACCCGCGCGGCGGCCCTTGTATTCGGCGCCGTGAGCCTGAGCCGCATCCTCGATCACCACGAGGTTGTGGCGACGCGCGATACTCACGATCGCGTCCATGTCGGCCATGAGACCATGCAGGTGAACGGGAACAATCGCTTTGGTCCGGGGCGTGATGGCCGCCTCGATTAGCTTCGGGTTCAGCGTCCGGCTGACGGGATCGACATCCACGAAAACGGGCTTGGCTCCGCAATAGAGAATTGCCGCCGTGGTGGCGACGAAGGTCATCGCCACGGTGATCACCTCGTCGCCCAGGCCGACGCCCGCTGTCAGAAGTGCTAGATGCAACGCGGACGTTCCGCTATTCACCGCGATGCAATGCCTCGCATGACAGTACGAAGCGAAGCGCTCTTCGAATGCGGCGACGTCCGGGCCCAACGCGAACTGCGTGTTGTCGATCACCCGCGCCACCGCGGAGTGGATCTCGGACCTGAGTTGTTGGTGCTGAGCTTTCAGATCGACAAGGGGTATCAAAGACAGCTCCCTTCAATATTCCGGCCGGCCACCAAAACCAGATCACTCACCGATGCGACCGCTGAAAGTATTCAATCGTCGTCATTTAACTTATCATAAAATACAAAATAAATCACCACAACGAATTATTATATTTACAATTTAAATACTCAGGCACTTCGCCCCAGTCTGCCGATCTCCGCGGATCAGGAACGCCCCGAACCTGCCGCAGCCCTGACGCGATGATTGTCATGGCCGGTCACTATCCGCGCTGGTACACCGGCGACAACGGTGTTGGGAGGAACGTCCCGGGTGACGACCGCGCCCGCACCGACCGTGACATTTTCGCCGATGGTTATTCCGCACATGATCGTAGCGTTCGACCCGATCGACGCACGCCGGCAAATCCGGGTGGTTTCCAGTTTCCAGTCGGCGTCGCCCTGCAACTCACCGCTCGGCAGGGTCGCTCTCGGAAGCTTGTCGTTGATGAACATTACGCCATGCCCGACGAATACTTCGTCCTCGATCGTCACGCCTTCGCAGATGAAGGTGTGCGACGATATCTTGCAGCGCGCCCCGATTTCGGCTCCAGCCTGTATCTCGACGAACGTCCCAATCTTTGTCTCATCGCCGACAGCGCAACCATATAGGTTCACGAGGTCAGGATGATGAATCTTGACGTCACTTCCCAGTCGGACATCCTTTGCAATTGGCATTCGGTTCTCCAATCCAGACAATCTTCCTTTGCGTCGCCGTGCTCGCCAACCCATCCCCTCAAGCGGATTTCTTCGCCGAGCGCGCGACGGCGCCTCCCGCAGCAAATCCGGATCTCGGTAGAGCAAACCTCAGTTCCTTGGCAGCAGCACGAAGATGATTGAGCAAAGGATGGCCGGTCAGAAAAAGGCCAAGCAGCCATCCCGCACCCGCCAGAATCCCACCGGCAATCAACCCCGCGCCTGATCCGACCAGTCCAAGCTGCACCGCGAGAGCAGCAAGGAGCGCTCCCGCGGAACTGCATAAGGCAACGGCCGCACTCTTGACGGTTGCGCGGAAGAATTCAGAGAAGCTCATGCCGATATGCCTGCTAATGTAGTAAATCGCGACAAAGGTCTGGAATGGAAGGGCGACGAGCGCCGTCGCCGCAACTGCCTCGACACCATAGAACGAGGCAACGCTGATCAGCAACAGCGACGGTGGAAGCGAGATCAGCGACGCGGTCAATGCATCACGCACGCGTCCGACCGCCACCAGAACCGGATAGGTCAGGCAGGCGGCAAACAACGCAAGATAGCCGATGCACAGAAGCCGGACCAATGGAACGATTTCCAGCCAGGTTGGGCCCAGCCAAACCAGGATCAGCGGATGGGCCATGATCGCGACGAACATTAGGAACGGCCACTGAACCGACGACAGCAGTTCCACCGATGTCAGGTAAACTGTCTTCAAATCGCCTCCGGCCTTGGTGTGTGAGAAAATTGCCGGCATGATCACCGGCGACAAGACCTGAACAACCATTCTGTCGAAAATCTGCGTGACGCTCACGGCGCGGCTGTAGAGACCAACAGCCGCGAGGTTCAGCGTTCGCGCGAGGATCAACTGTGGCGCGAAGCTGTAGAACACGTTGATGATCGCAACGCCGCTGGAATAGAAGCCAAACGCAAAGACGTCGCGATATCCCGCCAGCGATGGACGAAAAAGCCCGAATTCCCTTCGCCACAAAATCAGGAAGACCGCGAGAATCACATTACCTACAACCGTGCCCCAGATCGGAGCCATATAACTGTAGCTCATCATCGCAAGAACAATCGAGACCACTGCCGTTATGAAATTAGCGGTCAGATTACAAACCGCCAGTGCGCCAAACTCCATATCGCGTCTGAAAAGCGCCGATACCGTTATCGAAAGCGGCCACAGCAGGAAGTTCAGCACTGAAACGGCGATGCCCGTCGCCAGCGCCTGCTGACCGAAAAACGCAGCCAGATCATCCTTGATCGCGAACAGCAGAGCGCCGATCAGTATCGACATACAGAACGTGATCGTGAACGATGTTCTGATGTTTCGTCGGGAGAGCGACGATTTCTGGATCAGGTAGTTCGCCCCGCCAAACTCCTGAAAAGATGCCGCTGTCACCGTGGTGAGCGCATTGACAATAGCAAATACGCCGAACTCCTCGGGCGTCAGCAGTCGCGACAGGATCGCGATCGAAAGCAACAGGAAGAACATGCTTCCATATCGCTCCACAGCTGAGAAAATGATCGATCGTTGAACCAGGTTCATTGCTATCCAAGCTGACCGCGTCTCGATGCTGTCGTCACCGCGCCTGCGGCATTCTAGTCGGATCGACCAAACTTCCTGCTGCTTCGGCGCCCCGCCTGGATGCCTTCGAAACCCTGTTTCTTTCGCCAGCGGATCACCCTGGCCGGGACGCCGGCAACGATCGCGAAGTCGGGAACATCCCGGGTGACGACGGCACCCGCGCCGACAATCGCGCCCCGGCCGACCGTCACGCCCGGCAAGACAACCGAGTTCACACCGATGTCTGCCCATGCGCAAATACGCACCGGAGCGATCTTGAGGTCAGTGCGGATGAACGGCACGTCGAGCGGATCGCCGGTATGCTCCGATCCCAAGACTTTCGCACCGGAGCCCCAACCGACATATTCCTCCAGAACAAGGTCTCGTGCGTCGAAATAGCTCTGCGGGCCGATCCAGACGCCCTTGCCGATGACGAAGCAGCCATCGAGCCGGCCCTGAATGATCGATTGCTCGCCGAAGAATACGCCGTCGCCGATCTCGAATGTCTCCGGATGTATGACGGTGACGTGCCTGCGCACCGTCGCTCCCGAGCCCATGCTTCTGACGAGCGTCCGCAAACACACGCGACGCATGATGTCATCGATGGCGGTTGCGCCGGCGGCGTGCTGCGCATAAGCCTCATGCAGCTGCTCCCGCCCGAGACGGCCAGCGAGATGTGCAGCCATACCGAGTTCGAACGGCGGGTCCGGCTCGATCTCCCGGACGCCATGAATTGCCTTGACCACGCGAGAGCCCGCTTTCTTCTTGCGCGGCAGGACGTCGTCGAGATCATCGGGAATCATAGGGCCATTTCCCCTGTTCTGTGCCACCGCTTCAGGCGAACCGGATTGCCCTGAGCAGTGACCGAGCGCGATGCGGCTTCAAGAATCTCAATGACGCGAAGCCCGGTAATTCCATTGGAGGCTGGCGACTTTCCGCTTCTCACGCAGTCAACGAAGTGCTCGGCCTCGGTTTGCAACGCTTCCGTTGCAGCAAGATGTGGTGCCCACATATCTCCGGCACGATAGCCAATCCTGAGCTGGTGCGCGCGCTCCGCGGAACCGTTGACGGTAATGCCTTTATCGTAAATCTTGATCTTTTCGGTCGGTTCCAGATCGTCATAGACGATCATCTTGCGGCTTCCACCGACAAAACTCTGCCGCACCTTGATCGGAGACAACCAATTGACGCTGACGTGAGCCACGCAATTGCTCTGAAAGAACAGGGCAATATGCGCCATGTTCTCTGGCGCGCCCGCGATATGACAGGCGCCTGTCGCAGAGACCGCGATCGGCTCCTCATCAAAGAGGTACTGGATGATCGATATGTCGTGAACGGCCAGATCCCAGATCACATTCACATCGCTTTGAAACAGACCGAGACTCGCGCGGACGCCGTTGTAATAGTAAATCTTGCCGAGAGCGTCCTCGGTTATGAGCTGACGGATTTTCTGGACCGCAGGCGTGTAAAGAAACGTGTGGTCAACCATCAACGTGAGGCGTCGCCGTTCGGCTTCCTCAATCAGGGAAAGAACCTGCTCGGACGTCTGGGCCAACGGCTTCTCGACCAGGACGTGCTTTCCGGCCTTGAGCGCGGCCAGCGTGAGTTCGTAATGAGTATGAACTGGCGTTGCAATTGCGACGGCATCGATCTCGGGATTGGTGAGGAGGTCGCGGAACCGGGATGTGGTCTCGACCGCGGGATAAAGGCGCTTGGTCGCCGCGAGCCTCACTGGATCAAGGTCGCTCACGGCAACCACGCGCGCGACCTGGCTGTTCATGAAATTGCGGACAAGGTTCGGCCCCCAATAGCCGTACCCCACCACTCCAATGCCGACTAACCCTTGCTGCATCTCACACCCGCATACTCATGTTCACAAAAAAGCTTCCTTGCGCCGATCCGTCTTCACGTTCGGACCGGCATGTCTTGCCAAATGCCGCGCGTATCGATCACGTCGAGATGGCGCCGCTCGGCGAGCGGAATCATTTTGAATTCGTCGTGATCGACCAGAAGAAGCGCGATTTCGCAGGAGTGCATCGCCTCCTCGATGCGCACTATTTCCGCGCCGTGCTTGGCCAGTTCTGCCGGAATCCGGCGCAGGTTCGGCTCGACAATCCTGATGCGCGATCCATATTTAGCGGCCAGATGCAGCGCGATGTCGAACGCGGGACTCTCGCGCAGGTCATCGACATTCGCCTTGAAGGTCAGGCCGCAGCAGGCAACGTTCGCATAAGGGTGGTCGTCGATCAGTGCGATCGCGCGCTCGATGATGGTTTCCGTCTTGCGATTATTAACTTCGCGGCTCGTCCTCATCACGCGCGCGAGATCGGGGACTGAATCGATGATGAACCAGGGATCAACCGCGATACAGTGACCGCCGACACCGGGCCCCGGCCGCAACACATTGACCCGGGGATGCCGGTTAGCCAGGTCGATGACTTCCCAGACATTGATCCCATAGCGGTCGCAGATCAGAGATAACTCATTTGCAAACGCGATATTGGTGTCGCGATACGCATTCTCGGTCAGTTTGACCAATTCCGCCGCCCGCGCCGTCGTTGCCACACATGCCCCTCGGACAAACATCTTGTAAAAGCGCTGAGCGCGCCTTGCGCACAACGTGCTGATACCGCCGATACAACGATCGTTGTTGACCAGTTCGGACAATATGCGGCCCGGCAATACCCGTTCAGGGCAATAGGCAACGGAGATCGGCTCCTCGCCGTTTACGGATCCGATACTGAGATCGGGGCGCCTCTCGATGATCTTCCTTGCGACCGTTTCAGTCGTTCCGACCGGCGACGTGGATTCGAGAATGACGATATTTCCCGGCCTGAGCAGATCGGTGATGCGCTCGATAGCCGCCATCACGCATGTCAGGTCCGGCCGGTTGGCGCTGTCGATCGGCGTTGGAACGGCGATTATGAAGACATCGGCCTGCTCGGGCTCCAGCATCGCGACCAGCGAGCCATTCGACACGACTTTTTGCACCAGTCCATCGAGGTCCGGCTCGACAATATGGATCGTGCCCGATGCAACCGTTTTCACGATGTCCGGGTTTGTATCGATCCCGACAACCTTCATGCCTCGGCTCGCAATCACAGCCGCCGTGGGCAAGCCGATATAGCCGAGGCCGATAACAGCGACTTTCTTGATTTCAAGCATCGAGAAGGGCCCTTACGATGCGCTCGCTCGCCCGGCCGTCCCCAAAGGGGTTATGGGCACGGGACATCGCCAAGTAGTGATCGTCGTCATCGAGCAGGCGAACCGTCTCTTCGATGATCTTGCTTGGGTTTGCGCCGACGAGACGCGCGGTTCCCGCCTCAACGCCTTCGGGCCGCTCCGTCGTCTCGCGCATGACCAGAACCGGCTTGCCCAACGTCGGCGCTTCTTCTTGAACACCGCCCGAGTCGGTCAGCACCAGATAGGCAAGAGAAAGCAGGCTGACGAAGTCGGAATACTCCTGGGGGGAAATCAACTCGACGCGGGGATGATTGGAAAGACGGGAGGAAAGCACATCGAAAACGTTCGGGTTCGGATGAATCGGCAAAACAATTGCCACGTCCTGCCGTCGGAGAATTTCCTGAAGCGCCTCGACGATATTTAGAACGCCGGCGCCGAAGTTCTCGCGCCGATGGCATGTCACCAGAATGATGCGGCGGTTGCCTTGATTGGCCCTTATGCCATCCCAACGGGAGACAAGACGTGGATCGGAATCGACGATGGATTTCACGGCGAGCAAGGCGTCAACTACCGTATTCCCGGTGACGTGGATGCGGTCCTTCGGCACGTTCTCGCGCCGCAGCGACTGCGCTGCTCGTTTGGTCGGCGCGAAGTGCTGGTCCGCGATCGTCCCGATGATCTTGCGGTTCACCTCTTCCGGCCATGGAGCGTAGATGTTGCCGCTCCTCAACCCGGCCTCGACATGGGACACCGGAATGCGGCGATAATAGCAGGCCAGAGCGCCGGTCATCGCCGTCGTCGTATCCCCCTGCACGATAACCCTGCTCGGACGCACGTTGTCGAGCACGGCGCCAATGCCCTCGAGCAATCGCGCGCTAAGCCGATCGAGGGTTTGATTGGCTGTCATCACATTGAGATCGACATCCGGAACAATGTTGGCCAGTTTCAGGACCTGATCGAGCAATTGCCGGTGCTGCGCCGTCGCGCAGACCGTGACGGTTGCATTCGTCTCGGCCTTCAGCCGGTTGATGACCGGAAACAGCTTGATGGCCTCCGGACGAGTCCCAACCAGGACGAAGAAGTGTTTTTGCACGTCATCCCCCCGGCTGAGTTGGGCTGGCGCTCGAACCACTGCGCGCCCTCGGCATCAGGTGGACGCCATGCTCCACGAGCGCCCGCGCCAGAATTCCAGCGAAAAGCGTGTTGGTCTTGGCGTAGCGCCACCACATTCGTCCCGGTTCTTGATAGACGCGGTACAGCCATTCAAGACCAAGCGCCTGCATACGGGCGGGAGCGCGCTGAATCTGGCCAGCCAGGACGTCGAACGAGCCCCCCACGCCCATGATGAAGGGGACGTTTAGCTCATCGCGATGGGCGGCGAGGAAACGCTCCTTCCTCGGCGTCGGTATCCCGATGAACAGGCAATCCGCATGACTTTGCCTGATATCCTCGACGATTTCGTCTTCCTGCTCGGTGGAAAAATAGCCGTCTCTCAATCCGGAAAACTGGATCGCCGGATAGCGACGCCGCACCTGAAGAGCGGATTGTTGCAACGTGTCGCGTGACGCACCAAGAAAATACGGCCTGAATCCGTCGTTGGCGCACAGGGCAAGCAGTTCGACTAACAGATCGATCCCGGCAACTCGCTCCTTCACGGGAATGCCGAAAAACCTCGCGGCCCAGACGATCCCCATCCCGTCGATGCCGACCAGATCGCTATTGGCAACATCGGCGGCCAGGATGGGATCCCGGCGCATATTCACCAGTTTAGCGACGTTGAGGGCAACGTGCTGCAGCCTGTTGCGGGTTCGCATCGCGTCTCGCGCCAGACCGACTGTCTCGGCCATGGTCAGAACATCGATGGGGCAGCCCAGAAAACTCTCCCGCATCTCTGTCGCCTCAAAATATGAGGAAAGCACCAGCTTCTCGACGGAAAAGGCCAATCACGCCAGCCTCTCCCGCCTTCAGCGTTATTATTTAATAACAATATACTGCAAAGCATTTAATTGCAATAATTCTTATTTCATTTAGTCGATTTAATTTATAATAACAATCGCGTCAGCGACGTCTTGCGCTCGACCAGCTGGAGGCAGCTCTCGACATGGATTCAGACGGCCCCCTGATCTCCGTTGTTATCCCTCACCTCAACCAGGCAGGGGACCTCGGGGCCTGTCTTGCCAGCCTCCAGAGCCAGCGCCTCTCTCCCGCCCTGTTCGAGATCATTGTGATTGATAACGGATCGACCTCGCCCCCCGTCGAGGTCATGGCCCGCTATCCCTCTGCTCGCCTGCTGCACGAGCCAGAGCCCGGCCCCGGTCCGGCCCGCAACGCTGGGGTTCGACATGCGACCGGCGAAATTCTGGCGTTTATCGATGCTGATTGCCGGGCCGATCCTGATTGGCTGCTGAATGTCGCGCAGGCCCTGCGATCTTTGCCCGGCAAGACCATCGTCGGCGGCGACGTCCGCATCTGGCCGCGGAACAAGGAAACGCTGACCGCGGTGGAAGCGTATGAAAGCGTCTTCGGATTCCGGAACAAGCTGTATATCGAACGTCACGGCTACTCGATCACGGCGAACCTCAGTGCCCGGCGGGCCGACCTCGACAAGATCGAGCCGTTTGTCGGCATCCAGTTCGCGGAGGATATGGAATGGGGCGAACGCGCCCGCAGCGCCGGGTTTCAGTTTCACTTTCTTCCGAATGCGATTGTCTTTCACCCCGCGCGCCGCTCGCTGCGCGAGCTCTGCGTGAAGTGGGACCGCCAGATTCAGCACTATCTGAATATGGCTCAGGGCAAGCCCGCGTGGAAACTTCGCTGGGTGCTCCGCTCCGTCGCAGTTCTGGGGTCTCCCATCATCGACCTCGCCACCGTCGTCAGCAGCGACCGGATACATGGCGTCACGACTCGCCTCAAGGCCATTATGATTCTGGTCGCGATCCGCGCCCATCGCGCACGAAAGATGCTCAGCCTGCTGCGGCAGAGCAATACGGTGCTCTGGAATCGGAGCGCTGGCGTATGACGACCGCACCCGACTTCAGGCTATAAATCGAGACTACGAGTTGAGACACGTATCGCGCGTTGCGTCGGCAAATGCGCGATCGTGCGTCAACTCGAGCAGATCGGACCGCTTGCCAAAGGACCAGAGAATCCATCCCAATTCGTAACTGCGGCATTCGAGGCGAAGGCCAACACCGGCAGGATCGATCAGGTGTTCATCACGCCGCAAGATCGAATTTCCGATCGCGCGAAGCGCCCGGCGTTTGTTGGTATGGAGTTCTGCGCTCCTCACCTGTGATCGGAAAGACAGCTGCACCCCCGGCACCAGCATCGATTTTCGTAGCTGGTTGTGACCCAGCACCCATTTGAAGCCTTTTATCAGCGCGTTCCGCGCGCCGCGGACATCGTGGCGCTCGGCGCATTCGAGAAACGCCGGCGCCATGCCATACTGATGGACGGAATAGACCTCATAGAAATCAAGGACCCGTCCTTGCAGCGCATCGTAGAACCATGGCCATTCGCCTTGCGGCCCCTGCAGCTCGATCAATCTCCGGGTGCATTCCTTTGCCATGCCGAGTGCGTGAAGATTTCTGGTCAGTTCTCCGTAATGATAACAAGCAAGCGTCAGATATGTCTGACTAGCGAAGGATGAAAAGCGCCTTCGGAGTCCCGTGGCCGCATTGTAGAACAGCCCGGACGTGCTGTGGTACCTCTCGGTGAGGGCGACAAAAAGCATGTGAGCAAATGGAAGCCACCGCTTCTCGTCCGCTCTGACCTGAGCGACAGCCCCGGTCAGCAGCATCCCCAAATCCTGCGCCCGCAGATCCCGCCAGCTTTTCCGATCCGACAGCAGGCCGTCGATCCGATCCACAACATGACCCGGAATATCCAGTTGCAACTCCGCGCCGGACCACAAAGCCATGCCGTATGCATATTTCGCGACCGGCAGCATCGTCAGTTGCGAAACGTTCCGCGCGAATATCCCCCGCACATCGATCGAATCCGGGATGACCTTCAGCCGTGACAGGCCGAGCAGCACATTGAGCGTGTAGAATACATCGCTATGTGGAATAGATTGATTGGGTTCGGAACGACCGTCGAGATGATAGATGTGCGACCAGCGCCCATGCTCCAGCATCCAGCATCTCCGAAGACCACTCAATGCATAATTCACCAGCGGCGAATTGGCCGGCCGCTGTATATCGTCCAGCCGCACAACGTTCGCCAGGCTTTCAGCATTCGGACTGCTGTTCATCCAAAACCTCCCGCGATGGAAACATCGCGCTCGTCACGGCTCACGTATGCTCTCGTCCAATCCACGAATGAGGGGATACAGGAAATAGGAGATCACCCGACGATCTCCCACCTTCATCTCCGCCGTCAGCTCCATTCCCGGGATCATCTGGAATTGTGCGGGCTGACCGCGCAGCCGTGCTCTGTCGAGATCCACCAGCACGCGGTAATATGCGGGGATCGCGCGATGGGACCCATCGCTCTTGGCTTCGGCCCCGAATGAATCCTTGCTGACGACGCTGACCTTCCCAGATCCCGTTCCGTACTTCTGGAACGGAAAGGCATCGAACTTGATCCGGACGGGCTGCCCTATCGAAATCTGCCCGATATCCCGACCCTCGACGTTCACTTCCGCCTGCAAAGGCGTGTCGCGCGGCACCAGCACAAAGAGCGTCTCCGCCTCGCGCACGACTGAGCCCACCGTACGGTTGGCAATCTCGAGAACGACGGCATCGACTGGCGCAGCCATGACCGTCAATTGCCGCCGGCGCTCGGCCTTCTTGAGCTCTTCCGCGGCGCTGTTCTGTTTGGCCCGGGTGTCCACGAGTTCCTGATAGGCTGTGCGACGGAAGTCATCCGCGAAGACCTGCCGGTCGGCTCTCGCTTTCTCGACACGGTGCTTGTAATCCGCCTCGCTTCCGACGACACGCGCCAGATTGTTTTCCACTTCAAGCCGCGCATCCTTCGACAGCAGTAAATTCAGCCGCGAGCCGACCTTCTTCTCCATCAGGGAGCTGCGCATGGTCTCGATCGACTGCAGGGTTTCCAATCTTTGACGCACCAGCCCTTCTTCGTCTTCGCCCGCCTTCAGGTTGGCCTGCGCGCTCGCAATCTGTGCATCATAGTTACGCAGCGACGTTTCATAGAACGCCCTGCGCTGACGAAACAGCTTCTCCTGTAGCAACTCATCCGAATTCGATGAATCCGCGGCAACATAGTCGCCGCCACTCAACTCGGATTGCAGGCGCTTGATCGCCGCATCCAGCGCGGTCACGCGGGTTCGGAGTTGATCGGTATCGGCTTGCGAAAAGGTTGGATCGAGCGTCGCGAGCGGCTGTCCCTTGCTCACGATGTCGCCCACTTTGACCTTGATCTCACGAATGACCGAGGTTTCTAACGGCTGGACCGCGACATTCGGACTGATTGCAATCAATTTCCCGCGCGCTGTGACGATCGTCTCTACACTGGACAACGATGCCCAGGCCACCATCGCGAGGATTAGCGCGACGACGCTATAGAGCGTGATGCGGGCCACGCGAGGGGGCGCACGCTCCTCGATTTCGACGGCGTCCGATTGAAACTCGGCGATAATCGATGGCTTGAGGGGGGCATGCGCCCTCAGCCGTGACTGTCGGCGTCGCGCGAAGAACCCCGGAGTTGGCGCTTTCCCCGTTCTGGAATCCGGCGCGCGCTGATTGCTGCTCGTCATGCGATTTGCTTCATCTGCTGATTCCAAAGCTGCCGATAGGCCGTGCAGTTCTTCATCAGCTGATCATGATGACCCAGGTCAGAGACCCGGCCGCGATCAATCACTAGGATTGCGTTGGCATCCGACAGCATCGACAGCCGGTGAGAAACAATGATGACCGTGCGCCCTTCCGCGATGCGCCGAAGGTTTCGACGAATGATCGTTTCGCTTTCGGCGTCCAGCGCGCTCGTCGCCTCGTCGAGAATCAGCAAACGCGGATTGGTGATCAGAGCTCGCGCGATGGCGAGGCGCTGCCGCTGGCCGCCGGAAAGATTTTCGGCATTCTCTTCCAGCATGGTATCGAAGCCGCGCGGCAGCCGCTCGATGAACTCGTCGGCGCCTGCAAGGCGTGCCGCCTGGGCAACTTCCTCGAAAGTGGCCCCGCGCTTGGCGCATGTGATGTTCTCGCGAACGGTGCCGCAAAACAGGAAATTCTCCTGCAGGACAAGCCCGAGACTCTTGCGCAGATGAACGAGATCCAGCTCGCGCGAGTCGAACCCGTCGATGCGCAACAGACCCTGCTGAATCGGATACAGGCCGGCGATCATGCGGGTCAGCGTCGTCTTGCCGGAACCGCTTCGGCCGACAATGCCAAACACGCTCCCCGCTGGAATCGTGAACGAGATGTTGTCGAGCGCCGGGGGCCCCTCCGGACCGTAGCGAAACGACACATTCTCGAATTCGATATGCCCGTCCAGTTCAGGACGCAACCCATCCCGCTTGCCCTCTCGCTCGCGAGCCTGGTTCATGATCTCACCGAGCATTTGCACGGCCAGGGCGACTTCCTGATATTCATGAACCATCGTCACCATCTGGACGAGCGGCCCGGAGACGCGACCAGCCAGCATATTGAAAGCAACCAGCGCACCGATCGTCATCTCACCGCTGAAGACATCAAGGGCGCCAAGGCCGATGATTCCGAGCGTCATCAGCTTTTCCAGAAAGCCTGTGACCGATTGCGCGGCAGCCGATATTTTCTCGACACCGAATCTCATCGAAACGGACTGCGCGCAACGATCATCCCACACCCTTCCCTGCAGCGGCTCCATCGCCAGCGATTTGACGGTGCGCATTCCATGCACGGCCTCGACTAGCAATGCCTGACGCGCGCCCTCGGCCTGGTAAAGACCGTAAAGACGTCGCCGGAACGGCCCCACCAGCAGGGTGACCACAACTCCGGTGAGGGCCGTGAAAGCCAGCACCAGGCACGTCAGCTTGAGGCTGTAGAGAGCAAGCACAGGAAGGAAGACCAGAAGCGACAGAGCATCAAGCAAGGTCAGGAACAAACGTCCGGTCAGAAATTCCCGGATGCGCGTCGCCTGCTGCATATGCTTCACGAGCACGCCGGACGAAATGTGTTCAAAGAAGCTGATCGGCAAACCCAGAAGATGCCCAAACGTTTTCGTCGCAACACGAATGTCGATCTTGTTCGTGGCATAGAGCAACAGATAACGGCGCAGGAAGCTGAACACCGAATCGAACAGCAGCGCGATCACCGCGCCTGCCGCCAGCACATAGAGCGTCGTGAAGCTCTCGTGCACCAGGACCTTGTCGATGACCAACTGGAAGAATAGTGGAATGACCAAACCGAGCGCATAGAGCAGCACGGCGGCCACGGCCACATCGGCGAGCAGCCTCCGCTCGCGCAACAATTCGGGGGCGAACCAGCGGAAGCCGAATTTTCGCGGCGCTCCAGATGCCCCGCGATCTCGCTTGATCAACAGCACGTCGCCGTGCCAGTTCGCACAGAAGCAGTTTTTTTTGATGACCAGTGGATCCGGTCGCTCCGCAAGCGGATCGAAAACACTCACCGCCTCGCCTGCCGGGCCGTCTTGGGCTCCAAGCACGAGAACCCAGTTGCCATTGGCAAGTTGAGCCACCACCGGATAGATCTCGCCAAGCCGGTGCAACCTGTCCCAGTTCAGATGCGCCGCCCGCGCGCGCATCCCTGCTTCCTTGGCGATGCGCTGAATCCGCGCCTGCGACATCGGCGCATTATCGACGGCATACAAATGGCGCAACCGGTCGGCGGCCAGATCAATGCCATGGTGTCTTGCGACGCTCGCCAGACATTCGAGCGCGGTCCGTGCCTGCAAGTTCGGGCGCTCTGGCTGGCTGGCGGCCGGGGGCACCGCAGCGTCGCGATCGGGCCCGGCGTTATCGGAAATTCGTTGAAGCATTCGAAGGCCGCTGACTGGCTGGACTTGCAACCGGACGCTCGCTGCTGCCCAGGCTGAGGGGCGGCGCCTGCCCGATCTCGCCGGGTTGGCTGCGCTTGACCACACCGGCATCGACCAGGCCCTGAAGCGCGTTCTGCATGACCTCGACGGAGTTCGCGAATCCTTCCGCCGACAGGATCAGTCTTTGACGAAATACCTTCTTGGGAAAGTTACTGGCATCGCGCTCGGTCGGTGAAAGGCTGAAAAGGTCGATGCGCACGATCGAGCCGCTCACCGTGATCTCGTCCACTCCGTCCGTGTAGACCTCGTCGTGCATCGCTGTATTCCCCGATGGCGTTTTGTTCAAAGACCGTGCTTGATCGCCCTCAATCGATCCGGGAAGGCGAGCGGATCGCAACAATGCTCAACGCATAGTGAAGATGGATGCCGACCGATCGATCGTCCGGAATCCTGCCGGCGTGGTAGGAGGCGTCCGGGCGGAAGGGTTCGAGAATTTCCAAACCCGCTTCGGCATACATTTTGCGGATCGCGGCCTCCTCATGGGCCACCGAGGCTTCCGGCTGATCTTCAGACTTCACCCGGAAGTCGCCGTGGTCGTAGTTCCAGTTTTTTTTCACGGTTGCCGCAGTTGACGTCAGCTCCACGCTACGCCGGTTGTAGACCAGCCAGGTCGATACGAGCCGGCCTCCCGGCTTCAGAACACGCGCCGTCTCATTGAGATAGTTCGCCGCTCCATTGGGCAGGATGTGCGTGAATATCGAACCTGCGTATGCGAAATCGAAAGACCTGTCCGAATAAGGGAAACGATAATTATCGACCGAGAACCGTCCATTCGGACTCCAGCTCGTGGCGACATCAGCGGTTTGAAAACGGAAGTTCCGCTTTCGCGCAGTGATCTTACTTTGACACCATTCGATAAGCTCCTGCTTGATGTCGAATCCCTCGTACCCTCCCCTTTCATTGAGATATCCGGCGAGAGGGATCGCGAGCCGACCGATGCCGCAGGCTATATCCAGAACGCGATGAGACGGCTGCAGCCCCGCGATCTCGACAAAGAACTCCAGCTGATCGCGGCCGGTGTCACGAAAGTCGAACCACAACGGCGAAATCCATGCGCGCAGGTGACGCGGTGGAAGTCCGGCGAAGGTGTAGGACATTCCATCATAGACATTCAAAAGCGCGTCATGAACAGCCGCCGGAACAATGCGTCTCGCGACGTTGGCCGGCGCTCTGATAGCCTTTGAGAGTGCAGTCATACACAGCCCCTCTTTCGGTTGGATCGAATACGTAATCCTTCAGCGCTACGCCGCCAGTTGAGCCTTGAACAGAACATCGACCCCGTAGCTCGCGGAGTTGTAGCTGTTGCTCGGGAACAAGCTCGAACTGCCGTAGGCATAGACACCGTTGCCGGCGCTGGTAGACGAGGACGGCGCGGTCAGCGGTCCGCTGGTGTGCGACGTTGCGAAGTAGTTGGGATCCACCGAATAGTCTCCGCTCGTATGGTAGGAGGCGACATAAGTCGTGCCTGCCGAGACTGTCAGCGGGGTGGCGAAATTCACCTGCTGCCAGCCGCTCGTGGTTTCGTTGCTGAAGGTTTGTGTCGCAAGCAACGTTCCGCTGCTGCTCCAGATGTTCGCGACGTGAGCTCCGGTGTTTTCTTCGCCCTTGTAGAACCGGAGTCCGGTGATCTCGCCTGCGCTCGAAGCCTGGAATTTGAATCCCAGTTCGACGGAATTTGGATCGTTCACCGTCACGATGCTCGGCGCGGAAGCCGGGTTGAACAAGCTCGCAAGCGTCGGATCGTTGACGAGCAATGACGCGCTTGCTGAGGAGACGCCTCCGTTCCCATCAGTGACGGAATAAGCGAAACTCGCCGTTCCTGTGTATCCGGTCGTCGGCGTGAAGGTGATCGTGCCGGTATTCGAGTTGTAAACCGCCGCGCCGTTGGTCGCGTTACTCACATTGACAATCGACATCGGCAAGCCGCTGGGGTCGGTATCGTTCGCGAGCAGCGCGGATGCCGAGATCGAAAGCGGATTGTTCTCGGTGACGACAAAGCCGTTGTCGTTTTTGGCAACGGGCGCGAGCGGCCCAACCGTGAGGGCGACATTCGCCGAGGCGGTGCCGCCGGCCTGCCCATCGCTGATGGTATAGGTGAATGATGCCGGGCCGGCGTAACCCGTCGTCGGTATGAAACTGATGGTCTGGGTACCGGAATTGTAGGTGACGGTGCCGTGGCTCGGATTGCCAACGCTGGCGATGGACAACGGAAGACCATTCGGATCCGTATCGTTGGCCAGGACCGCGGAAGCAGGAATCGACAGCGTGCCATTTTCGATCACGCTGAAGCCGCTGTCGTTGTTCGCGACAGGCGTTTGCAGCGACGGACCATTATAGACAACATCAACCCAATAGTTCGTGGCGTTGACGGCGCTCGTGGGGAATACCGACCCGGGACCATAGGCATAGATGCCGGCGCTGCCGGGCGCCGACAACTGGCCGTGCACCAGCGGGTTCGCAAAATAGTTGGCATCCGCCGAATAGCTGCCGCTGGTGTGGTAGGACGCGACATAGGTCGTTCCCGCGGTGATCGTCACCGGAACGGCGAAATTGACCTGTTGCCAACCGCTCGCTGTTTCGTTTGTGAACGTCGCCGTCGCCAGCAGCGTTCCTGCGGAACTCCACAGGTCGGCGACATGCGTCGCGGTGTTCTGCGATCCTTTATAGAAACGGATGCCGCTGATGGTGCCATTCGCAGCGGCCGTGAACTTGACACCCAGTTCAACGGACCCTGGATCAACCAAGTTGGCCGTTGACGGTGCCGATGTCAGGCTGAACAGGCTCTGGCTCACGGGATCGTTGACGAACAGCGCGACGTTCCCGGAGGCCGTGCCGCCATTGGTGTCGCTGATCGCATAGGTGAAGGTGGCGGTTCCGGTGTAGCCGTTCGTCGGCGTGAAGGTGACCGTGTTGGTGTTCGCATCAAAGGAAACCGTGCCGTGCGTCGGGTTGCCCGCACCGGTGATCGACAAGGCAAGGCCGTTGGGATCGGTATCGTTGGCAAGGAGCGCGCTCGCCGCAATAGACAACGTGCCATTCTCGTTGGCGATGAATCCGCTATCGGCATTCGCGACCGGCGGCGGGGGAACGACATTCAGGGACACATTGGCTGTCGAGGTACCAGCCTGCCCGTCGGTGATCGTGTAGCTGAAGCTGGCCGGACCGAGATAACCAGCGGTTGGCACGAAACTCACGGTCTGCGTGCTCGCGTTATAGCTGACGGTGCCGTTGCTGGCGTTGCCGACGCTGCTGATTGACAGCGCAAGCCCGTTCGGGTCGGTATCGTTGGCCAGCAGCGTCGCCGCGGCAATCGTCAAAGTGCCGTTTCGGGAAGCGGACAGGCCGCTGTCATTGTTGGCGATCGGCGGCTGAAGGGGTGCGCTGTTGAAGACCACATCGACCCAATAGTTGCTCGCCTTGAAGGACGAGGTCGGGAAGATGCTTCCGCTGCCGTAAGTATAAACGCCGCTGTCGCTAGGCGCAGTAAGCTGGCCGTTGGTCAACGGGTTCGTGAAATAATTCAGATCCGCTGAGTAATTGCCGTTGCTGTGATAGGAGGCGACGTATGTCGTGCCGGCGGTGACGAACACGGGTTGGGAGAAGCTGACCTGCTGCCAGCCGCTTGCCGTTTCATTCGTGAAGGTTGCCGTGGCAAGCAATGTTCCCGTCGACGACCAGATATCGGCGACATGCGTACCGGTGTTCTGCGCTCCTTTGTAGAAACGCAGTCCGGTGATCAATCCGTTCGCCGACGTGGTGAATTTGACGCCGAGTTCCACGGGGCTCGGGTCATTCACCGCGACGACCGTCGGTGCGTCGGTGGTGCCAAACAGGCTTTGCGCCGAGATGGGGTAATTGACTTTCAACGAGACCTGGCCGGAACCCGTCCCACCCTGAGTATCGCCGATCGTGTAGGTGAAGTTCGCCGGCCCGGCGTATCCGGCCGTCGGCACAAAGGTCACGGTTTGCGTGCCCGCGTTATAGCTGGCTGTGCCGTGAACCCCTCCGCTCACGCCCGTCACCGACAACGGGAATCCGCCCGGATCCGTATCGTTGGCGAGCAATGTCGCAGCCGAGATCGACAGCGTTCCATTCTCGGTGACAACGAAACCGCTGTCGTTGTTGGCTTGCGGCTGCTGGCTGGTGTTGTTGAAAACAACGTCCACCCAGTAATTGTCGCCCTTCACGATCGAAATCTGATTGGGGAAGAGCGGGACCGCCCCGTAGGCATAGACGCCGTTCAACCCGTTGCCGGTCGCGGTGAGCGAACCGTTCGTGTATCCCGGATTGTCGAAATAGTAGTCGGTGGACGAGTATCCGCCGACATTCGTGTGATAGGAGGCGACATAGGTGGTGCCCGCCGTAATGCGGACAGGTGTTGCGAAATTAACCTGCTGCCAGCCGCTTCCCGTTTCATTGGTGAAGGTGGCGCTGGCGAGCAACGTGCCGGTCGAGGTCCACAAACTGCCGAGATGCGTGCCGGTGTTCTGCGAGCTCTTGTAAAAGCGGATGCCGGTGATCAGCCCCGATGACGCCGACACAAACTTGACGCCGAGTTCCACCGACGTCGGATCATTGTTCGCCAGAATAGCTGGCGTATCGGTCGGGCTGAAAATCGTCAGGTTGGACGACGGCGTAATCGTCAGCGCGACGCCCGCCCCTGCGGCTCCTAGATTGAGGCTGTCATCAACCGCGCGCGATCTGATTGTCGTCAGGCCGGACGCACCGGCCTTGAACGTGTAGCTCCAGGTCGTATTCGCCTTGCCGACAACGGCGGTCGCCGGATGCCATGTGCCGCCGTTATCCGTCGATACCTCGATGCCGCCGATCAGACCGCCAACATCGGAGGCCGTGCCGTTGACTGTCACGGACTGACCTTCAAGGATCGTCGACGTCGAAATATTGGTGATCGCCGAGGTCGGCGCAGTATGATCCGTCGATTGGGTCGCGATGATGAGACTTGCCTGCAATGTCGATGGCTGAACACCCATATCGGCGAGCAGATTGACAGTCGCCTGCTGGACATTCGGGTCGACTGGATTGGGCGTTCCCGACACCTGATCGTGGTCGGTCGATAGTCCCCATGACCAGAAGACCGTCCCGGCGCCAAAAACCAGAGCGCCGCTGACGGGATCGCGATACTCGACAAGATTATGAGTTGCCGTGCCGGTTCCGGTCGTGTTGCCGTAGTCGAGCAGCTTGGTTGGCACAGTCAGGGTCGTCGATGACACATCGATCAAGCCGGCAGGCCGGAATCCGTTGTCCGGCGAAGCATCCCATTCGTAGCCGAGAAGATTTTCGACCAGTGATGCGGACTGTCCCGGCGCGGTGTTCGCAACCGATGTATTCCGCCAGAACCGCAACTGGCTCATGTCGTAAGGAATATTGATGATATCGGCACGATCGGGGAATCCGTCGACCTGAAAGACAGTCCCGGTCAAGGAATTGGAGGGCTGGCCCGACATGCCGCCGCTCGACGCGAACCGCGCATCCATATAGGCACCTGTCGCGACGCCCGTCGGATCGATCACCGCGTTGGCGTGGGTATCCTTGTAGGTGATCATCGTGCGGTTCGGCGTGCCGCTGCCGTCGATGCTCGGCGCGAGTCTTGTCTGCCAATAAATCTCGTTTCCGCTCAGGAAGACGAGGTTGACGCCTGCGTGGGCCGCGGCCTGAACGTTGGCGCGCTGATTGTTGGTCCAGTATTCGTCGTGACCTGCCTCCATATAGACGCGGTGGTTGAGCAACAGGGCGCCGTTGATTGAGGCGTCAACGCCGGAGATATAAGAGACATCGTATCCGTTCTGCTCCAGCCACTGGAACGCCGGATACTCCGCGCCGAACACCATGTCATTGGACGTGCCGGCCTCTCCACCTTCCGAACCGTCCCGCGTCGTAATGGGACGATTGTAACTGACCGCATACGCGGCGCCGCCGTAGCCGGGCCCGTTCCCGCCATAGACATCCGCGCCGCCCCAGCCGTTATAGGCCTGCCAGGTTTGATCGTCGGTTTGAAAGACGATGTCGCTGTGGGAGCTGTCGTCGCGAACGACGAACGGAATCTGGAAAACCTGGCTGCCGTCGACCACGTTGGCGACATAGACGCCCGAAACGATATTGGTGGGGACCGACCAGGAATCGGTCACGCTCCAGTTTCCGGCATCGACCAGACCGGTCGCAGCATCGTGCAAGGGTGCCGGCTGAACGACAGATGTCGCTGCCTGATGCTGAAGGGTGGTAATCAGCCGTGCGCCATCGCCATTATAGTAGCCCAGCCGATAGATATTGATCTGATAGTTCGGATTGCCGGTCTGGTTGTTGATCTTGAAATCGATCGTCCCACCCAGATTGGCGCTGATCGCAGTGGTAAATCCCTGAATGAGAGTGGAGTCCTGACCGGCATTAATTTGCCAAACGCTCTGCGGCGTTCCGGGCTTCTGGTTTTCGAGCACAATCGCATTCGGCGTAGCAGCCATCTTGAGCGTCCTCTCGGCAACAACCAACACCTATTAATAGATTAAACATTATATTTATCATTAATTAAGAGTCAATCCGAGATATTTAATTTTAAATAACAAGACTGCGACTGCGCCGACGTTAACCATGCCCATTCATTGCGATGGTCAGCTCTGAAAACATTGGATCACGAAAAGCCACGCCGTGCTTCGACTCCGCCCGATTCAAGAAGATCCATCAGATAGGTGCCATAACCGCTTTTATCGAGTGATTTCGCAAGGCAGAGCACTTGCTCGCGGTCGATGAACCCCTTGCGAAATGCAATCTCCTCGAGGCACGCCACTTTCATTCCCTGCCTTCGTTCGAGTGTGTGGACGAAGCTCGCAGCATCGATCAGGGATTCGAATGTTCCCGTATCCAGCCAGGCAAATCCCCGACCCATTCGCTCCACATTCAGCGCGCCAGCCGCAAGGTAGCACATCTGCAGATCGGTGATCTCGAGCTCTCCTCGCGCCGACGGCTTGACCTGGGACGCGTAACGCACAACGTCATTGTCAAAGAAATACAGGCCGGTGATCGCCCAGTTCGACCGAGGATTCACCGGCTTCTCTTCAATGCTGAACGGCCGGCCGTTGTCGTCGAAGGCGACGACGCCGTAACGCGCCGGATCGCGCACATGATACGCGAAGACCGTCGCGCCGGACGTGCGTTGTGCAGCGGAGGCCAGCAGTTCCGGCAGGCCGTTGCCAAAGAAAATATTGTCGCCCAGCACCATCGTCACGCGGTCGCGGCCAATGAAATCCGCACCAATAACGAAGGCTTCGGCCAATCCGGCCGGCCGCGCCTGCTCGGCATATGCGAGATGGATACCCCACTGGCTTCCATCACCCAGCAACCGCTCGAACTGATGATGATCCTCGGGGGTCGTAATGACGAGAATGTCACGAATCCCGGCGAGCATCAGGGTCGCCAGCGGATAATAGATCATTGGCTTGTCATAGACCGGCAGCAGTTGTTTGCTGATGCCGCGCGTAATTGGATAGAGCCTGGTTCCGCTGCCGCCTGCGAGAACGATACCTTTCAACATGCTGGCACATCCGCTGGAGCGAGAAGACACGCGAGGCATTCTTCCAGAGAAGAATGCCAGTGCGGAAGCCGAACGCCAAAAACCTGCGCGGCCTTGGAACAGTCGAGACGGGAATTTGCAGGACGACGCGCCGGTGTGGGATAATCGTCGGTGATGATCGCCTGCAGGTCAGGCACCGGCAACCCGCGACGGGCAAGCTGTTCGAAGATCGCCGTCGCGAAATCATGCCAACTGACATCGCCCTGAGCCGTCAAATGATAGATGCCGCCGACAGAACCGTGATCGGCTCGAGCTTGATGCACGATCGTGAGGATCGCCTCCGCGAGATCCAACGCCGACGTCGGCGATCCATACTGGTCGCTGACGACCAGGACCGCTGGCTGCGTGGCGGACAATCGCAGAATGGTCCGCACGAAATTCTGTCCGTACGGGCTGTAGACCCAGGCCGTCCGCAACACGATTGCACCCGGATCGACCTTCAGCACGGCGGCTTCACCCTCTAGCTTCGAACGGCCGTAAACATTAAGCGGACCGGTTTGATCGTCTTCGCGATAGGGCGAATGCTTGCGTCCGTCGAACACATAATCGGTCGAGACGTGGATGAAGGGAATGCCCTGTTCTCTTGCCACAGCGGCCATTCGTCCCGCCGCGTCACGGTTCACTCGATAGGCCCGCTTCGGCTCGGCCTCCGCGCGATCAACCGCTGTATAGGCAGCCGCATTGATGATAGCCGCGGGCGACATCGCGGTAACTGTCTCCGCAAGATCGTCACCCCGTTCGAGATCCAGTTCCGGACGCCCGACCGACACCAACGCGAGATTTCGCCGGATCGCAGCCTCTTGAAGACAACGTGCTAGTTGTCCGCTTTTGCCGACGACGAGGACAGGTCCTCGCAGTCGCGCTTCGAACTCACGCACGAACGAGACCAAGGCGCTCTCCCTTGTAGACATGCGCGCGCGACGGCGCCCACCATGAGCGATTGTCGAGGTACCAATGGACCGTCTGTTCGATTCCCTTTTCAAACGTGCCTTTTGGAGCCCATCCGAGTTCACGGCGCGCCTTCGACGCATCGATCGCGTAGCGCAAATCGTGCCCGGGCCGGTCGGCCACGAACCTTATCAGTGACCGCCTCTCGTCGGGCGCAGGCATCATGCAATCGAGGGTGTCGCAAATCAACTCGACGACCTCGAGATTGGTCCGCTCGCTGTTTCCGCCGAAATTGTATTTCTCTCCCGGGCTGCCGCACCTGAGGAGAGCGATCAACCCATCGGCATGATCGTCGACATAGAGCCAGTCACGGACATTTCTTCCGCGGCCATAGATCGGCAGCGGCTTGCACTCGATGGCGTTCAGGATGGCCAATGGAATAAGTTTTTCAGGAAATTGGTACGGACCGTAATTGTTCGAACAATTCGAAATGATGACTGGCAACTCATATGTCTTAAACCAGGCGTGCGCGAGATGATCGGAAGCCGCCTTGCTGGCAGAATAAGGCGAACTCGGCCGATAGGAGGTCTCTTCACAAAACAGGCCGGCAGCGCCAAGTGAGCCATAGACTTCATCAGTCGAGACATGGACGAAGCGAAACCGGTCGCGTCTTTCGGGCGTCAGCCGGTCGTAATATTTTCGTGCCGCCTCGAGCATGTTGTATGTTCCGACGACATTCGTGTTGATGAAGGCCGACGGACCAGTAATCGAGCGATCGACGTGACTTTCTGCTGCGAGATGGATCGTTGCATCCGGCTCATACTTCGCGAAAACACCTTCCACATCCGCACGGTCGCAGATATCCACTTGCTCGAACGCGTAGCCGGGCTCTCCGGCGAGCGCATCCAGCGAGCGTAGATTGGCCGCGTAGGTAAGCTTGTCGATGTTGACGACGGCCGTCCCGTAGCCCAAGACAAGGCGACGGCAGACCGCTGAACCGATGAAACCTGCCCCACCCGTCACCAACACACGCATCGGGCCGCCCTCCACTGCTATTCGAAAACCGGGGCAAGATCGACCAACATCGGCAGCCCGCGATCCTTCTCAGACAAATTCGCCTCTGCCGAAGCAACAGGCCATTCAATTCCCAATCTGGAGTCGGCCCAGTTGACCCCGCTGTCATGCGCAGCCGAATAGACCTGATCGACCTTGTAAAAGACGACCGTATCGGGCTCGAGCGTGCAAAAGCCATGGGCAAAGCCTGCCGGAACGAGGAGTTGCTCGTTACTCTCACTGCTCAGCTCCATTGCAACATGCCTCCCAAAGCTTGACGACGAGCGGCGGAGATCGACAGCCACATCCAAAATGCTGCCGCGTAGCACACGAACCAACTTCGTCTGAGCGAAAGGCGGCCGTTGAAAGTGCAGGCCACGAACGGTTCCTGGTCGATCGGAGCTCGATTGATTGTCCTGGAGAAAATCGCAATCAAGGCCTTGCGCAGCAAAGTCCGCGCGCTGGAACGTCTCGCAAAAATATCCTCGGGTGTCGGAAAATCGTGGCGTCCTGATCAGCTTGACATCAGGAATTGCCAAACAATGCACCTCCAGCCGCCTCCGCACTCCCTTGCCATCGGAACACAGCACACTCCTGTCGTCGGAAGGGAAAAGCTGGGACACTTCACACAACAAACCCACTATCACCTCCCGCTCTGCATCTTAGATGAAAGGCCCGGTTATAACCGATAACCATTTAAAAAATAAGAATTAAATAATCCATCGCTCGACAACGGATGCAATTTTATCGTGCGCGGTAACAACGATTTATTTCAAGGAGTTTCGCCAAACCCCAAGACGTCAGACGCATTCAAAGCTCGAATTAATTCTAAACCACCACTATTTAATTTAAGCAACCACTTTCTTTATATGTTGCATTGGTATTTAATCGACCACAGGCATCGAAAACCAATCATTTCCGGCGCTTCAACATTTATCGGCCGGAGCCTGGGGCACCCTGATGCAACAGACCAATATAACGCAGAATGACCGAACTCACGCGTTGCTCGACAGCGTCATGCCGCGGGAGCAAGCCGAAGAAGGCGGCCTCGGCGAAACCGTCAACTTCGCACTGGGATTTTTGCGACGGCAATATGCGGTGATTATATTCACTGCCGCGCTCGCCCTGGCGGCGAGCACAATCTATTTGCGGATCACGCCACCGACATATACTGGGCAGGTCAAGATTCTGTTCGAAAATCCGAAGGCTCAATTTGTCCAGCAACAGTCCGTGCTGGCCGAAATACCGATCGACAACGCGCAACTTGAAACCCAGATTCAGATATTGAAGTCAAAAGCCGTCGCAACTTCGGTCATCAATCAGCTCGGGCTGGCTGATGATCCGGATTTCAAGGCTTCGGGTCGACCGTTGCTTTCCGTCTTACGGGGCATCCGGGGGTGGTTCGGCAGTGCACCGGCGGATGTTCAGGTCGGGCGGCAGGGCGTGCTGATGGACGGCCTCGTTGCTGCTTTTAACAACCGGCTGTCGGCTGTCCGGCTTGGCTACAGCACTGTGATCGAAATCAGTTTTAGCGCCAGCAATGCAGAACGGGCCGCGGAGATCGCGAATGCAGTTGCCAACGCCTATGTTACTGACAAGCTCAACGCGAAGTTCGAAGCAAATCGCATCGCAACGAGCTGGCTGCAGGACCGCCTCAAGGCGTTGGGCCAGCAGGCTCTGACAGCAGAACGTGCGGTCAACGCATTCAAGTCCCAGAACAACATCGTTGCCGCGGACGGCAAGCTCATGGACGAGCAGCAGGTCACCGAGCTTAACAGTCGCCTGGTCGCCGCACGAGCACAGACATCTGATGCATTGGCACGTCTGGACAGATTTAAGACTATTCTTCGTCAGAACGACGCGAATACTGCAAATGCCAGCCTCGACGCCTCTGTTTCGGAAGCGTTGAGCAGCCCCATCATCAATAATCTGCGACAACAGTATCTGGAACTTTCAAGACGCGAGAGAGATTGGTCCGCCCGCTTCGGCCGCAACCACCTGGCGGTCGTGAATCTGCGCACCCGAATGCGCGATCTGCGTACGTCGATTCTGGATGAAGTGCGCCGGCTCTCCGAAACCGCCAGGAGCGATTACGAGGCCGCCAAGCAACGGCAAGGGGCCATTGAAAAGCAGCTTTCGCAAGCAGTATCGCGGTCCCGGACGACAAATTCCGCTGAAGCGACCATGCGCGAGCTCGAGACCAGCGCCAAAAGCTATCGCAGTCTGTATGAGAGCTTCTTGCAGCGCTACATGGGGGCAGTCCAGCAAGAGTCATTCCCCATCACCGAGGCGCGGGTGATTTCACCCGCATCGCCACCTCAGAGCAAAAGCAAGCCGAAGTCTATTCTTGTCATGATACTTGGCCTTCTCGGTGGCTTGGCTCTGGGAACAGGACTTGCGTTCCTTCGAGACATGCTGGATCGGGTTTTCCGCACCAGCGCACAGGTTGAGGCGATGCTGCATATGCCTTGCGTTTCCCTGGTGCCACTCCTGAAAGCTGCCGAACCCAAGCAGTTGCATGAACACGCCGACAAGGCATCGGACCAGGGAACGATCGTGCGTCGCTCCGGAGTTTATTGGGCCGCATCCGACATGCCGTTATCGCGCTTTGCCGAGTCGATTCGCTCGATCAAGCTGGCCGTCGATCTGAATGTGACAAATTCATCCAACAAGGTCGTCGGCATCACGTCCTCGCTCCCGAATGAGGGCAAATCGACGATCACTGCCGCATTGGCCCAACTCATGGCTCACGCGGGCGCGCGCGTTATCCTCGTGGACTGCGATCTCAGAAACCCTTCGCTGTCCTGTAATCTGGCCCCTCACGCAAGCGTCGGCCTTGTCGAGGTGATTTCCGGCGAATGTCCTCTGGATGAGGCGATCTGCAAGGATCCCAAGACGAACCTTTCCTTCCTGCCAACGGTCAAGAAACAGCCGCTGTTCCACGCTTGCGAGATGCTCTCGGCCGCGACCACCAAACATTTGTTCGATCACCTACGGGCGACCTACGATTATATCGTGGTCGATCTTCCGCCGCTGGCCCCGATTGTTGACGTACGAGCGACTGCGCCGCTGATAGACTGCTTCGTTTTGGCAATAGAATGGGGACGCACCAAGACAGACGTCGTGCAGCACGCCCTCCATACTGCCCCAAGTGTGCATGCCGCCCTCATCGGCGCCGTGCTCAACAAGACGAACATGCAAGCCATCAGGCGCTACGATAATTATCACAACGATTATTATAGCAATAAGCACTTTGCTCGGTACGGCTACACAGCATAACCGGTGTTATTGGCCTCATTAAATCGGAGGCCGGCGCTCCAATCTCCCGAATTAATTAGTGAATTCGGTAGAAGCCCAGTGTGGCAGACCGGCAACAAGCTTTGGTTTTTCGCTCCGCGACAGCCATGAAGCTCTGGCCTGAATCAGTCTGGAATGCGAAGTTGCTGCCAGTTACCGCTAGCGCAGGGGATTTGGCTCTGTCCGGCACGAAGCCTCGGTGGGCTAAAGTCAGAAATATCAGCTTGGCTCTCGCCGCACTTTCTTGCGGCGGTTGCACAGTTGTGCCCACCACCGGCCCGCAGAGCACGGACATCCGCATGGGCCAGGCAGGCGAACAACCGGAAAGCCTTCCCTATGCCCTCGTGAAGTTAAACCCAGATGTTGTTCGGATTCTGGCTCAATTTACGCCAAAGCTGTCCAGCGCATTCGCAAACCGATCCCCTCCCACGGCATTTCGCTTCGGGATTGGCGATACCATCAGTGTGACAATTTTTGAGGCCGCCGCGGGCGGCCTGTTCATCCCCGTCGAAGCCGGTGTGCGTCCGGGTAATTTTGTTACAATCCCTAACCAGGCGGTCGATAACAACGGCAATATTTCTGTGCCCTACGCGGGGGCTGTTCGCGCAAAAGGCAAGACACCCGTTGAGGTTCAACAGGCGATCGTCTCAGCCCTTAGCAACCGCGCCATCGAGCCTCAGGCGGTGGTGTCGCTTGTCGATCAGCGAACGTCACTGATCAGCGTGCTGGGCGATGTTCATTCCGCCGGCCGCTTCCCTGCAAGCGCCTCCGGCGAACGCGTTCTGGATGTGATCGCGCGGGCGGGCGGCCCCAGCACGCAAGGTTACGACACATGGGTAACACTTGAACGCGCAGGACACCGCGCGAGCGTCCCATTTGGCGCGCTGGTCTATGAGCCGTCGAACAATATCTATGTTCTTCCGAACGATACGATCTATCTTTACAATCAGCCGCAGACCTTCGTCGCGTTCGGCGCCGCCGGGACGCAGGGACAATACAAGTTCGATGCGTGGCGGATTTCACTCGCAGAAGCCGTCGGAAAACATGGAGGCCTCAACGATTCGCTTGCCGATCCTGGGTCCGTATTTCTTTATCGCGGTGAAACCCGGGAGGTCGCCGAGCGACTTGGGGTCGATTGCTCAAGATTTCAAGGACCAATTATTCCGATCATTTACAACGTGAACTTGCGGGATCCTTCCGGATACTTCCTGGCTCAGGCATTCGACATTCGGAACAAGGACGTGATCTACACGTCGAACTCTCCCTTGGTGGAAACGACGAAGTTCCTGAGTTTTCTGAGAACTATTATGGCTACCGCCAACGACCCGATCGTCTACGCAACGAATGCCTACGCGTTGAAGGCGGCAATCAACGGGGTTGCTCCAACAACGATTGTTAATCCCCCGACCCCCATCGCCGTCACCCGCTAATACCAAGACTTGTTGATCAAAACCGGTACGCTCAATCACGCATTCCGATGAACATAATGCGCCAAGGCTGATCGATTAGCCTGTTCCAGGTGTAGCAGCAGTGATCGACGATATCTTCGTAGGACTTGAACACGCGGTTCGACAACCAATTGTCGCGCATGAACTCTTATGTTCGTAGTCAAGCCATTTGGACGTAAAAGGCCGATCGGGGCGATTGGCCTCGGTGGCAGAGGATAAAGCTATTGCGCGGAGCAGGAGGCAGGGTCGATAAGGCGACGGTTGAGCAGACTCTGGATGCGCGGGTTGGGTACCGCATTTCCGTATGTTCGTCCGGAGCTGCCTCGATCTGCCAACGGGCATCGATAACGTGTCATCGGCCACACAATTCATTCGAGGATTCCCCACCAAGGCCCTGCCTCCAGCATCGCGCAATCGCAATTGGCAGGTCTTCGATTCTGCCCTCCGTTAGAAAGCGTGAGCCGCCCTATCTGCTCAGCATGCCGCGCCTTGTTTGGGCTGAGGCGGTTCGACTTCTTGGCCGATTGCCCATAGGAACGCCGACATTTCTCGGGCGATTGCTGTGGTGACAACAGTTTGCCGTTTCCCTACCGCCGCCAACCTTCGGTAACGGGCGCATAAACGAAGCTGCGCTTTCCATGCGATCGCCCGTACATTCTTGGGCAAGCGCTCCTGCCGCACCTCCAGAGGCCGGCTTAGCCGGGCCGCATATCGATAGGTCGTAAGACCGTATGTCCGTCTTCGATGGTGAGGTGGCTCGCCCTACACTGCGCGTCCGAGGGTTGCTCGGGCAGGCCGAGCCGATCCTCACCACAGGAGGACGAGCCGTGCAGGATTATAGAGAAGCTTTTGTCGGGATCGATGTTGCCAAACTGAAGAATGCGGTCGCGGTTGCAGACGGCGGCCGAAACGGAGAGATCCGTTATTTCGGTGAAGTCGAGTCATCGGACGCGAGTATGCGCCGGGCGATCCAGCGAATCGCCTCAAGATTTGACCACGTATATTTTTGTTATGAGGCTGGTCCCACCGGTTATGGCCTATATCGGTTGATCCGTTCGCTCGGTTACGACTGCTTAGTGGTCGCCCCGTCGTTAATCCCAAGGAAGCCGGGCGATCGGGTGAAGACAAACCGGCGGGACTCGCTATCGCTCGCCCGGCTGTTGAGGGCCGGCGAGCTGACGGCGGTATGGGTTCCGGACGAGGGTCATGAGGCCATGCGGGATCTTGTGCGCGCTCGTGCGGCCGCCGTCGAGACATTACGCGTGCATCGGCAGCAGATCAGCGCTTTCATGCTCAAGCATGGCCGTATCTATCCCCGCAAGAAGGGCTGGACGATGCGCTACCTGCGCTGGCTGCAGGAACAGAAGTTTGAACATCCCGCCCATCAGATCGCTCTCCAGGAAATGGTTGAGGCGGTCCGCATCTCGAAAGAACGAGTGGAAAGACTGGAAAGGGTGATCGAGGAGTTTGTGCCCGAGTGGTCTCTCGCGCCGGTCGTCCGGGCGTTGCAGACATTGCGCGGCGTAGATCTGATCGTCGCCGTGACATTCACCACCGAAGTCGGCGATGTACGTCGGTTTGAGAGCCCTCGTCAATTAATGGGCTATCTCGGTCTCGTTCCCGGAGAACGATCAACCGGAGAGACAGTCAGACAGAGCGGCATTACCAAGGCCGGAAACGGCCGCGTTCGGCACATGCTTGTCGAAAGTGCATGGACCTATCGGCATCCGCCCCGCGTCGGCAAGGTGAAACTTTACCGGCTTGAGCAAGCGCCGCAAGCGGTGCGCGAGATCGCATGGAAAGCGCAGAGCCGATTGACCGCACGTTACCGGATGTTGATCGGACGGGGCAAGCGGACGACGGTAGTCTGCACGGCGATCGCTCGCGAATTGGTCGGCTTCATGTGGGCCGTTGCAAGGGAGGCGCAGCCGAGGTTGCAATAGATCGTCATGAAGAACAAGATCATCTCGCGTATGGGCGGGGGCGGAACGACGGCAGGGGAATGCCCGTCAGACGCTTTGTGGCCGGCAATGACCGACGCCCGCAGTAAGATAGGAACAGCCCCGGACGCATAATCGGGAATGCGGTATCCAACCCGCGCATCAGAGCTTGATCACCGACGTCCTACAGTTCCGCCCCCACCCATGCGCGACCATCAGATTGAACTGCCATTCCTCGTAAGGGACGAAGGGGCGATATTGCACGCTTGGTGTATTGACAGCGGACATCAGAGCGGTGTTCTCAGGCCACGTCCCGGAGCGCCGGGGCCACGGGATAGGCCCATGGCAGCAGATCGTCGATTTGGCTGTTCGGGTGAGCGTTGACGATCTTTGTGATGACGTCGGCGAGATAGGCGTGCGGTTCGATGCCCATGAGTTTGCAGGTCTCGATTAGCGAGGCGATGACGGCCCAATGCTCGCCGCCGCCGTCGGAGCCAGCGAACAGAGCGTTCTTACGGCTCAGGGCAATCGGCCGGATCGCGCGTTCGACGGTATTGGAGTCGATCTCGATGCGGCCGTCATCGAGGAAGCGCGTTAGACCTTCCCAGCGCGACAGGGCATAGCGGATGGCCTCAGCCAGTTTGCTCTTCTGGCTGATCAGGCCAAGCTTGGCGCGCAGCCAGGGTTCAAGCTCATCGATGATCGGCCGGCTCCTTTGCTGCCTGGCGTCGCGCCTTTCCTCGGCGCCGCGGCCACGGATATCGCTCTCGATGGCATAGAGTCCGGCGATGCGTTCGAGCGCCTCGCTGGCGATCGGCGCCGGCCCGGCCGCGGCGAGTTCGTAGAAGCGTCGGCGCACATGGGCCCAACAGAATGCCAGTCGCACGTCACCACGCTCGGCGAGTACGCGATAGCCGGCGTAGCCATCGACCTGAAGGGCAGCCTCTCAAGTCGCGCCTCGGTATCTTCGATGGATTGACGATATTCGCGAAGAACAAGGTATTGAGCACGATGAGAAAAGGTGAGGTTTGACAGCCAACGTGTATGCACCTTCGTCCAAGGTCGGCGACCGGCATAAATTCGCCCATGACGCAGCAGGAACGACTGCAAATGCTGTCGTTTCTCGCGTAATTCAAGCATGGCGGCTTCTCGGGCGCGCACCAGATCGCGTACGGCTTCGTGCTCCGCGTCTGGGACCCAGATCGCCGTCAATTCGCCAGCGCGATGGAGCCGGGCCAAGGACACCGCATCTCGACGATTTGTTTTAACCCGTTCTCCCGGTCGCTTCGGTGTTCAAGGACGGCGCGATGACAACGCACTCCTGCTCGAGATCGGTGAGCTGGCGGTACAATCCGTAGCCGGTTGGCCCTGCGTCGTAGCAGAAATGCAGTTTTTGATATCTTCCGGTCAGCTTGGTCACGAGACGCCGCACAGCGTCAGGCGCATTTTTCTATGCCGCCAAAGAAGCGGATTTCTCCCTGACGGCCTTCATCGGCCAAAGCCACGGAAATTTTCAATTTGGACGTATCAAGCCCCACAAACGCGCCTTCTTTATGCATAACTCCAGTCCTCCTGCTCGGGGCTGAAGACCGGCCTCCGGCCAGCCGCCGCAAGAAGTTTGGGCGAGCGGCCGCCGCATGGGCAACGAACATACGGTCTGCCAGACATTTTCCTGCGGATTAAGATCCTATGGAGAGGTGAATAGCGACCGACACTCTGCCAGGGTTAAGTCGTCAACAGCCCACCCAGGAGGCCCGCAATGCAAGTCTCAGAACGCCGTTCCGAAACGCCGACCGCCATTCACGTTGATCTTGCCGCTATCTTTGTTTCGTTGGAACTCTCTCGTTCGAAATGGCTGGTCACGTCTCTGTCGCCAGGCGCGCGCGAGCGCATGTCAAAGTTCGTCGTTCCAGGCGGGGATGTTCCAGGATTGCTGGCTCGTCTTGCCGAACTGCAGCGCAAGGCGAAGGCCCGCGCCGGTAGCGGCTTTCGAGTCGTATCAATCCAGGAGGCCGGTTTAGATGGGTTCTGGATCCATAGGATCCTCGAGCGCGAAGGAATCGAGAGCTACGTCGTCGATCCGGCGTCCATTGCGACATCACGTCGCCGCCGTCGGGCGAAGACCGACGAGATCGACGGCGAAGCACTGGTGCGAGCGCTGCTTGCTTACAAACGCGGCGAGCCCCGAGTTTGTGCGATGCTGCGTGTACCAACGCCAGAAGAGGAAGATCGCCGTCGCCTGGTGCGCGAGCGCAAGACGCTGACCAACGAGCGGGTAAGGCACGTCAACAGGGTGAAGGGCCTGCTGTTCGGTCAGGGCGTCTGCGGTTACCAGCCGCTCAACCGCGACCGACGCAAGCGCCTTGAGGAGCTCGTGACAGGCGATGGCAGGCCATTACCGCCAGCGCTAAAGGCGCAGATCAGCCGCGAGCTCGATCGGATCGAACTGTTGATCGAGCAGATCAAAGATATCGAAAAGACCCGCGAAGCCATGATGGTGGCAGCCGGGACGTCATCGCCAGCGCCAGCGCTGTTGCTCAATCTCAAGGGGATCGGCCCGCAGTTTGCCGCCGTCATATGGTCGGAAGGACTATCGCGCCACTTCGACAATCGAAGACAGGTCGCGGCTTATGCGGGTCTTGCGCCGACCCCTTGGCAGAGTGGAAAGGTTGATCGCGACCAAGGGGTGTCGAAATCAGGCAATCCCAGGCTGCGAACGACGCTCATCCAACTGGCCTGGCTCTGGCTGCGGCATCAGCCTGACTCTGCGCTCACCGCCTGGTTCAAAGAGCGCGTGACGCAGAACGGTGGCCGCCTGAAGAATGCGACAATCGTGGCGCTTGCCCGCAAGCTGCTCGTGGCGATGTGGAATACGTCAACGCCGGCGTCGTCATCGAAGGTGCTGTGCTGACGACATGACGGCAGATTAAGCACCTTCGGAATTAGTTTATGTCATCTCCCAAGACTGGTCGGTCCTACTGGTCGGTCCTGGCAGATTCTTGGTAGACGAACCGGCCTGGAACATGGCCTAAAAAGCCGCGATTAAGAATGGTGTCGTCATCTTGGGCTCAAATCCGTCGCACGCGGGATGTTGGTACAGGTGTCGTTGCCCCTGACCGTATATAAGTTGGATCTGGTTCGTTCTCGAGCCGCGTCATGCAGCTGAGCTCACCCCATTGATCTACAGATACTCAGGAATGTCTTCAGAATGTCGCCGTAGCCAGCGCTTTTCCGTTGCATCTCAGCGGCAGGATCGTGATGTTGGGTGGAACGATCAACCGGCTCGACAGATGCCAGCCGGCCTGGTCGAGCAGCAAGATGGCATGCTTGCCTGGCGCGACCTCGGTCGCGATTTCGGCCAGATGCAGGTTCATCGCCGCGGTGTTGCATGCGGGCAGGACGAGGGCTGCACCCTTGCCGTCCTTCGGGCAGATCACGCCGAAGATGTAAGTGGAGGCGGTTCGCTGGTCGCGCGGCGCCGAAGGCCGCGTTCCGCGCCGCGCCCAACGTCGCGTGATCTTGTTCTTCTGGCCGATGCGCGCCTCGTCGCCAAACCATATTTCTATATCGGCTGGATCGACGCTCTTGTCCTTCGCAATTTCCGCCACTCGGGCTGGGAGGGTTTTTTAAAATTCTCGATCGCACCCTCGGCTGGCGCATGATGGCGCGGACGGGCGCTGAGCTTGCGATAGCCCATGCCGCGCAGCTCCCGGCTCAGAGTCTGCTTGGAGACTGTGACCCTGAACTCCTCATACAGCCGCTGGCAGAGATCGACGATGCGCCAACGGACGACGCCGTGAATAGCAGGGATCGGCCCGCTTTCGATCACGGCGGCCAACGCCTGACGATGCTCGTCCTTGAGCCGGGACGGTTGCCCGGGCGCCTTGCGATCGAAAAGGCCGTCCGGGCCGAAGGCATTGAACTTCATCACCCAGTCGCGAACAATTTGCACACCCACTCCGCCGATCCTGGCTGCTTCCGTCCGCGTCGCACCGTCGTAGATCGCGGCCAGAGCCAGAAGTCGCCGCGCCTGCGGCCCGTCTTTCGACCGCCTGGCAGCGGACCGTGTCGTCTGTGCGTTGAAATCAGCCCGGCGCGCGCCGCTCATCGGCGCAGCGGCCCCGGCATTGGGTCTCGACGGCATAGAGATCGACAATGCGTTTGAGCGCATCGCTGGCGATCGGTGCCGGACCGGCGACGGCAAGCTCGTAGAAGCGCCGGCGCACGTGGGCCCAGCAGAACGCGAGCCGCACATCGCCGCGTTCGGCGAGGGCGCGATAGCCGGCAAAGCCGTCTACCTGCAGGATGCCGGTGAAGCCGGCACGATGAGCGATCGGCCGCTCCGCCTTGCGGTCGGGCGCATAGAGGTAAGCTACGCCCGGTGGATCGGCCCCGCCCCAAGGGCGATCATCGCGTGCGTAGGCCCAGAGCTGGCCGATCTTGGTACGCCCGCGGCCGGGATCGAGCACCGGCGCCGTGGTCTCGTCGGCGAACAGCTTGGTCGAGGTCTTCAAAGTAGCGAGCAGGCGCTCATGCACCGGCCGCAGCAACCAGGCGGCGCGGCCGACCCAGTCGGCCAATGTCGAGCGGTCAAGTATGATGCCCTGCCGGGCGTAGATCTGGGATTGGCGGTAGAGCGGCAAGTGATCGGCGTATTTGGAGACAAGGACCTGCGCCACTGTCGCTTCGGTCGGCAATCCGCCCTCGATCAGCCGTGCTGGCGCCGGAGCCTGCAGCACCACCTCTTCGCAGGCCCGACAGGCATACTTCGGCCGGCGCCGCCCACGACCCAGAATGGCCTGCTGGCGCCAGGGGCCTGGATCGCCCGCCGTCCCCGCGCGCATCCAACCGGTCTTGCGCGGCTCATCTCCGAGCAAACCTTCCAGGAACAGACCGGCATTCGCCGCAACACGCAGTTGTGTGAACAACGGACGTATCCGCTGCTTGATTGCTCGAAGCGACGCCGCCCACAACGCAAGCGCCTCCTCAATCGACGCTGCGTGCGTCCACGATCTCCGAATCATGGGTTGCCCATGGATTCAGACGCCCCTCAAAAAAGCAACGGTAATGCTAGGCGACCACGGTTAATGGTGATTTAATGACATATCCGAAATTATTTAATATATTATTCTCTTGCTAAATTAAATTATTAATGGTTAATTTAATCTGATTTAAATAAGGCCGGTCCCCCGAGGGCCCAGCAAATGAGTTTTGTAAAGCGTGACATAGATGTAACGGATAGCGCTGTTGTTAGCGAACTGACGGAGAAGTCAGTTTCGGCGCACAAATGGCCAATCAGTTACGGTTCTATCGAATTCATTTCCGCTGCAGCTGATGTTGCTGTCATTTTTTCGGCAAGCACGCTCGCTGGAGTGATCTATCATATTCAGGCCTACGGCACGCCGGGCGATATCGTCCAGTATTTCGGTTCAGCCGCCCTCGTCTCCGCCCTCTTCGTTTCGCTGATGATTAGCCGTCGGATGTACAAGCCAGCAGCATTGCTGGCGCTCCGCAGCCAACTCTCCACCATTTTTCTGCTTTGGGCAGCCGTGTTCTCTCTGCTCGCCGGAACGGTTTTTGCCCTGAAAGTGAGCACCGAGGTTTCGCAAGGCGCGAGCTTGCTCTTTGCTGCGCTCGGCCTGACCGCGCTGACCGCCCACCGCATTTTTTGGCGGAGCCTCCTGACCAAAGGTATAACGAACAGGCGTTTCTCCGGCCGCAGGATCGTATTGATCACCGATTGCGGCCAGCGCGCGGAAACAAACCTTGCGCAGACGTTGACGAGCCTCGGCTTCAGGCTGGAGCGGCATTTCACCCTGCCGCTTCCGGAGCGAGGCGGCCGTCATCGCGCAGACATCATTTCAACCGCGATCGAATGTGTCCGCGGATCCGAAGTGGAAGAAATCATTGTGGGTGCCGACCTAAAGCACTGGAAGGAATTGCGCAGCCTGATCGCGAAGCTTCGGATACTGCCTTTCCCGGTCAACGTGATCCCTGTGGGCACCGCCTCGGAGATATTCAACCAACCCTCCCATGAGCTTGGAAATTCCGTCTGTGTTGAGGTTCAGCGCGGGCCGCTGACGCCAATGGAGTACGCGGCGAAGCGATGCATTGATACCGTAGCCGCCGGGGCTGGCCTGCTGGCACTATCACCCTTGCTTGCGGTCGTCGCGATCACGATCAAACTGGACTCACCAGGGCCCGTTCTTTTCCGGCAACGCCGGCGCGGATTTAACGGGGGATGCTTCCAGATCTACAAATTCCGGACAATGTCTGTGCTTGAAGATGGTCCAACGATTGCGCAGGCTCAATGCTCCGACAGCAGAGTTACGCCTTTGGGGAAATGGCTGCGCCGCACCAGCATTGATGAACTACCTCAGTTGCTCAACGTGCTGGAAGGCAGCATGTCGCTTGTTGGCCCCCGCCCCCACGCGCTGGCACATGACACGCAATTTGACAAGGTTGTTCGAAATTATGCATTTCGACACCGCGTCAAACCAGGTCTGACAGGCTGGGCTCAGGTGAACGGCTGTCGGGGTCCAACGCCGACGCCGAGGGATATCGAACGGCGCGTCGAGCATGATCTCTGGTACATCGACAACTGGAGCTTCGGACTCGACCTCGCCATCATGCTTCAAACCATTGTCGAAGTCATGCGCGGCCGCAACGCATACTGAAGTGGCCGCGTCGTCGCAAGCTTGCCTGCCCGCTGGCGTTGCCCAGAGGGACTATCTGCGCCGGGCGCCAGCTCGATCAGAGGGTATTGCATCCATTAGCAGCGCATCTTCGATGTGCTTCAGCACATCAACTTCCGATCGCTCGGATGCCTCGCGATCCTTCTTGCGCTTCAGAACAGACGTGGCGTTCACCTCTGCCTCGACAAGACTCCAATTGATGTTACTCATCAGGCTCTCCGCACAGCGGCCCAAGCCTCCGATTAAATACAGCAACTTTCCTGCAGGCGATTGAAACAACGGCTTATGGTTAAAAGCTCCTGCCCTGCATCAATGAAGCCTCGGGTCAGCGTTGACTGGCGAGTGTCGAGCGATCGACAAACGGACGGCGCTCCGTTTGCCTACAGGAGCCTGGCTCCTGTCGCTTCGATCGCCAAGGACATCGCTGACTTCCAGTTCGACGGTACGCCGATCAACCAGACACTCGTCAATGATCTCGCCGGCGGCGGCTTCATCGCCCAGCAACGCAACGTCGTGCTGGTCGGCGGTACCAGCACCGGCAAGACCCATCTGGCCATCGCCATCGCCACAGGAGCTGCATCCGCTCCGGTGCCCGCGGGCGCTTTTACAACGTCGTCGACCTCGTCAACCGTCTCGAAAGCGAGACCCGCAACGGACGTCAGGGCCGACTCGCCGAACATCTGACCCGGATGGACTTCATCGTTCTCGACGAATTGGGCTACCTACCGTTCGCTCAATCCGGCGGCCAGCTTCAGGCAGGCATCGACGATGAGCCCCCGGCGGTTCTCCATCAAGGCATGGCCGAGAAAGGCCAGCTTTGCCTCCATGCCCGCGCCCTTGCGATAGAGCTTAGCGTCGGGATCGGTGGTGCTGGCAACCATCTCATCGACAAGATTGTTTGAGATGCAGGCCACCGTCGTCATTCCGCCAAAGCGAAACCGAAAAGACCAGCGTCCTTACGACGCCGATCTCTACAAGGAGCGCAACATCATCGAGCGCTTCTTCAACAAGCTCAAGCAGTTCAGGCGCGTCGCGACCCGTACGACAAACTGCTCGCCAACTTCATGGGCTTCGTCAAACTCGCCGCAATCGCGATCTGGCTCAGATAGTTAAATCGTCACTACCGCCTAGTGCGCCTTGGAACTTCCGGTAGCCTCGATCTTGAAATCGTTGATCTTGCGACCGGACTTGATGGCCGCAACCAGCCATCGCGGCTGCTTTCCCCTTCCGGACCATGTCTCCGACGGGCTCGACGGATTGCGATATTTCGGCAGAACCCGTGGATATTTACGCCGGGGTTTGCCCTCGACGACGCCTCGAGTTGCCAGCTCAGCCTCTCGCGCAATCGCGGCCGAGCCGCCGTTGAGGTAAGCTAGACGCTTTTCAAGCTCGCGCTTTTCCGACGCTATTCGTATCGATAGAACCTTGCTGACCCTTTCATGAAGCGTCCAAAGGTCGTCAATCGACATTGTTTCCAGACCGGTTTTCTTCATCATCGTGCGGCCCCATACTGATTCCGCAATGAGATGTAGGCGACAAATAGATTCCTTTCAATGCGCTGGTGGGCCGCATCAAATCTGGACACCTCCGGTTTTTTTAAGCCGGAGCCCTGCCGACAATTCCCGTTAAGGCAACTCGGTCGGATTAACCGACTGGAAACGCAGCGCGATTTTCAGCTTCCGATCAGGTGAACTGGTCATGGCCGAGGTCAACTTTGTTCTATGCAAAATCGGATGGCCCAAGCGGCGGCGATCTGAATACCGACTATTCATGCGACACCTAAAGTCCGGCGCCATTGGAATCGCTCAACCGAAAGCGGACGAGTTCAACGTCTTTCAATGATCGAGCACGCAACTCTATCTGAAATTCAAGCTCGCAACGTGACAGGTCTACAGATGGAGCTACAAGAGATGGAGCTTTCGCGCCTCTGCAGGCAAGTGAAGGGATAATAAAATTTAAGGTTTTCATCTCAATCCCCGAATAAATAAACCGCCACCCCCTCCTCGGCGGTATTTATTTAACAATCTGCACGACAACATTCGTAATACTTAGAAAATAAATTTAATACTTCACAAGAAATCCGATACTACGCAGGTCTCCCCTCCCGGCCGATTTAGGTATAAATCATTACATCTACTTGAACTGTGGCTTTATCTCCACGCATCCGACATAATATCGCCATTCTGTGCCATCACTGACCAATTTCCAGCTACTATTTTGAGCGAAATTAATTGATTGATCGGCCGCTTTCTGTGGGAGGCAACCTTTTTCAGGAAATTACACTTTTAATTGGAATCGACGTATTATGGTGTTCATCAAAAGGCCTCCCCTTCGACGGACCGCCGATGATGAACTGGAAATGCGTATTCTCAAAATTGGGTGTTGGAGAATGTCAAAGGGACAGCAACGAACGGGATAGCCCTATGCGAAAGAAAGATCTGTTTTCGATGCAGTTTAACGAGCTCTGGCGTCTCCACGAGAAAATCACGAAGGTATTGGCGGAAAAGATCGTCGCCGAAAAACGTGAGCTTGAAAAACGTTTGGCTCAACTCAATCGCAGCGATGTAGCGAGCAAGGTCGATGCTTCCGAGCTATCGCCCGCCCTTGTTGCAGGCAGCCCTCCACGTCGGAAATATCCGAGAGTACTGCCCAAGTACCGCAATCCTTTATCGCCTTCGCAAACGTGGTCAGGTCGTGGAAAAACGCCTCATTGGTTCGCTAACGCACTCAAAATGGGTCGCAAGATAGACGATTTCAGGATCGTTCACGCCGATAAGAGCAGAGTGTCAACGCCGGAGAGATTTTGCAGCGGCTGACCAGAGTAAAAGTGCAGCACGGACGCAAGCAAGTTTCAACACCATCATCCTGAGGGACAGCCACCCAATCCGGCTATGCTCGCGAAGGCCGGCCCATTACGGCATCTAAGCGATATATCTCAGCATGACCTCCACTAAATGAAAGAGAGGAGCGAATACAAAGTCCCCAATAAGGCCATCGAATCGAGGGCAAGTAATTATGATCATCCCATACAGAATTATGCCGACCGATCCGATCAATAGTCGTTTCGTATCCTGGTCCATGATAGTCAGTATAATCCGCAACTAAAGGTTTTTCGACATAAAAGTGTTTAAACAAAAAGGCGAGTTGTAGTCTGCCCGCCGCCACGACACAGTCGCCCGCACGTGCGGGAGCGAGGGGAACAGCGCTTCGTTGAGCAGTTCGTCGCGTAGCCGGCCGTTGAAGCTTTCGATGAAGGCGTTCTGGATTGGCTATGAGAGTCGGTTTCGAAACTCATGATGAGCGGACGAGCCGGCGAATGAGCAGGATGGCAGAAGCGGCGTAGAGGAAGGCCGCAGCGGAGTTGATCGTGGTGTTGGCGGGATGCGGTTCGACAAGCAGCACCCACCCATCCGTGCCGACCAGCGCGTGGCGCTTGCGGCCATTGATCTTCTTTCCGGCATCATAGCCGCGCAGTCCGCCGGCCTCGGTGGTTTTGACGCTTTGGCTGTCGATGATGGCGGCCGTTGGGCTGGCGTCACGGCCGACATATTCGCGATCCGCCATGACCAGGGCATGATTGATCCTGGCCGCGAACCAGCGATAGACGCTCGACCACGGTGGAAAATCCAACGGCAAGAGCCGCCAGGCGATGCCCCCGCGCAGCACGTAGAAGATGGCGTTGACGATCTCGCGCATCGACCAGGAACGCGGCCGCCCCGTCTTCTTGGCCGCGGCAAGGTGAGGCTCGACAAGCCTCCACTCCGCGTCCGTCAAATCTGTCTGGTATCGTGCCGCGCGACGGCTATGCTGTTCACGGGTGGTCGGGGTCCACATGATAATCTCCAAGAAGCTCGCAACTCCTTGGAACCATCCAAAACCCCACCCACTCAAACCCTTTCGAAACAGATGGGGTGATTGGGGTCTCTTCTAAGCCGAGATGAAAGCGGCTGCTCCTGTCGAGATGTGCGAACGTGGTCAATGTTGAATTGCCACAAACATCAGGAAGGAACAGCCATGAAGTATTACCGGACTGGACGTGTCTTTGGAAGAGACCGCTATTTGCGTTGTCGACGAGAGTGCCCGGATCGTGAAGGAGGTGCGAGCGTCGAGCGACCCTCAGGCGTTGATCGACGCATTGGGTGAAATCGGCCTGCCGCTTGAGCGGATCGGTCTGGAAGCGTGTTCGCTGACGGCGTGGCTTCATGACGGGCTAGGTGCCGAGGGCCTACCGGCGATTTGCATCGAGGCGCGACAAGCCAACGCAGCGATGAAGACGATGCCGAACAAAACCGATCGCAACGATGCCCGGGCATTGGCGCAAATCATGCGCACCGGCTGGTATCGCCGGGTGCATGTGAAGAGCCGGCAGTACCGGCTCTGGCGTTCCCTGCTTGTCGCCCGCCGCACGGTGCTGAACGAGATGCGCACCATCGAGAATGTGGTCAGGGCGATCCTGCGGGAGGCCGGCATCAAGCTGGGTACGCCATCGTGCCATCGTGAGCCGTCTTTGCCGGCCGCGCGCGCCCTGACCGGCACAGACCGACCCGGTCGTCATGCCGCCGGTCGAGCCGCTGCTGGCGATCCTGAGCACGATGCTGAGAGAGTTCGCTCGCCTGACGAAGCAAGTTATCGATCTCGTTCGCAAGGAAGAGGTCTGCCGGCGGCTGATGAGCGTTCCCGGGGTTGGAGCAACAACCTCATAATGCCCGTTATCAGTCGGGTGAAATGATCATCCGCTACCGATTTCATCCCCGTTACGGGGAAACGGTTATTGCTACAGGGGGCAATCGCCATGGTGACGAGGTCGCTCTCATCATCCGCCAGCCTGACGGCACCCTGGCGCAATTGCCGATCTGGATGACGGAGGATCGGGCGGAGGCGATGATGGTGACGGAGAGTCCCCGTCTGCCGCTGACGTATCTACGCGAACTTCGTCTTGAGCTCGATGCCGGCCTGACCTTGCTGCGCGACGATTCCCGTCGTGAAGGGGGAGACAAGCATGAAGCATCGGCAATCCTGTCACCGCCAATTCGATCTCTTCGTGCCCAAGAGCCCACCGGCGCCGATAGCACCGGCCGAGTGGACGAAGCTGGTGCCGCTGGTGAGCGCGCTGTTGTCGGAAGCATTGCGCGTCGCCGCAGCGACGGAGGCCGGCGATGAAGATCACGTCTGACCACTTGGCGCGCGGCGCCTTCATCTACATCCGGCAATCCACCGTCGACCAGCTTACCAACAACCATGAGAGCCGGCGGCGTCAATATGGCCTTGCTGACCGTGCCCATACACTTGGCTGGGCGGATGTGACAATCATAGACGACGACCCCGGCCGCTCGGGTTCGGGCGTCAGTCGTCCAAGCTTCGAGAAGCTGCTGGCAGCGATCTGTGAAGGCCGCGTCGGCGCCGTGTTTGCAATCAAGGACAATGGCGTGGCTCGGCACCGCCTTGAAGTCTTCCCGGCCCAGCCGCAATGCATCGAGAAGGTCGGAGAAGCCGATGCGACGGATCACGGGTCCAATTACGCCGACAGTTTCTGATGGTAGGTGTGACGTGTCTTCGATGGATGAAAGGTGGCCATGTTCGTTGTCTCCCTTTCGCGGAGCATCTCGGGCCGCCAGAAGGCACGGGTTCGCCCCTTCGGAAACGATTACGATCAAGCCAGACGCGAGAGCAAGGAACCCGGTCTTGCCGCGACCTGTGAGGCAATTCTAATTCCTATCTTTGATTTTCGTTGCTCGCGGTTCGGTGAGAATTTATGCCGCACACTGCATCAGTTCCCGATGCTGGTGCCATTTACAACTGCCGGGGTAGCCCCATGATCTGTGCTGCGACGCACAACAAGGCCGCAGGCACCCTCCCATCCCCGGGCAATTAGCCAACCGGTCGGCCTAGCCACCCCGTCTACCCCTCACCCGCCAGTGCGTCCCCTCGCCGGCGGGTTTTTTATCGGGCCAGACCGCGGCAAGCGCCACCGCTGGCGCCGGCCGTAAGAGCGTAAGCGCTCAAGCGTGGCCCTATTTAATGTGAGCTTGATGTTTTGCGGAATCGCCATGGCATGAGGTCTTCGATTTTGTTTTGGGGATGGCCGGCGATGATGGCCACGATGGATGCGAGCAAGGCCCAATTTTCGGCGCCGACATCATGACCGGCGAAGAGCAGCCTGAATGCGATTGCGCGGCAACGGAGCGTAGCCGCTCTCGAACCCCATGCCCGTCATTACCGGACTTCACGATCCAGAGGCCGTCCGCGGTGCGCTTGGCATGGCGCGAGGCGTTCGTACAGCATCGCTGGCGGCTTAGCTTCCCACTATCGCACGCTACATTGAACCTCCGGCACACTGCGATAACCAAAAGCGTCACATGTGACGCCGTCACGGGTACGCCCGATTTCTCGAACGCCCCCGTTACTTCCCCACTTCTGTAACGAAGAATTCCGGATTTGCTCAGAATTGCGGCGGCGATCTGCACTGCATTCGAATAGGGCACTTCGAAGGATTTGACGCCTCGTTCGGACCGTTTCGGGGTGGTGACGAACGGCGAGGAAATCATCCTGAATTAAAGGGCGCGGAAAGATGCCGCGCCTTTTGACCTTTCACAAAGGCTGTGAATCTACTCGTTTTCGTCCGTTTCGGAGACCGGTCGCCTTAGAGCCTGTTTGAAAATTGGGCTAGGCGGGGATTCCGGTATCGCAGCGAATATGATTCACACTTGGGATGTGGCGCAAGCAGCGAAGCCGGATGGCCAGGATCGCCCGGAAGACCAAGCGATATCCGTCTGATCTGACAGACGAGGAATGGGAACGGATCGCGCCGCTGATGCCGAAACCAGGACGCCGGGGCCGGCCGCGTGAAGTCGAATTTCGCGAAGTGATCAACGCGGTGCGCTATCTCGTGCGCTCGGGCTGCGTGCTGCCAGTGCATTTCGGTCACTGGCGGACGGTTTATGGCTGGTTCCGCGAGTTGGCGCGGCGCTTCCTGTTCCAGACGATCCATGACGTCGAACTGATGCTCGATCGGGAACGGCAGGGGCGCGAAGCAAGCCCGTCGGCTGCGGTGATCGACAGCCAGTCGGTCAAAGCCCCGCATAGCGAGACGCGCGGCTATGACGCCGGCAAGAAAATCGTTGGTCGAAAGCGCCACATCGCGGTCGACACGGACGGGCGATTGCTGATGATCAATCTGACAACCGCCGACATCTCCGACAGCGCAGGCGCGCAAGCGATCCTCGATGCGATCCGCAAACGCTGGCCGTGGGTGAAACATCTGTTCGCCGACGCCGCCTACGACCGGTTGAAACTGATGGACAAAGCCGTCTATCTGCAGTTCGTACTCGAAATCATCCGACGCCGCGACGGGCAGAAGGGCTTCGAAGTCCTGCCGCGCCGCTGGGTGGTCGAACGAACTTTCGGCTGGATGATCCGCTGGCGCAGGCTCGTGCGTGATTACGAACGTCGCATCGATGTCTCAACCGCCATGATCCATGTCGCCATGGCCGGTGTCCTCATCCGCAGAAACGCTCATCCCTGATTTTCCAAACAGGCTCTTAGTCTTACTGCGTCACAAATGATGGTCTGGGCGGTAGGCGAAGCTGATCGCACAACAAGGACATCTCGCCAGGGTGCGGACGAGCGCCTGTTCGAGCCGCCGCCGCATCGTTGCGATCGAATTTGGAATATGACGTTGGGTCCGCAACGGCAGATCCGCGGGGTCTGCGATCTGCGGGAATGCGAGCGAGCGGGATCGGCCGGGTGCGCCTAGCGCCTGAGGGGGGAATCGTCTCCCGCTCGGAGATCAGGAATCCGTAGGCCGCAATGCACATTGTCGCGTGGTGATGAAAGCCTCGCCAGCCGCGTCCCTCAAAATGGCCGAGGCCGACCTCCTGCTTGAGGTCCTGATAGTCGCGTTCGATGCGCCAGCGCAATTTAGCCATATCAACGAGGGTCCGGAATGCCACATCCTCTGGCAGTGTCGAGAGCCAGTATTTGGTGGGCTGGTCTTCGCCTTTCGGCCATTCGATCAGCAACCATTCCTCCAATCGCCGGGTGGACTGCCAATAATCACGATGCGCGGCACGAACCCGCACGCGGGCAAAACGCGAGGTCAGCTTTTCGTTCGTTCCTTGCCGCCACGTGATGGTGCGCCAGGCTTTGGCCGGCAGGCCGAGCGCGAGCGTCTTGACGGCGACCGGCTGATGCTGACGGTTGCGGCGCATCAGTTTCGGTGGACGACCGCGACCAGACCATGGCTTCGGTGGCAAAGGGCCGGTGCCGGGCGCCCATACTGTCGTGCTTGACAGAAGTCCGGCCACATACGTCAATCCCAGCGCCGTGATCTCCGTGCGCATGTCGCTATTGTTGCCATAGCCCGCGTCCATCAGCACGACGCCGCGCGGAAGACCAGTCGCACAGGCCCACCGCAACTGCTCCAACGCGATCTCCGGCTTGGTCTGGAAGCCGGCTTCGGCGGAGATGCCCACCTTGCGCCGCCGATCGCAATCCTCGGTCCATTCCTTCGGTAGATAGAGTCGATAGGCGACAGGCAGGCTGGCGTTGTGGTTGGCGACTGACAGCGACACCGCCACCTGGCAATTATCCTGCTTGCCGAGTTGCCCGCAATATTGCCGTGCAACTCCAACCGAATGTCGGCCCTGCTTGGGAAATCCGGTATCGTCGATGATCCAGGCTTCGATTGGGCCCCGGCGTTCAATCGCCGGCAGGACCATCGCGCGGACCTTGCCCAGCACTTTCTCATCCGACCAGGTGCCGCTGCCAACGAAATGCAGCAGCGACTGATGCTGTGCCGCCGTCCGTTCCGGTGCCGTCGCCGCCGCCATCGGTTCCACGCTCTTGCGACCAGCACAGGTCATCAGGCCGACGCAATAGTCGCGCAGCGGCGCCTTCCGATCAGCATGACCGATGACGCTGGCAAGCCCTTCCAAATACGCCGCAAACCGCATCTCGCTGGTCCTGGTGCCACGCCCGCTCATATCTGCCTCATTGGCTGATGGTCGATCCTTCCACCATCGCTGATTCTGGCCAGCTACAGCCTGCGGTTTTGTGACTCAGCCAGACTAGATAGCAGATGAGATTGATAGGAAAAAATAAAAAGGCACGGTGGCCCGCGCCTTTGCCTGATCGATGCAGGGTCGTCTCAATCACTCAGATACCCGCGCAGCTCCGCTTCAAGCTCTGCCAGAAATCGGCGCATCCGGTTGTCAATCTGGCGCGCCACTGCCTGTGGGTTTTCGCCCGAGATATTGAAAGTCGGGGAGAACGTCATCGGACCTCGATTCGATGTGTTGGTGGTCGATCTCGCGATCGCCGAGCGTAAGCCGGCTGGAACGGAGGCCAGCAGCTCCTATGATTTTCCGAACCTGATCGGGCAGCGCCATACCTTTCCTTTCCGTTCCACGGTGTGTTAAGCTTTTAAAGAGGTCATTCGCTCATGCGCTGGGGGCCTATTCGTGAATGTTTTCTCACCTGCAACTGACCTTTTCAGCCGATCCCAGGCGTTGCGACACGACTATCTCAACGCCAAGCCTTGGCCTCACGTCGTTATCGACAACGGCTTTTCCGAAGAGTCCTTGGATGCGATCGCAGCCGAAATCGCCAAGCTCGATCAAACGCACCTCATCTCAAGTATCGATGATCGTCAAATCAAGCAGGAAGCATCAGAAGGCTTAGGACCAGCAACGCAGCGCTTTTTGGAACTTGTCGATAGTGCAAACTTCCGCGAGTTCATCTCGACCGTGACCGGAGTCGAGAACCTGCTGTCCGATCCGACGCACAAATTTGCGGGGGCGCACAGGACACCACCAGGCGGCTTCACCAAAATCCATCGCGATTTCGAGGTGCACTCCGTCACAGGTTTGTTTCATCGGGTGAACCTATTAGTCTACCTGAATCGTGACTGGCCTGACTCGTATGGTGGCTGTCTCGAACTGTGGCCATCGGACATGTCCGCCATCGGCCGTCGTGTTTTTCCGCGGTTTAACACGATGGTTCTGTGGGAAACCCACGGCGCGACACTGCATGGCCTGCCCGATCCAGTGACTTGCCCTCCAGATCGAATGCGTCTGTCCGTCGCCTCGTATTACTATACCAAGGAACGCCGACCCACAGCAGCCGGTGAACACCGAACCAGCTATTGGGCCGCCCGTCCCGAGGACGATCGCTCGATAGAGCGGATGGGTTGGTTGGATCATGTGCGAGCGGTGACTCCCGAGCCGCTGAAGTACTTGATTCGAGCAGCACGCGATCATTTTGTGCGGCGAGGGTCACATTGACGGCATAGCCGACGCCAACTGGCGTTGTGATCGCCTTCAACCAGATAAAACAGTGATGCGCCTCGTAATTGAATTGAGAACAACGCCGCGCTCCGTAGCACCGCTCCAGCCTTCAGGGCGCGCGACGAGTTCTGACGAAAGAGGCGCGGTGATCCCGCGCGCTTGATCAATCACTCAACAACCCCCGCTGCTCGGCTTTCAGATCGCGAAGGTATCGCTCCATCTCGGAGCGCACCTGCCCGGCAATTGCACGAGGATCATCGCCACCCATGATGTCGATGGTCGGATTAAGGCTGTAGGTCCGCGTTGACGATGTGGACGAGCTTCCAGCGACCGCCGCAGCCCCGTCAGCGGTCAACCGGCGCAGCGTGTCGTTGGTCTCGATCCGGCCGGACATACCCGGCACGAAAAGCTCGGGGCCGCGCTCACCGACAAGGTAGGGCTTGGCGCGCATGTCTGCCGTCAGCGCCCATGAGACAAATTGAGGGACTTTCCGGAGGGAGGATTTCTGGTTCATCGTAGCCGCAAGGAGCGCAGATGAAACAGAAATCCGGGCCGGGCAAAGTGCCGGCAGAACGAGTGCTGAAGGACATCCGACGTCAGACCCGCCGGCAGTACTCGGCGGAAGAGAAGATCCGCATTGTGCTGGAGGGGCTGCGCGGCGAGGAGAACATCTCCCCGAGCACCGTGAACGAGCAGGCTACGCAGATGCTGGTTGCCCCGCTTTGAGATACCCATCAGCGTAGTGCGATCGCCGCTGGAGAACTGTCGTGGCACGAGGCCAACCCAGGCGGCGAGATGGCGACCGTTCTTGAACTCGGCGCCGTCACCGATCGCCGCAACGATGGCTGTGGCGGTCTTCGGACCGACACCCTTGATCTTGGCAATCCTCTGACAAGGCTCGCTGCTGTGGAAGACGCGATCGATCTTCTGGTCGAACAGCCCGATCCGGCGGTCGAGATCGCGCATAAGATCATAGAGTTCGGCAATCGCTTCGCGCGCCATTGGCGTCAGGTCATTCTTCAGGTCGGACAGAAACTCTGGAATCAACCGCCTGGCACGCGTGATTGACTTTGCCATGGCAAAACCGCGGTCGAGCAGAAGACCGCGGATCTGGCTGACCACGGCAGTGCGATGATTGACCATGCGTTGGCGAGCGCGATGCAGAGCCTGGATATCCTGCTGCTCGACCGTCTTCTTCGGGACGAGCGGGATGTGCGGTTGGCGTGCGGCGGTGCAGATCGCTTCAGCGTCGTTGCCGTCGTTCTTCTGCCGGCGCACAAAGGGCTTCACATATTGCGGGCTGATGATCTTCACCCGGTGGCCAAGTGCCTCAAACTTACGAGCCCAGCAGAACGCGCCCGTGCATGCTTCGACCACGATCGTGCAGCGCTCGACCTGTGCAATAATGTCGAGAAGCTGATCGCGCATTACACGCCGCTTCAGCACGACGCTGCCATGATGATTGACCCCGTGAAGTTGAAACACGTTTTTGGCGATATCGATACCGAGCGTCTCGACGGTCATTGTAGCTCTCCTTCCTCTTCCAGGCTCTCAGCCTGAATGGTCGAGGGAGAGCCGTCCATCCCATTAGATGGTACGATCGCTACCGCGCGGGCGGCATTGAGGCGTTGGCCGATCATCGGTCGAGGCCGAACCGGGTCTGGAATCGCATCCCCGACGATGTGCGGGGCCAGATCATTGGACTGGCGCTGGAGCTCCCCGAGCTGTCCCCGCGAGAACTGGCGGTGCGCTTTACCGATGAGCGAAAGTACTTTGTCTCCGAGGCTTCGGTCTATCGGCTGCTGAAGGCGCACGATCTCATCACCAGCCCGGCTTATGTGGTGATCAAGGCGGCGAACGAGTTCAAGGACAAGACCACCGCCATCAATCAGCTCTGGCAGACCGACTTCACCTATCTCAAGATCACCGGCTGGGGCTGGTACTATCTGTCGACCGTGCTGGACGACTTCTCGCGCTACATCGTGGCCTGGCGGCTCGGCCCCACCATGTGCGCTTCCGACGTCACGGCGACGCTGGACCAGGCGCTCGCGGCCTCGGGGCTGGACCACATCAATGGAAAGCAGCGGCCGCGGCTTCTCAGCGACAACGGATCGAGTTACGCGGCGGACGACCTGGCCAAGTGGCTCGAGAGCAAAGGCATGCAGCACGTGCGCGGCGCGCCGTATCATCCCCAGACCCAAGGCAAGATCGAGCGCTGGCATCAGACCTTGAAGAACCGCATCCTGCTCGAGAACTATTACCTGCCTGGCGATCTCGAGCGGCAGGTCGGCGCCTTCGTCGAGCACTACAATCACGACCGCTATCATGAAAGCATCGACAATCTGGCCCCGGCTGACGTCTACTTCGGCAGGTCCGAGACCATCCTCGCAGAACGTCAGCGCATCAAACGCGATACCATCGCAAACCGTCGCTTGCAGCATCGACTGCAGGCCGCTTAAACTCTAACCCTGATGAGCCAGAGCCGCCCTTCTCAAAATCCCTGATCAGTCTCAAATCATCTGACGACGGACAAGCGTGACCCCTAAACTTGGATCGGAACGGCAGACGTCCGCTTTGGTCCGCATAACGGACTGAAGTCGGACGTGGTCCCATGTCCGAAAAGTGCCAAAAGGCTGAAAGGTTCGTACTGAGTAAATGTTCTCCGCTCTTTTTCTCACAGCGTAGTGGCTTGTGCTTCTTCTGGGGCATTCCAATGTCCTCTCTAACGGCTAATAGCCTAATTCAGGGAGGACCACTTTTCAGGGGGCAGACCAACGGGGTGCATGACTGCAATCCTTGTAATCTTGGTGTAAGTTACGCCTGATAAATCATGACCATGGGCTCGGCGGGTAGCGCCGAAGGCGTAAAAAACAATTGACCGGATATTGATGTTAGTTTTTCGGCGGATTTGCTGACGGCGAAGATCGGCCAATGAGACGGGAACTGTTTGAGCGGATTGTCGAGCTTTTGAAGCAGGCGGAGTTGGGCCTGCCGGTGGCCGATTTAATCAGCAAGGCAGGGATATCAGAGCAGGCCTTCTACTTGTGGAAGACGCAATACGGCGGATCGGGATCGGACCAGGTCCGGGAGTTCACGCAGAGGAAAATGCGCGGCTCAAGAAGCTTCTGGTAGATCTCAGCCTGGACAATGCGGTGCTGCAAGACGATCTGTCAAAAAAGCTTCCTAGCTCGCGCTGATGAAGCAAGGTTGTCGCCTACCGGCTGCGGGCCGCGCGGTGGCCGGTTATTATGGAGATATGTTCCGCGTCACAATGTGGACGCACAAGTCCACACTTCCAAGGAGTGGAAGGAGATGTGCTTTGTTTAAGCTCGAATCAAACTCGACGACTTCGGGTGCTATGCCGCGCTACTACTTCCACGTCGTAGGACAGGCGGACCTTCGTGATCGCTTTGGACTGATACGCTGCGACGATGCCGCTGCGATCGCTTGGGCGCAAAATGTCGCTGATGGATTACAGAAACGCGGTGCATCAGCCTCTGTTGTGGTTATAGTGCATGAGGACGGTCGGGAGATTGCACGGATTCCAGCTCTTCATGCTCTTGAGCCACTTGGCTAGGTCGTCCGCCACATAGAAGCCGCGGTCGCTACACAGTGAACCGTCCCGGGTTTTGCCGGAGGCTCCATGTGTGGATGTATATGGACCCCGCCCGATTGCAACAGGTTGGACGGATCAGGATCACAGGTCACAACTGCTGACGTATATCCGGCTTCCTGATGCGGCTTGACCAATCTTCGCCGCGAGCCTCGATGGATTTTCGCCCGCTTCCACCTCAATGCCCCGGAGGCATTGGCTAAGCCATGCCGGTCCACACATCAGGTTCGGGAAGCGACGTGGTGACTGTTTCGCCATCTCCTGCCATTTGCTGCAATTGCTGGGGTGAAACCTCCTTCTCTTTCTTCCGTTTGCGGCTTTGCCTCAGGCTACCGTCACTGACATCGCCGGTTCGTAGGATGCATTGCCGGAAAGCATGGCCCACACGATGCGGGCATTCTTGTTGGCGAGCGCGACAGCCGCAACATTGGGATGTCGCCGCTGCCGCAATTTGCCGAGCCAGAGGCTTCGAGGATCTTGTTTGCCGCCGGCTCGACCCAAAGCGGCGCGAGCGCCATGGATCATCAGGGTGCGTAAATAACGGTCGCCGCGCTTGCTGATGCCGAACAAACGAACTCGCCCTCCACTCGATCGCTGCTTCGGCACCAAGCCCAGCCATGCGGCAAACTGGCGGCCATTTCTGAAGCACGTTCTGTCCCCCACGGCAGCAATCAATGCCGTCGCCGTCACAGGGCCAATACCTTCGATTTTGCCCAAGCGCTGGCATTGCTCGCTGTTGCGGAAGATTTCCCGTATCCGTCGATCATAGGATGTTATTCGCTGATCGAGTTCAGCCATCTCGACTTGCAATTCCCGCATGAGCGACCGAACCAGGTCGCTGAGCCCGTCATCGCTGCTCCCGACAATATTCGCGAGGCCGCGTCGTAACTGCGTAATGTCACGGGCGATGACAATTCCATGCTCGGAAAGAAGACCGCGAATCTGATTGACGAGCCTGACCCGGTCCGCGACTAGACGCCGGCGAATGCGATGAACGGCTTGCACCGCCAACTGATCCACCGATTTCGGCGGCACGAAGCGCATTGATGGTCGGCCGACGGCTTCACATATGGCTTCCGCGTCGTTTCGGTCGTTTTTGTTGGATTTCACGTACGGTGTCACGAACTGCGGGCTGATCAACCGCACTTGGTGGCCGAACTCAGTGAGCACTCTTGTCCAGTAATGCGCACCGTTCGAGGCTTCCATGCCGACCAGGCACGGTGGCAAGTTGGCAAAGAAGTGGGCTCCCGCATTGCGACGCAGCGTCTTGCGCACGACGACTTTCCCGTGGCTGTCGACGCCATGAACCTCAAACACGTATTTCGCAAGATCCAGACCTATCCGAACGACCTGCATGACATCCTCCTTCATCGCAGTTAACGCTCGAGATTCCACCTCGCCGCGAGGGCGGGGTCCATACCATTGCCCCGTTTCATGCAAGCTCTTTTTCGATCGTTTCCGGCATGTGATTGGGTGGGATCATGTGTCAGGCCTCAAATCACGGCGTGAACCATAGCCGTAGGCCGTCATGGAGATACGCGGATTAGGAGCAAATCAACTCGACGAGCTCGTAGCTCTTGGAGCCTCTGTGCTTTTCCTAATCTGTGAATCGGCACAGGGGTCAGATCGATCCAAGTGTCGGCAGCAACGCCATAAAGACAATCGAAAAAAAGCCGATCGGAGTGGGGTCACGACCGGCGCCGATCGTGACCGGTTGTCCGTCGTCAGATGATTTGAGACTGATCAGGGATTTTGAGAAGGGCGGCTCTGGCTCATCAGGGTTAGAGTTTAAGCGGCCTGCAGTCGATGCTGCAAGCGACGGTTTGCGATGGTATCGCGTTTGATGCGCTGACGTTCTGCGAGGATGGTCTCGGACCTGCCGAAGTAGACGTCAGCCGGGGCCAGATTGTCGATGCTTTCATGATAGCGGTCGTGATTGTAGTGCTCGACGAAGGCGCCGACCTGCCGCTCGAGATCGCCAGGCAGGTAATAGTTCTCGAGCAGGATGCGGTTCTTCAAGGTCTGATGCCAGCGCTCGATCTTGCCTTGGGTCTGGGGATGATACGGCGCGCCGCGCACGTGCTGCATGCCTTTGCTCTCGAGCCACTTGGCCAGGTCGTCCGCCGCGTAACTCGATCCGTTGTCGCTGAGAAGCCGCGGCCGCTGCTTTCCATTGATGTGGTCCAGCCCCGAGGCCGCGAGCGCCTGGTCCAGCGTCGCCGTGACGTCGGAAGCGCACATGGTGGGGCCGAGCCGCCAGGCCACGATGTAGCGCGAGAAGTCGTCCAGCACGGTCGACAGATAGTACCAGCCCCAGCCGGTGATCTTGAGATAGGTGAAGTCGGTCTGCCAGAGCTGATTGATGGCGGTGGTCTTGTCCTTGAACTCGTTCGCCGCCTTGATCACCACATAAGCCGGGCTGGTGATGAGATCGTGCGCCTTCAGCAGCCGATAGACCGAAGCCTCGGAGACAAAGTACTTTCGCTCATCGGTAAAGCGCACCGCCAGTTCTCGCGGGGACAGCTCGGGGAGCTCCAGCGCCAGTCCAATGATCTGGCCCCGCACATCGTCGGGGATGCGATTCCAGACCCGGTTCGGCCTCGACCGATGATCGGCCAACGCCTCAATGCCGCCCGCGCGGTAGCGATCGTACCATCTAATGGGATGGACGGCTCTCCCTCGACCATTCAGGCTGAGAGCCTGGAAGAGGAAGGAGAGCTACAATGACCGTCGAGACGCTCGGTATCGATATCGCCAAAAACGTGTTTCAACTTCACGGGGTCAATCATCATGGCAGCGTCGTGCTGAAGCGGCGTGTAATGCGCGATCAGCTTCTCGACATTATTGCACAGGTCGAGCGCTGCACGATCGTGGTCGAAGCATGCACGGGCGCGTTCTGCTGGGCTCGTAAGTTTGAGGCACTTGGCCACCGGGTGAAGATCATCAGCCCGCAATATGTGAAGCCCTTTGTGCGCCGGCAGAAGAACGACGGCAACGACGCTGAAGCGATCTGCACCGCCGCACGCCAACCGCACATCCCGCTCGTCCCGAAGAAGACGGTCGAGCAGCAGGATATCCAGGCTCTGCATCGCGCTCGCCAACGCATGGTCAATCATCGCACTGCCGTGGTCAGCCAGATCCGCGGTCTTCTGCTCGACCGCGGTTTTGCCATGGCAAAGTCAATCACGCGTGCCAGGCGGTTGATTCCAGAGTTTCTGTCCGACCTGAAGAATGACCTGACGCCAATGGCGCGCGAAGCGATTGCCGAACTCTATGATCTTATGCGCGATCTCGACCGCCGGATCGGGCTGTTCGACCAGAAGATCGATCGCGTCTTCCACAGCAGCGAGCCTTGTCAGAGGATTGCCAAGATCAAGGGTGTCGGTCCGAAGACCGCCACAGCCATCGTTGCGGCGATCGGTGACGGCGCCGAGTTCAAGAACGGTCGCCATCTCGCCGCCTGGGTTGGCCTCGTGCCACGACAGTTCTCCAGCGGCGATCGCACTACGCTGATGGGTATCTCAAAGCGGGGCAACCAGCATCTGCGTAGCCTGCTCGTTCACGGTGCTCGGGGAGATGTTCTCCTCGCCGCGCAGCCCCTCCAGCACAATGCGGATCTTCTCTTCCGCCGAGTACTGCCGGCGGGTCTGACGTCGGATGTCCTTCAGCACTCGTTCTGCCGGCACTTTGCCCGGCCCGGATTTCTGTTTCATCTGCGCTCCTTGCGGCTACGATGAACCAGAAATCCTCCCTCCGGAAAGTCCCTCAATTTGTCTCATGGGCGCTGACGGCAGACACGTGACCGGTGTGTGTACCGGAAAACTTAAACACGGGCGTAGCGGTGATGAAGGCCGCCCAGGATGGCGCGTGAACTGATCACGCCGGTTCGCTGAACCGGGCAAGAAACCGGCGCATCCTTGTTCAAAGATCGATGCGTTCTGACGCTATTGTAATAGTCGGCGTAGGATTGCAGGGCTCGACGCAGATGCACCTCGCCCAAGATAATGATGTGGTCCACACACTCACGCCGGATCGATCCGATCAACCGTTCGGCAAAGCCATTCTACCAGGGCGAAGCTGGTGCGGTGGGCCTGTCCCGGATGCCCATGGCGCGCAATCGGCGGGTGACAACCGCGCCATAGATTTGGTCGCGATCGCGGATCAGGTAGTGCGGAGCCTCATCCCAAGGAAAGGCCTGGGTGATCTGACGCGCAATTCACTCTGCTGTCGGATTTGTTGTGACGTTGATCCAGACTGCGTGTTTCAGTAATTTCGAGACAGCGATTTCGGTAATTCGCGGACAGTGATTTCAGTAATTACGGGACAAGGATTCCGCTAATTCGCGGACAGCCACGGAAGGTTGGTTTTCGGGAACGCCGTTCGAGCAATGTCCCCTCTCAAGCTGAGTTTGTGCGCTCGCATGGCGCGGCGCGGCTTACCAGAGCCTTGGTAACGGTCCTGAAGCTGGTTGCGGACTACAAGGCCGCCTCGGGGATTGGTCCAAAGAACGAAATTGCCTGAAGAACCTCAGGTCATTGGGTGGGCAGCCGCCCTAAAGAATATGCGAGAGCCAAAGTTTTTGGATGTTTTCGCTATTACGGGAAAGGCGTCATCGATCCAGTATTCTGGTCGATCCGGAGTATGTCGTCGCTGATGGTGAGTTCGTCCTTCTCAATTCCTATGGCGCGCAACAGATCGGCGCCCTTGTCGAGCGTTATAACCACGCGGCTCCGACAAAAAGGCTTGCGGCACCTTAACCAGAAAATTCAGTGGCGTTGCCGGCCAGAAGTTCTTTCAACTGACTGCGCATCAGCTCCGCCTTGTCATACCTAAGGGCAGCTATCGTGGTTTTATCGACTCTAATGACGATTTGATTGCCTGCGTTCACGCACGAAATTTGGCCGGACGCGTTATCAATACCCGCAAGCGCCTTGCCCAACGCGGTTACCAACCTCTCAGATTCGTCCGAGTCCAATGTAATCGGTGATCCGCCATCGATTGTAAGATCAATCGCGACGATGCCCTTTTCGGGTGCCTTCTCGGCAGAACGAGCACCAAGCGTCCAACTGCTCATTGTTTCGCCCTCCCCTCTATCTTGGACACCCATTCGCTTACCTTATTCGGATCGACCGTCTCCAGCCACACGTCATGACGCTTGCCTAACGCCGCCCTCATCTCATCCTTGGCCACGTCGGCGAACAGGCACGGCTCAATGTTAGGGATCGGCGCGGCGCTCAAAAGCGTCTCCGCAAGCCGGTTGTATTCGGTTTTCGGAAGATAAGTCTCAGCCACTTACTAGCCCTGCCGGTTGGTTGCGATGACTCGCGATGTCACGATTTGATGCCACCGCACAACCCCGAAAGCCGGGTCTTACCGGTACCGGAGTTGCCGATCGGCATCATCCGACCTCCTGCGCCCGAACTGGCTTGGTTTTAATCCGCCGCAGTGGCCTGGATTCCGATCGCCGTCGACAATTAAGACCATTACAAATCCTTTATGAGCCAGCCGCTAGATCACGATGTCTCCGAAGACCGCTTTTTCGGCATCATGCTCTGGGCATCGGCTTCACCACGCGTATCGAATGACGCCCTTCCCGGCATAACTTGATGTAGTGTCGGAGAACTCGCCCTCGAAGGTGGCGGCGAGCGCGAAGCCGTTGGCCCATTTCGTTTCGGCGGAGCCGGTGACCAAGGCGGCCTCGCGTGCCTGCGCCGCGCCGTTGACGACGAATGATGCTCCGGGCAACGACTGGAACGTCGCGGCGATACTGCGGTCAGTGTCGAAGTTGTGTGCCCACGCCGCACGGCCGCGCAAGGTCAGGATGGCATCGTTGAGCGCGAACGACCTGTCGGTGCGCAGGCCGAGTTCGGAACGCGACGCCGTGACGTTCTTCGCAGCATAGCTCAGCGCGAACAGGCTGCCGGTGCCGCCCTGCTCGGCATAAGCTGGTAAATCATAGGTGGTGAACTGGCCGGCTGCATACGGCGTGAGGCCCATCCCTGGCGTGGCGATGCGGTAGCCGGCCTCGATCCGCCCCGAGAAGGCGTTGGCGTTGAAATTGGCCCGCAACCGCTCGATGCCGGCCGCAGTCACCGTGCGGTCGGTGGTGACATCCTGCCAGCCATAGGCCAGTGCACCGGAGAGATAGGCCGCGCCGATGGTGTGGCGCACGAACGCACCAGCCTGGAACAGGTCGCTGCGGCCGGAGCCGAGGCCGTTGGCAAGGTGGAAGCCGGTCGCTCCGCCCGCCATCGCAAACCCGACCAGCGTATCCGGCGAGAGCCGGTAGTCGGCGCCGACGGCAACGCCGTACAGGCTACCGGTCGTGGTGTTGGAGCCGACGACGCTGTTGCCTGACGTGGTTTGCGAACCACCATAGCCAGCCGTCCACACGCTCCAGCGCTGATCGAAGGTTGGCGCCATTGGCAATGCCTTGCGCGACATCGCGGCATAGGCGTTGCGCTCAGAGGCATTGCGGCCGTTGCCGCGCGCAGCGTAACCGAGCGCGTCGTGGTCTTCCGCCGCAAAGGATGGCGCATTGCCTGACGGCGCAACGCCACCGTTGCGCCCGGCGACGAACGGATCGGTCAGCAGCCCCAGAAACAGGTTCATCGCATCGAAGGTGGTTTGCTGCGTGCCAGTGGCGAGTTCGCCGGAGACCTGCGTCAACCCCTGCGGCGACAGCGCGCCGAACGCCAGCGGAATGCCGCCGGTGCTGTTGAAGAAGTTCACCAGCGTCGTAGCGACGTTGGATTGATTGATATTGAGGCCGGTAGGTCTGGCAAAATTCAAATTCAGATCGAGATAGGCATTGTTGCCATCATAGGCGAGCGCGGTCTTGAAGTTGGTCGGCAGGTTGGTATTGACCGGGCCAGAGAGGGTGCCGCTGACGCCGCCGGCGGCCTTGAGGATGGTGTAGCGCTTCTCGACGTAGCTGCCGCTGGCATAGACCGCATTCACCGTCGCGCCGCCGAGGCTCGCCGTACCACTGACGTCGGCATACGATGCCATCGCCGGATCGAGCGTCACGACATACTGCGCACCTGATTGCAGCGCGAGATTGCCGCTCACCCGCATCGACGAACCCGCCGTGCCGTTGCCCGGTGCGAAGCTGCCGCCGCTGCCGATGGTCAGATCGGTGACGCTGCCGGCGCCGCGGAGCGTACCGCCGGCGATCATCGCGCCGCCGTTCAGTGCACCATTATTGGTGGTCGTGCCGGCGCTGTTGGTCAACAGCCCGGACAGCGTCGCGCCGGCGGTGTTGTTGAACAGGCCGGCGTTGGCGATGCTGCCGGTCCAGGTGTTGCTGTTGGTAATGGTGCCGGTGTTGGACACCACGTCGCCGGTCCAGGTCCCGGTCGCCGCATTGGTAATACTGCCGGTGTTCGAGGCAACGGTGGCGACATAGTTGCCGTTGTTGGTCACGGCGCCGGCGTTGTCGAGGTCGTCACGCACCGTACCGTTGTTGGTAATGACGCCGCCGACGCTGTTGGTGATGCCGCCTGTCGTCGCATCCAGTGTGCCGCCTGAGGCCACGTTCATCGCGCCGCTGTTGGTCAGCAGCCCTTGCAGCGTGTAAGCGCCGCTGCCACCGATAGCCAGCGTCGCGCCGGAGGCGTTGCTGAATGTCGAATTGCCGAAGAACGTGCCGCCGACATTGAACGTGCCACCGCTATTGTTGACGATCGCGCCGGCGATCGCTCCGCCATTGGCGTTGACCGTCGCGCTATTTGTCACGCCACCCATGATCGACCCGGTCGTCGTCAACGTGCCGGCGTTGACATTCGTTGCGCCGGTGTAGGTGTTGGCGGCTGCGAGTATCAGCGTTCCCGTACCGAGCTTGGTCAGACTGCCGCCCGCCGAGGCGAGTGCGCTGGCATAAGTGACGGTCTGCCCGTTGGTATCGATGCTGTAGGCTTGGTTTGGGGCGGCCGAGAAGCGACTGGAGTAGTCGGTCTGGTTGGCCGCGCTGTATTGCAGCGTGCCGCCGGTGAAGCTGAGCATTCCCAGTGTGCCAAGCGCACCGGCGCTGCCAGCATTGAGAATGCCGCCCGCGAAGGTCGTGCCACCGCTGTAGGTGTTGGCCGCGGTGAGGATCGTCGTTCCGGCACCGCGTTGCACGACGCGACCTCTTTCGGCGTTGTCACCTTCGCCATTGTCGGAAATCACACCGGCGAAGGTATGGCTATCGGAGCGGTTGAAGATCAGCGTACCGCCATTGCTGACGTTACCAAGGATCGAACCACTGGTACCGCCGTCGCCGAGTTGCAGCGTTGCGCAATAGCAGATCGTCGTGCCGCCGGTGTAGGTATTATTGTTGGTCAGGGTGGTCGTACCGCCACCTATGAAGTCCTGAAACATCAGCCGACCGGGACCATAGACGGGGTCATCCTGAATCTTGCCTGCGATCGTCAGGCTGTGGCCCCCACTGTCGATGGAATTGAAGCTGTTTTGGGTGACAAAGAAATCGTTGGCCAGCGAAATGTCGGCACCAGCAACCAGGGTCCCGCCACTGAGCGTAATCGAGCCAGTGCCCACCGCGTTGCTGTTATTCGCCTGCAGGATTGCGCCGGCGACCGTAATGGGACCGGACAATCCGCTGTTGTTGCCGGACAAAATGGTGGTCGCGAATGCGAAATAGGAATCGACGAATAGAAGCGGACCCGCCCCCTGAAGCGTGCCGGACAACGTCATCGCATCAGGGTAGGAATTCAGATTGTCGATCACGCCGCCATTGCTGCCGACGTTGAAATTGTTGTTGAACGTAAGCCCGGCCGTACTCACCTGGAATATCCCACCATTGAGCGTGATGGTGCCGGTGCCAACCGTAGCGTCGGTGGACACGGTGCCGCCATTGATCGTCGTGCCGCCGGAATAGCTGTTGGAGCCGGTCAGCGTCGTCGTGCCGCTGGTGCTGGTCAGAGACGCGGAGCCGCCGAGATCGCTGATCGCGCCGCCGGTCGAGGTCACCGCCCCGGTCAATGCTCCGTGGGTCAAGGTGCCGCCGGCCAGCGCGACATTGCTGATGGCCTGCGCGAAGCCGCCGAGATCGAGCGTACCGCCGCTGTTGATCGTCGTCGCACTGGCCGCGCTGAACGTGTTTGCAGCGCCGCCCACCAGCGTGCCGCCATTGATCGTCGTCGCACCGGTGTAGCTGTTGGCGCCGGTCAATGTTGTCGTACCATTCGTATTGGTCAGGGACGCCGAGCCGCCGAGGTCGCTGACCGCGCCGCCGGTCGAGGTCACTGCCCCGGTCAATGCGCCGTTGGTCAACGTGCCGCCGGCCAGCGCGACACTGTTGATGGCCTGCGCGAAGCCGCCGAGATCGAGCGTACCGCCGCTGTTGATCGTCGTCGCACTGGCCGCGCTGAACGTGTTTACAGCACCACCCACCAGCGCACCGCCATCGATCGTCGTCGCGCCGGTGTAGGTGTTGGCGCCGGACAGCGTCTGGCTGCCGCCACTGACGGTCAATCCTCCGCTGATGCCACTGATGACACCTGAAAATGTATCCGACGCATTCGACAGCGTCAGCGTTTGGTCGCCCAAATTCACCCGACCGGTGGAGGCGCCCGTCAACGACGTGATCGTCGCGCCACCTGATCTAATCGAGATATCGAATGTGCCATTCGCCGTAACGCCGCTCGAAGCAGCGATCGATCCGACGCCAGCCAGCGCCAGCGTCGCACCGCTGTCGATGGTGGTGGCTCCGCTATAGCTGTTGGCGCCGGTCAGGATCTCGGTGCCACCGCCGATCGTCAGTCCACCACCGAGGCCACCGATCGCTCCGGCATAGATGCCCGCGGCTTGCGACAGCGTCAGCGTGTTGCCGCCAAGCGCGACGCTTGCACCAGCGGTCGTGCCCGACAGCGACGCGATTGTCGTGGCGCCATTGCCGCTGATATCAAAAGTGCCGTCGTTCACAACGCCGCTTGACGTAGCGAGGCTGGTCGTGCCGGTCAGCGTCAGCGTCGTGCCACCAGCGATCGTGGTGGCCCCGGTATACTGTGCCGTTGCGCCGGTCAGCGTTTCGACGCCTCCGGAAATTGCAAACCCGCCGGTGTCGCCGACGGCGCCGAGCGTGCCGGAATAGACCCCTGACGCATTCGACAGGGTCAGTGTATTCGCACCTAGATTGACTTGTCCGCTGCTGCCGCCTGACAGCGACCTGATCGTCGCGCCACTCGATGCGGCCGAGATATCGAATATGCCATTTGCCGTCACGCCGCTCGAAGCGGCGATCGATCCGGCGCCGCTCAGCGCCAGCGTTGCACCGCTGTCGATGGTGGTCGCGCCGGTGTAGGTGCTGGCGCCCGACAATCCCTGCACGCCGCCGGCGATGGTCAGCGCGCCGCCAGCGCCGCCACCAAGTCCACCATCGTTCAAGGAGCCGCTGAAGGTCGAATTGCCGTTGGCGATGGTCAGCGTCCTGGATCCGAGCGCGACACCGCCATTGCCGGATAGATTTTCGATCGTCGCGCCGGCAGAGGTCTGCGAGATATCGAAAATACCGGACAGGTCGACGCCGCTCGAACTGGCGATCGAACCCGAGCCCGATAGCGCCAGTGTACCGGCCGCGATCGTCGTCGCGCCGGCGTAGTTATTATTGGCGTTGGTCAATTGCAGCGTGCCGGAGCCATTCAGAATCAAACCGCCGCCGCCGGTGATGACGCCGTCTTCCGTCAGCGTTGTCGCCGCCGCTGGCGCGAACGTCCCGTCCGCCGTCAAGGTCACGCCGCGACTGGTGGCGAAACTCGCGGTGGTCTGCAACGTGCCGCCACTGCCATTAAACGTAAGCCCCGCCGCCGCGTCGCCAAGGTTGGCGTCTGCCGCCACCGACAGCGTTCCGGCGCTGATGTTGGTGCCGCCCTGGTAAGTATTCGTGCCGGTGAGCGCCAGCGTGCCGGCGCCGTTCAGGGTCAGCGCGCCGGCGCCACCGACGATGCCGTTTTCGGTCAGCGTGGTGCCGCTCGCCGGCGCAAAAACGCCGCCGCCGGCATTGATCGTCACCGCGCGATTGGTGTCGAAGGTCGCCGTCGTCTGCAACGTGCCGCTGGTCGTGGCATCGCCCAGCGTCAAACCACCGGTGGTCGCGCCCATCGCGCCATCGGCGGCGACGCTCAGCGTGCTGCTGTCTTTCACAACCGTGCCGCCGGAATAGCTGTTGGCGGCATTGGTCAGCGTCAGCGTGCCGCCGCCTATCACCTCGACGTCCCCCGCAACACCGCCGCCGTCAGCGATGTTGCCGGTATAGATGATCGGGTTGGCGCCGGTATCGAAGGTCGGATCGCCGCTCACCGTGACGTTCTTGGTATAGGTGCCGGCGGCGGTGAACTTGATGCCGGTGCCGTCGCCGAGCGCGATGGTGCCACCGCCCAATGCGCCATCGCTGGCCACGCTGATTTCGCTGCCGCTGCCGCTCACCGCGATGCCGTTGAAATAGTTGCTGGCGTTGGTGAGTGCCAGCGTGCCGCCGCCGGACAGCGCGAGACCCAGATCGCCATAGCCGTAGATCGAGCCGGACAGCGTGGTCGTCGTACCCGTAGCGACGTTGAAATTGCCCACGCCGCCATTGGTCAGGAACAATGCGCCGCCCAGAGCCGCACCATTGGCGGCCCCTAAACCTCCGCTGCCGGCCCCGACACTGCCAGTCAAGTCGTGGCTAACCGTGTTAGAGATCGCCAACGTTGCACCACATGACCCACTGATGGCTGCTGTGCATACAAAAATGGAGCCACCAGCGCCCATACCGCCGCCGCCGCCGCCAAGGTTATTGTTCCTCCCGGCGCCCCCGCCGAAGCCCCCGCCGCCAGCGCTCTGACCGCCGCCGCCGCCACCACCGAAGCCACCATGTCCGGCGGTTATCGCGCCTTGCCACCCGCCGCCGCCGCCGCCACCGAAGCCACCGTTTCCAGCGGCAAAGCCGCCGCCGCCACCACCGCCGCCACCAAATCCGCCGCCACCGCCGAATCCACCCGACGCCGCAAAACCACCTAGACCGCCACCGCCGCCGCCATTGTTACCGCCGCCGCCGCCACCACTGCTAGTTCCGCCGCCGGTGGTGCTGCCAGAACCTCCGTTTCCACCTGAAAGAATTCCAGCGCTGCCAGAGACAGTGTTATTTCCGCCCGACGCAAGAACTCCGACACCCCCACCGCCGCCCGCATAACCCATACTGGTGCCGGTGCCACCGTTTCCACCCATGCCACCCCCGCCGCCAACAGGAGCGTTGCCGCCACCATTGCCTCCTTGGGCCACATTCCCAGAAAAATCGACATCAGTGAGAGTGATAGCACCCGACATGGCAAAGATGCCTCCGCCGGCACCCATACCGCCGCCGCCCTGGCCACCGCCGTCGCCGCCCTTGGCCTTGCCGTCGGCGATCGTCACATTGGAGATGTTGACCGCCGCGCCGCTCGGGGCATCGATAAAAAACACCCGATACGTGTTGCCGCCGCTGACGGTGTGGCCATTCCCGGTGATGGTGACACCCTTGGTGACCGCCGTCAGTTCGGCCGTCAGGGTGATGTCGCCGGTGATATTGATAGTGTCGTAAGTGCCGGCATTGACAGCGAGAATGGCCGCCTGAAGCGTGGCCGTATCGCCCGCATCGATCGAGGCGGCCAGGGCGGACGAAGCAAACAGCCCGATTCCGACCAGCGCCGTACTGCCGAGCAGTGCCGCCCGAGTCCGACGGGCAAATGCCGGGTTGGGTGCCGGCTTGACGCCGGACAGCCGCGCCGGTTGACGCGGCGCAACGTTGCGCGCGGCTGCTTCATGCTTACTCATAATTGTATCCCCTGCCGCACTCGCATTCATTGCATTATTGTTAATCTGCACTGTCAGGCGGTGACGTCTTCTCACTCATCATTCAGCGCACGGCGATGACGACCGCGGGGCTGCCGCACTCGAGACCACGACCAATGCAAGGCTTGCGATTCCATTCATCAGAATAGACGAGCGCCGACCCGACCTCTCCGTGAGAGTAATGACGCGCACCCTAACCACCTGATCTGTTTTATAAAATTTCCAAGCCAGTGAGGCCGGACATGCTTTTGAGAAAACGCCTGTCCAAGCTGATAAGTGTCACCGACAGCCAGCGTCTGGTTGCCACGACTGCAGATCGGCCGTCCTGACAGCGCCCCGTTACTTTCTGAAATTTTTCTGATATTTGGGTTTTATTGGGTCTCGTGGAGAAATTTCTGGTACGCCCGCTTCACTCACGGTGGGGCGATCGGGCGATGGTGCTGTGTTTCGCGGGGTTTCAACTGGATCGGCCGCGCGCCGAGTTGCGTGGGCCCGGTGGCGAAGCCCTTAAGCTCCGACCGAAAACGCTTTGCTTGTTGATTCTGTTTGCTACCAACCCCGGGCGGGTTTTGAGCAAGCGGGAATTGATGGATGCGGTCTGGCCTAACGTCCACGTCGGCGACGACAGCCTGTTTCAATGCATCCGGGAGATCCGAACTGCCCTTGGCGACGAGCGTCGCCAATTGGTCAGGCTCGTTTCCGGCCACGGCTATGTCTTCGAGGCCGAGGTTTCGGTCCAGGCGGCGAGCAGCGACACGCCCGTCCCTTCACCCGTTCCGCCGTTCTCCGTTACTGACGCGCCAGGCGAACCTGACACGCCGGGCAAACCGGACGTCACCATCGAACCGACACGCTTGTCGCGGCTGTCCGGCCTGCGCCGCCCCGCCGCCATGATCGCGGCCCTGAGCGTCGTTGTCGGGCTCGCCGTTGCCACGGCGATCCAGCGGGCTCCTATCTTTGAAGAGCGCGGACCGCCGACCATTGCGGTGATGCCGATCAAAGCCGCCGGGGGCGAAGCCGCCGCAATGGCGGCAAACGTGACGGTGCGACTTGCCGATGGATTGGCCAAGATCGAAAATATCCGCGTGGTGGCATTACAGAGTGCGTTACCGGCCGCCGGCACGCCGCAGGCGGATTTCGTCCTCAGCGGAGAATTGCAGCAAGGCGAAGGGACATGGGACGCGCAGGTGCGCATGACCCGAACGGCGGACCGCGAGGTCGTTTGGACTGCACCGGCGACGATTACCGTCGGCGACGCCGAATTGTCGCTGCAACAATCCCGACTTGCTGCAAGCATCGGTCACCCGCTTGCGGTCCGCATCAGCACGCTGCTCGATGCGGCGGCGAAACCGACTGAAAGCGGACGCGGTGCGTCGCCTGGCAGCGCAAATGTCGTGATTGAGCAGGCGACGGCGTCCATTTTGCGAACCACGCGAGACCGCTTTGCGACGGCACAGACGATGCTGGAAAAAGCACTCGCCGGCGATCCTGAGAATGTTGACCTCGCCGTGTCGCTCGCAGCCCTTCAGTTGCGCGGCATTCAGATGGTCTGGTACAGCCCGGCAGACAGCGCCGCGGCCGAGACCAGAGCCAGGGCGATCCTGGAGCGCGCGTTGCAGGTCAAGCCGAGTTCTATTCCCGTGCTTGAGGCCTATTGCCGCTTCCTCAACGCGACCAACGAATTTGTCGAAAGCCTGGTCGCCTGCGCCAGGACACTGAATTTCGATCCGTGGAACGGGCTGGCGCTGTACCACATCGGTCTTGCACAGCTTCAATTGGGACGCTTCGAGGACGCGCTCGCGACCTTCAAGCAGGCGGATCGCTTCGACACACCCCAGGTCTCGCGCTGGACCTGGCTGCTTGGCGCGGGGATGACCTATTTGTTCATGGGCCGCAGCGAAGAAGCGCTGCCCTGGCTGCTCAGGTCGATCGCCATCACGCCGGCATCGGGACGGCCCTATATGCTGCTGGCCGCCGCCTACCAGCAACTGGGACGACCGGACGACGCAAAAGCGGCAATGGACAAAGCCCTCGCGCTGCGACCCGGTTCGAATACAAGCAATGTCAAGCTTCCGCCAAAGAATGCCAGTGCAGCTTTTCTTGCAGCAGGCGCATCTCTCGAACGGGTCTTCGTCGCAGCCGGGTTGCCGGAGCGATGATTATCCGAGTTCCGCGAGGTCCTTCGTGGTCAATCCGTCATTGGGACCGAATTCGTGAGCTCGAACTTGGTATCAACTCAAATCCGGAAGGTGTTGGAGTTTGTGAAGCCGCCGGCCGCTACTGTCAATGAATACGACACAACTGAAGCGGCTCTCGAACGCATTCGCGGTGTGATCACGATGACGGCGCGCGAATTTTCCAGAGTGCGAGACGCGGGGTTGCCTGTGTCGGAACTCAAAACCCAAGCGCGGACTCATGTTGCTTCGTTGGCCTCTCGCGGCCGGGCTCGCGGCGTGTGAGGGCAACCATCAAACGGCGCATAGCTTCCCGTTATCGCACGCTATATTGAACCCTCGGCATACTACGATAGCCAAAAGCGTCACGATGCTAATCGCGGGGTTGGCTGCGCAAAACTCTCCGAACTTTTGGCGTTCGCAACAAACACGGCAGTGTCAATTATCGCCTCGTCGGAATCGCCTTTGTAGTAGCATCCCCGATGGTTCCGACTTGACTGGAGGTGTTAACCGTTGGGCCAGCCAACGCGGCTAAGCTCGATGCCATGTCTAAGCCATTCATCTTCGCCAGAGAGCGCCACTTCCTCGGGATCACCGAACGACGGTGGCAATGGATAGGTAGACGCACGCTAATCGCGGCCGGTCTTATCGCCTGGGGATTTGCAGCGTATCAGTTCGGAGCACAGCGCGGCATGGCTCTAGTGTCGAGTACATGGGACAGCTTGCGCTTGAACATTCTCGGCACGAGCGCACCTATCAAGGTCGATGCCATTCGATCGATGCCGGCGTGCTTTGGCCCGGTACGGTTCAACTGCGTCGTTGATGGCGACACGGCCTGGGTAGACAGCGAGAAAATCAGGATAAGCGGGATCGATGCGCCCGAGATTGACGGGAAGTGCCCCTATGAGCGCGTCCTGGCACAACGTGCGAAATCCCGCCTGAGCGAATTGCTATCCGCGGAGCCGTTCTCGGTGTCACGCTCCGGCACTGATCGGTATGGGCGCACGTTGGCGACAGTCTATCTCCGAGACAGAGGCGATGTTGGTTTGGTGCTGGTGCGGGATGGGCTGGCGCGGGTTTGGAGCGGCCGACGCATGCCGTGGTGTTGACCCTGAACTAGAAATTCGCTGCGCACTTGATGGCCAGTTTGTCGCTAATTTGGCGCTTTTTCCACTGGCTCTGATCTTAATAATTTAGCGCTTTTCACGGAGGCTGCGTTGGATCACCAGATGATCTGGCGCTCCGAGCTAATGCACAACCGCGAGGATGCCGGTGCTCGTCACCGTGGTAGCGCCGCTATAGGTGTTCGCGCTCGTTTGGGGATGGGCCGGAAAAGCCTTTGATTATCAATGGTAGTGATATTCCCCAAACTCTCCGCTACCCGATTGAAACTGCTTAAACTCCTGCGGTCCCCTAGGAAGACCTTCAGTCGAACAGGCTCGACACCGACTGTTCGGCGGCAGTGCGACGGATCGCTTCGCCGATCAATCCGGCGATCGACAGCATGCGGATATTGCCGGTCTTGTTCACGGCGTCGGTCGGCTGGATCGAGTCGGTAACGACCAGCTCCTTCAGCTTCGAACCGGCGATGCGCGCGGCGGCGCCGCCGGACAGCACGCCGTGAGTGATGTAGGCATAGACGTCCCTGGCGCCGTTGGCGAGCAGCGCGTCGGCGGCATTGACCAGCGTGCCGCCGGAATCGACGATGTCGTCGATCAGGATGCAGGTATAGCCCGCGACGTCGCCGATCACGTTCATGACCTCGGATTCGCCAGCGCGCTCGCGGCGCTTATCGATGATCGCCAGCGGTGCACTGATACGCTTGGCGAGGCCGCGCGCGCGCACCACGCCGCCGACGTCGGGCGACACCACCATCAGGTTGCCGAGATCGAACCGCTCCTTGATATCGCGGACCATCACCGGCGACGCGTAAAGGTTGTCGGTCGGAATATCGAAGAAGCCCTGAATCTGCCCCGCGTGCAGATCAACCGTCAGCACGCGATCCGTTCCGGCGCGCGTGATCAGGTTGGCCACCAGCTTGGCCGAGATCGGCGAGCGCGAACCGACCTTGCGATCCTGCCGCGCATAGCCGAAATAGGGAATCACCGCGGTGATCCGGCGCGCCGAAGCGCGGCGCAGCGCGTCGGTGATGATCAAAAGCTCCATCAGATGGTCGTTGGTCGGATACGAGGTCGACTGGATCACGTAGACGTCCGAGCCGCGCACGTTCTCGAGGACTTCGACGAAGATTTCGTTGTCGGCAAAGCGCCGCACGCTGGCTTTGGTGAGGTTAAGCCCGAGCCAGTTGCCAATTTCTCGCGCCAGCGCCGGATTGGAGTTGCCGGCGACCAGCTTGACTGCGCCGTTTTTGGCGGACATCGACGCGTCTCCCCGCGATGTGGTGGATACAACGTTCAACATCCCGACTCCAGAGAACCTCTCCGATACCGACGGAGGCGGTGTATCAAGGAGTGGCCAAGTCTGGCAATACGCGGCCCGCGAATTCCGGCGTAAAATCCTGCGTTTCCGGCCTAAAATGATGGCTTAATGCGCGGCAAAGCCGAGCGCGCTCACCGGCGCGCCGGACGTCTGCGGAAAATCGTCCGCGCTGGCGATTGCGGGGCCGCTGGACGGCGGCGGCGCAGGTTCCGCCTCGGGCGCAGCGGTACCGTTCACCATGCTGCTCAATCCGCTCAGCCCGGCCTGCGCGATCTTGCGCAGCATCAGATCATCGGCGGCGGCCCAGGCATCGCGTCCGGCCTTGCCACCGGGCTCCTCGCCGCTCAGGCGCAGCGCGCGGTGCTGATCGCGATCGTAGGCGTCGAAGACCCAGGCGATGGTGGTGCGCCCCCGGCTGACTTCGGCCGCGAGATAGCCGCGCACGCGATAGGCGGCTTTGGCCTCGCGCGACACGATCGCCAGATTGCGGAGTTGCGATTCGGAATTGAGGATGTCGACGAGACGGTCGAACACCTGCGGCGGCGGTCCGTCGACGGATTCGAACGCGACGGTCGCGCCATTGCCGGCCTGAGCGAAGGACTCGCCGCCATTGCCGCCGCCCGCGCAGCCGGCCAGCAAGCACAGCATCGCCAGCAGCGCGACGGTGCGCGCGAACCGCCCGGCGCCGGGGGTCTTGAGAGGCATTCGCTGACGTCCCTGTTTTCGTCGAGCGATATCGTTAAAACGCGTTAACGTCTAGGGCGAAGCGACACCGGGGCCGCAAGGGTTTTGCGGACAATCGCGGCCGTTCTCAATTCGTTCGAGGTTTTGCGGAGCTATTCGCCTTCCAGCACGATGGCATGGACGTGGCGGCCGAAATCCGGCTCCTTGCGATGCACCGAGCGGCGGTAGCTGAAGAAGCTCTCGCTGGAATAGGTGTCGATGCCGGTGTCGTCGATCGTCAGTATGCCCGCGCGCTCCAGCCGCATCCGAATGAAGCCGCCGAGATCGAACATGGCATGGCCATCGCGCTCCGACGGAACGAAGAACCGCGCATGGCCCGGATCGGCCTCGGTGAATCCCGCGACGAATTCGGCGCCGACCTCGTAGCTTTGCTGCCGGATCAGCGGACCGATGGCGGCGGCGATGTCGCCGCGCCGGCCGCCGAGTGTTTCCATCGCATCGACGGTCTTTTCCAGCACGCCGGTCAGCGCGCCCTTCCAGCCGGCATGTGCGGCGCCGATGACGCGGGCCCGCGGATCGGCGAACAGGATCGGGCCGCAATCGGCCGCGGTGACGCCGATCGCAAGCCCCGGCGTTTTCGTGACAATGGCGTCGGCGCGCGGCCGCGATGCGGCGTCCCAGGACCTGTCGGCGATCACGGCGTCGGGCGAGTGGATCTGGTAGAGGGAGAGAAAATTCGCCGGCGCAACGCCCATGACCTCGGCCATGCGCCGCCGGTTCTCGGCGACATGCGCCGGATCGTCCTGCGAGCCGATGCCCGCATTCAGGCTTTCGTAGATGCCCTGCGAGACGCCGCCCTCGCGGGTGAAAAAGGCGTGCCGCAGGCCGGGAACGGCCGAGAGCAGGGAGGATACAAGCGTCATGGCGCCCTGATCCCGCCGCGCCGCTTCCGGTCGCTCAGTCCCGCCAGCTCGGTGAGGCTGGAATCGGAGACGCCGATCGCCTTGAACATCGATCCCATGCCGCCGCGACCGCCTTCGGTCAGACGTTTCAGCGCCGTCGAAATGCCCTCGGATATTTCAGGGGTCGCCTTCGCCATCAGGTTGACGGCGCGGGCCTCGATGCCGAGCCGTTGCAGGAATTCTCCCTGCGTCACCGGTCCGTGTACGCGGGCGCCGATATCCTCGGCGGCGCGGGCGAGCGCCTGGAAATCGACATGCGCGGTAACGTCGGCCTGACCGGGATATTTCAGCGGATCGGCGAAGCTGTGGCCTGCAATGGCCTGGAAGGTGTCGCCGGCATCGCTGCGCACATGACCGTAATCGATGATCAGCGCGGCGCCGCCGTGATCGCGGACGCGGGTTGCGATGGTCATCATCTCGGCGTCCGGACGCCACTCGAAAATGGCTCCGACCGGCGCCGCGCGCACCAGCGGCGGCAGTAGCGCGTCGAACCGCGGCGTCGGCGCCGCGGTCGTGCCGAATACGAGCTGGCCGCTGCCGTCGATATCGACGACGCGCTCGTACCAGCCATCGTCGCGCTTGACCATCTGATGGACCGGAAGCACGTCGAAATATTCGTTGGCGAGAATGATCGCCGGCCCCTGTGGCACCTCGTCGAGGCTCGCGTGCCACTGGATGGTCCGCGCGTCGGACAGCGCCGCCTTCTGCTTCTCCCGCAACACCGGATTGATCTCGACCAGATGCACGCTGAGTGCCTGATGCATCGGCGGCAGCACGCGCAGCGCGCGCAGCGCATCCGCCATCATGGTGCCGCGGCCGGGGCCGAGCTCGATCAGCCGCAGCGTGGTCGGAGAGCCCATCGCGCGCCACACCGATGCCGCCCAAAGCCCGATCAGTTCACCGAACATCTGGCTGACTTCCGGCGAGGTGATGAAGTCGCCCTCACGCCCGAGCGGGTCGCGCGCGATGTAGTAGCCGTGTTCGGGATGGGTCAGGCAAAGCTGCATGTAGCGCCAGACCGGCAGCGGGCCGGATGTCTTGATCAGTTTTTTAATGTCGGGCAGCAGCGGAGAAGCTTCAGTCACGATCGGCCTTGGTTGAAACGTCCGGGGTCGAAATCGTCTGTGCGACTGGCGCCCGCGGGCCGCGCGACCAGGCAACGCAAATAATGGCAAGTCCGGCAATAATCATCGGTGCCGACAATAGCATTCCCATGGTCAATCCGCCCCACAGAAATCCGAGCTGCGGATCTGGCTCGCGGAAGAATTCGCCGGCAATGCGCGCCATCGCGTACAGCGTGATGAAGCTGCCGAGAACGAGGCCCGGCCGCTTCAGCGCGCCGGCCCGGATCATCAACGCAAGGATCGTGAACAGCACAAGGCCCTCGAGCGTGGCCTCGTAAAGCTGGCTCGGATGGCGCGGCAGCGGGCCGCCGTTAGGAAACACCATGGCCCACGGCAGGCTCGGGTCGGCCGGGCGGCCCCATAGTTCGCTGTTGATGAAGTTGGCGATACGGCCGAGGAACAGGCCGATCGGCCCGACCGCGGTGGCGACGTCGCCAAGCGACAGGATCGGCAGGCCATGCTTGCGGCAGAACAGGATCACCGCCACGACGCAACCCATGAAGCCGCCATGGAACGACATGCCGCCCTTCCAGATCTCGAAGATCTCGGCGGGATGGCGGATGAAGAAATCCAGGTTGTAGAACAGCACATAGCCGGTGCGGCCGCCGAGGATGATGCCGATCGTCACCCACAGGATGAAGTCGTCGAGTTGCAGCCCCGAGATCGGCGCCGGCCCGCCCCAGAGCTTCTCGCTCTTGAGCAACGCCCGCGCATAGAGCCAGCCGAGCATGATGCCGCCGATATAGGCCAGCGCATACCAGCGAATCGCGATCGGGCCGAGCGAGATGGCGACGGGATCGAAGACGGGATAGGTGATGAGGAGAAACATCGGTTGTCGTTCCACCCAGGGCGTCATGCCCGCGCTTGTCGCGGCCATCCACGTCTTGAATGATCCCGTCACGATTGCAAGGAAATCCGGCACTGACAAGGCTGGCGGCGGGATCGGGCGCTCAAGCGGACTTGAACTGCCGCGTCCGGATTGCCATTGTCTGATCGTGAGGCGTGGCGGCGATCTTGCCGCCGGCCGGGAGGAAGTGAGATGACCCAGACCAGCAACCGGTTTTTCGACGAGATTGGACGGTTGATGAACGACGCGGCCGGCGCTGCGCAGGGGGTCAAGCGCGAGGTCGATGCGGTGGTCCGCAATCAGGCCGAGAAGGTTATGCGCGATCTCGATATCGTCAAGCGCGAGGAGTTCGAGGCCGTGAAGGAGATGGCGCGGCTCGCGCGTGAGGACAACGAAGCGCTGAAGGCGCGCGTCGCGGCGCTCGAGGCCCGGCTCGGCGGCGCCGACTGAGCGGCTCGCTTTTCAGGCCCGCTTCAGCGAGCCGCGATGTTCGCGGTCGCGGTATTCTCCAGCGAATACACGCCGTCGGCATAACCCTTCACCACTGTCCAGGTTGCCACCGTCACGGCCAGCGTCACGGTCGCGAAGAGAAAGCCGACGATCTTCAATCCGGTACGATCCGCCATCGCCATCCCCTGCCCCTTGGAGCGTTTTCGAGCGAAGCATGCCCTCGGGCTTGACCCGAGGATGGGTACCGGTTCGCGCGAAGAAAACGCGTCAAATCAAAAATCATGGAGCCCGCTTCTGATTCCATCAGAAGCGGAAAGGCTCCAAGTAGCTCGATCAAGACTGGCTGAGAGTTCACAATTCCTTAACGGAACACCGGTTTCTCGCATAAAATCCGAACGAAATCGCGAGAGCAACCGTACAGACCGTCAATCCTGCGGGTCTCGGCGCGGCACGAAAACCGACGCCAGAAAGGAAAACACCAGCTCGCCGCGCTGATTGGTGCCGGTGTTGCGCACTTGCATGACACCCCACTCCGGCCGCGAGCGAGAGAGCCTCAGCGAGTAGACGTCGCTGGCGTAGCTGACGGTATCGCCCGCCAGGACCGGCTTCAGCCAGCGCAGGTCGCGAAACCCCGGCGACGGTCCCCACATCGCGAGCTTCTCGCCGCGCGCGGCGGCGTCCGCCGCCTCACGCTGACCGTCCGCCACCATCAGCTTCATCCAAACCGACCCGACATGCCAGCCGGAGGCCGCCAGACCGCCGAACAGTGATTTTCGGCCCTCCTCCTCGTCGAGATGAAACGGCTGCGGGTCGAATTGCGACGCGAACGCCTTGATGAGCTCGGCGGTGAAGGTAAACGAACCGAGATCGCGATGCTGCCCGACCTTCATGTCTTCGAAATAGCGCATCGGTCAGTTCCGCGCCATCGACGCCGTGCGGCGCTTGATGATGATCGGCGACACCGCTTCGAGCAAGACCTGCCCTGAAGCGTTGCGCACGCGGATCGCGAAGGTCACGATTCCCGTCTCCGGGCGGCTGCGCGACACCCGCGCCGCGGTGACGTCGACATCCAGCAGCAGATCGTCGCCGGGGCGCAACGGCGACAGCCAGCGGACTTCATCGATGCCGGGAGAACCGAGCGAAGCGGTCCGTCCGATATAGCCGTCGAACATCATGCGCATCATGAGCGAACACAAATGCCAGCCCGATCCCGACAGCCCGCGCAGCATGGTGTGCCTGGCCGCTTCCTCGTCGAGGTGCATGGGCTGGGGATCGAACTCCGACGCGAATGCGATGATTTCGTCACGGCTGACATGCCGCGGGCCGAACGTGCCGAAACGGCCGACGGGAAAATCCTCAAATGTCAGGGTCATGGCCGGACCTGTTGAAGGAACGGCCCGATTGTGGCCGCTATTTGCAGCAATCTCAACCCGCACGCCGGCATGACGCGGCTGCGATCTTGCTAGGGACGGCCCGTGGGGTTAAGTGCCGTTCGGCTTATGACGGCGGCGATGCGCGAGGGGAACGGCAGATGTTTGAATTCCGGGATCTGTTTCAGTGGGATCGCTTCATCACGCCCACGATCATCAAGGTATTCTACTGGCTGGTCATCGTTTTGATTGTTCTGTCCGGATTATCCGGCATCTTCGCGGGCCTGGCGACGATGGCGGTCAGTCCGTTCGGCGGCTTCATCACAATTCTTCTGAGCGTCGCCGGCGTCCTGGTCGGCATCATGTTTTCGCGGATCGCAGCCGAATGCATCCTGATCGTGTTTCGTATCAATGAGCATCTCGGTGCGATCCGCGATCAGGGCGCGAGGCATTAAAGGCGCTCACACGGTCTTAGACGGCGATCCTATTCTTAGAGCGTTTTCGAGCGAAGTGGATACCGGTTCGCGTGAAGAAAACGCGTCAAATCAAAATCATAGAGCCCTCTTCTGATTCCATCAGAAGCGAAAAGGCTCTAGTCATTCCGGGATGCCTGCGAAGCACGCAGACCAGGAATCCTGTCGATTGATCCACCGTGTTGATCCGTTCAGATTGAACCGGATCAGAGGTCTGTTTTTCGCATGATCTGACGGAAAACCGGTGCTCACTTTTCCTGATCATGCTCTAAGTATTGAACCTGAAATGCATGACGTCGCCGTCGGCGACCACATACTCCTTTCCTTCCAGCCGCAGCTTGCCGGCATCGCGCGCACCGGCCTCGCCGCCGAGCGCCGCATAATCGGCGTAAGCGATGGTTTCGGCGCGGATGAAACCTTTTTCAAAGTCGGTGTGAATGACGCCGGCCGCGGCCGGCGCCTTGGTGCCGCGGGTGATGGTCCATGCCCGCGCTTCCTTCGGGCCGACCGTGAAGTAGGTGATGAGATCGAGCAACCGGTAGCCGGCGCGGATCAGCCGGTCGAGACCCGCCTCTTCCAGCCCCAGCGTATCGAGAAAATCAGCGCGCTCCTCGCGCGACAGCGTCGCGATCTCGGATTCGATCTTCGCGGAAATCGCCACCGCGACCGCGCCTTCCTTGGTCGCATGGTCGAACACCGCCTGCGAGAAGGCGTTGCCGCCAGCCGCCGAGCCCTCCTCGACGTTGCAGACGTAGAGCACCGGCTTTGAGGTCAGTAGTCCGAGCATGCGGAAATTGCGCTCTTCCTCAGGCTTGCGCTCCATGCCGCGCGTCGGCTTGCCCTCGCGCAACAGCTTGAGCGCACGCTCGACCAGATCGAGCTGCTCCTTGGCCTCCTTGTCGTTGCCCTTGGCCTTTTTCGAAAGGGTGTCGACACGCTTCTCGAGACTGTCGAGATCGGCCAGCATCAGCTCGGTCTCGATGGTCTCGATATCCGCGAGCGGCGCGATCTTGCCTTCGACATGGGTGATGTCGGAATCTTCAAAACAGCGCACCACATGGGCGACCGCATCGACTTCGCGGATGTTGGCGAGAAACTGGTTGCCGAGGCCTTCACCCTTGGATGCGCCGCGCACCAGACCCGCGATGTCGACAAACGTCAGTTGCGTCGGAATGATCTGCGCCGATTTGGCGACCGCCGCGAGCTGGTCAAGGCGCGGATCCGGCACCGCCACGGCGCCGACATTGGGCTCGATGGTGCAGAACGGATAGTTCGCAGCCTGCGCCGCCGCCGTCTCCGTCAGCGCGTTGAACAGAGTCGACTTGCCGACATTGGGCAATCCGACGATACCGCACTTGAATCCCATGATTCATTTCCGATGATTGGCGCAAACTGCGCTAAAGGGCTGGATCATCATACGCGGGCTTAAGTGCGAAGCACATCTTCGTACAAGCGACCCGCGTATCCATCTTCTTTGAGGGATGGATCGTCGGATCAAATCCGGCGATGACGACGGTGTTACTTGCCGCCGTTGTCTCCCTTGGCGTCCTTCTCGACGAATCCCTTCGCCTGCATCGCAAGATGCACCTTGTTCTGAAACGCCGAATCCCTGGCTGTCACGAGCAGCGCCGCGTTTTCCGCCACGACATCCACCAGCGCCTCGACCCAGGGCCGCTCGCTCTTGGCGAAGTCGTTCAGCACGTGCGCATGCACCCGTTCCTTGACGCCAGGGTGACCGACGCCGAGCCGGACGCGGCGATACTCGTTGCCGATATGCGCCGAAATCGATCGCAAGCCATTGTGTCCGGCAATGCCGCCGCCGACCTTGACGCGGACCTTGGCCGGCGGGAGCTCGATCTCGTCGTGAAACACCACGACGTCACCCTCCGTCAGCTTGAAGAATCGCGCGGCGTCCTGAACCGCGTTGCCGGACTCGTTCATGTAGGTCGCGGGCTTGAGCAGAACGACGCGCTCCTGATCGAGCGCGCCTTCGGAGGCCTCGCCCTGAAAGCGGCGGCGCCACGGTGCGAAACCGTGGCGCCGCGCGATCTCGTCCACGACCATGAATCCGATGTTGTGTCGGTTACCCTGATACTTCGTGCCGGGATTGCCCAGTCCGACGAACAGGCGCATGACGCGGGTTGTCGCTTACTTCTTTTTGTCGCCACCGCCCGCGGGCGCCTTCGCGCCTGCGGCAGCCGCGCCTGCCGCGGGGGCCGCGCCAGCGGCGGGAGCCGCGGTGCCGGCCGCAGCCGCAGCGGCAGCCGCCTTGACTTCTTCCGCGTAACCTGACGGCGGCACGATGGTCACCAGCGTCATGTCCTCTCGCGCCAGCGGTTTCACACCGGGCGGCAGTTCGACGTCTGACAGATGGAGCGAGTGGCTCATTTCCAGTCCGCCGACGTCGGCCTCGATGAATTGCGGAATGTCGTCGGCCGCGCACTCGACATCGATGGCGTGGATCACGAGGTTGACGGTGCCGCCGCGCTTCACGCCCGGCGCGACATCCGCCTTCAGCAGGCGAATGGGAATGCTGACGCGGATGGTGGCGCCTTCGCCGAGCCGCAAGAAGTCCACGTGGATCGGAAAATCCTTGACCGGATCGAGATGGAAGTCGCGCGGAATCACACGATGCTTCTTGCCTTCGAGGCTGATGTCGAAGACCGTGGTCAGGAAACGGCCTGCCAGAATGCGCTGACGCAGTTCGGGTTCTTCGACCGAGATCGGCTGCGGGGGCTGGTTGTTTCCATAGATAACACCGGGCACTCGGCCGGCGCGACGCTCTGCCCGGGCGGCCCCCTTGCCGCTCTTCGGACGCGCGGTCGCCTTCAATTCCCTGACGGTCGCCATCGATTTAGTCCTTGCTTTTCAAAAAGTTAAAGGCCGCAATCGCGGCCCGTTGCACGTCACCGGCAAGCCTCCAGGGGTGCGGGGGCCGTGAGACGTGGCGGCGTTCTAACCGTAAACGCCCGGAATAACAAGGAATTGGGCCGGATTTTTCTGCCACGCGAAGCTGCTGTCAGGCGCCACGGACAAACAGGCCGCTAAACGAGACACCGTCCGGAGCAGGGATCAAAACCTTCTTGACATGAGTTTCGAAAGCGATGCGATCGACCGGTCCGTCGAGAGCGAAGGGCGCAGCCATGCGGCACATCCACCCTTCAGCCATTCGCCACCGATCGCGCCACCGGCAACCGCCGGCAGGACATCTGAATCAGAAATCATCCATCTCGGGAAATCCGATTCCATCATGTCGGACTATGCCGGACTCGCGGCAAGCGAGTCCGGAGCGCAGGACTCGCACGACGCAAATCCGAATCCGTTTTGTTCACGGCGCGAGCCGCATCGCCATTTGATCAGTTGTGGACGACGCGCGCTTTGCCTGTGGACGGACTCCGGGCGGCGTTGCGCCGATTCCGCAAATCACATCACTTGATCCGCGCAGGACATCATTCTCATCCGATCCGCTCACATCGGACCGCCCTGGAGATCGACGACCGCCGCGGCGTGCCAGCATTGGTGCCGTCCGATGCGTGCGTATCAACACAAGCATGAGCAAGGGTCGGGACGGCATGTCGCTCCTCGAAGGCACTATCGAATCCCAAAACAACCCGCTGACGGTGGTCGAGGACATCGCCGCCGCCAATGACTGGGCGTTCGAGCGTTCGGGCGAAGACGAGATCACCATCGTCTCGAAGGGCAACTGGACCGATTATCAGCTCACCTTCACCTGGATGAGCGAGATCGATGCGCTGCATCTCGCTTGCGCCTTCGACATGAAGATACCAGCGGCCCGCCGCAACGAGGTCCAGCGCATCATCGCCGCGATCAACGAGCAATTGTGGATCGGGCATTTCGACATCTGGACCCAGACCGGCATGATCATGTACCGGCAGGCGCTTGTGCTTCCCGAGGGGCTGATCGCGTCGAACGCGCAATGCGAGGCCATGCTGGCCGGTGCCATCCATGCCTGCGAGCGCTATTACCCGGCGTTGCAGTTCGTGGTCTGGGCCGGAAAGTCCGCGGCCGAGGCGATGAGCGCCGCGATGTTCGACACCGAGGGCGAGGCGTAACCTCTCGCGCTACACCATCGGCGTCATGGCCGGGCTTGACCCGGCCATCCATCCTCTTGCAAATCGTTTCTGAAATGATGGATCGCCGGGGCATCTGTGCGAAGATGTGCTTCGCACTTTAGAGCGTTTTCGAGCGAAGTGGATACCGGTTCGCGTGAAGAAAACGCGTCAAATCAAAATCATAGAGCCCGCTTCTGATTCCATCAGAAGCGAAAAGGCTCTAGCCCGGCGATAACGGGTCTTTTCGCGAACACTCTCCGACCATCAGGAGCCTGCCATGACCACCGCGCCGGACACGCAAACTCTCGCAAATATCTCCGGCACCGTCGTTCTCGCCGGTGCGGGGAAGATGGGCGGCGCGTTGCTGACCGGATGGCTCGCGCGGGGACTGAATCCGAAACGCGTCGCCGTGATCGAGCCGCACCCTTCCGACGATGTCCGCGCGCTCGCCGCGCGCGGCATCCGACTGAACCCCACGGCAAAGGAGGCCGGCACTGTCGCGGCGCTCGTCGTCGCGGTCAAACCGCAAACGTTCGGTAAAGCCGGCCCGGCGTTGCGGCCGCTGATCGGGCCGTCGACCCTGGTGGTGTCGATCATGGCGGGCACGACGATTGCCATGCTCGACGCGGTCTGCGGCGGCACCATCGTCCGCGCGATGCCCAACACGCCGGCCGCGATCGGCCGCGGCATCACCGTGGCGGTCGCCGCCAAAGGCGTGAACGAGCAGCAGCGCGCCACTGCCGACGCGCTGCTGCGCGCCACGGGGGCGGTGGAATGGATCGATGACGAAGCGCTGATGGACGCCGTCACGGCTGTCTCGGGATCGGGACCGGCTTACGTCTTTCTGCTCGCCGAGGAGCTGGCGCGCGCCGGCGTCGCCGCGGGTCTGCCTGCGAACCTTGCGACAAAACTCGCCCGCGAGACCGTCGCCGGTTCAGGCGAACTACTGTACCGATCCGATCTCGACGCCGCGACGCTGCGCCAGAACGTCACTTCGCCCGGCGGCACCACGGCCGCAGCGCTAAGCGTGCTGATGGGCGAGCACGGCCTGAAAGAGCTGATGACGCGCGCAGTTGCCGCCGCGACAAAGCGATCGAAGGAACTGGCGAAGTGATTTCACCCTCTACTTAGCTCACGATTGAGCGTTGCTCGCTCGGCTGCCCGAACCGAACCCTCCCGAACTCATACGAGCGGGCGTGAACTCAATCAGCCATGCTCTATGCGGAGCGCTCGATATCCGCCTTCAGCGCCATCAGGAAGCGCGTGGCCTCGCCCCCGGTCACCACGCGATGGTCGAACGAAAGCGACAACGGCAGCACGCGGCGCACCGCCGGCTGGCCGTGATGCGCCACCACGCGCTGGACGATGCGTCCGGCGCCGACAATGGCCACCTGCGGCGGCACCACAACGAGATTCGCGAAGCGGCCGCCGATCATGCCGAAATTCGACAACGTGATGGTGGCGCCGCGCAATTCCTCCGGCGGAATTCGTCGCGCGGCCGCATCGGTGCGCAGCCGGTCGAGCCCGGCGCGCAAGTCATGTGCATCGCGCGCGGCGACGTTGCGCACGATCGGCACGATCAGGCCACCTTCGGTGTCGATCGCGATTCCGATATCGACGCGCGTGATCGGACGACGCTCGCCGGCACGGGAATCGTACCATGTATTGAGCGCGGGTTCGGCTTTGCACGCTGCTGCGATAGCCCGCATCAGGCGGATCGTGGCGTCTTCGTCCTTGCGCCACTCCTCGATGTCGGCGTCGTCCGTGACGGTGGCGGGAACGACTTCGGCGTGTGCGGCGGTCATGCGCTGCGCCATCGCGCGCCGCATTCCGCGCAGCACCTGCGCCGGTCCAGCCTCGGCGAGGCTGCGCGCGGCGCGTTCGACATCCGCACGCGTAATGGTGTTATCGGGGCCGGTCGGCTGCACCGCGTTGAGATCGACATCGAGTTTTTGGGCGAGCGCACGGACCGCCGGCGCGGCCTGTGCCGTGCCTCGCCGCGCCGGTGCGACCTTTGGGGCCTTCGCGTCGCGTTCCTCGCTGCTCTCAAGCTGGCCGACCACCGTACCGGTGTCCCGCTCGGCGTCGGCGGCGAATTCCACCAGCGGCGCGCCGACCTTGACCAGATCGCCCTTCTCCGCGCACAGCCGCGCGATGCGTCCGCTCCACGGCGACGGCACTTCGACCACCGCCTTGTCGGTCTCCACCGACAGCAGCGGCTGATCGGTCACAATATGGTCGCCCTCATTGACGTGCCAGGCGACGACTTCGGCCTCCTCGAGGCCCTCGCCCAGATCGGGCAATGTGAACTGCTGCATTCGCCGTCGCTCCGCTCGCATCAATTGAACCGGCACGCCGCCCGACCGGCAGCAACGATGCGGCCGACCGACGGAATGTAATGCTGTTCGAGCCGCGGGAGCGGCATCACCGTATCGTAGCCGGTGACGCGCGCAATCGGCGCCAGCAGCGACGTCAACCCGCGCTCGGCGATCAGCGCGGCGATCTCGCCGCCGAAGCCGCCGGTGCGCGCGGCTTCATGCACGATCACGCAGCGTCCGGTGTGCGCCACCGACGCGAGCACGGTGTCTTCGTCGAATGGTTTCAGCGTCGCGAGGTCGATCACCTCGGCGCTGATGCCTTCGGTATCCAGTGCGTCGGCCGCTGCCAACGTCTCGCGCACCATCGCGCCCCAGCTTATCAGGGTGACATCGCGACCCTCCCGCAGCACGAACGCGGCATCCAGCGGCAGTGCCACGCCGTCGTCATCGACCTCGCCCTTGGCCGCGCGATAGATGCGGGTCGGCTCCAGGAAAACCACGGGGTCTGGATCGCGGATCGCGGCCAGCAACAACCCGTAGGCATGTTCGGGAGACGACGGGATCACCACGCGCAGACCGGGAATATGCGCGAGCATCGCCTCGGTGCTTTCGGAATGATGCTCGGGCGCGCGGATGCCGCCGCCATGCGGCACGCGCAAGACCATCGGGCAACTGAGCCGCCCCTGAGTGCGGTTACGCAACCGCGAAGCATGGTTCACCAGTTGATCGACACAGGGATAGATGAAGCCCATGAACTGGATCTCGCCGACCGGTTTAAGGCCCTGGCTCGCCAGGCCGACACACAGCCCGCTGATCAGAAGTTCGGCCAGAGGTGTGTCCAGCACACGCTCGGGTCCAAAACGTTGCTGCAAACCGACAGTAGCGCGGAATACGCCGCCGTTGACGCCGACATCCTCGCCGAGCACCACCACCCCGGCATCGTCGGCCATCGCGCGCGCCAGCGCCATGTTGACGGCTTCGATCAGCGTCACTTGCGGCATCAGTGGTTCTCCTCGACGTCGCGGCGCTGCGCGGCATAGACCGGCGGCAGCGTGGCGTAGAGATGATCGAACATGGTCTCGGGCGCGCGCGGCCCGGTCGCCAGATAACGCTCGACCGCCGCCGCGATCCGCGTTTGGCATTCGGCGACGAGTTGCTCCTCTTTCGCCTTGTCCCAGGCGTTGCGGCCGACGAGATAAGCGCGCAGCCGCCCGATCGGCTCATCCTTCCATCGCGCCTGCACCTCCTCAGGCGGACGATAGCGCGCAGCGTCGTCGGCCGTGGTGTGATCGCCGAGCCGATAGGTCACCGCCTCGATCAGGCGCGGACCGCGGCCGTCGCGCGCGGCCGCGATGGCCTCAGTCGCGGCAGCGTGCATCGCGACTGCGTCGTTGCCGTCCACCTGCTCGCCGATGAAGCCGGCCGCGATCGCCTTTTGCGCCAAGGTCTCGGAGGCCGTCTGCAAGCGCAACGGCACGGAAATGGCCCACTGATTGTTGGTAATGACGAACACCACCGGCAGCTTGTGCACGCCGGCGAAATTCATCGCTTCAAACACGTCGCCTTTCGAGGTCGCGCCGTCGCCGAACAGGCACACCGCCACGCGCGGTTCGCGGCGCAGCTTGAACGCATAGGCGACGCCGGCGGCATGGGGCGCCTGCGAGCCGACGGGGACGCAGCACGGGAAATCGTGGACCGGCCCGGAGGAATGGTTGCCGCGCTCGTCGCCACCCCAGAACAGCAGGATTTCCTCGAGCTTGACCCCGCGCCAGATCATCGCCGCGTTGTCACGATAAGACGGCAGCAGCACGTCTTCGTCGCGCATCGCGCTGGCGACACCGACCGCGACCGCTTCCTGGCCGAGCGACACCGCATACGTCCCGAGCCGCCCGGTGCGCTGCAACGCCACCGCCTTCAGGTCGAAGGCGCGCACCAGCACCATGGCGCGGTAAAGCGAAACCAGCAGACCAATGTCGGAAGCAAAGGCAGGGGGCGGCCGGGTGATCGCGCCATCCGGCGCGAGGTAGTTGCGGTATCGAACCTCGAAGCGCGCGATTACCGGAAGCTGATTGTCCGGCCAGTTCTTGGTCATCCGGTTGCCTCCCAAGACCGTGGACGCTCCCTACTCAACCAAATAGTGTGCCTTCGGTTCAACGCCACGGCACAGTTTCGTGAAGTGCGCCGTGCCACGCGCCGCAGCATACCGCCGGAACGATCGGATGGCCTGAAGAATTGCTTTGAAATACCGCAACATGCGCCGTTTGCCACCGGTCGATTGACAACGCAGAAGAAAGTCCCGTCGTGCTCGCCAGCGAGGTTACATCCCTGCTCGATCGTCTTGGCGTCGCCCCCGACTGTCGGCGCGGCGCGCGTGCGGTGCGATCACCGCTGACCGGCGAGACCATCGCCCATGTCGAGGATGCAAGTCCGCAGCGCGCAGCCGAGGCCATTGCGCAGGCCGAAGCGGCATTCCGGCAATGGCGCCATGTTCCTGCACCGCAGCGCGGCGAACTGGTTCGCCTGCTCGGCCATGAATTGCGCGCCGCCAAGGATGCACTGGGGCGCCTCGTCACCATCGAAGCCGGCAAGATCGTCTCGGAAGGCCGTGGCGAGGTGCAGGAAATGATCGACATCTGCGATTTCGCGGTCGGCCTGTCGCGCCAGCTTTACGGCCTCACCATCGCCAGCGAACGGCCCAATCACCGGATGATGGAGCAATGGCATCCGCTCGGCCCGGTCGGCGTCATCACCTCATTCAATTTCCCCGTCGCGGTGTGGTCGTGGAATGCGGCGCTGGCGCTCGTCTGCGGCAGTCCGGTGATCTGGAAGCCGTCGGAGAAAGCCCCGCTGGCGGCGCTGGCGGTGCAGGCGCTGTTCGAGCGCGCCGCCGCCAAGGCGGGCAACATCCCGGACGGCCTGTCCACGGTGCTGATCGGCGGGCGCGATGTCGGCGAAGTGCTGGTCGACGATCCACGCCTGCCGCTGGTGTCCGCGACCGGATCGACTGCGATGGGCCGCGAGGTCGGAACGCGGCTTGCGCGGCGGTTTGCGCGCGGCATTCTCGAACTCGGCGGCAACAACGCCTCGATCGTCTGTCCGTCGGCAAACCTCGATCTGGCGCTACGGGCCATCGCTTTCGCGGCCATCGGAACCGCCGGCCAGCGCTGCACCACGTTGCGTCGGCTGTTCGTCCATGACAGCATCCACAATGAGTTCGTAGCGAGGTTGAAGCAGGTTTACGCCTCGGTTCGGATCGGCGATCCGCTTACGAGCGACGAGGTGCTGGTCGGTCCGCTGATCGACCAAGCAGCATTCCGGAACATGCAGCGCGCGCTTGAGCAGGCACGGACGCACGGCGCGCGGGTCCACGGCGGCGAGCGTGTCGATGAGAAGCGGTTTCCAAACGCGTATTATGTCCGGCCGGCGCTGGTGGAGATGCCGGCGCAGACCGGACCAGTGCTGCGCGAGACCTTCGCGCCGATTCTATATGTCATGACATACACCGACCTCGACGCAGCGATCGAGTTGCACAATGCGGTCGCTCACGGCCTGTCGTCCTCGATCTTCTCGACCGACATGCGCGAGACGGAGAAGTTCCTCTCAGCGGCGGGCTCCGACTGCGGCATCGCCAATGTCAATATCGGCCCTTCCGGCGCCGAGATCGGCGGCGCATTCGGCGGCGAAAAAGAAACCGGCGGTGGTCGCGAAGCCGGCTCCGACGCCTGGAAAGCGTATATGCGACGTCTTACCAGCACCGTGAACTACGGTGACGATCTCCCGCTAGCCCAGGGCGTTCGTTTCGACATCGGTTGAGGCAGCGCTTTGCAGCCCAATCAATGATGAGCTTCCACGCGGGCGAATTCGTCCAGCACTTCGGCAACACGGTCCACCGCCCAATCGATCTGGGATTCCTCAATAGTCAGCGGTGGCGCGAAGCGGACGGTATTACGGTGAGTATCCTTGGTCAGCACGCCAACCCGCAACAGCCGCGTCGCCACCGCAGCCGCACTGGCGCAATCGCGATTCAGTTCGACTCCAACGAACAGCCCGCGCCCGCGCACCTCGCGAATGATCGGATTCCTGATCGCGCGAAGCCGCGCGAGCAGATGCACACCGAGGCGTGCGGATCGCTCGATCAACTTCTCCTCGATCAACGTATCAAGCGCCGCCAGTCCGACCGCGGCGGCAATCGGATTGCCACCGAAGGTGCTGCCGTGGTCGCCGGGTGTGAACACCTGCATCACCTCGCGGCGCGCCAGAAACAACGACACCGGCAGAAGTCCGCCGCCCAATGCCTTGCCCAGCGTCACCGCATCCGGCGTGACGCCGTCGTGCTGGCAAGCCAGCAGCCGTCCGGTGCGGCCGAGCCCGGACTGAATCTCGTCGCAGATCAGCAGGACGTTGTGCTCCCGGCAGATGCGCGCGACCTCGGCGAGGTAGCCCGGCGGCGGCACGTTGATGCCGCCTTCGCCCTGGATCGGCTCGACCAGGAAGGCCGCTGTATTCGGCGTGATCGCAGCCCGAAGCGCGGCCGCATCGCCGAACGGCACCGATTTGAAGCCAGCCGGGAATGGCCCAAAACCATCGCGATATTGCGGCACAGACGAGAAGCCGACAATGGCGATGGTGCGGCCGTGAAAATTGCCGTCGCACACGATGATTTCGGCGCTGTCGGCTGCCACCCCTTTGACCGTGTAGGCCCATTTGCGCGCGGCCTTCAGCGCCGTCTCCACCGCCTCCGCGCCGCTGTTCATCGGCAGCGCAAGATCCATTCCGGTCAGGGTGCAGGCACGGCCGAGAAAGGCGCCGAGACGATCGTTGAAATAGGCACGGGAGATCGTGTCCAGTTGTTGTGCCTGATCGGTGAGCGCCTGCACCAGCCGCGGATGACAATGCCCGAAGCTTGCCGCCGAATAGGCGCCCATCATATCGATGTAGCGCCGCCCGCTTTCATCCCACAGGTAGACGCCCTTGCCACGCACGATGGTGACCGGCATCGGTGCATAGTTGGAGGCACCGAAGCGCATTTCCAGCTGAACCGAGCCGTCCATGTCACTCCCTCCCTCCCTCAACTCGACCTTGTTCCGAGGCCGTAGCGCCTCGCGCGCGCTCCTACCGAGGGCGAGCTGGACTGCAATCGTGCCTGTCTTCAATGTGGGGCTGCAAAGCGGGAAAGCTAGAGCCGTTTCACATCCGATGCGACAAAACGGCTGCTGGCGTTCGCTATCAACCGGCGGACAGCGGCGTCTTTTGACGCTATACTCAGTTGGCCGCCCATCGTGCGGCGCAAGGCCCTCACGGTGGTCGCTGGCATCTGGCACCGGAGGTTGCATCATGTCTATCGCTCCCACACTCCAGAAATATCTGACCGCCGAAAACATCCAATACGAAGAGATCCCGCACGAACCCACCATGTCGTCCGCGCGCACTGCGCAGACATGCCACATCCCGGGAGATCGCCTGGCCAAGGCCATCGTTTTGCGTCGAGACGACGCCTACATGCTGGCCGTCATGCCCGCCTCGCATCGCCTTCATATGCCGGAGTTGAGGACCAGACTCGGCAGCGATGTGGATATGGCCGACGAGACCGAGATCGGCCAGTTGTTTAGCGACTGCGCGCATGGCGCGGTGCCGGCCGTCGGCAAATGCTACGGACTGGATCTCATCGTCGACGACAGCATCAACGCGCAGCCGGACATCTACATGGAAGCTGGCGATCACCAGACGCTGCTGCATCTCAGTCAGGCGCAATTCGCCCGCCTGACGGCCAACGAGATGCACGGGCGCTTCAGTACGCACGCCTGAATGCAGGCCGCATCGGTGACGAGACGTCTGTTCGGGAAGCCCAGCCGCATCGCGGAGCAGCCTGGATGTGCGCCGGCATCCCTGTATGCAGCGTTATAGGCAATGGCGCGCTATCCAGAATAAAACTGCGAACTCGTATATGATTGAATTGCTGCGTAATTCTTGTCGTCGGCAGAATCATGAAGCCAGCAATGTCGGCAATGAAGCCCCCAAAGGTTAAGACCTCGATGAGCGGAGCGACACCGACTGCATCGAAGCGATGGTCCGGCAGGACAATGAATCTGATCCCGCTTTTAGAGCGTTTTCGAGCGAAGTGGATACCGGTTCGCGTAAAGAAAACGCGTCAAATCAAAATCATAGAGCTCGCTTCTGATTCCATCAGAAGCGAAAAGGCTCTAGCAGGCTGTTGAAGAAGTCTCTGGCGCAGCGGTTCTGGGCATGATTCTCTTGATGCGGATGCGTCGAGGGGGGAGCGATGCGGGGAAGCGACGAACGGTCAGGCTCGCTGTTCAGCTATGTGGACTTGGAGGCTCGGATTCGCTCCGACCATCCGCTGCGAACGATCCGACAGATCGCGAACGCGGCGTTGAATGATCTGTCGAGGGACTTTGACAAGCTCTACACGGCGTTCGGCCGTCCCTCGATCGCACCGGAGAAGCTGCTTCGGGCAATGCTGCTGCAGGCATTCTACGGGATCCGCTCGGAACGGCAGTTGATGGAGCGGCTGGAGTTCGACCTGCTGTTGCGCTGGTTCGTGGGCTTGGGCGTGGACGACCCGGTGTGGGACCACTCGACCTTCTCGAAGAACCGCGACCGATTGCTTGAAGGTGAGATCGCCGCGAAGTTCTTGAACGCGCTGATGGGGCAGCACCAGGTCAAGCGGCTGTTATCAAGCGAGCATTTTTCGGTCGACGGCACGCTGATCGAGGCGTGGGCATCGATCAAGAGCTTCCGGCGCAAGGACGGCGGTGACCAGGACAGTGATGGACCGGGACGCAACGCCGAGCGCAGTTTCCACAACGAGAAGCGCTGCAACGAGACGCATCAGAGCACGACCGATCCCGAGGCACGGCTCTATAAGAAGGGCGGCGGCCAGCCGGCGAAGCTTTGCTACATCGGCCATGCCCTGATGGAGAACCGCAACGGACTGGCGGTGCTGGGTGGCGTGAGCCGGGCGACCGGAACGGCGGAGCGGGATCAGGCGTTGGCGCTGATCGACTGCCACCGCGGCCAAAGCGAGCGGCGGATCACGCTGGGCGCCGACAAGGCCTATGACGTCACCGCATTCGTCGAGGACTTAAGACGGCGTTCGGTCACGCCGCACATCGCCATCGACGGGCATTTGAGCAAGACCGGAAAGCCGCGCAAGACCGCGATCGACCAGAGGACTCTCCGTCATGCCGGATATGCCGTCAGCCAACGCTGTCGCAAGCGCATCGAGGAGGTGTTCGGCTGGATCAAGGCCTCCGCCGGACTTGCCAAGATCAAGCTGCGAGGCCGCGACCGCGTCAACGCCACCTTCACCCTGGCGCTGGCGGCCTACAACCTGATCCGCTTGCCCAAACTCCTGGCAGCCGCCGCGTGAAACACAAGTCGTGCACCGTCAAGATGCTCGATCAGGACCCTGATGGTGGCGCCGCCCGCAGATCACGCTGACTCCATTCCATATCCGTCTCCGTGGGAAACTTCTTCAACAGCCTGCTAGTGCGACATGAAAACAGGAACCGTCATCGCCGCCAGCATTCCGCGCGTCGCTCCACCAAATACGAATTCACGGAGGCGAGAATGTCCATAGCCGCCCATCACAACCAGGCTCGTCGATCCGTCAGCAATGTGCGACAGAATGGCATTCGCCACATCGATATCGGCAGCAGGTATCGTTTCCACCTCCGCCTTGATATCGTGTCGAGCGAGATGCCGGCCGATTTCGGTTCCGCGAAGTACCTGCTCATCCGCGGTCTTTTCATTTTCAACAATAAACAGTTCGACAGCGTTGGCTTTTTTTAGCAGCGGCAACGCATCATTGATGGCTCGCGCTGCGGTGCGGCTTCCGTCCCAACAGCACACGACTCGGTCGAGCTTCAACCCACCCTGGTGGATGCAAGGAACGACAATGAGCGGCCGACCGGAATCAAACAACGTCGCTTCGATTAGAATGCTGTTATTGACGCCCTTATAATCGTCGGATTGCATGATGATGCTTAGATCGAAACACCGTGCCATCTCCGAAAACGTCCTAGGTGTTCCAGAGATGAGCCGCGGTTCAGCCGAAAGATCGCCGCGCTTCATGGCCAACTCAAAACGGCCGATTGCATCGCGCGCCTCTGCCTCGCTCTCGGCAAACAGATCGCCGAGCGCTTCTGCGGGAATGTTCGTCTCAAAGTTAAATATGACCCCGGTCAGATGCGCGGCGAAAGTTTCGGCTATCGAAGCAGCGAAATCGCGAACGGTATCCCGAGAGGTGTCACGTTCAAGATGAAAAATAATGTCTTTGATCATACAAATTCGCTCCCAATCCGAACACCGCTGTATGAGATATGATGTCGACACATCAAAGCAAGGCGCAGCTTCAAGCTTGACCGCGGAGAGGTTCGCCTCAACTTCTCGCTCGACCGGCGCATGCGTGCGCCGCCCAAAGAACGGGAGCGGCAGGCATGACGGATGCAGTATTGGCCAAGCTGGCAGCTCTGAAAACGACGCGAACCCCAAAGCTGAAAGAGAAACTCTTTGCCATCGCGCACCAACCCTGCCTTGAATAAACCTGCTTCAGGATTAGCTTAGTTGTAGCGGCGAATCACAACGCGCCGCCAAAACTACAAAAAATGAAGGGAGAGAAGTTATGGCTGATAGGCCGTTTCGTAATCCTTTGCTGGCGAAGCTGGACGAGACCAGCCACTACACGATCCGTAGCGCATGGGAAGGGCTTGAGTACCTTCTTCGCTATTGGCGCGGTGTCGAAAACACTTCCTACAGACTTGCAGTTCATTTATGCCGCGATGCGGTGGATGGATGGACGCCGCCGGAGCGGGCCCGCGAAGCGTTGAGACGCGCATTGGACGCTGCCGGCCTTTCGATCCCCAACCCGTGACAAAGCCAAAGCTTCGCGCTTCAATCGCGCATTGAGCTTCGGCACCAGAAGCTGCTCGCGCGTGATCGGGGGCGACATGCTCATCCGGAGGCTCGGGTTGTTTCGTTCACACCAGACATAAAGGCATGGATCGCCTTTTCGATCTCGGGCGAGACCTCGGCATTGTACGGTCCCTTGAACTGAATGAGCTTGTAAGGTGGTCTTTTGCTGGAGGGTAATTGAAGAAACTCGCCCGACGCAAGCAAGAAGCCTGACTTGCTGATCTCGAACGTCGCGACCCGCCGGCCGTCTCTGCGCACCGAAAAAATCCGGCTGAATCCTCGTATGACATTTCCAGCATAGCTCGCGACGCAATGATGCATATCCGCGCTCTCGGCGTGAAGCGTCGCGCCGGACTGGAGCGCGACAATTTCGTATCCTTCGATGGTCACGCTGCCCGGCAGGTCTCCGTAATCGATCACATCGTCCCACCCCATCTTGTGGGTTAGAAGGTACGCCTTCTCGTTGCTTGCCCGCGCGAGTTCCTCATGCCATTCGAGCGCGGCCCGGAAAGCACGCTGATATCTCCACCGCCGATTGAAACTATCGATATGAAATGCCGCGTAATCCGCAACAGTGGACGCCTGATCCAGGGTGCCATCCGCCATGCTTCTCGTATGATCGCCCATTGCGCATACGGCCCAATCAAAAAGGGCCTTGGCGCTCTGCTCACGACGACACATGGCGTCGGACCATTCACCGAGCGCGCGTAGCCAGGTGTGCTGCTTGCGGATAGAGGTCGGGATCGCCTGCGCCAGCGGCGACGGCGGAATGTCACACAAATTCGTAATGATCTGATATTCGGTTTGGCCGGCGCGGAACGCTTGCCCTTTGAGCGCCCGTAACGGGCGGACGAGTCCATAGTATCTCAGGAGATCGCGCAATTTCGGGCGGTCATGGATGATCGTCTGCCAATCCCGCAGGACAAATTCTCGTTCCGCTGGCCGGCAGCACTCCATGCCCTGCGCCGCCGCAACGACAAGGACCGGAGCTTGCCTCAGATAGTCGATCGCGAATGGTTCGACCACGACCATCGTCACGGCCGCGATAGCCAATGGTTTTACCGAGAACATGTCCTCGGCCTGACGCGCGCTGATCTGGACCCACGGTTCGTTTCCCAGGACGCCATTCGCTGCCAGTTCGGGAGCGAGCCATTGCAGCAGGCTTTTCTGTCCATCATCCTTCATGCGAGGACCTGATTATTGCAATGGAACATCCTCACCTTCGACGCTCCCGGTTTCGTGGCGATGGCGGCTTCGCGGCGAAGCATACCCTGCCCGCGCTGCATTGAACCAGTCGAGATTGGTGAACATTTTAATGGCATCGGCCATGATCGTCTCGACCCGATCCGCGATGTCGAACATCTTTATCGATCCGGCCTCGGTGGCGAGGCGCTTCGCGACGTCCTTGACGATACGGTTACGCGGATCGGCCAAAGTGAGGACTGGACGACCGAAGCCGCTCACCGACTTTCTGGCCCGCGTCACCGCCAATAATCAGCTCTTTGCTTCCTGGTCGCGTTCGCGCAGATAATCGTCGGTGGCGCGCGGCGCCGGGCGCTCGGGAACGTCGACAAACGGATTGAAACCGTCCTCGCTCATGGTGATAACGCGACAGTCGGCGCACATCCGGATGGCATCGACGCGTTTGTTGGCGTTGGGATACATCCAGTGCCGGCCCTCCAGCTTCGCCGCGACCCGGTCGATGGTGCTTTTGACACCGAACGGCTTGTGGCAGCGGACACAGAGCGCCGGCTCTTCCTCCTTGAGCGTACGCGCGGGCGCGGTGGCCGCCCGGAAGTCGATTTGCGGCACCAGTTTGATGACCTTTTCCGGGCACGTCGCTTGGCACAGGCCACATTGCACGCAGGCATCCTCAGTGAACCGAAGCACCGGCCGTTCCGGGTCATCGTACAACGCGCCGGTGGGACAGGCGGAAACGCAAGACAGACAGAGCGTGCATCCTTCGACGTCGACTTCGAGAGTACCGAACGGCGCGCCATCGGGCAGCGCGATCACATCAACCGGCGCCGGCGCCACGCGATGCAATTCACGCAATGCGAAACGCAGGACGTCGCGTGTTCTGCCGACTGTCCTGAAGCTTGCCGGATGTTGGACGGCCGCGGCCGGCGTAATGCCGTACAATGCTGCGCCGAGCGCATCCGGGTCGTCGGTTTCGATCGTGGAAACACGTAGGCCGTGGAGCCCGAGCCCTGCGAGGATCGTCTCGGCCAGCGCCGTCGTTTTGCCAAGTCCGACTGTCGCGTGACGTGGTTTTGCTCGCAACAACAGCCGCAAGCCGGCGGCACCATACGCGAAGGCCGCCACGATCGCTTCCAGCCCGACCTGCGTCACCTCATTGACGCCGAGCGGCAGCACGTTCGCGGGAAGGCCCTCGCCGTGACGCGCGAGCGCCTCGATCAGCGGGGTGCCATGTTCGCCATCGTGCAGCAACACGATGGCATCGGCGCCGCCACCTTTCTGGTAGGCCATCAGCATCGCGCGCAATTTGTGGACCAGCACGTCCGCGGGAGGCAACGCGTAGGACGCGGCTCCGGTCGGACATGCTGCGGCGCATTGGCCGCATCCGGCGCAAATTTCCGCATTGATGGCGACGTGGTCGCCATCGGGCGTGATCGCGCTGGTCGGACAGAGATCAAGGCATCGGTGGCATCCGACGATATTCGAACGCGAATGGGCGCATAGCTCCGCATGGAAGTCGATGTAGCGTGGCTTGTCGAAGCTGCCGACAAGATCGCGGGCCTTGAGCACGGCGCGCAGCACCGCTGCCGGATCCTTGGGATCGGCCCGCAGGTAGCCGTCGCGCAGATCGTGCGCCGGAAACAACGGAACGCCGCCCGTGAGATCGAGTATGAGATCGCAACGCGAGACCGCTCCGTCGCGCGGCGGTTCGAATATCAGCTTGTCGCGTGAAGACGGCCGCGCTAGCGCGTAATCGTCGACCGTCAGCTCAAACGCGCCGAGATGGCCTGTCGCTGCACGGATGGTCCCCTTGACGATCGGGAACGTGGTGACGCCGGGCGGCTCCAGCGGTTCCGGCTGGCTGACCAGGACAGTCACGTCGAGTTGATCGGCCAACAGGTTGCCGGCCTCGATCGCGCGTTCGTCCCGACCGTAAATCAGAATGACGCCTTCGCTCGACAGGCTGACCAGCGGAAAGTCCGGCGCAGGCTCAGTCGCGAGCGCGAGCAGCGCGGCCGTTTTTGGACCCGCCTTCGCTCCCTGCGTGGACCAGCCTGCGGTTTCGCGCACGTTGACAAAACTGATCGGAGCATCGCGCTCGCCGGCCAATTCCGAGAATAGCGGCGCCTCCTGGGCGCAGCCGACAGTCAGCGCGGCGCCGTCTTGTAGCGCATCGCGGAATCGCTCCACCTCGGTCCGGCACATATGACAAAAGGTGGAAATCTCGGCGTCGGGATACGCCCTTCGGACCGCGGCCGAATCCAGGCTCATCGTGTCCTCGCACGAGCACATCAGGATTTTCCGGGGTCGGTCCGCCATTGCCGCTACCTGCGCTTATCGCGTATCACAGGACTCGTATCGGAAGTGAGAAGCCTATAGCTATATTGGAACGAATGAAATAGTCGCCGGAGGTCGTCTTGCCGCCGACCATGCGTGTCCGCGCACCCTTCGAGCAGGTTCTCGATCTGCCGCCCCCGTTTGCGCTGGTGCGGCTGCGTGAGCGCTCGGATGCATTCACCCATGCGCTCGATATTGCGTCGCAAAGCGGCGCCGGCACGCTGGTTTACGTCGGACGCTTCGACCTTGCGGAGTTCGCGGTGGTTCTGGAGCCGGATGAACCGCTGCGCACGGCGCGCCGCGCCCTTTACGCCGGCATGGTCGCACTGAGCGACGCTCTGCTGGCCTATGCGCCGCCGGGGAAATTGGTGACGGTCGACTGGCCGGATGCCATTCGCATCGACGGTGGTCTGATTGGTGGCGGACGTCTTGGATGGCCGGGGATCACGAGGGAGGATGAACGACCGGAGTGGCTGGTATTCGGCGCCATGATCCGCATGGTGTTGATGTCGGGGGAAGAGCCCGGCGCGCATCCCCTCGCGTCGGCGCTGGAGCAGGAAGGTTTCGGCGATGTCGGCGCGGCAAGGCTGACCGAGGCTTTCGCGCGCCATCTGATGACGGCATGCGATGTCTGGCAATCGGACGGATTTGACGGCCTTGCACGGGAATTTGTGCAACGGTTGCCGCGCACGCCCGGCGTCATTCACGAGATTGCCGAGAATGGCGACTTGCTGGTGCGCCGTACAGGCGGCACCGGCGCGGTGCGCTGTGAGTTGCTGCCGGCATTGAATGCGCCATCGTGGCTTGATCCGGACACCGGGGGGCCGCGGCTATGAAGCTGCTGCGGACAATCGCACTCGATCCGTCGGATACGTTTGTGTTCGACCCGGCCGCCGAGCCGGGCGAATGGGCGGTGCCGGGCACTTTCCGATTCTGGCGTGATGATCCGGCGACGCTGCATGGCAAGGCGCGTTCCGCGTTTCGCAGCGGATTTCTCGGCCTGCAATCGTGGGGTTGGTCAACCCTCGTTCAGATCGTGGACGTGAAGGATGGCGATCGCGATACGGTCGTGGAATTGCTTGCGCAACGCCTGGTCGAGCGGCTCGGTGCGCCCGATCTCGCCGCCGCGCGACGCGCGGCCGAGGAAGAAGTCGGCTTTGCCGAATCGCTTTGCAATGACCCGGCTGGCATCTTGATCGCGGTCCGCCGCACGGTGGAGGCTGGCGAGATCCGCGAAACATTCCGTACGCTGCGCTCACGCTGCGGATCGCAATCCCATCGCGCGTTCTCGTTTCTGGAAGTCGATGATGCCGAGCAATCGGCGGACGAAATCGATCTGGCCGACACCTTCGTGGAGCGTGATAGCAAATGAAGGATTTCTGGATATCCTGCGGCCATCATCTGCTCGACCGCGGACCGGGCGGCGGGCTGGTGGCAACCGACGAATTTCTCAAGGCCTATTTCATCCGGCCCGAATTGATGCCGCCGCCGGATGCTTGCGTGTTCGAACGAAAATTACATGCGGCGTTGCTGGCTCAACCACGACGGCCCGTTGACGCGGCCGACATTTCCGCAATCGGCGATCCCGACGCGCGAGAAAACTGGCGGTTTGTGCTGGCGTTTCGCGAACTGTTGTTGCGCCACCAGACCCTCGAGGCCGCCTATCTCGCCTTGATGCGTGGCAGGGCGGTTACCTTGCCGCCGCTGTTCGTCAATCAACTCACACACGTGATCCTGCGCAACGTGCTCGATGGCTGCGACGATCCGTTCGTCTTACGGGCCGGCGAACTGTTTTTCCGCCCGCAGCGCATCATGCCGAGTCAACAATCCGTGACGGCGGCCGATGAGGAATGGATCGCGAGCGCGAATCCGACGCCCGCGGCGCCGCTCTTGTCGTTGCTGGACATACCCGCCGACGGACAGATCGAGGTCATGGACGACGCGAATGCTGGCAGCTATTGGCGTCGAAGCGATATGTTCGACCTGGGGTTGGATCTCTCGGCCGGAGGGCGTGGTCTGGCTGCCCTTGCAGAAGCAATGACCCGGTGGATCAGGCACCTGCTCGCAGTCGATGTGACGATCGAGCCGCTCGCGGAGTTGCGCGATGCAAAATTCACCTGGTACGTGGGACTTGATTCCGAGGCTACCAGGATCGGCGACCGGCTTTGGAATGATGAATCCCTCGACGGCGACATGGCCGCCCAAGTCGCGGCGCTTTTCCGGCTTGTGTTTTCAGACCATACAGCCATCATCGATGGGCGGATGAATGAGCCAGTCTATCTGATTTTGGCGACATCGCCCGACCACATTCTGCGAATGAAACCGCAGAATCTGGTCACCGGACTGCCCGTCAAGCATCTGGAGGCCGCAAGTTGAGCCCTGCCGCGTCACCGCTTGTGCGCATTCCTGTCGGCGTGGTGATCGAACGCCGCGCGGCGGCATCTGCCTGGACCGATTTTATCTGGCGCGCGGTCGGTGTGCTGCCCGGCGCGCCGGACATCGAGCCATGGACGACGCTGCGCGCGGATGCGGATGGCACGCTCTATTATGCCGGGAGTGCCGCGATCGATCTCTACCGCTCGGAGACCGGGCGTTATCGCGAAAATCTGGCCTCCGGTGCGGCCATCATCTGGGTGGTTATGAGCCCATCCGAAGGTCCGTGGCCTTATGCAATCACGGCGGTCACCGCCGACTCTGCCGAGGGCGAGAGTTTCACCGACGCGTCGGCCAATCTTGTCGAAGCGGTGCCGATGCCGGATGTCATCCGCGGCGCCATTGAACGATTCATCGCCGAACACCACGTCGAGAGGGAAGAGTTCGTCAAGCGCAAGCGCGGTCGCGCGGATCTCGAAGCGCTCGGGCGGCGTGCGCGCGGAGGTCGGGACGAATGACGGACAAGGGTTTCCTGAGCCGTTGGGCGCGCCGCAAGCGCATGGCGAACGTGTCTGTCCCTTCCGAAACACCTGTTTCCGAGGCAAACGAGGGACAGAAGAACGAGAGCGTCCCGCCAGCTTCGAAAGGCGTGGTAGAATCCGTCGAGGAATTCGACCTCTCGACGTTGCCGTCGCTTGAGTCGATCTCAGCGACCACCGACGTCACCGCGTTCCTGCGCAAGGGCGTTCCGCTAGCGTTGAGTCGCGAGGCGCTCCGTCGTGCCTGGATCGCAGACCCGACGATCCGCGACTTCGTCGGGCTCGCCGAGAATGCCTGGGACTTCAACGATCCCGATGCAATGCCGGGGTTCGGCCCGCTGGACTATACGCCGGAAGAGCTGCGCGATCTGGTCGCCAGGATCGTTGGTGGCGCGCGGCGCGCAACCGACGACATCGCGGGCGATGCTGCACCGCATCCCGGAACCGAGCAGGCTCCATCGGCGGAAGCTGACTGGCATGAATTGCCGGCGGCGGCCGATGTGCCCACCGCAGCGGCCGGACAAATCGCTTGCGAAGCGGAGCAGAGAGAGTCGGAATATATTTCGTCGCAAGATCCTGAAGCCGACCTGCGTGAGCGACAGGAGAACAGTCAACGAAGAGTGGATGGCCCTTCAGTTGTTCGTCGCACTCACGGCGGCGCATTGCCAAGATAGAGTTCCAACGAAGATATAGCCCCTACCTATAGTTAGCCATTGACGACCGTCAGCGCGAAGGCCTAACTTTTAATCGTTCCAAAGAGAAAGACGCATCGGGGCGCTCACTCGGGAAACGAATATGCGCGATTCAGGATTAGATCGGGCAATTCAGGTGGCTGGTGGGCAGGCTGAGCTTGCCCGTCGAATAGGCATCTCGCAGCCATCGGTGTCGAACTGGAACAGGGTACCCGCCGAGCGGGTGATCGCTGTAGAAGCCGTAACCGGCATATCGCGCCTGGAACTTCGTCCTGACCTTTATAGTGAGTTAGCCGTGGCTGATGACGTTGACGTTGACGATGTTGATGTCGGCCGTGCCCAGGAATATGCGCTGCTCGCCACGCTGCTCTCGCGCGCGCCACCGGATACGTTGCTCGCACAGCTCGCCCGACTGCGCGGCGATGCGACTCCGCTGGAGTTGGCGCACACCCGGCTGGCACAAGCGGCGTCGACGATCACTCCCGTTGTCGTCGAGCGCGAATACTTCGACCTGTTCCTCGGCCTGGGGCGAGGCGAATTATTGCCGTACGCATCGTTCTATCTGACCGGCTTCCTCAACGAGCGGCCGCTGTCGCGCCTGCGGCAGGATCTCGCCGCGCTCGGCATTGAACGTGCCGAGAACAATTTCGAGCCGGAGGATCATGCGGCGACGCTGTGCGAGATCATGGCCGGTCTGGCAGGCGGCTGCATCCCGGCTTCCAGAGATGCACAGCGCTTGATGTTTGAGAAACATATCGCGCCCTGGATGGGGCGTTTGTTCGCCGATATGGAGAACGCTGCCGGCGCGAATTTCTACCGTCCGGTCGGAGCGCTCGGCCGTCTGTTTCTGGAGATCGAAGCGGAGGCCTTTACGCTCACCAATTGAGCGGTCATCGAACGCTCACCAAGGAGGACTCGCGATGAAAAACGACAACGATGAGGGTGAAGCAGCCGTCGGCCGTCGTAGTTTTTTGCGCGGGGTCGGCGTCGGTGCGCTGGGTGTCGGCGCGCTGGCTATATCGCCGCTTGCGTCGCCCGCCGAGGCCGATAGCGAGACCTACGATGAGAAGCGCAAATCCCGCTACCGGGTAACCGACGACGTCAAGGCATATTACCGCGTCAACCGTTATCCGAGCTGAAGGAGGCTGCCGTGCTGATCAAGAGATCACAGCGACAGAATGCGCAAATCGCGCGCGGCGGTTCGGCTCTCGGAACGCTGACCGAGCCGGGAAAAGGCTTCGACCGCCGCACGTTCCTGCGCCGTTCCGGTCTGGCCGCCGGCGGTCTTGCCGCGTTGAGCACGCTGCCGCTCGGCACCGTCCGCAAGGCCGAAGCGGCGGCTGCGGGGCCGCTGACGTCGGGCGCGACGGTTCGTAAAAGCGTGTGCACGCATTGCGCCGTCGGCTGCACCGTCACCGCCGAGGTGCTGAACGGTGTCTGGATCGGCCAGGAGCCGAGCTGGGATTCGCCGATCAATCGCGGCTCGCACTGCGCCAAGGGCGCATCGGTGCGCGAACTCGTCCATAACGAGCGCCGCCTCCGCTACCCGATGAAACTTGTCAACGGACAATGGACGCGCGTTTCGTGGGATACGGCCATCGACGAGATCGGCGACAAGTTAGTGCAGGTCCGCCAGAAGTCGGGCGGCGACTCGGTCTATTGGCTCGGTTCGGCGAAGATGACGAACGAAGGGTCGTATCTGTTCCGCAAGCTCGGTGCGTTCTGGGGCACCAACAACACCGATCACCAGGCGCGCATCTGCCATTCGACAACTGTGACCGGCGTGGCCAACACCTGGGGCTACGGCGCGATGACCAACAGCTTCAACGATATTCGTAACTCCAAAACGCAGATCATCATGGGCGGCAATCCCGCCGAAGCGCATCCGGTTTCGCTACAACATCTTCTTGAAGGCGCCGAATTGAACAAGGCGAATGTCGTCGTGATCGATCCGCGCATGACGCGGACCGCCGCACATGCGACCGAGTACGTGCGGCTGCGGCCGGGAACAGACATTCCGGTTCTGTACGGAATGATGTGGCACATCCTCAAGAATGGCTGGGAAGACAAGGAATTCATCCGGCAACGCGTTTACGGTTTCGACGATCTTCGCAAGGAAGCGGAGAAGTGGAATCCGGAGGAAGTCGAACGCGTCAGTGGCGTTCCGGGCGCGCAGCTTGAGCGCGTCGCCAAGATGTTCGCGACGGAAAAGCCGGCGACGTTGATTTGGTGCATGGGGCAGACCCAGCATACGGTCGGCACCGCGAATGTGCGCGCGAGTTGCATCGCCTTGCTGCTGACCGGCAATGTCGGCAAACCCGGCACCGGCGCTAACATCTTCCGCGGCCATGACAACGTGCAGGGCGCGACCGACGTCGGGCTCGATATCGTGACGCTGCCTTTCTACTACGGCCTGGCCGAAGGCGCCTGGAAGCACTGGTCGCGTGTCTGGGAGGTCGAATACGACTATCTGGTGTCACGTTTCGACGACAAGAAATCGATGGAAACGCCCGGCATTCCGCTGACGCGGTGGTTCGACGCCGTTATCCTTCCAAAAGCCGACGTGGCCCAGAAAGACAATGTGAAGGCGGTGTTCGTGCAGGGACACGCCAGCAACAGCATTACGCGAATCCCCGAATCGATGAAGGGACTAAAGGCGCTGGAATTGCTCGTCATCGCCGACCCGCATCCGACCACATGGGCTTCGCTCGCGGTACAAGCCGGCCGCAAGGACGGTGTTTATCTTCTGCCTGTCGCCACGCAGTTCGAATGCAAGGGCTCGCGCGTCGCCTCGAATCGCTCGCTGCAATGGGGTGAGCAGATCGTGAAGCCGGTCTTCGAGTCGAAGGACGACCTCGAGGTCATGTATCTTGTCGCCAAAAAGCTCGGCTTTGCAGACAAGCTGTTCAAGAACATCAAGGTCGAGGACAACCTGCCGGTGGCGGAGGATATCCTTCGCGAGATGAATCGCGGGAGCTGGTCGACCGGCTATTGCGGCCAATCGCCGGAACGCCTCAAGGCGCACATGAAAAACCAGAACAAGTTCGATCTGGTCACCATGCGCGCGCCAAAGGACGATCCGGAAGTCGGTGGGGACTATTACGGCTTGCCGTGGCCGTGCTGGGGTTCGCCGGAGGTGCGGCATCCGGGCACGCCCCTGCTCTACAACACCAATCTTGCGGTCATGGACGGCGGCGGTTGCTTCCGCCCGCGTTTCGGACTCGAGCGCGAGGAGAAGCTGCCCGATGGCAGCACCCGCAAGGTCAGCCTGCTCGCGGACGGTTCCTATTCGAAGGATTCGGAAATCAAGGACGGCTATCCCGAATTCACGCTGGCGAGCTTGAAGAAGCTTGGCTGGGACAAGGATCTGACCGAGAGCGAGATGGCCACGATCAACAAGGTCAATCCCGACAAACCGGATACGGTGTCCTGGGCGCTCGATCTCTCGGGCGGTATTCAGCGCGTCGCGCTGATGCACGGCTGCGTTCCCTACGGCAACGGCAAGGCGCGCATGAACGCCTTCGGTCTGCCGGATCCGATCCCGGTGCATCGCGAACCCATTTACTCTCCGCGTGTCGATCTGGTGTCGAAATATCCGACGTTGCCGGACGCCAAGCAGTTCCGCTTACCCAACATCGGCTTCTCCGTGCAGAAGGCCGCGGTCGAGAAAGGAATCGCCAAGCAGTTTCCGCTCGTCCTCTCCTCAGGCCGCCTGGTCGAATATGAGGGCGGCGGCGAGGAGTCGCGGAGCAATCCGTGGCTCGCCGAATTGCAGCAGGACATGTTCATCGAGATCAGCGTCGCGGACGCCGCCGAACGCGGCATCAAGGACGGCGGCTGGGTCTGGGTGACGGGCGCCGAGAACAGCTCGAAAGCGAGGATGAAGGCGCTGGTGACCGAGCGGGTCGGCAAGGGCGTGGCGTGGATGCCGTTCCACTTCGGCGGATGGTTCGGAGGCGTCGATTTGCGCAACAACTACCCGAAGGGGACCGATCCGATCGTGCTGGGCGAGAGTGCCAATACGATCACGACCTACGGCTACGATCCTGCAACGGGCATGCAGGAACCGAAGGTCACGCTCTGTCAGATCGTCGCGGCATAAGGAGCAACAGCCATGGCCCGGATGAAATTTCTCTGCGACGCTGATCGTTGCATCGAATGCAACGCATGCGTTACGGCCTGCAAGAATGAGCATGAGGTGCCATGGGGGATCAATCGGCGTCGGGTCGTGACCATCAACGACGGCAAGCCGGGCGAACGCTCGGTCTCGATGGCGTGCATGCACTGCACCGACGCGCCATGTGCCGCGGTGTGCCCCGTAAACTGCTTCTACACCACGGAAGACGGCGTGGTGTTGCACTCCAAGGATCTTTGCATCGGCTGCGGCTATTGTTTCTATGCATGTCCGTTCGGCGCGCCGCAGTATCCGAAGGTCAGCAACTTCGGCTCGCGCGGCAAGATGGACAAGTGCACGTTCTGCGCTGGCGGTCCGGAAGCCGACGGCTCCAAGGAAGAATACGAGAAATATGGAGCCAATCGTCTTGCCGAAGGTAAACTACCTCTGTGCGCGGAGATGTGCTCGACCAAATCGCTGCTCGCGGGCGATGGCGAGATCATCGCGGAAATCTACAAGGAAAGGGTGACCAAGCGGGGGTACGGTTCCGGCGCATGGGGTTGGCAGACAGCCTACCGGGAAACCATCACGTCGTAATTCGCGGGTGGGAGCGGCTGCGCGACGGGCGCAGCTGAAAATCGAGGGAGAGTCCTCATGGCGTCTTTCGCAAGATATGTTCGCTTCGCCGCCTGTGTCTGGACCTTATTCTTCATCGTTTTGGTCGTTCCGGCATCCGCCCAGCAGCCGTCCCGGGTCGACCCCAACGCGAGCGCGGTGACGGAGCAGAAGCTTTTTCAGGAACAGGACCGCATCCATGGACGCGTCAGCATTCCGGATCAGCGCTCAGGCGTGCTGGAACAACCGGCCGGCCGGGACTGGCGGCATTTCCGCGATGTCACGCTGCGCTGGATCGGTGGCATCGCGATACTCGGGATGCTTGCCATCCTCAGCATTTTCTATCTGGCGCGGGGCATGGTTCGCATCCAAAGCGGTCGCTCAGGCCGCACCATCGTTCGCTTCTCCGCCTTCGAGCGCTTCGTGCACTGGATGACCGCAACCTGTTTCATCATTCTCGCAATTTCAGGCCTGAACATTACCTTCGGTCGTCCTCTTTTGCTGCCCTTGATCGGCTTTGCGGCATTCTCGGAATGGTCGCAGTGGGCCAAGTACGCGCACAATTATCTGAGCTTCCCCTTCACCATCGGCGTCATTCTGATTTTCCTGATGTGGATCGCCGGCAACATTCCCAACAAGGTCGATGTCGAGTGGCTCAAGCGCGGCGGCGGCATGGTCGGCCATGACCACCCGCCGGCCTATCGCTTCAATGCCGGTCAGAAGGCTGTCTACTGGATCGTCGTCGTCGGTGGAGGTGCCGTGGCGGCGACCGGCTATCAGTTGATGTTTCCTTTCTATTTGACGGGCATCGAAGGCATGCAACTCGCGCACGTCGTTCACGCCGTGGTCTCGGTGCTGTTCGTCGCCGTCATGCTGGCGCATATCTATATTGGCACGATTGGAATGGAGGGAGCATTTGAGGCGATGGGTGAGGGTACGGTGGACCTGAACTGGGCCAGGGAACATCACAGCCTCTGGCTCGACGAACAAAATGCCCGCACCGGCGTCAACGAAACGCACCGCCGGCCGTCGGCAACGCCCGCGGAGTAGAACCCCTGCCCTGCGTCGTTGCGGATGATGCCTCGCTCTGGAGGACACTCGAATGAAAACCTTTTTGCTGGCGTGCGTCTGCGCCATCGTGCTTGCGCTTGTGGCCGTCGAGGGCCTCAACGTCGTTCAGAAACCGGTCAGTGTTGCCTTCTCCACATCAGGCGTTCGCCTCTAGCGATCACCGTCTGGACCGAAATAATCAGATTTCTATCGCGCCATTCGTTTTCTCTATCAGGAAAACGATGCGCTGCTCGTTGCGCTCGGTAATTTCGACCTTGTCGCCGGTTTCGCGGATCAGGTTTGGAATATCGATGACCGACAATGGGTCGGTGCAGTGCACTTCGAGCAGATCGCCCGCCCGCAATGGCTTCAGCGCCTTCCTTGTCTTCAAGGCGGGCAACGGACATTTCAGTCCGGTGAGATCAAGCTTCGTCCTGTTCATGTGCGCAAGATGACGGTGGGTGCGATCAAGGTCAACGCATCCTCACAGCAGGCTGGCATAAGGAAGAAACCCGACGCCCTGCCCGGGCTCGACCCGACTGATGGTTTCACCGAGCTCGACCAGACCATCGGTTTCGACCAGCGATGACAAAAGCCCGGCGCCCTCGCGCGGAAACTTGATCGCCTCGAGTTTGCCATCGTCGGCCTTGCGCAAGCTGGCGCGGACATATTCGCGTCGGCCGGGCTTTTTCTTGTAGGTAAAAGCCGCGCGCACCGGCATCGGCATAAGCGGTTCGGGCAAGGCGCCCGACAACGCCAGCACCGTCGGCCGCACGACATGGACGAAGGTGACGAAGCTCGCGACCGGATTGCCCGGCAATCCGATCAAGGGCGTGCCGCCGATGATCCCCATCGCGACGGGACGGCCCGGCTTGATCGCCATGCGCCACATCACCAGCGTGCCGATCCTTTCAACCGCCGCCTTGACGTGATCCTCTTCGCCCGTCGAAACGCCGCCGGTGGTCAGGATCAGATCGCATTCGCCTGCGACCTTCTTCAGACCGCCGGCGAGCGATGTGAGGTCGTCACGGACGATGCCAAGGTCGGTAATCTCGCAGCCGAGCCTGCGCAGCATCGCCATCAGCATGAAGCGGTTGGAATCGAAGAGTTGCGCGCCGGCACGCGCTTCGCCCGGCGCGGCCAACTCGTTGCCGGTCGAAAAGACCGCGACACGGATCCGCCTGACGACCTTAAGCCGGGTCAAGCCGAACGCGGCGGCGAGCGCGACGTGCTGCGGGCTCAGGCGCTGGCCGGCACGCAAGCCAATCTCGCCTTGTGGGATGTCCTCGCCCGCAGGACGGACATTGGCTCCCGGCCTCAAGCCAGGCGGCAAAACGACCTTGCCGGATGGATCGATCCGGACGTCTTCCTGCATGAACACCGTATCGGCGCCCGGCGGAATCGGCGCACCGGTAAAGATGCGCGCAGCATGACCGGCCTTCAACGGCTCGTATGCCGCAGCGCCGGCCTGAATGCGGCCGACCACCGGCAGGATATTCTCCGTCGTTTTCGTAATGTCCTCGCTACGCACCGCGTAACCATCGACCGCGGAATTGGTGAAAGGCGGCAACGGCAACGGCGCGGTAACGTTGCGTGCGAGCACGCGTCCATCGCTGTCGAGAAGAAGCACCGTTTCGGTGTCCGTGACCGCGCTGACGGACGTAGCGATCAGGCCGACCGCGTCGTCGACCGACATCATCGGTCCGCCGAAGGCAAAGCAATCGTCGGACAATTGAGCCATGGCGCCTCTTCAGCCTCGTACCGCGCGCAGCGTATCGATCTCCTCCACCGGCATCGCCGCGCGCTGCATGAGCTTGGCGATAGCGGAGATATCATCGAGATGGGCCACCGGCAGCCTGGTTTCAACCGCAATGTCAGCGGCGATGCCGACGATGTTTTTGTCGTCAGGAAACAGGAAGGGCTTGCCGTTACCGGCACGGTGGACCTCGATCTTGGGCAGCGGCTCGCGCTTGAATCCTTCGACGACAACGAGGTCAACGGGGGCCAGCTTTTGCAGCAGTTCAAAAAGATGCAACTCGGGAGCCTCGTGCAGCTCATGCATCAGCGCCCAGCGCCGCTCGGATGACACCAGGACTTCGGTCGCGCCGGCCTCGCGGTGACGCCAGGAGTCCTTGCCGGGCACATCCACATCAAAATTGTGGTGAGCGTGCTTGATTACGGAAATACTCAGGCCCTCTTTCAGCAAATACGGAATGAGGCGCGTCAGCAACGTGGTCTTTCCGGCGCCGCTCCATCCCGCCAGGCCGATGACTTTCATCCTGATCCTCGGAGCCGGCTCGCTTTCCGCGCTATCGCGAGCAGCGAAGCGGCCAATCAATCCAGGCTGCATCCGCACCACCCGCTTTTGGGTTGCGGCGCCCGCAACGACAGGCCAGCGGCATTTATTCCACATGTTTATATCGGTTCGACGCCGATGTCATGCTAACGTCTTTGACATGATGAGGATCGAAAAATCACCGGTCCCCCTGATCGTCCCGAACCCGGACGATTCACGGCTGACCCAGCGCGTCATCGGGATCGACCAGACCGGCGCGAATGTCGAGATCAAGGTGCCGATGGAGCGGCCGCTGACGCTCTACCTGAACGCTCAGGAGATCGTCACCATGATGACGATCGGCGACCATCCGGAATACCTCGCGCTGGGCTACTTGCTCAACCAGAACATGCTGAAATACGACGACGTCGTCACCGAGGTCGACTATGACGACGATCTGCAGGTCGTGGTCGTCAGGACCGAGCACAACACCAATTTCGAGCACAAGCTGAAGAAGCGCACGCAGACCTCCGGTTGCGCGCAGGGTACGTCATTCGGCGATCTGCTCGAAGCAGTCGAAAGCGTCGAGCTTCCCAAGGCGAAACTGCGCACGTCCTGGCTGTATCAGATGACGCACACGATCAACACCACGCCCTCGCTCTACCTTGAGGCCGGTGCTATCCATGGCTGCGTGCTGTGCAGGGAAGGCACGCCGCTCTGCTACACCGAGGATGTAGGCCGTCACAACGCCGTCGACAAGATTGCCGGCTGGATGTACCAACACGGCGTCGATCCCGCCGACAAGATCCTTTACACCACAGGACGGCTGACCTCGGAGATGGTGATCAAGACCGTGCGGATGGGCATTCCGATCCTGGTGTCGCGCTCGGGCTGCACCGCCTGGGGCGTCGATCTGGCGCGGCAGGTGGGATTGACGCTGGTCGGGCGCACACGGGGAAAACGCTTCATCGCATTGTCGGGCGAAGAGCGCATCGTCTACGATCAGAACCTCACTTATGTCGAGGACGAGTCGGCGCGGCACAAGCGTAAGGGGGAGAGCATTGACGATTGAAATCCCGCCGACCCAGGGCGTGCTGCTCGCCGGCGGCCTTGCGCGACGCATGGGCGGCGGCGACAAGCCGATGCGGACGATCGGCGGCAGTACCATTCTGGAGCGCGTCATTGCGCGGCTGAAGCCGCAATGCGACGGGATCATTCTCAACGCCAATGGCGATCCCGGAAGGTTCGCTATGTTCGGGCTCACGGTCGTCGCCGACAACGTGCCCGATTTTCCCGGACCGCTCGCCGGTATTCTTGCTGCGCTCGACTGGACGGCCACGAACCGCCCCGGGGTCGAATGGGTGCTCAGCGCCGCCGCGGATTGCCCGTTCCTGCCGCGCGATCTTGTCATGCGCCTGCATCAGGGCCGCGCGGAGGAGAAGGCCCAACTTGCGGTCGCCGTGTCCGGCGAACAATCGCATCCGGTGATCGGGCTCTGGCATGTCGGCCTGCGCGAGGAGCTGCGCCGCGCGCTGGTCAAAGACGACATCCGCAAGATCGACCGCTGGACCGCGTGCTACCGGCTCGCGGCTGTAAGCTGGCCGACCGAACCGCTCGATCCGTTCTTCAATGCCAATACGGTCGAGGACATCGCAGAGGCGGAACGGCTGGCGGCCCTCGACGGGGGCTAGAGCCGTTTATGGCTTGGTGGAATCGGGGCTCTTTTCTCGTCATTGCGAGGAGCGGAACCACGAAGCAATCCAGATGCTTTCAAAACAAGAACTGGATTGCTTCGCTCAGCGCAAAATTGGCGAGAGTCAATTTGGTCGCCAGCTCGCAATGACGACAAGTCGCGTTTCCATCCAAATATGAACTGTTCTGGCCGTCACGCCCGCCGAAAGCCGGCATGGTCCAGCGCTGTCCGGATTTCGTCCGATACCAGCGCGTCGAGAAAGGCCTGTACCGCAGGACGTTGCTTTCGCGCCGTCACCAGCGCGAAATCGTAATACTCCTCGGCGAGCGGAATGAAGCCGAGATCGGAGGCCCGCGCCACCGGCGCAATGGTCATGCCCCAATCGGCACGACGCTGCGCCACCGCTGCGGCAACCGCATTATGCGAACGCGGCTGGTTCCAGTAACCTTCCGGCCGCGCGCCTCCGAGCAGCCGGTCGATCAGGATGCGCGTGCCAGCGCCCTGGTTGCGGTTCACCATAATGCAGGAAGGATCGGCCAGCGCAGCACGCACGGCTTCCTGCGCACTCACGCCTTCGAATCGTCGGTCTCCCCTGCAAAACACAATGCCCTGCATGCGGCGCCAGCCCGGCAGCAATTCGAGTCCTTCGACCAGGAAAGGCGTGTTGTAGGTCTCGGTCCTGTCGTCGAACAGATGGATGGGCGCGAGATCGCACTCGCCACGCCGCGCCGCTGCCAGTCCGCCGAGGCTGCCGACCGCGATCGAGCGCACGATGAGGCCCGCGCGCGCGAGCGGCGTGGTGACGAGATCAAGTCCGGTGCAATGGCTCCCTATGATCACAAGATCCGGCGCCCGGACATGCCGGGTGAACAGCGTGACCTCCGCCTCGGTATCGGCCGGCATGTGGTCGGCCAATGTCTCGATACGCAGGAAGCCGTCGGCCTGCGCGAACGAGGTGATCGCACCCGAGCCCTTGCCGGTTGGATAGGCGATCAGTCCGTCGCGACCTTCGACCAGTGAAACCATGACGAATTCGGTGCGGCCGAGTTCGGAAGCGATCCGTATCGGCACCTTCGCGCTGACTTTGGCATCGGTGCGGGGCGGCATACCGGCCATTCGTCGAAGCACCGGCACGATCATGTCGTGAAAGGTGAACATCGCCGAGGTCGGAAATCCCGGCAGGATCACGACCGGCTTGCCGTCACAGACAGCAAGGCATAGCGGCTTGCCCGGCTTGAGGGCAACACCATGCGCGGTGATGCCTGGGCTACCTAGCCGGCCGATGATGCGGTGGGACAGATCGCCAGCGCCTTTGGAGGTGCCGCCGGACAGCACCAGCATGTCGCTTTCGAGAAGCGCGCGCCGCATCGCCGCCTCGAGCTGTGCATCATCGTCCGGGACGGCGCCGAGAAAGACCGCATCACCGCCGTTTTCATCTATCGCCGCGGCGACGATCGCGCCGTTGGTATCGTAGATTGCGGCGGGGCGAAGCGGTGAACCGGGCTGCACCAGTTCGTCGCCTGTCGAGATGACAGCAACGCGCGGCCTCCCGGCAACACTGACCTCCGCGATGCCGCATGCCGCCAGCATGCCGACCTCGCGCGAGCCGATCACCGTTCCGGCCCGCAGCAACGTCTCGCCGCGGGCGATGTCAGAACCGGCGTAGGAGACGAACTGTCCGGGCGAAACGGTGCGGCGCACGTCGATGGCGAAGCCATCCGCCGGCTGGGTGTGTTCGACCATAACAATCGCGTCGGCGCCGCGCGGCAGAGGGCCACCGGTCGCAATCGTCGTCGCCGTTCCCGACAGCACCGGCTTGGTGGGCGCGGTGCCGCATGCGATCGCTTCGTCGTTCAACGCTAGCCGAACCGGGGTGCCTTCGGTTGCCGAAGACAGATCGACCGAGCGAACGGCAAAACCGTCTACATTGGAACGATCGAAGGGCGGCACGTCGAGCGGCGCCACCACATCGTCGGCGAGCGCGCTGCCGAGCGCATCGGCAAGCCCGCGCTGCTCCCTTGTGATAGCGCGCGGAAACAGCGCGGCCTCGAACCGTTGGAGAGCTTCTTCGCGCGAGAGAATTGTGAGGAATTGGTCCTGCTCGCCGCTATCGCGATTGTTCGGGGGCGAAATGTTGGTCGTCTTTCGAGCCATATCATTCACGCCATAGATAGGCATCGACCGGCGTGCCTGCCGCGAAACCTTCGCTGGAGCCCGGGATCAACAGCCACGCATCCGCGCGGGCCATGACATGAAGCGGCAGATCGCCAGTCGCGAGCGGAAGCCACGCGCCATCCCGTTCCTCAAGCAGCGCGATCTCGGCGAGGCCAACGCTCGAGGCGATCTTGCGCGCCAGGGGCAGGAGCCGCGATTCCCGCGATCGTCGTCCGGTCAGACGCTCCAGCGCGGGAAGCGCCAAGGCGAACCATGCGGGGAGCGCATGATCGGGAGCGCCAGGCATCATGAGAACGGGGACCGCACCAGCCCGTCCGATGGCCGCGGTGCGCCCAGGCTGCAGCGCGATGCCATGGGCAAGCACCTCGCCGCGGCGGGCGAGCGCGGTGAGCGTTGCATCGTTGCGGCCGACGCCGCTGCCGCCTACGGCGATCAACAGGTCGGAGCCGACCGGGTCGAGCGCGTCCGCGATCGACGACGCATCGCGGGCTGCGGCTTCTATCTCAGTGACGTGGGCGCCGTTGGCGCGAGCATGGTCGGCGATCAGATGGGCTGTCGCCGTGCCGCCGGGAAGATTGACGATGCGGAGCCGCGGACGGCGCACGTTGAGCGTTTCCAGCCCGGCGGCCCGCGCCGTGAGAAGATCGCGCGGGCGGATCAGATGACCTGACGCAATCGCCGGGCGGTCCGCAGCGACGTCGCTGCCGGCGCGCCGGATACCCTGCCCGGGCACACCTTCGACGATGACTTCGGCGACCGGGCCCGACGTATCGACCGCGTCGATATCGAGCACGCAGTCGCAGTGTTGCGGCATCGCATCGCCGGCATCGACCCAGGTCGGAGGCCTCACTACGGCGAGCGGCGAATAGGATGACGCGCCGACCACATCATTGGCGTTCACCGCCCAACCATCGGCGGCGGCAAGATCGCGGGCCGGAACGGATGGGAGAGCCGGAATTTCGGCCACGACGCAGCCGAGCGCCTCGGCAAGGGGAAGCTCCTCCGGCGTCACCGCCTCGATCTCGTACAGCAAGGTTGCAACCGCGGTCTCGAGCGGCGTGAGCGATGCTGGCAGGCACTGCGTGATCATGAGGTGTGACCGCCGTCAGATGATTGACAGACCAATCGGGCATTTCACGACAAAAGCTCTGGCTCATCGTCGGTTAGAGTTTAAGCGGCCTGTATCTGATGCTGCAAGCTCGGTTTGCGATGGCGGCACACTTGATGCGTTCGCTAGAGCCTTTTCGCTTCTGATGGAATCAGAAGCGAGGCTCTATGATTTTGATTTGACGCGTTTTCTTCACGCGAACCGGTATCCATCCTCGGGTCAAGCCCGAGGACATGCTTCGCTCGAAAACGCTCTAAATTCCTGAAATGATCCTCTCCCCTTGTGGAGGAGAGAAACAAGACGGACGCTATCGATCGTTACACCGGCACCCGCACCGTTGCGCGCAGACCACCCATCGGACTGTCGCCGAGCGTGATGTCGCCGCCATGGGAGCGCGCGATGTCGCGCGCAATGGCGAGGCCGAGGCCGGAGCCGCTCTCGTCCTGATTGCGCGCGCTGTCGAGCCGCAGGAACGGCTTGAAAACTTCCTTGCGCATGTCCTGCGGGATGCCCGGACCGTCATCGTCGACCATCACCGTGAGCCAGCGGTGATCGCGATGGCCGTTGATCGCGATGGAGTCGCCATGGCGTGCCGCGTTCGACACCAGATTGCCGAGACAGCGCTTGAACGCCGCCGGCTTGACGGTGACAACGGGCAGTCCGTAAAAAATGCTCGTCGCGGCGTGACCGTTGCGCTCGGCGTCGCCGCGCAACTCCTCCAGCGCGGCCGCCATGTCGGTCGGTTGCGCCGGCTCGCCGCTGTCGCCGCGCGCGAAGGCGAGATAGGCCTCAAGCATCCCATGCATCTCGTCGACATCCTTGCGCATGCCGTCGACTTCCGGACTGTCGCCGCCGATCAGCGCCAGTTCCAGCTTGAAGCGGGTCAGGATGGTGCGCAGGTCATGCGATACGCCGGCCAGCATCGCGGTACGCTGCTCGATGCTGCGCTCGATACGCATCTTCATTTCGATGAAGGCTTGCGCGGCGCGCCGGACCTCGCGCGCCCCGCGCGGACGGAAGTTCGGAGCGTCGCGGCCCTTGCCAAAACTGTCGGCGGCATCCGCCAGCCGCAGGATCGGCTTGATCTGGTTGCGCAGGAACAGCACCGCGACGAACAGCAGGATCGAGGACGTGCCCAGCATCCAGAAAATGAAGATTTCGGAGTTTGACGCATAGGCGGCGCTGCGTTGCGCGAACACCCGCATCACCGCGTCGTCGAGCTGGATCCTGATCTCCACCAGATTGGAGCGGCCGACCGTGTCGATCCAGAACGGCTTGCCGATCTGCCTGCCGATCTGCACCGACAGCGACTGGTCGAGCAGCGAGAAGAACGGCTTCGGCCCGGGCGGCGGCATATCGCCCGGCGGCAGGAAATCGACCACGAGCCCGAGCCGCTGCTGTGCGATGCCGCGGATCGTCGCGCGGTCCTTGTCCTGCGGGTAGTCCTTATAGACATCGATCAGCGCGGCTACATCCTGCACCACCGCCGCCGACAGCCGGCGCGTCACCGTATTCCAGTGCCGCTCCATGAACACGAAGGCCACCACCGATTGCAGCACCACCATCGGCACGATCATGATCAGCAGAGCGCGGGCATAGAGACCCTTGGGCATCCAGTTCTTGAACGCCCGCCCGATCCGGCCATTGGCTACCGAGACACGCCGGGACGCAGTGCGGATCAGCGTCAGGCCGGCGTCGAGCGTGGCCCTGATAAGCGTTAGGCGGCCATCGAGCTTAGTCCTGATCGGCATCAAGGCGCTGCGACCAGGCGATAGCCGACGCCGCGCACGGCCTGGAGGAATAGCGGGTTGGCCGGATCGCGCTCGATCTTCCGCCGCAGCCGGTTGATCTGAACATCGACGGCGCGCTCATTCACGGTGCCGCCGCCGTTCAGCTCACCGCGGCGAACCGTCTCGCCGGGCGTGGCGGCGAGCACGCGCAGCATCTCGCGCTCGCGATCGGTGAGATGAACGACGTCGTCGCCCTGCCGCAGCTCACCGCGCTCCAGATGATAGACGTAAGGCCCGAACGCGATCGATCCGGTTCGTACCGCCGGCAGCGGCATCGTGCGCTTGAGGATGTTCCCGATCCGCAGCACCAGCTCGCGCGGCTCGAACGGCTTGGCGACATAGTCGTCGGCGCCGATCTGCAGGCCCTCGATGCGGCTCTCCGCCTCATGCCGGGCCGTCAGCATGATGATCGGCACCGAGGACGAGGCGCGGATGAAGCGAGCGAGATCGAAGCCGGTTTCGCCGGGCATCATGATGTCGAGGATCAACAGGTCGAAATACAGTCCAAGCAGTTTCGAGCGGGCGGCCTTGGCGCTCATGGCGGTGGTGACGCGGTAGCCCTCCCCCACCAGAAAACGCGACAGCAGATCGCGGATACGCCTGTCGTCGTCGACCAGCAGCAGATGCGGGGCGTCGTCGGCCGGCCTCACCGGCGGTCGCGCGCCCCCTGCCGTTTGCGTGACCGTCATACCTTCACCATCTTGCCGTCGACCCGCAGGATCGCCTCCAGCACCTTGTCGGGATCGTCGTGGTCGATCATCCCGAGCAGAAATTTGCGCACCGCCTCGGCGCCGGATGCATCGAGGCCTCGCAGCGCGCGCGCGATGCGGTCGGTCTGCAGGCCCGCGAGCTGCGCCACTAGCGCCTCGCCTTTCGCGGTGGCGAAAAGAAGGCGCTGACGCCGGTCGGCGTCGCCGGCCTTCTGCACGATATAGCCCTCATCGAGGAGCTGCTTGAGAACCCGCCCCAGCGATTGCTTGGTGATGCGCAGCACCTCGAGCAGATCCGCGACGTTGAGGCCGGGATAACGGTGGACGAAATGCATCACCCGATGATGCGCGCGGCCGAAACCGAATTTTTCCAGCACATGGTCGGGATCGCCGACGAAATCGCGATAGGCGAAGAACAGCAGTTCGATGATGTCCCATCGCGTCTCCGCAGGTCGCCTGCCCGATGCTTCCGGGCCGGCAGCGCCCATGGCGGCGGTGGGGGCCGAGAAATTTAGGACAGCCATGTTGACATATCTTGGTTCCAATGTTACGAGACTGCTATTCGCGGCGAAATATTATAACGCTTCGCCCGGAACCGGTCCGATCTACGGCCTGATTATCGAACGGCGAGGCCGAGCGGCCGAGAGTTTTTTCGGCCGTAACGATCGTCGGGCGGCATTTCGGCCAACATACTGGACTTCGCGCCTTCCGCCAAAGCTGAAACCGGCTTTCGGACCGGCGGGCAAGAACCCAGGGCCCGAACCGATCGGTGGCGTGACCTTGACATTCACGACCCGCCTTGCCGCAAGGTCTGACAGCGAATGTCAAATTCATAACGCCACTGTAAAACTTGCAGTTGCTGGAGGGCCGTGATTCTTGCATTTGCAAAGGTGCCCGCCGCAAAGGGAAACGAATGTTAGAGCGTTTTCGAGCGAAGTGGATACCGGTTCGTGTGAAGAAAACGCGTCAAATCAAAATCATAGAGCCCGCTTCTGATTCCATCAGAAGCGAAAAGGCTCTAGACCTTAAGCCCGCCATCGCGAGGACTGCGGCAAAGCCGGGAGAAGACCCATGGGAGTTTCGCTCGATACGATCGATGGCGCGATGACGTTGAAATTCGACGTCCAGCCGACGGCCAATCCGACGCCCCCGACCGCGCGTACGGAGAAGCTCGCCAACCCGGGTTTCGGCCGGGTGTTTACCGACCACATGGCCGTGGTGCGCTACAATCCGGCGAAGGGCTGGCACGGCGCGCGCGTCGAATCCCGCGCCAGCTTTTCGCTCGATCCCGCGACCGCCGTTCTGCACTACGCGCAGGAGATTTTCGAAGGCCTCAAGGCTTACAAGCGTGACGACGGCGGCGTGAACCTGTTCCGCCCCGACGCCAATGCGCGGCGCTTCCGCAATTCGGCCGAGCGCATGGCGATGGCGCCGCTCCCTGAGCCCGTGTTCATCGAAGCCATTGAGCAACTCGTGCGCATCGACCGGGCCTGGGTTCCGGGCGGTGAAGGCAGCCTGTACCTGCGGCCCTTCATGATCGCGAACGAGGTCTTCCTCGGCGTGAAGCCCTCGGCGGAGTACATCTTCGCCGTCATCGCCTCGCCGGTCGGCTCCTATTTCAAGGGCGGCCCCGCGCCGGTCTCGATCTGGGTCTCGGAAAACTACACGCGTGCGGCGGTCGGCGGCACCGGCACCGTCAAATGCGGCGGAAACTACGCCGCCAGCCTGCGCGCACAAGCCGAAGCCATCGATCGCGGCTGCGATCAGGTCGTTTTCCTGGACGCGGTCGAGCGCCGCTACATCGAGGAACTCGGCGGCATGAACATTTTCTTCGTGTTCGACGACGGTTCACTCTCGACGCCGCCGCTCGGCACCATCCTGCCGGGCATCACCCGCGATTCGATCATTACGCTCGCAAAGGAATCCGGTACGCGCGTGCGCGAGGAGCCCTATACAATCGACCAGTGGCGCTCTGACGCCGCCAGCGGCAGGCTGAAAGAAGCCTTCGCCTGCGGCACGGCGGCGGTCATCTCACCGATCGGCAAGGTGTGCTCGGCGCACGGCGATTTCACCATCAATGGCGGCGCCGCCGGTCCCGTCGCGATGGGCTTTCGCAAGAAGCTGGTCGACATCCAGTACGGCCGCGCGGCCGACGCGCACAACTGGACCCGCAAGGTGCTGTGATCGCCGGCGGCGCATTCGTCGCAATACAAGAACCGTCATACTCCGCGAAAGCGGAGTATCCAGTATTCCGCGGCGACAGAAACACCTTTGGCATCACCACGATTACTGGATCGTCCTCTTGCGCGGACGATGACGGCTTATTTTGCGGTTAGAGCGTTTTCGAGCGAAGCATGTCCTCGGGCTTGACCCGACGATGGATACCGGTTCGCGTGTAGAAAACGCGTCAAATCAAAATCATAGAGCCCGCTTCTGATTCCATCAGAAGCGAAAAGGCTCTAGCAGGCTGTTGAAGAAGTCTCTGGCGCAGCGGTTCTGGGCATGATTCTCTTGATGCGGATGCGTCGAGGGGGGAGCGATGCGGGGAAGCGACGAACGGTCAGGCTCGCTGTTCAGCTATGTGGACTTGGAGGCTCGGATTCGCTCCGACCATCCGCTGCGAACGATCCGACAGATCGCGAACGCGGCGTTGAATGATCTGTCGAGGGACTTTGACAAGCTCTACACGGCGTTCGGCCGTCCCTCGATCGCACCGGAGAAGCTGCTTCGGGCAATGCTGCTGCAGGCATTCTACGGGATCCGCTCGGAACGGCAGTTGATGGAGCGGCTGGAGTTCGACCTGCTGTTGCGCTGGTTCGTGGGCTTGGGCGTGGACGACCCGGTGTGGGACCACTCGACCTTCTCGAAGAACCGCGACCGATTGCTTGAAGGTGAGATCGCCGCGAAGTTCTTGAACGCGCTGATGGGGCAGCACCAGGTCAAGCGGCTGTTATCAAGCGAGCATTTTTCGGTCGACGGCACGCTGATCGAGGCGTGGGCATCGATCAAGAGCTTCCGGCGCAAGGACGGCGGTGACCAGGACAGTGATGGACCGGGACGCAACGCCGAGCGCAGTTTCCACAACGAGAAGCGCTGCAACGAGACGCATCAGAGCACGACCGATCCCGAGGCACGGCTCTATAAGAAGGGCGGCGGCCAGCCGGCGAAGCTTTGCTACATCGGCCATGCCCTGATGGAGAACCGCAACGGACTGGCGGTGCTGGGTGGCGTGAGCCGGGCGACCGGAACGGCGGAGCGGGATCAGGCGTTGGCGCTGATCGACTGCCACCGCGGCCAAAGCGAGCGGCGGATCACGCTGGGCGCCGACAAGGCCTATGACGTCACCGCATTCGTCGAGGACTTAAGACGGCGTTCGGTCACGCCGCACATCGCCATCGACGGGCATTTGAGCAAGACCGGAAAGCCGCGCAAGACCGCGATCGACCAGAGGACTCTCCGTCATGCCGGATATGCCGTCAGCCAACGCTGTCGCAAGCGCATCGAGGAGGTGTTCGGCTGGATCAAGGCCTCCGCCGGACTTGCCAAGATCAAGCTGCGAGGCCGCGACCGCGTCAACGCCACCTTCACCCTGGCGCTGGCGGCCTACAACCTGATCCGCTTGCCCAAACTCCTGGCAGCCGCCGCGTGAAACACAAGTCGTGCACCGTCAAGATGCTCGATCAGGACCCTGATGGTGGCGCCGCCCGCAGATCACGCTGACTCCATTCCATATCCGTCTCCGTGGGAAACTTCTTCAACAGCCTGCTAGGCCTCGCGATACCGCATATCCTTTAGAGGCACCAGACCGAGCCGCTCACGTCTGATCCAGCGCGAGATCATCAGGATGGCCACGGCCGCGAGGCCCGACGCCAGGCCGATCCAGATACCGGTGCCCTGAAATCCGAGCCTGAAGGCAAACAGCAAGCTCAGCGACATGCCGAAGCCCCAATAGCCAAGACCGGCATAGATCATCGGCACGCGGGTATCCTGCAAGCCGCGCAGCATACCGGCGCCGACCACCTGTGCACCGTCGGCAATCTGAAACACCGCCGCGCAGGTCAGAAACGACACGGCCAACCCGATCACCTCGACATTCGCTGCATCGTTGACGTCGACGAATGCGCCGATCAACCATCGCGGCGCAGTAATCATCAACACGCTGGTGCTGGTCATGAAAGCAATCGCCAGCGCCAACGACGCCCACCCGGCGCGGGCGATCCCATCGCGATCTCCGGCCCCGTAAGCGCGACCGACGCGCACCGTTACGGCCTGCGCCAGTCCCATCGGCACCATGAAGGAGACCGACGCGATCTGAATCGCAATGGCGTGAGCCGCGATCGAGGCCGTGCCGAACTGCCCCATCAGGAACACCGCGGCATTGAACACGGTGATCTCGAAGGCAAGCGCAGCGCCGATCGGCAGTCCAACGCGCCACAGCGTGACGAGACATGGCCAATCGGCGCGCCACCAGTTGCCGAACAGATGATAGCGACGAAACCTGCGGCCAAAGCTCACCACCAGCGCCAGCCCGACGAACAGGAAGGTATTCGACAACGTGGTCGCGATGCCGGACCCTCGCAGCCCCAGTGCCGGCAGACCGAGATGACCGAACACCAGCGCCCAGTTCGCCACGATATTGAACAGGATCGCGGCTGCGGTCACCATCATCGCCCATACCGGGCGCTCCAGCGCGGCGAAGAACGAACGCAGCGCAATGAAACCCAGAGTCGGCAGCATGCCCCATTGCAATGCGCGCACGAACACCTGGGCGTCGGCTGCAAGCTGCGGTTCCTGATCGAGCAGAATGAGGATTGCATCTGTATGCCAGAGCAGCAGCCAGCTCGGCACCGCAATCAGCACCGCCGTCCATAGCCCCTGCCGGAACGTCCGCCGCACATCGCGCACCATGTGCAATTTACGACCGAACGCTTCGGCCATCATCGGCGACGCCGCAGTGACGACGCCGATGCCGAAAATCAGGATCGCGAGGTACAGATTGACGCCAAGGGTTCCTGCGGCCAGCGCCGAAGGACCAACGCGGCCCAGTACGATCACATCGGTGGTGGTCAGCGCGATTTGCGCGAGGTTGGTGAGAACGAGCGGCCAACCAAGCGTCAGCGTCGCCCGGAATTCTCCGAGCCAGGCTTCGCGCGACAGCGCGCTCCGGTGGGCGTCAAAAAGCATGGCGGCACGATCATCAACGCGGCAACTGGGGCAGAAGGACAGTATCAGGACGACGAAACCTCCGACGGTATCGCCGGAGGTTTTCGTGCGTCGCCCGGACGTGCGGAGCGGTCATGCCGTGCCGACCGGGTGTCGCGCGGGCGCACAATCCGCAAGCGTCGCGGCATCGATCCAGAACACCTCGCCCTCGGACTCCTCGGTGTCGAGCCAGAGCAAATCCGCGCGCGGATAAGCCTTCTCGATCGCCGGTTTGCAGCGGCCAACCTCACACAACAACCCGCCGCCGGACGCGAGATGAGTTTTGGCGCCGTCGATGATCCGTCGCACCAGGTCGATGCCGTCAGCACCACCGTCGAACGCCATCCGCGGCTCCGCAAGGCACTCGTGCGGCAGGCTCGCCATGCCCTGCGCATCGACATAGGGCGGGTTCGAGATGATGAGATCGTATCGCTTGCCGCTGACTGCCGCGAACAGGTCGCCCTGTGCCAGTTGAATGCGATCTTCAAGGCGGTGCTCTTGCACGTTGCGCTCGGCTACGGTGAGCGCGTCCGCCGACAGGTCGGCCGCATCGACCGTCGCATTCGGAAACGCGCGCGCGGCCAGAATGGCAAGGCATCCCGAGCCGGTGCAGAGATCGAGCACGCGGGTCACCGTCGCGGGATCGCGCAGACGCAGCACATCGTCGCCGCCGAAATGCGAATCCAGAAGCTCTCCGATGAACGAGCGCGGCACGATCACACGTTCGTCGACATAGAACGCCATGCCGCGCATATACATCCTGTTGACGAGATAGGCGGCGGGCTTGCGGGTCGCGATGCGCTGCTCGATCCAGCCGAGGATGCGCCGGCCGGCCGCCTTCGGCACACGCCGCGCGGCCAGCGGCTCGACCTCGTCCGGATGCAGGTGCATGGCCTCGCCGACCAGGAAGGCGGCCTCGGCAACCGGATCAGTGGTGCCGTGCGCAACCGTAACGCGAGCGCGCGTGAGCCTTGCGGCAGCGAAGCGGACGTAGTCGAAAATCGTCACGAGTACGGGAGCCGGGGTTCCGGCGGCGGAGGGGTTTGCAGTTTTGGCTACAGCCCGCGTCGGCCGCCGTTTTTTGGCTGAGCTACGGGTCGCGACTGTCGATCGTCCGCCGCGCACGGCGGTCTTCACCATCAGGATTTGGCCCAGCGCGCCGCGGCGGAGTCATCGCGATCGTGGGCGTCAACCCAACCGGATCCGGAGGTGCCCTCCTCGCGCTTCCAGAACGGTGCCCGCGTTTTGAGGTAGTCCATCAGGAACTCGGCGCCCTGAAATGCCGCCTCGCGGTGCGACGACGCTGTGACCACGAGAACGATATTCTCGCCCGGCACGATTCGGCCGAACCGGTGAATGACGGTGATGCCGGTGAGCGGCCAACGCGCCAGCGCCTCCTCGGCATGACGCGCGATCTCGGCCTCCGCCATACCGGGATAATGTTCCAGCGTCAGCGCGGCGATCGCGTCACCGCCCTCCTCGCCCCGGCAGATGCCGCTGAAACTCACAACCGCGCCGATATCGGTGTTGCCGCGCGACAGCGCCGCGACTTCGCGCGCGACGTCGAAGTCCGCTTCCTGCAGGCGAATGGTGACGGGAACGGTCATGGATGGCGCCGCCGTTGACAGATCAGCCGCCGGTCATCGGCGGAAAGAAAGCAATCTCGTGCGCGCCCGCGATCATCGTATCCTGCTTGACGTGCATCCGGTCGATCGCGGCGCGGATCACCTTCGGTTTCTCGAAGGCATGAGCATATTCATCGCCCCGTTGCGACAACCATGCGATCAGATCGGCAACCGTCGCGACGGCCGCCGGCGGGTCGAGCGCCTCCTCGGCCTTGCCGACCCGTTCGCGCACCCAAGCGAAATACAGCACCTTCATTTTTCATCCTCCTCGATGAGGTGGTGGATGCCGGCCTGGAAATAATCCCACCCGGTATAGATGGTGAAGATCGCCGAGATCCACAACAGCAGAAGCCCGATCTGGGTCACGAACGGGAATATCAGATCGCCGGCTTCGCCCGCCAGCAGGAATCCGATCGCGACCAGTTGCACCGTGGTCTTCCATTTCGCAACCTTGGTCACGGGCACGCTGACGCGCAGCCCCGCCAGATATTCGCGAAGGCCCGATACGAGAATCTCGCGGCACAGGATTACGATCGCCGCCCACAGCGTCCAGCCGTGGATGATGCCGTCCGCCGCCAGCATCAGCAGGCAGGATGCAACCAGGAGCTTGTCGGCGATCGGATCGAGCATCTTGCCGAAGGCCGACTGCTGATCCCAGATTCGCGCGTAGTAGCCGTCGAGAAAGTCTGTGACGCCGGCCGCGATGAACACTCCCAGCGCCACCCAGCGCAGCCGCAACGGCCCGTCCATGATGGACTGCGCATAGACGCAGCCCACCACCACGGGGATCGCGGCGATCCGGGCAAAGGTGAGAATATTCGGAAGCGACAGCATATGCCTCGCGGTCGCCTGACTGGTTGTGGTGGTCATTTCGTCTTACCAATACTGTCGTGGTGCGGACGTCAACCGGCCGCGCGGCGCATTTTACCGACTTCGCGGCTGCGGCAACCTTATCCGTTGATCTTAATACGAAAAAAGCCGCCGACTATCATTACAAAATCCAAAATCCACCCTCACCCCGGCCGGGTATGGAAAAAATCGAAGATTTTGCGGGCGCTTTCGGCGCTGATGCCCGGAACCTTGCCGAGATCTGCGACCGAGGCGCGCTCGATTTCCTTCAGGGTCCCGAAATGGTGCAGCAGCGCCCGCTTGCGCGCCGGGCCGATGCCGGGAACCTCCTGCAACCCGGCTTCGCGAATGTCCTTCCTGCGCAGCTTGCGATGCGATCCTATGACAAATCGATGCGCCTCGTCGCGCAGCCGCTGGATGAAATACAGGACGGGATCGCGCGGTTCGAGCTTGATGGCGGGGCGATCCGGCAGGAACAGGGTTTCGCGACCGGCATCGCGGTCGGGTCCCTTGGCGACCGCCATCAGCGAGACCTGACTCAACCCCAGCGCATCGAAAATCCCGCGGACGGCATTGAGCTGGCCGAGGCCGCCATCGATGATCACAAGATCCGGCCATTGCGGCACCGCATCCTTTTCCGGCTCGTCGGCCTTGTCCGGATCGGCAGCTTTCTGCGTCAGCAATCTTTTGAAACGGCGCTCCAGCACCTCGCGCATCATCGCGTAGTCATCGCCGGGCGTCAGGTTCTCGGAGCGAATGTTGAACTTGCGATACTGGTTTTTCAGAAGGCCTTCGGGGCCGGCGACGATCATCGCCCCGACCGCATTGGTGCCCTGGATGTGGCTGTTGTCGTAGACCTCAATGCGTCGCGGCGCGTGCGGCAAGCCCAAAACGGTCGCCAAACCCTGCAACAGCCGCGACTGCGTCGCGGTATCCGCCAGCTTGCGGCCCAGCGCCTCGCGCGCATTGGTCAGCGCGTGCGCGACCAGTTCCTTCTTTTCGCCGCGCTGCGGCATCAAAACCCCGACCTTGTGACCGGCCTTGATCGACAGCGCATCGGCCAGCAATTCGCTCTCCTCGATCCGGTGCGACAGCAGGATCACCTTCGGCGGCGGCTTGTCGTCGTAGAACTGCGCGAGGAACGCGCCCAGCACCTCCTCCGGCGTGAACGACTTTTCCGCGCGCGGAAAATAGGCGCGGTTGCCCCAGTTCTGTCCGGTGCGGAAGAAAAAAACCTCGACGCAGGAATAGCCGCCCTCCTGGTGGATCGCGAACACGTCAGCTTCTTCCACCGTGCGCGGGTTGATGCCCTGCTGCGACTGGATCGCCGACAGCGCGGCCAGCCGATCACGATAGAGCGCCGCGCGCTCGAAGGCGAGGTCGCCGGAGGCCTTCTCCATTTCGCGCGCGAGTTCTTCCTTCACAGCGCGGCTGCGGCCGGACAGGAAGTCGGTCGCCTCGCGAACCAGCGCCGTATAACCGGGGAAATCGATCTCCCCGGTGCAGGGGCCCGCGCAGCGCTTGATCTGGTACAATAGACACGGTCGTGTCCGACCTTCGAAGAAGGAATCGGTACAGGAGCGCACCAGGAACGCGCGCTGCAGAGCGGTGATGGTGCGGCCGACCGCGCCCGCGGACGCGAAGGGTCCGAAATAGCGCCCCGGCCGCGACTGCGCGCCGCGATGCTTGAGGATCTGCGGCGCCCAGTGGTCGCCGGTAATCAGGATATAGGGAAACGACTTGTCGTCGCGAAGTTGCACATTGAAGCGCGGCCGCAACTGCTTGATCAGGTTCGCTTCGAGCAGCAGTGCCTCAGTCTCGGTCTCGGTCGACACGATTTCGATGGTGGACGTCGCCGCGATCATGCGCGCGATGCGCATCACTTGGCCTGTCGGCCGCGCATAGGACGACAGGCGCTTGCGCACATTCTTGGCCTTGCCGACATAGAGTACGTCGCGCGCGGCATTCATCATGCGGTAAACGCCGGGCGAGGTCGGCGCATGGCGAACGGCGTGTTCGATGGCCGCACGCCCGACCGCGAGCGGGCCCTCCGCGATCGCATCAGTGGGCTCGTCCGGAACATCGGGCAGCCGCGCCTCGTCGTCCTCGTCGGTCTCGATGGTTGCGGGATCGACATCCTGGCCCGTCGCCAGTCCCCCGGGGCGCGTGTCCGCTCCGGAACCAGGCGGTTGTCCGGGTCCGGCCGGCTTTGCGGGATCGGAGGAATCGGTCGTCATGTCCCTCAGTTAAGCGATGAAACCGGCCGATGCCAGCGGCGGTGCGCCGCCCCCGCGCAACGCACCGGGCTGGTTCCATGGCAAAGGCAGCGTCACCGGTTCCCGGCGCTGCCATGCCGGTAACACTTTTTTAAGAACAACAGACGGTGGGGGCGTCGTCTTAAGAACCGCTTAACTTAAAACTTTCGATAAACCCTAGGTACGGGATTTCGGATTTCGTAACCCTATGGGTCGGGTTGCGATGTCTCGGCAGTCCCGACGGCAACGACAGTAGCGTGGTGGAGAGTCGAGATGGGCCAGACAACGATCGCAGCATTGGCAGCCGTGGCATCAATGGCGCTGATCGGCACCGCGCAGGCCGCGGATTTCTCTTACCGCTCGCCCTACACCGTCAATCAGCCGCTCAACGCCTATAGCTGGGCCGGCCCCTATCTGGGCGGCAACCTTGGTTACGCCTGGGGCAGCGTCCAGAACAGCGCCACCAAGCCGAACGGCGTGTTCGGCGGCGTGCAGGCCGGCTACAACTGGCAGAGCGGGCCGCTGGTGTTCGGCCTCGAAGGCGACATCCAGGCCAATGCCGCCGACGATATCTTTGCGCGGTGGAAGTTCTCCAATCCGTGGTTCGGCACGGTGCGCGGCCGCCTCGGCTATGCCTTCAACAACGTCCTGATTTACGGCACCGGCGGTCTTGCCTTCGGCGCGCTGCGCGCTGAAACGTTTGGCCTGTCGGAATCCCACACCAATGCGGGCTGGACCGTGGGCGTCGGCGCCGAATTCGGCATCTACCAGAACTGGACCGCGAAGGTCGAATATCTCTACGTCGACCTGTCGAGCAGCAACTTCACCATTACCGACGCTCCCAACAGTTATCAGTTCGGACTGGTCCGCGCCGGCGTGAACTATCACTTCTGACAGATCTGAGGCTGACTCCTTCAACCCGTATCACCCTGATCACGCTGCAATCCCGGCCGTTCACGGCCGGGATTTTTCGTCACGCAACGCGTCGCCGCCCACCACGAGCGCAGCCAAGCTTGACGCACCCTTCGCTGTACGAACGCCGGACAGGTCCAGGTCAGGACGAGATCACGAGATTGACCGCCTTGGGGCCCTTGCCCTTCTTGTCCGGCTCGACCTCGAACGTGACGCGCTGCCCTTCGGACAATTCCGTCAATCCGGCCTGCTCCACAGCCGTGATATGAACGAAGACATCGCGGCCGCCATCGTCCGGCTTGATGAAGCCGTAGCCGCGCTCACCGTTGAAGAACTTAACCGTTCCCGTCATGGACATGGGCAGACTCCTCTCCCCTTGCTGCGCCGCCGCGCCGCCGCGCGCCGGCTCGACCAGACATTCGCTTTCCGGACAACACGGCCATCCCCGGCAATGAAGCCTGCTTCGGCAGCGGGCGCATCAAAAGAGGGCGTCGTCACTCAGCCGCCTCCATTCGCGGAAACGGAACGTAAAGCCAGTCGCAAGGGCGGCAGCTTAATACGGTTCCCTTCGAACTGACTACGACGAAATGAAATCTTGCGAATCGGAGAATGCCTCAGCCCCGGACCGCATCGAGCCTGAACCTGGCGGCCCCGCCCTGACCCAGCGGCTTCTCCAGTTCGGGAAGGATGGCCTTCAACTCGGCCATCAGCGTCCACGGCGGATTGACGATCAGGAGCCCGGCCGAAGTGAGCGGCCCGTCCGCGGTCTGCGGCGCCACGCTGAATTCCAGCCGCAGGCATTTGTCGGCCCCACCACCGGTCGCAGCGCCGACCCTGCGGGCCAGATCGTCCGCAGCCCGGCGGCTTTTCACCGGATACCACAGCAGGTAACTGCCGGTCGGCCATTTCGCGAAGGCCTCGGCAAATCCGCCGGCGAGCCGTTCGAACTCGTCCTTGCGCTCGAACGGCGGATCGATCAGCACCAGCCCGCGCCGCTCCTTCGGCGGCACGAAAGCCGGCAGCGCCACCCAGCCGTCGAGATCGACCACGTTTGCCTGGGCGTCGCGGCGCAGCGCGCCGATCAGGTGCTTGCGGGCGACGGGTTCGAGTTCGCACGCGACCAGTCGGTCCTGCGGCCGCAGCAAAGCGCGCGCGATCAGCGGCGATCCCGGATAGGACCGCAGCAGGCCGCGCTGCGGATTGAAGGCCCTGACGATATCGAGATAGGGCGCGACCAAGGGGCCGACGGCATCCGAAAACCGCGCCTGCATCAGCCGCGCAATGCCGGTCAGCCATTCGCCGCCGCGTCCGGCCTCGTCGCCGGTCAGATCGTAAACGCCCGCGCCGGCATGGGTGTCGATGACGCGGAACGCCGCCAGCTTCTCGTGCAGATAGGTCAGGATGCGGACCAGCACGATATGCTTGATGACGTCGGCGAAGTTACCGGCGTGGAAGGCGTGGCGGTAGTTCATGGCGCTGGTTACGCCATCCCGTAATGAAAGTAACCCGTCATGCGCGCAACGGCTTTGCCGTAGGGGCCATAACCCCAGACATCAGTGACGAGGCGAAGAGATCACCGAGGCACGGGCATGGCATTGCGCCACCTTGCGACGCCTTCAGGATGACGGCGTGCCGCTATCCGCCCCGCATCGGCGGCAGCACCACCTGGTCCCTGCGGCAGGCGCGGCGGTCGATTTCCTCGCAGGCGCGGAATTGCAGGTCCTTGTTCATGCAGATCCGCACCTCGCTGAGCCTGGTCCGGTCGCAGATCACCGCGATCGCGGAATGGCTGAGGCCCGGATTGTCCTTGATGAAGGCCTCCTCGATGGCGTCGGGCGCGATGCTCTTCGGCGCCTCAAGATCGAGGAACTCCGCAGGAACCTTCACCGCGGCGCGCGCTTTGCGGACGGTCTCGAAATAGGCCCGCGCGCCGAGCCCCGAGCAGGTGCCGTGTTTGTCCCACTCGCTGTAGATCAGACCGGGGGCCGGCATCAGGTCCAGCATCGAGGACATGATGCGGCGATCGAGCCGCGGCGCGGGACGCTCGCAATAACCCGGAAAGCCGTGCTCGTATTGCGGCCAAAGGCCGTGCACCACGAAGGCAAACGGCCGCCCGCCGCACTGGGCCTGCTGCGACCGGCTGGTGTTACCGCGCTCCGCAGCACTCGCGCAAAATGACGGCGACCATGACAGCGACAGCACATAGAAATCGAATGCGCCCGGCGCGTTCTGGCGATGGTCCCTTGCCGCCGCGCTGCCCGACCACCCCGCGAGCAGGATCAGCCACGACAGAACAGACGCGGCCATCGCGCGAGACACCCACCTCATGACGCCAAACTCCCAGCCCGGCCGGAATCCGACCCTCGCGCAAGATCCTTTCAAGAACAACGGATCAGGCGACTATAGCATAGCAGCATAGCGGACCGAAGCGGCCGGGAAAACTCTAGGGCTGCGCGGCGCGGCAGCCCGGGTTGTAGGCCCAGTTGCGATCGAGGCCGACGACGCACCATTCGACGCCATCCCCCATGCTGGCAATCCCGCCATCCTCGATGATCGAGAAATGCACGGTGCGGACCTTGCCGTCGCTGACCATCGCGTCGGCGGTGCAGTAGCGGCGCGGGATGTTGTCGGACTGCCAGGGCCGGAACGCCGTTTCATGGACGTTGCCATAGGCCGTGATCCGCAGCGGCGAATTCCAGAAGGTGCTTTCCTTCTCCCAGAATTCCGATGTGATGGTCGGCAGCCCGGCCTCGCAGCCCGCCACCCGTCCGTCATAGCCCGGTCCGAACAGGGGGAAATTGACGGCCTGCGCCGCCGGCAGGGCGGCGAACAGCCCCAACGCTGCGCCGAGCGCCGCGCTGGAGCCGGCTTTCTTCAAGGATGTGATAAGGTTCCGCATGGGAGCATCCGCCGGTGATCCGAGTGTAGGACGGTGCCGCGAAGCCCGTGCAAGGTCAAGTGCGGCAGGGCAACACCCACCGCCTAACTCCATAATGACCGGCTTGCCGTTCTTTTCATGGCCCGCGCGGCGTTCTAAGGTTTGAATCGCAACGATGGAGATGACGATGAGATTGCTCGGAGCGGCTTTGCTGGCGGCGATGACGGGCACGCTGGTTTGCGGACCGGCGCGGGCCGACTGGGTGCCACCGGTCAAGGGCAATGACACCGGTGGAATCATCTCCTATTCGGTGGTCGGGACCAGGGATATCCGCACTATCGCGGTCGATCACTGCGCGCGCTACGGCAAGGTGGCGAAATTCCTCGGCGTCCAGGCCTATCCGGGCGGCTACATCTCGTTCGCCTGCCGCTGGGTGCCCTATGGCCCCGACCAACCTCCGCTGCGGACCCGCTACTGAGCCGGCGACCTGGTAGCGTGAATTTGACATCCGCTATCCATTTTGCGGCGAACCCGGCAAGCGAGATGCGAATGTCAGAACCGGACTACTTGATCCCACCGACGGAGCCTGCGATGCGACGGCCTCTTCGCCTCTCGATTCTCCTGCCGCTGGTCTTGCTGTGCGCCGCGCCGGCATTGGCGAAGGTGCAATTTCCGCTGCGCAAGGCCGGACTGTGGGACATCACGATGGACCACGAGGGCGCCAGAATGCCGGCGGTGACGGTCCAGCAATGCACCAGCCAGGCGGTGGATCGCGAGTTCACTTCGGAATTCGTCCCGTCCGCCAAACAGAACTGCTCGAAGACCGACCTCCGGAAAACCGCAGCCGGCTACGTCATGGATTCGGTCTGCACCATGGCCGGCGCGACCGTGACATCGCACGCCGAGACCTCAGGCGATTTCGACTCCGCCTACACGGTGACGATCACCGCGCGCAGCGAGGGCGGCAAGCTCGGAACCCGCGACAGCAAGATAACCATGGCGGCGAAATGGACCGGCCCCTGCAAGGAGGGTCAGAAGCCCGGCGATGTGGTGATGCCCGGCGGCTTCAAGATGAACATGCGCGACCTCGAAAAATTCAAGGCGATGGTGCCGAAGTGACGCGATTGGTTCAACTCTCCCCGTTCTTACGGGGCGAGATTGATCTTGACCTCAGTCATGGCGGTCTCCCCGTCGCACTTCGTATTTGAACCCTCGGTCATCATCCGCGAAGGCGGATGATCCAGTAACCCGCACCGTCACGGCTGATCACCAGCTTTCCGGCATACTGGTTCCCCGCTTTCGCGGGGAAGACGGCGGGCGGGTGTCGTGTTATCCCCACCTCACACCATGACGCGCGAGCAATTTCTGCACCGCCGCGACAAGATCGCCCTCGCTGACCTCGATCTGCGCCTCGGCCTGCTTCTTCAGATACTCAGTGCGGTCCTCGATCGACGTCAGCCCGGCGCCCGCGATCAGGTCCTTGATCTGCACCTTGCCGCTGGCCTTTTCGTCCGAGCCTTGGATGATCGCGCACGGCGAATGGCGCTTGTCGGCGTATTTCATCTGCTGGCCGAGCGAGTGTTTGGGATTGCCGAGATACAATTCCGCACGAATACCGGCGTTGCGCAGGTCCGCGACCATTTTCTGGTAGCCCGCGATCTCGCCGCCGAACACGGTGACGACCACCGGACCCGGCTGCGGCTTGGTGTCCAGCTTGCCAAGCATGGTCAGCGCGGCCTGCAACCGCGACACGCCGAGGGAGAAACCCGTCGCCGGCACCGGCTCGCCGCGAAACCGCGAGACGAGACCGTCATAGCGTCCACCGCCGCCGACCGAACCGAACCGAACCGGGCGGCCCTTCTCGTCCTTGGTCTCCAGCAGCAATTCAACTTCGTAGACAGGACCGGTGTAGTATTCGAGACCGCGGATAACTGACGTGTCGATCTTTATCCGGTCTTCATTGTAACCTGCGCTACGCACAATCTCTGTTATCGCTCGCAACTCGTCAATTCCCTGCTTGGAGATTGGGTTACGACCGAATTCGTACATGAGCACATCTAGGGCTTGTAAATCCTGTAGACGCCGATGGACCTCGCGAGTGGCGAAGGTTACAAAACCGTCTTGTCCTAAGCGCTCATATTGCTCCCTTAGTATCTGAACAGGCTCCGACATCACGTAGCTAAAAATGGTATTCGCTTGAGAACGACTAAGGTTCGCTCCTACTGTAAAATCTCCGGTTTCATCTTTTCGCCCTGTCCCGAGGAGTGCGTCCACTCCCTCCACGCCTAGTCGATCTAACTTGTCCATCGCACGCAGAATCGTGAGCCAACGTGCATCATCCGTGATGCCAAGCTCGACCTTCATTCCATCAAAAACTTTCCGATTGTTGACCTTCACCACATACTGCCCGCGTGGAATGCCCAGCGCCTCCATGGTGTCGGCGGCCATCATGCACATCTCGGCGTCGGCGGCGGGCGAGGCGCTGCCGACCGTATCGGCATCGAACTGCATGAACTGGCGAAAACGTCCGGGCCCCGGCTTCTCGTTGCGGAACACGTAGCCCGCGCGATAGCTGCGATAGGGCAGCGCGAGGTTCTGGAAATTTTCCGCGACATAGCGCGCCAGCGGCGCGGTGAGATCGTAGCGCAACGAAATCCACTGCTCGTCGTCGTCCTGGAACGAGAACACGCCCTCGTTCGGCCGGTCCTGATCGGGCAGGAATTTGCCGAGCGCGTCGGTGTATTCCATCGCGGGTGTTTCCACCGGCTCGAACCCATAACGTTCGTAAACTTCGCGGATTTTCTCGACCATCCGCCGCGTGGCGGCGATGGCGGCGGGACCGCGATCCTCCAACCCGCGCGGCAGGCGGGCGCGGAGTTTTTGCGGCTTCTTCGCTTTTTTGTCGGACATGGCGCTCGGTTGTAAGTCAGTATCGACTTACAGCCGGGTTACCAGCCGCGGTGCAGGCGGGCAAGTTGGTTTGCCGTCATACGCGGGCTCGACCCGCGTATCCATCAATCTTCCGAGAGTCTTGCGAAGCGGATGGATGGCCGGGTCAAGCCCGGCCATGACGACAAAACTCGAGTGAGGGAGACGAAGCCACGCCCTCTGGTCTGCCTTTAGTTCACCAGCACCGCGCCGTCGCAGCGGACGCCCGAAACCCAGACATCCGCCTGCCCGATGCCGATACCGAGCGCCGCCAAAACCTGCGCCAGCACCTGATCGATCGAGGCGGTGGCGCCGCCGATGATTCCGGTGACGACCGGCCCAAGGCCGGGGATCGGCAAGCCGAGCGGCCCCACCTTCACCTTGAGCGAGAGATCGCCGAGCAGGCTCGCGGTCAGCGATGAGGTGAAGTTGGTCGTCGTCACGGTCTTCTTGGTCTGCGCGGCGATATCGGCATAGCTGAAAGAGACCGAGGTCGGCGCGGTGTTGCCCATTCCGGCATGGGCGCGGCCGGTCACGGTAACCGCGCCGAGATTGACCAGCGTCGCCGCCCCCGGATCGGGCTTGCTGGTGAAGTTGGTCATCTCAGTCGCCGAAACGTTGCCGATCCAGGCATCGACGATGCCCGGCGTCACGCCGAGCGTGACGCTGGACGTACTGACGTCGGGACGGCCGCAACTCACGGCATTCAGCGTCGCGGTGCCCGAGGCCACCTCGACATAGAGCGGAAGATTGACCGCCGACACAGTGCCGCTGCCGAGCAGCGTGATCGCCAGCAGTACGCGGGTCTGCGCGGTGTGCACGCTCGCTCCTTCAGTCCCGACCGTCACCCAGCTTGTCCCTTGCGGATGCTCGCCGATCGTCGCCATGACGGCGACGCTGGCGATACCGGGCAGCCCGAGATTAGCGGAGGCCGCGATCTGGTTGGTGCCGTTGGCGATCGCGCCGGTTGCCGAGAGCAGATCGAGGGCCGAGACGCTGACGCCGGTTTTCGGCTTCGAGCCCGTCGTCATCGACTTGTAGGGGCCGAGGTCGATCAGCGCTCCCGGCGTGATCTTGGTGGTCACCCCCGCAAGCGCCTGCGAGACGCGTGACAGCGCCGCCGTCGCGGCGTTCAGGCCGTTCGCCGCTTGCTGCGCGCTCAACATTGCCGCCACGATGTCGGCGACCTTCACGTTGCCCGACAACACGGAGTCGTAGGTGACGCCGGTCAGGTCAAGCCGCGTCGCTAGCGCGTTGAGGAAATCAAAGGCATCGATATGCGCGTCGATCAGCGCCTGATAGTCCATCGCCGACAACGACAATGTCGTCCCCAACATGCGGCCGAGGATCTCATTGACAAGACCGCCGTTGAGCGCGACGAGCCGCGAGCCGATCGCGAATGAGGCGATCGCGGTGCTCGCCGCCGTGGCCCTGGTGGTGATGTCGAAGTGACTGCGACCCCCGGTGAACATGCGCGCGAAATAGAGTGGTGTCTCGGTGTGCAGCGTCACCCGCGCGGCATTGGCAGAGCCAACCGCAGGCGTCACGAAGCGCGCCTGCGGCGCTAGCGCGGCGTTTGCGGTGTAGGTGCCGGGTTCGACCGAAACCAGCGCGCTCGCCGGATAGCCGTTGGCCGTCACGGTGGCGGCGGCCGCGCCGGTGGCGTTACTGATGTTGCCGGCGGCCACGATGGCCGCGAGGTCGGCGGCGCTCTGCGACTTTGCGGCGGTCAGCATAGATCGAGCCGACATCGACACCGAGCGCGGCGCAGCCGAGTAAGAGCACCATGGACCCGGCCCCCATGATCACGAAATTGCCGCGCGTATCCGAGATGAAGCGCCGAAGCAGGTTTCGCACAGCAAACCTCCCTCAAAAGCCGCCGAACGGGATCGCCGCCGAGCGCGCGATGGTAGAGGTCGGCGCCGGCACGAACGGCAACGTGTAGATGAAGCTGTCCGAGGCGTCGTAGTTGACGGTGACGACGAAGACGTCGCTGCCCGACGTCGCCGCGCTCACCGTGAGATGGCTGGGCTGCAACAGCGGATATGACCCGGCGTTCGCCGTGACATAATTTTCGGCAATGCTGACGCGCTCGGTCTCGCTCAGGCCGGCGACCGAGGAGCGCGCCGCTTCCGCGGCGAGTTGCTGCACGCTGTGGACCATGGTGAGGTAGGCGCCGAACACGACGATGCCGAACACCAGCACCAGAAACAGCGGCAGCAACATCGCGAACTCGACCGCGGATGCGCCGCGGCCGCAGCGCGCAAAGAGCCGAAGATCAAGAAAAAACGGACGTGGCGCGGAACCTGTCATGTGGCTTACTGAGCCATACAACCATTAAGTGTATATGAATCCAATGCACGAAAAACGGCAGTATCTCCGGCTTGCACTTGCGGAACTGCTGGCGCCGTGCGCGACCCGTGCTTCCAACACAATCCGTCCAAACCACGGATGTAGACGCAATAGCGGTGCAAACCGCATTCCGCAGACGTGCAAAAGGTTCTAGTGTGGTGGTTCAGAAGTTCGCTTCATTTTCTCTGCAAGCTCCTTAAGCGGACGCCCGAACCTGCGGCGCGCCTAAAAATAAATAATGAGGGACCACCGATGTTAGACAAGAGCCCCGCCCTCAACGTGCCGAACGATCTCGCCGCGTTCTGGATGCCGTTCACCGCCAACCGCGCCTTCAAGAGCGCACCGCGGCTGCTCGCCGGCGCCAAGGACATGCACTATTTCACCACCGACGGCCGCAAGGTCATAGACGGCGCCGCCGGCATGTGGTGCTGCAACGCCGGCCACGGCCGCGACCAGATCGCGAGCGCGATCGCCAGACAGGCCGAGACGCTGGACTTCGCGCCACCGTTCCAGTTCGGCATTCCGCAGGCCTTTGAACTGGCGAGCCGCATCGCCGAGCTTGCGCCGAAGGGGCTCGATCATGTGTTCTTCTGCAATTCGGGATCGGAAGCCGCGGACACCGCGCTGAAGATCGCGCTGGCCTATCACCAGATCAACGGCCACGGCGACCGCATCCGCCTGATCGGCCGCGAGCGCGGCTATCACGGCGTCGGCTTCGGCGGCACCTCGGTCGGCGGCATCGTCAGCAACCGCAAGATGTTCGGCACGCTGCTCACCGGCGTCGACCATCTGCAATCCACCTACAACCGCGACAAGCAGGCGTTCAGCAAGGGCGAGCCGGAATGGGGCGCCGAACTCGCCGATGAGCTGGAGCGTCTCGTCAACCTGCACGGCGCCAACACCATCGCCGCCGTGATCGTGGAGCCGATGGCCGGATCGACCGGCGTGCTGCCCACGCCGAAAGGTTATCTCAAGCGGCTGCGCGAGATCACCCAGAAGCACGGCATTCTCTTGATTTTCGACGAGGTCATCACCGGCTTCGGCCGCCTCGGTTACGCGTTCGCCGCCGAGCGCTACGGCGTGCTGCCCGACATGATCACCTTCGCAAAAGGCGTGACCAACGGCGCGGCCCCGATGGGCGGTGTGCTGGTGCGCGACACCATCCACGACGCCTTCATGACCGGTCCGGCGAATGCCGTGGAGCTGTTCCACGGCTATACCTATTCGGCGCACCCGCTGGCCTGCGCCGCGGGCCTCGCCACCCTCGATATCTACCGCGACGAAAAGCTGTTCGAGCGCGCCAAAAACCTGGAGCCGAAATTCGCCGATGCGGTGATGAGCCTGCGCAACGAGCCTAATGTGGTGGATATCCGCACCGTCGGGATCACGGCGGGCATCGACCTCGCACCCAACGAAAACGGGCCCGGCGACCGTGGCTTTGCCGCGCTGAGAAGCGGGTTCCATGACCACGACGTGATGATGCGCATCGCCGGCGACACGCTGGCGCTGACCCCGCCGCTGATCGTCGGCGAGGATCAGGTCGGCGAGATCATCGACAAGGTCGCCAGGGTGATTCGCGCCGTCGCCTGAACCACCGGTCCGATTTCGGCGGACAACCTCCAGAAGACCTGCCCGCCGAATCAGCGATAATGATAGTGTGAGGGACCGGAAGATCGCTCCGCGCCGGGAACGTTCACGCCAGATGATCCGTATTTCCACGATTTTCGTTGCCGTCTGCATGGTGCTGGTCTCCGGCTCGCTCGGCCTCGTGCTCTATTCGCTGACGGGCCTGCGCGCGTCGGAAGCCGCCATCGTGGCGCTGGCCACCCTGACCTGCCTCGTTCTCTACAACGCGGTGTCGATGCGGATGCGCGTGCGCGGCGACGTCAATGGACAGATCGCCGATCTGTCGCGCGGCATCGCCGACCTCGCCCGCCAGGTCACCGAATTCGGACGCCGCCTCGCGGCGGCCGAAAGCAAGATCGCCGCGGCGAATTCCGCTGCGTCGGACCGCACTCAATCGGGACTTCAATCGGCACTTGGCGAAATCAACGAACTCGGCGGGCTGGTCAAGCAACTAGCCGCCACGGTTGCCGCCCATGACGACATGCTGGCGTTGTTGCCGTCGGCCGCCGCGGCGCCCATGGCCGAACCTGTCCCGGACACAAAGCCGGCTCACGCGCCGGCACGGGCCGCACCCGCGCCTCCCGCCGCCCGGCCTATTGCTGCGCCGGCCGGCAACGACGCGCAGACCCTGACAACGATCAAGAGCGCCATCGAGGCCAACAGCGTCGATATCTTCCTGCAGCCGATCGTCACGCTGCCGCAGCGCAAGGTGCGTTACTACGAAGCCGTGACGCGGCTGCGCGATGCCCGCGGCGAAATCCTGGCGGCCGGCGATTTCATTCCCGCTGCCGAAGCCGCCGGTCTCATGGGGCGCATCGACAATATGGCCATTTTCCGCTGCGTGCAGGTGCTGCGGCGGCTTCAGGTGCGCAACAAGGAGGTCGGCGTGTTCTGCAACGTCGCCGCGGCGACGCTCAGTAATCCCGCGACGTTCGCGCAGTACCTCGATTTTCTCGAAGCCAATCATGCGCTGGCGCCCTCGCTGATCCTCGAATTCAAGCACAGTACGCTGCGCACTCTCGGCACGACGGAGAGCGAGCACCTCGCCGCGCTGGCGCAGCGCGGTTACCGATTCTCCATCGATCACGTCAAGGATTTGCGGATCGAGCCGCGCGAACTGGCCGATCGCGGCGTCCGCTTCATCAAAATGCCCGCCTCGCTCCTGCTGGACCAGAAGCAGACCTCGACCTCCGATATCCATCCGGCCGACATCTCCGATCTGCTCGCACGCTTCGGCATCGACCTGATCGTGGAAAGGATCGAAGACGAACGGGCGGTGGTCGATCTGCTCGACTACGACGTCCGCTTCGGCCAGGGCTTTCTGTTCGCCGCGCCGCGGCCGCTGCGTCAGGATGCGGCAGAAGACACAGTCGACAAGGCAAAGCCCGTCGCTAATGGCACGGCCGGACCCGGCTGGACCGATGCAACCGGAACCGGCATGATGAAGGCTGGCGCAATCAAACCCGAACGTCCGCCCCGCATGACCGGTAACGCTGCCCTGACGCGCCGCGCCGGCGGCGTGGTCTGAAAGCATCCGACCGCAATGACGGCCCTTCGTTTCATAGAGCATCTGCACGACCTCGCGACCGGGAGGGATGTCGTGCTCAGCGACATCTGGGGCGTCGTCCACAACGGCCTCGTGTCGTTTCCCGAGGCCTGCGCCGCGCTGAAAACGTTCCGCAGCCGGGGCGGCACCGTCATCCTCATCACCAACGCCCCGCGCCCGGCCGACGCCGTGCAGCGGCAACTGCGCAAGTTCGGTGTTCCCGACGACACCTATGACGGCATCGCGTCATCCGGCGACCTGGCGCGCAGCTACGTCGCCGCGCATCCCTCCAAGGCGGTTTACTGGCTCGGGCCCGAGCGCGACAGTTCGATCCACAGCGGCCTTGATCCGGTGTTCGCGCCGATCGAGCGTGCTGATTACATCATCTGCACCGGTCCGTTCGACGACGAGACCGAGACCGCCGAGGACTATCGCGCCATGATGATGCAGGCGCGCGAGCGCAAGCTGCCGCTGATCTGCGCCAATCCCGATATCGTGGTCGAAAGTGGCGACCGACTGCTCTATTGCGCCGGCGCCATCGCCGAACTTTATCGAGAACTCGGCGGCGAGGTGATCTTCTACGGCAAGCCGCACCGGCCGATCTACGTACGCGCCATGGCGCTGGCGCGGGAGCAGCGCGGCAAGGACACGCCACTGAACCGGGTGCTGGCCATCGGCGATTCCGTGCGCACCGACCTCATGGGCGCCCACGCCTTCGGCATCGACCTGCTGTTTTTGACGCGCGGCATCCATTCCGAGGAATTCGCCGGCATCGACCAGCTCGATCCGGCCTCGGTCAAGGAACTGTTCGGCCGTCCGCCGCGGGCGCTGATGCGCGAACTGAAGTGGTGAATACGGGCGTGTTTTCCACCCCCCGCGCTTGCGGGGCGAGGCGAAGAGAGGCGCCGTTTACGCCGGGACGTTGTCCGGAAACACCGCTTCGATCTTGGTCTTCAGCGTCGCCGCGTTGAACGGCTTGACGATGTAGTTGTTCACCCCGGCCTTCTTGGCGGCGATGACGTTCTCGGTCTTGGACTCCGCCGTAATCATGATGAACCGCGTCATCGCCAGATTGGGATCGGCGCGGACTTCCTTGAGCAGGTCGTAGCCCGTCATCGGCTCCATGTTCCAGTCGGAGATCACCAGACCGTATTTTTTGGTGCGCATCTTGTTCAGCGCCGCCGAACCGTCGCTGGCATCGTCGATGTTCTCGAACCCAAGCTGCTTGAGAAGATTCCGGATGATGCGGATCATGGTGTTGTAGTCGTCCACGACCAGAACCGACATCGACAAATCAACCGCCATCTTGAGCCCCCTGCACGCCACATTCTATGTGTGCCGAAAATCGGCCAAAAGCCCGCCGGAGCGGGCCATCCTCGAAGCAAACACCGGCATTCCGCCGGTCGCTCGCCTCTCGGGTCTGCCTTGACGAATAGCACCAGCCGTTAAACAGCGCGTTAACCCGGGAACAGGCGCCGACGTCCTGCGCCACACAACGCCTCGACAGGCCGCGCTTGACTTCAATCGGGCCCCCACTCATCAACGAAACCGTGATGCCCCCCCGGTTTACCATCATCCGCGACACCACCCCCGCCGCCGCGATCCCCAAGGGGTCGGTGGTGGCGATGGGCAATTTTGACGGCGTTCACCTCGGTCACCGCGCGGTGATCGAAGCCGCGCTCGCGATGTCCCGCTCCCGCGGCAAGCCGGCTTTCGCGGTCACCTTCGAGCCGCACCCGCGAAAGTTCTTCAGCCCGAACACCCCACAATTCCGCCTGACCGACGAAACCAGCAAGTTGCGGCTTTTGGCCGGCGCCGGCCTCGCCGGTGCCGTGGTCATGACCTTCGACACTGCCCGCGCCGGAACCACGGCGCAGGATTTCATTCACCATGATCTGATCGCCCGGCTCGACGTCAGCGGCATCGCCGTCGGCTACGATTTCCATTTCGGCAAGGGTCGCGTCGGCTCGCCGAGCCTGCTGTTGAGCGAGGCGACGCGGCTCGGCATCGAGGTCGATGTGCGGCCCCCTGTCGATATCGACGAGCGCCCGGTCTCCTCCAGCGCTATCCGCATGGCGCTGGCGGAGGGCCAGATCGCGGACGCCACCGCCATGCTCGGCGGACCGTGGTTCGTGACCGGCGAGGTGATTCACGGCGAGAAGCGCGGCCGCCACCTCGGCTATCCCACCGCCAATATCCGCCTCGACAAGGATTGCGGCCTCAAGCACGGCATCTATGCGGTGCGGGTCGGCCTCGGCCAGGGAAAGGATCACCGGCGCTTCGACGGCGTTGCGAGCTTTGGCCGCCGTCCGACCTTCGACAACGGCGCGCCGCTGCTCGAAGTCTTCCTGTTCGACTTCAAGGGCGACCTTTACGGAACAGTACTGGACGTGGCCTTCATCGGCTTCATTCGCGACGAGCTGAAATTCGACAGCATTGACGCGCTCATTCGTCAGATGGACGACGACAGCGCCCGCGCCCGAACCCAACTCGCAGCCGCGCCCGACGCATTCCCGAATCTAGGGGTGATCGAGTGACGTCTTCACCTCTCCCCGCTTGCGGGGAAAGGGAAAGACCCCAAGACCGGGTTTCCCCTTCCCGTCAAAACACGCTATTCACCCCGCCATGACCAACAAGCCCCAGAAGTCCGACGCCCCCGATTACGCCAAGACCCTCTACCTGCCGCAGACGGACTTTCCGATGCGCGCCGGACTGCCGCAGCGCGAGCCGGAGATTCTGGCGCGCTGGAACGACATCGATCTCTACGGACAACTCCGCAAGCGCGCGAAGGGGCGGCCAAAGTTCGTGCTGCACGACGGCCCGCCGTACGCCAACGGCAGCATCCATATCGGCCACGCGCTCAACAAGATCCTGAAGGACGTGGTGACCAGGAGCCAGCAAATGCTGGGTCACGATTCAAACTACGTGCCGGGCTGGGACTGCCACGGCCTACCGATCGAATGGAAGATCGAGGAAGAGAACTACCGCTCCAAGGGCAAGGCAAAGCCGAACTTCAAGGATTCCGCGGCGATGGTGGCGTTCCGCAAGGAGTGCCGCGCCTATGCCGAGAAGTGGCTCAACGTGCAGCGTGAGGAGTTCAAGCGCCTCGGCATTATCGGCGACTGGGACCATCCCTACGCCACCATGACCTATCCGGCCGAGGCGCAAATCGCGCGCGAACTGATGAAGTTCGCCGCCAACGGCACGCTCTATCGCGGCTCAAAGCCGGTGATGTGGAGTGTGGTGGAGAAGACCGCGCTGGCGGAGGCCGAGGTCGAGTATGAGGACCACACCAGCGATACGGTGTGGGTGAAATTTCCGGTGACCTCGCCGGCACACGGCGCGCTGGCGCAGGCGAGCGTGGTGATCTGGACCACCACGCCGTGGACGCTGCCGGGCAATCGCGCCATCAGCTTCTCGAACAGGATCGCCTATGGTCTTTACAAGGTCACCGATGCGCCGGCCGACAACTGGGCCAAAACCGGCGATCTGCTGATCCTTGCGGACAATCTCGCCGCTGAGGTGTTCAAGCAGGCGCGGGTCGCGGCTTACGAGAAGGTCCGCGATGTTCCGGCCGACACCATGGATGCAATCGAGTGCGCGCATCCGCTGAAAGGCCTGTCCGGCGGATATGAATTCACCGTCCCCCTCCTGGATGGCGACCACGTCACCGACGACACCGGCACCGGCTTCGTTCACACCGCGCCCGGCCACGGACGCGAGGACTTCGACATCTGGACTCACAACGCGCGTGATCTCGAAACGCGTGGCGTCTCGAGCGCGATCCCTTACACCGTCGACGAGAACGGCGCGCTGACCGCGCAGGCCCCCGGCTTCGAGGGCAAGCGCGTCATCGACGACAAGGGCAACAAGGGCGACGCCAACGAGGCCGTCATCAAGGCGCTGATCGAACGCGGCATGTTGCTCGCGCGCGGACGGCTCAAGCATCAGTATCCGCATTCGTGGCGCTCGAAGAAGCCGGTGATCTTCCGCAACACGCCGCAGTGGTTCATCGCGATGGATAAGGACATCGCCGGCCGCGGTCAGGCCAAGAGCGGCGACACCCTCCGCGCCCGCGCGCTGCAGGCGATCTCCGTCACCCAATGGGTGCCGCCGGCCGGCGAGAGGCGCATCACCGGCATGATCACCGGACGGCCCGACTGGGTGATCTCGCGCCAGCGTGCCTGGGGCGTGCCGATCGCCGTGTTCGTGCGCGAAAAGGGCGACGGCTCCGCCGAAATCCTGATCGACGCCGCCGTCAACAAACGGATCACCGACGCCTTCGAGACGGAAGGCGCCGATGCCTGGTACACCGAGGGCGCGCGCGAGCGTTTTCTTGGGCCGCGTGCCGGCGAGGACTGGAGCAAGGTCGACGACATCCTCGACGTCTGGTTCGACTCCGGCTCCACCCACGCCTTCGTGCTGGAAGATCCCGTGCACTTCCCCGGTCTTGCGGGCATCAAACGCAAGGTCGATGGCGGCAAGGATACCGTGATGTATCTGGAAGGAAGCGACCAGCATCGCGGCTGGTTTCACTCCTCGCTGCTGGAGAGCTGCGGCACCCGCGGCCGCGCGCCCTATGATGTGGTGCTGACCCACGGCTTCACGCTCGACGAGAACGGCCGCAAGATGTCCAAGTCATTGGGCAACACGGTTGAGCCGCAGAAGGTGATCGCGCAGTCCGGCGCCGACATCCTGCGACTGTGGGTCTGCGCGACGGACTATGCCGACGACCAGCGCATTGGTCCGGAAATCCTCAAGAACACCGTCGAGACCTATCGCAAGCTGCGCAACACTATCCGCTGGATGCTCGGCACGCTGCATCACTTCAAGCGCGACGACGAGGTCACGTTCAGCGACGTGCCCGAACTGGAACGGCTGATGCTGCATCAGTTGGCCGTGCAGAGCGCGGTGGTGCGCAAGGCCTACGCGGATTTCGATTACAAGACCGTGGTCGCCAGTCTCGCGGCCTTCATGAACACGGAACTCTCGGCGTTCTATTTCGATATCCGGAAAGACACGCTGTATTGCGATCCGCCGTCGTCCGCGGCAAGGAAAGCCGCGCTCACCATTATCGATTTGCTGTGCGACGCGATCCTGAAATGGCTGGCGCCGGTGCTTTCATTCACCACCGAAGAAGCATGGCGGCAATATCGGCCGGATGCGGAACCGTCGGTGCATCTGACGCTGTTTCCGGAGAGTATCGAAATATTTCGGGACGATGCTTTGGCCGCGAAGTGGGAGACCATCCGCGCCGTGCGCAGCGTCGTCACCGGCGCGCTGGAACGCGAGCGCGCCGCCAAGCGGATCGGCTCCTCGCTCGAAGCCTCGCCGATCGTCTATGTCGCCGACCGCGCGATGCTCGCAACGTTGTTCGACGTCGATCTTGCCGAGGTCTGCATCACCTCGAACTACGAGGTTCGCGAGGGCGACGCGCCGGCCGACGCGTTCCGTTTGCCGAACGTCCCCGGCGTGGCCGTGGTGGTCGAGAAAGCCGCGGGCACCAAGTGCGCCCGATCGTGGAAGATCCTGCCGACCGTCGGCGACGACAAGGAGTATCCCGACGTGTCGCCGCGCGACGCGCAGGCGCTGCGGGAGTGGAAGGCGCTGGGAGTGACCGTGTGACCCCCCTGCGCTCCGGCATCGTCGCAGCGGTCGCGGCGCTGATTGCCGACCAGGCGTCCAAGCTCTGGCTATTGTTCGTGTTCGACATCGGCCATCGCGGCGCCGTCAGGGTTACGCCGTTCTTCGACCTGGTGCTGGCCTGGAACACCGGCATCAGCTACGGCTGGTTCCAGACCGACAGCCCGGTCGGCGCCACGATCCTGCTCGCGATCAAGGCCGGCGCGGTAGTCCTGCTGGCAATCTGGATGGCGCGCTCGCAGACCCGCCTCGCGACAATTGGCCTCGGCCTCATCATCGGCGGCGCCATCGGCAACGCCATCGACCGCTTCGCCTATGGCGCGGTGGTGGATTTCGTCCTGTTTCACGTCCCACTCGCGGGAAAAACCTATAGCTGGTACGTGTTCAACCTTGCCGATGTGGCGATCGTTGCCGGGGTGATAGCCCTGTTGTATGATTCCTTCCTCAGGACACCCGCCGCAAAAGCGCCCTGATCCCGGCCGATAGGGGGCTGCTCGGAATGCCGGCGTCTTCCGGCCGCGATCCTTCGAAAAAATGAACAGGATGAACGCGATGCGCAAGACCGGACGGAACGGTTGGGATGTGCTCAAGGCTTCGGGAATGCTGCCGCGCGGCGTTCTCCTCGCCGCGGTTGCCGCGGGCATCGCCGTCGTACTGTCGTCCGGCGTGGCCCGCGCCCAGGACGACGATGATAGCTCCACCTTCGAGGAGAAAATCATCCACAACCTCATGAGCGGCATCGGCGGCACCAACATGGAAAGCAAAGGCATCGAGTATCGCGAGCGGTCGCCGCTGGTGATTCCGCCCAAGATCGAGTTGCCGCCGCCGGGCTCGACCGCGGCCAGGGACCCGAACTGGCCGAATGACCCCGACGTTCAGCGCCACAAGGAAGCGGTCGCCGCCCGCAAGCAAAGGAAACTGACATCTGAAGAAAACGGCCGCTCGATTTTGCCGAGCAAGCTCGCGGTGCACGGTTCCGGCACCACCTCACGACGGGCCGAGACGGAAGAGCCGGGCAAACCGCAGAACGAGAATCCGTCGCTCAGCCCCTCGCAACTCGGCTTCACCGGCAAGCTTGGCAATCTGTTCGGCGGCAACAAGACCCAGACCGCACCGTTCACGGGTGAACCGGAACGGGAAACACTGACGCAGCCGCCGGCGGGCTATCAGACCCCGTCACCGAACTTCGCTTATGGCACCGGACCGAAGGAAGCCCTCGGCAACACCTATATCGATATCAACAGCGGTAAAGAGCGTACTAACTAACGGTCGCGGCGGCCATCGGACCACGCGACCCTTCGCTCGAAAACACTCTAGCAAAGGACTGGCGGCAACCCGTGACGACTAAAGACAAATTGCCGCCGGTGCACGCCATGACGGCAGTGCGACGATTGACCGTCCGCGCCCTCGCGGCGCTGGCCCTGTGCCTTGCGCTCCTGTTTGCCTTCCCCGAAGCTGAGGCGCAGACCGTCACCTCTCAGCCTCCCGCCACGTTTACCCTGGCCAACGGCCTCGCGGTCGTGATCATTCCCGATCACCGGACGCCGGTGGTCACGCAGATGATCTGGTACAAGGTCGGCTCGGCGGACGAAACGCCCGGCAAATCCGGGCTCGCGCATTTCCTTGAGCATCTGATGTTCAAGGGCACCGCCAAGCATCCGGCCGGCGAGTTTTCCCAGACCGTGCTGCGTGTCGGCGGCGAGGAGAATGCCTTCACCAACTTCGACTACACCGGCTACTACCAGCGCGTACCGCGCGATCAACTCGCGACGATGATGGCGTTCGAGGCCGACCGCATGACCGGCCTGGTGCTGAAGGACGAAAACGTGCTGCCCGAGCGCGACGTGGTGCTCGAGGAATACAACATGCGCGTCGCCAACAATCCCGACGCGCGGCTGACCGAACAGATCATGGCCGCGCTGTATCTCAACCATCCCTATGGCCGCCCGGTGATCGGCTGGCACCATGAGATCGAGAAGCTCACCCGCGAGGACGCGCTTGCCTTCTACAAACGGTTTTATGCGCCGAACAATGCAACGCTGGTGATCGCAGGCGACGTCGACGCGCAAACAATTCGCCCCGAGATCGAAAAGACCTTCGGCCAGGTGCCGCCGCAGCCCGCCATTCCGGCCACCCGCATCCGTCCGCAGGAACCGCTGCCGGTCGCGTCGCGGACGGTCACGCTCGCGGACGCTCGCGTCGAGCAGCCGATGCTGCGGCGCTATTATCTCGTCCCCTCCGCAACCACTGCCGCCGCCGGCGAAAGCGCCGCGCTGGATGTGCTTGCGCAATTGATGGGCGACGGCAGCAACGCCTATCTCTATCGCGTGCTGGTCGTCGACAAGCCGCTCGCCGTCAGCACCAACGCAACCTATCAAGGCACCGCGGTCGATCCGAGCCAGTTTTCGATCGCGGTGGCGCCGAAGCCGGGCGTCGGTTTCCCCGAGATCGAGCAGGCCATCGACGCCGTGATCGCAAATCTCGCCAAAAACCCGATCCCCGCGGAAGACCTCGAGCGCGTGAAGACGCAGTTGATCGCGCAGGCGATCTACGCCCAGGATAGCCAGACGACGCTGGCGCGCTGGTACGGCGCGGGCATGACGGTCGGATTGAGCGTCGACGAGATCAGAAGCTGGCCGGACCGCATCCGCGCAGTGACCGCCGCGCAGGTTCGCGAGGCCGCGCAAAAGTGGCTGGTCAAGACGCGGTCGGTCACGGGATACCTGATCAAGGACACCACGCCGAAGCCTGAGGAGAAGCGGTCGTGAGATGCACCCGGACCGGCGCGGCGCGCCGCCTGCTCGCCGCCTTATGCTTCGCATTGACCTCCCTCGTCGCGAATCCGTCGTTCGCGGCGACAAAAATCCAGCATCTGGTGACGCCGGGAGGGATCGAGGCTTGGTTCGTTCAGGATGCGACCGTTCCGCTGGTGGCGATGGAATATGCGTTTGCGGGCGGCGCGGCACAGGACCCGGCCGACAAGCCGGGCGTCGGCTACATGGTCGCGAGCCTGCTCGACGAAGGCGCCGCCGATCTCGACTCCAGGACCTTCCATGAACGGCTCGACCGCCGCGCCATCGAGCTGAGCTTTACGATCCAACGCGACCGGCTCCGCGGCTCGCTGCGGATGCTCAAGGAGCACAGCGACGAAGCGTTCGGCCTGCTGCGGCTCGCCCTGACTGCGCCGCGCTTCGACAGCAGCGACGTCGAGCGCATCCGTTCGCAGATCATGTCGGGGCTGCGTCGTAACTCGACCAATCCCAACGCACTCGCCGGCCGCAATTTCCTCAAGCTCGCATTCGGCGATCATCCCTACGGCCGCCCGTCGCACGGTACGCTCGAAAGCATCCCGACGATCAAGACCGACGACCTCAGGACTTACGTGCGCCACGTGCTGGCGAGGGACAAGCTGAAGATCGCGGTCGTGGGCGACATCGAGCCGGCGGCTCTCGCAAAACTGCTGGATCAGACTTTTGGGGGCCTGCCCGCGAAGGGCGACCTCACACCCGTTGCCGACGTCGTCGCCGCGAAGCCGCCGCAACGCGCGTTGGTTCCGCTCGACGTGCCACAAACCGTGGTCATGTTCGGCGGCCCCGGCATCAAGCGTCACGATCCGGATTTCATGGCGGCCTACATCGACAACCACATTCTCGGCGGCGGCTCGCTGTCGTCGCGGCTCTATCGGGAGGTTCGCGAAAAGCGCGGCCTCGCCTATTCCGTCTCGGAATCGCTGTTGTGGATGGATCACTCGGCGCTGTTTGCCGGCACCACCGGAACCCGCGCCGACCGCGTCGGCGAGAGCATCGACGCCATCAACAGCGAAATCCGGCGCTTTGCCGAAAGCGGGCCGACCCAGAAGGAGCTAGACGAAGCCAAATCCTACCTGAAGGGGTCGCAGATGCTGGAGCTGGACACCTCCTCGAAGCTCGCCACCGGCCTGTTGCAGTATCAGACGGACGATCTGCCCATCGACTACATCGAGAAACGCAATTCCATTGTCGATGCCGTCACCCTCGACCAGGCCAGGCAGATCGCGAAGCGGCTGTGGGGACAGGGGCTTCTGACCGTGATCGTTGGACGCACGCCACAGGCGGCAGCGCAACCAGCGGCGGCCCAACCAGCGGCAACCCAGCCGGCGGCGCCTCAACCTGCCGCGCACTGACGGCGCGGGCAGGCAAGATCGCGCAAACGGGTTATGGTGCCTTGGCCTGATTCCCGCCATTCCCGCCGTCGGACAGGCGAGGCCTGGTGAGTGGCATGGTGCGGATCACTCGCGATATCGTGATCGACGAAAACGACATCGAGATCAGTTTCATTCGCGCCTCCGGACCGGGCGGCCAGAACGTCAACAAGCTCTCGACCGCCGCGCAATTGCGCTTCGACACCCGCCGCCTGACGCTCGCCCCTGACGTTGCGGTGCGGCTGGCCCGGCTCGCCGGTCAGCGCCTGACCAAGGACGGCGTGATCGTGATCCATGCCCAGCGCTTCCGCACCCAGGAGCGCAACCGCGCCGACGCCACCGACCGCCTGATCGAACTGCTGCGCGAGGCCGCGATCCGGCCGACGCCACGCCGCGCGACGAAACCAACGTTCGGCTCGAAACAGCGCCGCCTCGAGAGCAAGAAGCGCCGCGCCGACGTCAAGGCAAGACGCGGATCGGCCGGATTCGAGGACTAGCGCGGGATAGGGTTTGATTGAATCGTAATTCGTTCTCTGTGAGATTCGGTTATGTTCACGACGAGAGCGATTTTTCAACAGCCTGCTAGTGGATGGAATCTAACACTTGGTGCCCGCGTCTGACGGCTCGGATAATTTTGTTGGGATCGGCAGTCCATGTGAAGGGCTTCGGTTCGGCGTTATGTTCGATTACGAAGCGATTGATTGCAGCCTGCAGGTCGACGACCGATCGGAAGATGCCGCGTTTCAGTCGTCGTTTTGTGAGTTTGGCGAAGAAGCCCTCGACGGCGTTGAGCCAGGATGCTGATGTGGGCGTGAAGTGGAAGGCCCAGCGGGGATGCCGGGCCAACCACTGGCGCACTTTCGGGTGCTTGTGGGTTGCATAGTTGTCGACGATAGCGTGGATTTGCTTTCGCGGCGGCACCTGCGCTTCGACGGCGTTGAGGAAGCGGATGAACTCCTGGTGCCGATGGCGCTGCATATTGCGGCCAATGACGGTGCCGTCGAGGACGTTGAGGGCCGCAAACAGTGTCGTCGTGCCATGACGCTTGTAGTCGTGGGTCATCGTCCCGGCGCGACCCTTCTTTATTGGCAAGCCGGGCTGGGTGCGGTCGAGCGCCTGGATTTGGCTTTTTTCATCGACCGAGAGAACGACGGCATGGGCGGGCGGATCGACATAGAGGCCGACGACATCGCGCAATTTGTCGACGAAGCGCGGGTCAGTGGAGAGCTTGAACTGTTTCACCCGGTGCGGCTGCAGCCCATGGGCGCGCCAGATGCGTTGAACGGAACTCGCGCTGATATCGACGACCTTCGCCATCATGGCCGAGGTCCAGTGGGTCGCCTCTGCTGGCGGCTCGGTCCGGGTGAGCGCCACGACGCGTTCAGCGATGCCCGACCCCAGCGGCGGAATGCGCGAGGGGCGTGTCTTATCGTGCAGGAGGCCGTCATAACCCGCCACCATGAAGCGTTCCTGCCAGCGCCACACACAGGTCTTCGACTTGCCGGTCCGGCGCATGATCTCATGGGTGCCGAAACCGTCCGCGCTCAACAGTACGATCTCGGCCCGCCAAACATGCTTGTGTGGGGTGTTCCGATTCCGCGCCAGCGCCTTCAGATGGCGGCGGTCGGCAGGCTTAAGGGTGATGAAAATTCCGGTTCGCATGCGCCAGACTCGCATGCATCCAGTCAGATGGGAATCCCATCCCGGATTCAAATGTCAGACGCGATCCACTAGACTGCGCCAAGGCTCGAATCGACTTCAATACCGGCCCAAGTGAATCGCCCATGCCCGTCCGCCAGCTTCCCGAGACCGTCGTCAACCGCATCGCCGCGGGCGAAGTGGTCGAGCGTCCGGCGAGCGTCGTCAAGGAACTGGTGGAGAACGCCATCGATGCCGGCGCGGGCCGCATCGACATCTTCACCGACGGCGGCGGACGGCGGCGGATCGGCATCACCGACGACGGCGGAGGCATGACGAAGGCCGACCTCGCGCTCGCGGTGGACCGCCACGCCACCTCGAAACTCGACGACGAGGATCTGCTGCGCATCCGCACGCTGGGCTTTCGCGGCGAAGCGCTGCCGTCGATCGGCGCGGTGGCGAAGCTCGGCATCACCACGCGCCACGGCAGCGAGCCGCATGCGTGGTCGCTCACCGTCGAGGGCGGACGGAAATCCGCGATCGTGCCGGCGGCACTGACGCAAGGCACCCGCGTCGAGGTCAGCGATCTCTTTTATGCGACGCCCGCGCGCCTGAAATTTCTCAAGACCGACCGCACCGAGGCCGAGGCGATCCGCGAGGTGGTGCGGCGGCTGGCGATGGCGCGACCCGATATCGCTTTCACGCTCGCCGGTGAAGAACGCGCACCGGTGACGTGGACTGCGGCATTGCCGGGCGCGGCCGGACAATTGACGCGGCTCGGCGACATTCTTGGCGCGGATTTTCGCTGCAGCGCCATCGCGGTACGCGCCGAACGCGACGGTGTCACCGTGGAGGGCTTTGCCGCCGCGCCGTCGCTGACCCGCGCCAACGCGCTCGGCCAGTACCTGTTCGTCAACGGCCGCCCGGTGCGCGACAAGCTGATTATCGGCGCGGTGCGCGCGGCCTATTCCGATTACCTGCCGCGCGACCGCCATCCGGTGGTGGCGTTGTTCGTAACGACCGCTCCGCAGGAGGTCGATGCCAACGTTCACCCCGCCAAGACGGAAGTGCGCTTCCGCAACGCCGGACTGGTGCGGGCGCTGATCGTGCACGCCCTGAAGGAAGGTCTGGCGCGCGAGGGCCGACGCACGGCGGCCAACAGCGACGGCGCGGTGCTCACCGCATTCCGTCCCGCCGCAGTTCCGCGCCCGGCCAACTGGGACTGGCGGCAATCGCCGGCCTCGCCTGTCGGCGCGGGGCCATGGTCCGGCGGCGCGACTGCTGCCGCCTTCGCCGCACCCGGACAAACCGCGTTCGATGTCGGTGCGCCCAGCGCGGATGTGCGATCCGATCCCAACCCCGTGGCCGATCTGATAGACCGGCCGCTCGGCGCGGCGCGCACCCAGATTCACGAGACTTACATCGTGACGCAAACCCGCGACGGTTTGATCGTGGTGGACCAGCACGCCGCGCACGAGCGCATCGTCTACGAGAAATTGAAGGCGGCGCTGGAGCGCGACGGCGTGCAGCGGCAGATCCTTTTGATACCGGACATCGTCGAGCTGGACGAGGCCACCGTCGAAAAGTTGATCGACCGTGCGCCTGAGCTGGAAAAATTCGGTCTCGCCATCGAGTCCTTCGGACCCGGCGCGGTCGCCGTGCGCGAGACGCCGTCGCTGCTCGGCAAGACCAACGCGGCAGCGCTGTTGCGCGATCTCGCCGAGCACATGGCGGAATGGGACGAGGCGCTTCCTCTTGAACGACGCCTGATGCATGTCGCGGCCACGATGGCCTGTCATGGTTCGGTGCGCGCCGGGCGCATCCTCAAGCCGGAGGAAATGAATGCGCTGCTGCGCGAGATGGAAGACACGCCCAATTCAGGCCAGTGCAACCACGGCCGCCCGACCTATGTGGAATTGAAACTCGCCGATATCGAGAAGCTGTTCGGGCGAAGGTAGATCGAACCATTTCGTCATTGCGAGAAGCTGTAGCGGCGAAGCAATCCAGCGTTGGTGTGCGGCATCTGGACTGCTTCGCTTCACGCGCAAAATTGGCAAGAGCCAATTTTGTCGCGAGCTCGCAATGACGGGGCCGGTGGTCATGCGCTCCGCAGGAATACGAATTCCGTGTCGTCGTAGGCGCGGCGTTCGAGTTCGCAAAAACCTTCAGGCGCGGTGAACGCCGCCGCCGTGGCTTCCTCGACGATCAGCAATGCTCCCCGCGTCAACCAACCGCCGTCGCGCAGCGAGGCAAGCGCCTTGTCCGCCAGACCCTTGTCATAGGGCGGATCGAGAAACACCAGCGAGAACGGCTCGACGGGATGCGCAGGCCCGAGATCGGTCGCATCGCGGCGATAGACTTTCGTGACACCACCGAGCCCCAGCGCCTCGACGTTGTTGCGCAACAGTGCGCGCGCCTCGGCGCCGTTATCGACGAACAGCGTGAATGTCGCCCCGCGCGACACCGCCTCGATGCCGAGCGCGCCGGTGCCCGCAAACAGATCGAGCACGCGCGCATCCGCAACCGGATCGTCATAGGCATGAACGAGGATGTTGAATAGCGACTCGCGCAGGCGATCGGCCGTCGGCCGAATCTGCTGCGTCGATGGAGACGCGAGGTTGCGGCCCTTCAGCCGTCCGCCGACGACACGCATCGTTCAGTCCCGAGGCGTCAGATCGCGCTTGCCGTGATAGCCGCGCTTCGGCCGGCGTGGCGGACCGTAGCCATTGGCCTCGGCTTCGTTGCGCGCCCGCGCCTCGTCGCTGCCGGTTCGCTGCACCACGACGTTGCGGCCCTTGCGATCCTCAATCAGCGAGCGCTTCGCTCTCGCCTTGTTGTCCTTCTTCGAGCGTAATGGTGTGCCGTCGCGGCCGAGCTTTGGCTCGGTCTCGGCTTCGGCGGCCGTGCCGGCGAAATTCGCATTGGCGAGCGCGGCGATTTTATCGCCGAGCTGCTCGCGCAGCACGCGGGTCTTGACCTCCTCGACCTGACCTTCCGCGATCTCGGCCAGTTGGAACGGTCCATAGGAGACCCGGATCAGCCGGTTCACCTCGAGCCCGAGGTGGGCCATCACGTTGCGCACCTCGCGGTTCTTGCCCTCGCGTATAGCGAACACCAGCCAGACATTGGCGCCCTGGTCGCGCTCCAGCGTGGCGTCGATCGAGCCATACTTGACGCCGTCGACCTCGACGCCGTTCTTCAGCGCATCGAGCTGCGCCTGCGTCACCTCGCCGTGGGCGCGGACGCGATAGCGCCGCAGCCAGCCGGTGTCGGGCAGTTCCAGCGCGCGCGCCAGACCGCCGTCATTGGTCAGCAGCAGCAACCCTTCGGTGTTGAAATCGAGCCGGCCGATGCTGATCAGGCGCGGCAGACCTTCAGGCAGATTGTCGAACACGGTCGGCCGCCCTTCCGGGTCGGCGTGGGTCGTCATCAGGCCGCGCGGCTTGTGGTACAGGAACAGCCGCGTGCGCTCGCGCTCCGGCAACGGCTGGCCGTCGATCGTGATGACATCGCGCGAGGTGACATCGAGCGCCGGCGAGTTGATGACGCGGCCGTTGACGGCAACGCGGCCCTGCGTGACCCATTCCTCGGCGTCGCGGCGCGAGGCGACGCCTGCGCGCGCCATCACCTTCGCGATGCGTTCGCCGGTCTTCTTCGACCTTGGTTCGGGCCGTGCTCCGCGCCGGTCGTCGTCAGGCTTGCGTTCGCGATAAGCGCCGCGTCCCCCGAACGCCGGACGTTTGGCGAAAACCCTGCTGTCATCCTCGTTGTCGCGACGCGGACGCTCGTCGCGGTCATTGCGACGTGGCCGCTCCTGCCACGCGTTGCGGGAACCACCAGGACGATCGCCGTCAGGACGGTCCTGGCGCGGGCGATCGAAGCGGGGACGATCCCCGGTCGGACGTTCATAACGCGGACGGTCGCCTTGCGGCCGGTCGAACTTGCGCGGGCCACGATCGCCGCCTGCAGTGCGCTCCGGACGATCCTCTCGTGGTTTCGAGAATCGTGGACGCCCGGAGCCGCCGCGATCGTCGCGCGGCCGGTCGAAACGAGGCTTGTCGAAACGCCCGGCGCCATCGCGGGAGGGCCGGGACTCGCGGCGCGCATCATCGCGAGGACGGGCCTCGCGCTTCTCCCACGGCTTGGACTCGCCGCGATCCGCACGATCGCCGAACTCCTTGCGCGGACCGCGATCCGGCGCGCCGCGCGAAAACTTCTTGTCACCGAAGGGACGATCTCCGCGCGGCGCATACGAACGCTTCTCGCCGAACTTCTTGTCGGCAGGGCGCCCTGCCGGACGCGTATCGCCACGGTCGGCGCGCGGCGCGCGATCGTCACGTTTGAAGGCCGGGCGTTCGCTGCGAGGTGAATCCCCTCGGGGCGCATAGGGGCGCTTCTCGCTGCCGCCGTCACGATTGAAGCGGGGCCGTGCGGCATCGCCATCGCGCTTGCTCGCGTAGGGTTTGCCCGCGCCATACGGCTTCCTGGCGTAAGGCTTCTTGGCATAGGGCTTCGTGCCATCGGATTTGCCGGCATAGGGCCGCTTGTCGCCGTCACCTTTGTCGGTCTTGCCGGCAAGGCCGCGCTTGGCGAACTTCTTTTCCGGCCCGCGCGCCGCGCCGGAACGGCCCTTGCCGCCGGAGGGCCGATCACGCCGGCCGCGCGAGGATGCATTGTCTTTGTCGTTATCGCGGGGCATGAATGATCTCGCTACGGGCATTGGAAACGGCAGCCGCGCCGGCGTGGAGGGGTAGCATGACGAGGTCGCGCCCGCCTCTTATACAGAGCGCATTCTCACGCAAAACCGGCATCCACTTTTGCTGAAGGCGCCCTCTTAACAGAGTTCTCATCAGAGCGCGATGAGCAAAAGTGGATGCCGGTTTTGCGTCCGATCACGCTCTAAGATATTGATATGGCGCATGATCTGATCGCCAAACCGCTTACACTTTGGCGGATCATATGCTGAGACACGAGGCATGACCGCACCCTCTTTCATGGATTTGGCGTTGGAAGCCGCCAATAGCGCCGGAAAATCGGGCGAAGTGCCGATCGGCTGCGTGATCGTGCGTGACGGCGAGGTCATCGCCGCCGCCGGAAACCGGACCCTGACCGACCGCGATCCCACCGCACATGCCGAGGTTCTGGCGCTCAGGGCCGCCGCACACGCCATCGGCAGCGAACGGCTGACCGACTGCGATCTCTATGTGACGCTGGAACCCTGCACCATGTGCGCGGGCGCGATCTCGTTCGCGCGGATCCGGCGGCTCTACTACGGGGCGCCCGACCCGAAAGGCGGCGCAGTGGATTCCGGCGTTCGATTCTTTGCCGCGCCAACCTGCCATCATCGCCCGGAGGTGTACCCGGCGGTCGGGGAGAGCGAGGCGGCGACACTGCTGCGGGATTTCTTCAAGGCGCGGCGGTGAGGTCGGCTGCCTCGCCTTGTATACAGGCACGGTCATCGTCCGCGAAAGCGGACGATCCAGTAACCACCGCCCGGTTTACTGGATGCCCGCCTTCGCGGGTATGACGGCCTCGATCATACCTTCGTCAAGCCTTCAGTTCCCGCTCCCGCGCCACTGCCTGAAAGCCGATGTCGCGGCGGCAGAAGCCATCGGGCCAGTTAATGCGATCGACCGCCTCGTAGGCGCGGGCTTGCGCCTCCGCGACGGTCTTGCCGGAGGCGCAGACGTTCAGCACACGGCCGCCATTGGCGAGAATCTGCCCGCCCTCTTCCTTCGTCCCGGCATGGAAAATCTCCACGCCCTCCACCTTGGCGGCATTATCGAGCCCGTCAATGCGCGTCCCCCTGGCGTAGTCACCGGGATACCCCTTCGCCGCCATCACGACGGTCAAGGCGGAAGCGGGAAACCAGCGCAGATCGAAATGCTTCAACTGCTCGTCGCAGACCGCGAACAGCGCCGGCACGATGTCCCCCATCATCCGCAGCATCAGCACCTGGCATTCCGGATCGCCGAAGCGGACGTTGTATTCGATCAGCTTCGGTCCCTGTTCCGTGATTATCAGGCCGGCGAACAGCACGCCCTTGAAAGGCGCTCCCCGCGCGCGCATCGCCCGCAATGTCGGAATGATGATCTCGTCCATGGTGCGGCGGCACATCTCGGCGGTCATCACCGGCGCCGGCGAATAGGCGCCCATGCCGCCGGTGTTCGGTCCCTTGTCGCCGTCGAACGCCCGCTTGTGGTCCTGCGCCGTCGCCAACGCCAGCGCGTCTTCGCCGTCGCACAGCGCGAAGAACGAGGCCTCCTCGCCACGCATGAATTCCTCGACCACGACCTGCGCGCCGGCGCCGCCGAACCCGCCGTCGAACATCATGTCGACCGCCGCCAGCGCCTCGTCGAGCGTCGTCGCGACCACGACGCCCTTGCCGGCCGCAAGCCCATCGGCCTTGATGACGATCGGCGCGCCCTGGACGCGGATATAGGCCTTCGCCGCCGCGGCGTCATTGAAGCGTTCATAGGCCGCGGTCGGAATAGCGTTGTCACGGCACAGCTCCTTGGTGAAGCCCTTCGAGCTCTCGAGCTGCGCGGCGGCTTTGCTCGGCCCGAACGCCTTGATACCCGCGACCGCGAGATCGTCGACAATCCCTGCCGCGAGCGGCGCCTCGGGTCCGACCACCACCAGATCGACCTTGTTGGTTTTGCAGAACGCGATCACCGCAGCATGATCGGCAACATCGAGCGAGACGCATTCGGCCTCGCGCGCAATTCCGGCATTGCCCGGCGCGCACCACAGTTTCGTAAGCAGCACAGAGTCGGCGATTTTCCAGGCCAGCGCATGTTCGCGGCCGCCGGAACCGAGCAGAAGAATGTTCATGACTGACTGCCGATCCAGGGTTCCCGATGGTTTCGAAGCGGTTTAGCATGGTAAGGCGGAGGCGCAACAGAAGTGAGCCTGATGCCCGCAAATCCTGCACAACTCCTGGCGAACGCGCCGGAATATACCGTCTCTGAGTTGTCCTCGGCGCTGAAGCGCACCGTGGAGAACGCTTACGGCCATGTGCGGGTGCGCGGCGAGATATCCGGCTTTCGCGGCCCGCATGGATCGGGCCACTGCTATTTCGCGCTGAAGGACGAGAGCGCCAAGATCGAGGCGGTGATCTGGAAAGGCGTCCATGGCCGGATGCGGTTCAAGCCGCAGGAGGGCCTCGAAGTCATCGCCACCGGCAAGCTGACCACCTATCCGGGCTCGTCGAAATACCAGATCGTGATCGAGGCGCTGGAACCTGCCGGCATCGGCGCGCTGATGGCGCTGATGGAGGAGCGCAAGAAGAAGCTCGCGGCGGAAGGCCTGTTCGACGAAGCCCGCAAGCAACTGCTGCCCTGGCTGCCCGAGGTAATCGGCGTCGTGACCTCCCCGACCGGCGCAGTGATCCGCGATATCCTGCATCGGCTGGAGGATCGTTTTCCGCGCCGTGTGCTGGTGTGGCCGGTGCGGGTGCAGGGCGAAGGCTCGGCGGAACAGATCGCCGCCGCCATCGACGGCTTCAATGCGCTGCCGGAAGGCGGACACGTCCCGCGCCCCGACCTCCTGATCGTCGCGCGCGGCGGCGGCTCGCTCGAAGACCTGTGGTCCTTCAACGAGGAAATCGTGGTGCGCGCCGCCGCCAGCAGCATGATCCCGCTGATCTCGGCGGTCGGTCACGAGACCGACGTGACGCTAATCGATTTTGCGGCCGACAAACGCGCGCCTACTCCGACGGCTGCCGCCGAAATGGCGGTGCCGGTCCGCACCGAGCTGTTCGTGGAAGTCTCGGGTTTCGCGGCCCGCGCCATCGTCGCATGGCGGCGCGGTCACGACGACCGGCGCACCGAATTGCGCTCGGCCGCCCGCGCGCTGCCGGGAGCCGGCGAGTTGCTCGCGATTCCCCGCCAGAAGCTCGACGGCGTCGCTGCCGCATTGCCGCGCGTCTTGCGTGCAAGCACACACCTGCATCATCGCCGCTTTACGGAAATCTCCCGCGGACTCACGCTGCGCGTGCTGCGCGCACAGGTCGCGCACGCAAAACAGTCCGTCGCCGCGACCGGCGCGCGGCTTGCGCACGGCACGCAGGTCGTGCTGCGTCACCGCCGCGATCGCTTCGTGGGACTGGCGATCCGGCTCAAGGCATCGCGACTCGCCAACGCACAGGCGCAGCGCGACCGGATCGCGCGCGCGAATGAGCGCACCCAAAGGCTTGCCGAGCGGACGCGGCGGGCGCTGGCCACCTTGCTGCAGCGGCATGAGGCGCGCATCACGTATTCCGGCCAGTTGCTGGCGGCGTTTTCCTATCGCGGCGTGCTCGCGCGCGGTTTCGCGCTGGTCCGCGACGACGCCGGACAGGCATTGCGAAGCGCATCGGCGGTCGGTCCCGGCGCACGGCTGACACTGGAGTTCACCGACGGACGGGTAGCGGCAACCGCCGACGACGATCAATCCGCAGCGACATCGTCCGCTCCGACAGGATCCAACCCGAGAGGCCGGCCCAAACCGGCATCCGGCAAGCGCGCAGCCAAGGCCGCCGATCAGGGAAGCCTGTTCTAACGCGAGAGCCAGGCCGCGACCTGCTTTTGCGAGTCCACCCGTCCCCCGGGATTGGTGCCGATATGGCCGTGTCTCCCGGCAACCAGATGGAGCGGCACGTTCGCCCGGTCGAAACCATGATGGGCGTTGGGGTAGACGATGATGCGGGCGAGCGCGCTGCGTCCGCGCGCATTGTCGACCATCTGCCGGCAGGCGGACGGCGAACTGAGATCGTCGTCGGCACCAACCAGCACCAAAGTTGGAACGCGCGCGCTCCAGCCGAGGCGCGACGCTATCCGGCAGTTCGGGTAGAGCGCCACGGCCGAACGGAAATCGTCATGCCGGCCGGCCGGTGCAAGCTGCGGACGAACCGCCCATAATACGGCACTGGCGCCCGAGTCCCATCCGAGCAGGCCGATGCGATCATGCAGAACCCAGGATTGATGAATCAGCCATTGCTGCGCGGCGCGGATATCGGCGATGCGCTCGCGGCGCGCGTGGATCTTGCGCTGTTTGGGCTGGCATTGCTGACCGGCGCTCCGCGAGCCATAACTATCTGGAAACAGCACGGCGTTCCCGGCCTTTAACAGCCGCTCGGTCCAGTCGCGATAGCGCGGCTGGATCTGCCCGCCGTGCTCCAGACCGCTGCAGCCATGCAAGGCGATAACCGTTGCGAACGGGCCATTGCCGTCGGGTTTGTAGAGCAGGCCATGCAGCACCCCGCTGGCCTGCGGAATGTCGACTCGTTGGGGCGGCGGCGGTTTGCCGGACGCCGCGAATGTCGTGACCGTCGACGCAAGGATCACGACCGAAACAAGTGCTGACAGCAGGCGCATGTATCTTGCCGGATGGTCTGGTATGCTGCAAAAAGGAGACGTGAATTCAGACCTATCATGGGGTCAGAAAGCAATTCATCACAAATCGGTGGGTTTAACGCAGCACCCTGCGAACCTATCTGTGGAGATGATAACCTGGAGCGTTTTCCAGCGAAGTGGGTTACCGGTTCGCGTGAAGAAAACGCGTCAATTCAAAATCATAGAGCCTCGCTTCTGATTCCATCAGAAGCGAGGCTCTAGCCGATGGCGTGTTTGCGGTCGGAAGATGCGGGAGAGCAGCGGTGCTGAATAAATTTGGCCAGTCCGGCCAGGGCGAAGCGCGGGTGCAGTATCTCGATGGCGACTTCCGGGTGATTTCGCCGGGAACCTATGTCCGTTGCGCCGTCACCGACGCCCGCATTCCGCTCGACGAGCTGAAATACTGGAGCGTCGACTTGCAGGAGGCTTACGCGCTCCCAAGCGCGGTCTTGCAGCGGCATTACCCCGGCGCGCTCAAGGCTCCGTCGTAGAGCCTTTTCCGGCTAAGGGGAATCCGGTTAGCCGTAAGAAAATCCTCTCAATCAATAACCTGCGCGTATTCTGATCGCAAAACCGTATCCACTTTTGCGGAATACGCGCTACCGCCGCGCCCGGCCGATCCGGTCAGTCAGGAACGAGCGCAACACCGCTTCATCATCAAACGCAAGCGTGACCGCGAAGGCGACGACGGCCTGCGCGAACGCTGCGAGGTCTTCGCTGTTGCGTAGCCGCGCCAGATCTTTTTCCGTCGTCACCAGCGTCAAACCGTCGCGTTCGGCGGCGGTTTGCAAGTCTGCGACGTCGCGTTGCGAAAACGGATGATGGTCCGGGAATGCCCGCTCCGCGGCCACGTCGATGCCGCAGGCGCGCAAACTGCGGAAGAACCGCTGCGGATCGCCGATGCCGGCAAAGGCATAGACACGCCTGCCACGCAGCGCCACAACCGACGCGTCATCCGGGATGAGCCGCGCCGGCAGCACAAGGCCTCCCCGCGCGCCGATGCTTGCCGCAACGTCATCCGCGGCGGGCCCAAAGCCGACGATCACGAGCGCATCGGTGCGCGCGAGTTGCGGCGGCAGCGGCGCACGCAGCGGTCCGGCCGGAAAAACCTGGCCGTTGCCGAGGCCACGAGCTCGGTCGATCACGATCAGCGAGATATCTTTGGCGAGCGCCGGGTTCTGAAAGCCGTCGTCCATCAGGATCACGCTCGCCCCCAGCGCGCGGGCCGGTGCGATGCCCGCCGCCCGTTGCCGTGACACGATCACGGGGATCGTCCACGCCATCATCAACGGTTCGTCGCCGACATCGGCAGCCGTATGCCGATGCGGATCGACGTGCACCGGACCGTGCAGCCGCCCGCCATAGCCGCGACTGAGCACGACCGGCGTTTCGCCGAGCGAGCGGAGGATGCCGGCCAGCGCTATCACGGTGGGCGTCTTGCCGGCGCCGCCGACATGGTAGTTTCCGACGCAGATGACGGGCACGCCGGCGCGCATGCCTGTCCGCATCAGCCGCCGCGCGGCGACCGCGCCGTAAAGCGCGCCAACGGGCATGAGCAACCGCGACAGCAGCGATGACGGCCGGTGCCAGAAGGCCGGCTCATGCATCGGCCGCTCCCCGTTCCAGCCGCAACTGCAACAGATACGGCTCGAGCGCGGCCAGCGTGCGATCCAGCGCGCCGCCGAGCCGATCCACCACCTGGGCCGCAGCCGTCGCCGCGGCGTCGCGGGCGGCGGAATCGTTCAGCAGATGGCCGAGTTGCTTCGTCAGAGCTTCACCGTCGCCGGCCCGGCGCGCGCCGCCTGCGCGGTCGAGCGCATCATAGACATCGGTGAAGTTGAAGACATGCGGCCCGTGCACGATGGAGGCATTGAGCTTGACCGCCTCGATCGGATTCTGGCCGCCGTGCGGCACCAGCGAACCGCCCATGAAAACGATCGGCGCCAGCCGGTAGAACAAGCCCAGTTCGCCCATGGTGTCGGCGATATAGATGTCCGTCCTCGCCGTCGGCAGTTCCTCCAGCGAGCGCCGCGCGACCTGCGCGCCGGACGCTGCGATCATGCGGGCGATCGCTTCGCCCCGACCGGGATGGCGTGGAACGATCACGGTCAAGAGCAAGGGGAAGTGAACAGCCAGCGTCCGGTGCGTTTTGAGAAGGATCTCTTCCTCGCCCGGATGGGTCGACGCCGCCACCACCACCGGGCGGCCGCGGGTGACGAATAGCAGTCGTTCCAGCCTGGCCTCGTCGGCCGGCGGAGCCTGCACGTCGAGCTTGAGGTTTCCGGTCGTGATGACATTACGGCTGCCGAGCACCGTGAAGCGCTCCGCGTCGATTCCCGACTGAACGAGGCAGATGTCGAACTGTTCGAGCAGCGCGGCGATCGTTCCCGATAGCCTGCGCCAGCGCGGGAACGAGCGATGCGACATCCGTCCGTTGATCAGCACCATCGGCAGACGGCGCGCGCCGCCAGCCAGAATTAGATTGGGCCACAGATCCGATTCGACGAAGAGCGCAAGACCCGGCTGCCAGTGATCGAGAAAGCGCGCCACGAAGCGCGGCGAATCGTAGGGGACATACTGGTGAATGATATCCGGCGGGAATCGCTTCGCGACGACAGCCGCCGAGGTCACGGTGCCCGACGTGAGCAGAATGCGGATATTCAGCGCCCGCAGCCGTTCGATCAACGCTGCTGCGGCCAGCACTTCGCCGACGCTCGCGCCGTGAATCCAGATCAGCGGGCCTGCAGGGCGGGGCTGTCGGGTGATGCCCCGCCGCTCGTCGATGCGCGCGGGATCTTCCTTGCCCTGCTTCAGCCGCCGCTTCAAAAGGGCTGGCGTCAGCGGGGCGGCGGCGGCGGACAGTCTGCTGTAGAGGCGCAGCGTCGCCGGCATTGAGCTAGGCATGACCCGCCTCGTATTCGGGACCCGCCTCGGGTTCGGGCCGGCCGACCCTGGCGTAAGCGCGGCGCGTAGCGTCGTTCAATGTCGCCTCGAGCCGCGCCCTCAGCGCCTCCATCATCTGCGCGTCGGCGTCGGGCGGAACCGAGATCGGCTCGCCGCCGACCAGAGCGCCGCGTCCGAACGGCAGGTTGATGGTGGTGTGATCCCAGTTGTCGAGGCGGATGAAACGGCTGGTCGCCATCGCAAACGGCATGATGGTCCGCCCGGATTCGCGCGCCAGCATGATGATGCCGAGGCCTGCAACGCGCGAGCGCTTCGGCACATCGGCGGTCAGGGCCATGTTGTAGTTCTCTTCGAGCGCGCGGACCATTTCCTTGAAAGCGCCGACGCCGCCCTTGCGATTGAACGCAGAGCCGTGGTCGCCGGAGCCGCGAACGGTTTCGATTCCGAGCCGCTCCGCCGCGAGCGCATTGAACTCGCCGTCGCGATGGCGCGAGATCAGGACCTTGCCGCGATGGTGCGCCCGCCTGATGAACGGCGTCATGAAATGCTGTCCGTGCCAGAACGCGAGGATCACCGGCATCTCGGGCTCGACAATGTCGTAGACATCCTCCGGATCATAGCTGAACCTGTTGGTCAACCAAACCAGCCGCAGAAAGCCTGCGGCCAGAAGGCCCGCGAACTGCTGAAACCAGCGGGCGCGCAGCAGATTGCGAAGCAGCTTTCTCAACGGGCGGGCTTCGTATCTTGACCGGGATCGAGCAGGCGGTGGAGGTGCACGATGAAATACCGCATGTGGGCGTTATCAACCGTCTGCTGCGCCTTCGCCTTCCAGGCGGCATAGGCCGATGCGTAGTTCGGGTACAGGCCGACGATCTCGACCTCGTCGAGGTCCTTGAAGGTCGTATGCGCAAGATCGGTCAGTTCGCCCCCGATCACGAGATGGAGCAATTGCTGGGGCGGACTGTCTGGCGGCATTTACGCGTTGTCCTACTATGTCGCCGGCCATCAGGCAAATTCCCACGAAAGTCCATCACCGGCACTTACGGCAACGGATGTCCTTGAAAATGCGCGAGAATGCGCTCGTGGCGCAGGCCGCCCGCCGCGATCAGCGCGCCGTGCGTTACCTCGGCACGGTTATAGAGGATCGGCTCGCCCTTGAGCGACGTCATTCTACCATTCGCCTCATGCACGAGCAAATCGGCGGCGGCGAGATCCCAGTCGCAACTCTGGCCGCCGGCGAAAGCCGCATCGATGCTGCCGTCCGCGACGCGGCACAGCCGCAGCGCCAACGAACTGATCCTCGGGTGAAGGACGACATCGCCTCGCGGCCGGTCCAGCTTTTCCACAAGCGGCTTCGGTCCCGCGATCCTGGGAAAAACCAGGGTGTCGCCGGGCGTCGTCCGCACCGGCACGCCGTTGCGCGACGCGCCCTGCCCGCGCGCGGCGAGGAAGAACTCGTCCGTGGCCGGCGCGAACACCGCCGCCAGCAGCGGCGAGACGCCCTCGACCAGCGCGACGCTGACGCACCAGTCGTCGCGACCGGCGAGATAGCCGCGCGTGCCGTCGATCGGATCGACGATCCAGACCCGCTGCTTGCCGAGCCGCGAGGGATCGTCGGCGCTTTCCTCGGACAGCCAGCCGTAATCCGGCGTCGCCGCGCGCAGTTTGCCTGCAATGAGATCGTTGACGGCGATGTCCGCCTCCGACACCGGCGATGACGCCCCCTTGGTCCAGGTCCGCAATTCGGTACGGAACATCGCGCGCGCCAGCCCGCCTGCTTCGCGCACCGTCTCGATCAATAGAGCGCGATCCCGCGCCAGAAGGTCGTCGCGGCTGTCGGCGTTAGCGCCCGCCAACCGTCAGCCCCTCGATGCGCACGGTCGGCGCGTTGGTCGCGTAGCGGAATGCGAGGTCGTTGGCGGGCGTCAGCGACTTGAACATCTCGATCAGATGTCCGGCGATGGTGATCTCGCTGACCGGATAGGTGATCTCGCCGTTCTCGATCCAGAATCCGGAGGCCCCGCGGCTATAGTCGCCGGTCACGCCGTTGACGCCGGACCCGATCAGGTCGGTGACGTAGAAGCCCTGCTTGATGTCGGCGATCAGCTCGGTCGGCGTCATCTGCCCTGCTTCGAGATGCAGGTTATACGATCCCGGCGATGGCGACGACGAGACGCCGCGGTGGGCGTGACCGGTCGTCGTCAGACCAAGTTCGCGCGCGGTTGCCGAATCCAATAGCCACGACGTCAGGACGCCATCGTCGATCACCGCCAGCTTTTTCGTCGCGACGCCTTCGGCGTCGAAGGATTGCGAGCGCAGTCCGCGCAGGCGCAAGGGATCGTCGACGATCCGGATTCCCTTCGCGAACAACTGCTGGCCGAGCCGGTCTTTCAGAAAGCTGGTCTTGCGCGCGATCGCGGCGCCATTGGCTGCGCTGACGACATGCCCCACCAGCGAACCCGCGACGCGAGGATCGAACACCACCGGCACCTTGCAGGTGGAAACCTTGCGTGGGTTGGCGCGCGCCACGGTACGTTCGCCGGCGCTGCGGCCGATGCTGGCCGGCGACATGAGATCGGAGGCATGAAGCGCGGAGGTGTAGTCGTAATCGCGTTCCATGCCGGTGCCGTCGCCGACGATCGCCATCATCGAGATGCCCTGGCTCGAACGCAGATAAGATCCGCAGAAACCAGTGCTCGTCACCAGCACCATGCCGCCGATGCCGGCGGACGCCGACGCGCCGCCGGATTTGGTAACGCCCTTGACCGCAAGACCCGCCGCCTCGGCCTCGACCGCGCGGCGCTCGAGTTCTGCCGTTGACGGTGTCACCCGGTCGAGCAGATCGAGATCGGGGAAATTCCGCGCCAGCAATGCCGGGTCGGCCAGCCCGACATATTGGTCATCGGGTGCAACGCGCGCCATCGCGACCGCGCGTTCGGCGAGCTTCGCAACATTGTCGCCGCCGACATCGTTGGTCGAGACCGTGGCCTGCCGCCGCCCGACCAGCACACGCAACCCGACGTCATCGCTCTCCGATCGCTCCGATTCCTCGACGCGGCCGTCGCGAACCTCGACGCCTTGCGAGACGCCACGCACCGCGACCGCGTCCGCGGCATCTGCGCCTGCGCGCTTCGCAGCCTCGACCAGCCGCTCGGCAAGTTGACTGAGCGCGGATTGATCGAAGAGTTCGGAAGCGGCGGATTTCGACGATGACGAATTTGGTGAAGAGATCACGAACAAAATCCCGGGGATTCGAGCAAGGCCTGCGCGCGAGCAGCCCATCATGAGATGTGCTTATTTTATGCGGACTTCAAGCATTCAATGAAGCGGGTGTCGAGGATTTTCCGCACCCCGGCAAGGTCCCGTCAATCATGTCGGCCAAGGGTCTGTCAATCATGTGCACGAACGACAGGCGGGGTACCTTCGATTAACCAGCCTTGTTAAGCCAATCCGGACCGCGCTCTGGCATGCTCTCACCCATCGACCGGGAACATAATCCCGGCGGGGAGATCGAAGCCGTGAGGCGTCAAACAGCAACAGGCGGGATCAATCCCGCCGGGTCGAGCCGTGGCTTGCGGCTCGACCCTCTCACACTGCCCGTCAGTTTCGCCGCGCGCGACAGCCGCGCCGACGGCGGCGTCCGGCAGATCGAGCTTCATCGGGAACGCGTGACGCTGCACCGCGTCGTGCACGGCATGCAGATGACGATCAATGTGCGCGTCAAAGAATTCATCGGCGTTACGGTGCGCGACACCCCCGAGGGGCGAGCACTCGTTCTACTTCACCGCGATCCATCGCTCGCCATTCCCCTTCTCGTGACCGAGGACGCTACTGAGCGTGCCGCCGCGTGGCAAACCTGGAGCGAGATCCTCGCGCTTCCGCAACTTGCCGACGACAAACGCGATCCGGCGCCGCGCCGGCGGCGGAGCAATGCGATCAGTGAGCGGCGTCCGACCTTCCTGGTGCGCCGGCGCAGCGGCGATTTGCTCAACCCCGCGAGCGTCTATCGGGGCGAGCGCGAGATCATCGCGCGGAATTAGGACCCGCCGGCTGCCTGCAGCAACGCGCTGGCCAGCAATCCCGCAAACAGCAACAATCCTGCATCGCGGTTTGACTTGAACAGCCGCAGGCAGAGGCGGGAATCGCCGATCTGGATCCGGGCGACCTGCCAGGCGAGATGCGTGGTAAAAGCCGCAAGGCCGATCCATGCCGGCCATCGCGCGCCGGCCAGATGCAACGCAACGCCGATGAGAACAACGGCCAGCCCGTAGAAGATCGCAAGCGCGGAACGCGTGCGCTCGCCGAACAGCAATGCCGTCGACTTGATGCCGATCAGCGCATCGTCTTCCGTGTCCTGATGGGCATAGATCGTGTCATAGCCAATCACCCATGCGATCGACCCCGCATACAGCGCCAGCGCGGCAGCATCGACGCGGCCCAGCACTACCGCGAACCCCATCAGCGCGCCCCACGAAAAGGCGAGGCCGAGCACGACCTGCGGCCAGTTAGTAATGCGCTTCATGAAGGGATAGACCGCGACGACGATAAGCGAGGCGATCCCGGTCGCGATGGCAAAGCGGTTGAACTGCAGCAGCACGACCAGCCCGACCAGCGCCTGCGCCACGAGAAACACAAAGGCCTGCGCCACCGTCGCCTGTCCCGCCGGAATCGGACGCGACCGCGTCCGCTCCACGCGGGCATCGAGATCGCGGTCGGTGATATCGTTCCAGGTGCAGCCGGCGCCCCGCATCGCGAACGCACCGATGAAAAACAACACGATGGTCAGGGGTAGCCGGCTCAAGTCATTGGCGACGCCCGCGGCCAGCGCCGCCGACCACCAGCATGGCAGCAGCAGCAGCCAGGACCCGATCGGCCTGTCAAGCCGCGACAGCCTGAGATAAGGCCGCGCCCACAGCGGCGCACGGCTGTCGACCCAGTTGCCGGCGGAGTCCGCGACGCGTGCCGCCGCATCGCTCATCGGATACCGGTCATCGGGTGAGAACGTTGCCGCTCAGGGTGTCGAACGTGCTGCCACCCTTTTTCGATGTGGTCGCCTCCGGCATGCCGCCGGCCGAGCCGAGAACTTCGCTCAGGCTCGGGCCGGCCGGAGCGCGCATCTTTGCCTGCTTGGCCACGTCGCAAACCTTCTGAAGCATGGCTTCCGTCGCCTTGTGGTTGGCGCGCATCTGCTTCCCGACATTGTCGGGAATTCCGCACTTCTGCGAATGCGTGTCGATGAATTTGACCATTTTGATTTCAGCCTGCGAATATTGTCCGATCAGTTTGCAAGCCTCATCCGGCGGCGCATGACGGGCACCGGCGGCCTGGATCAGCTTGCCGCGCTTTTCCGCCGCTTCACGCAGGGGCACAAACTCCTTCATGCATTCCTCGCCGCCGGGCGGACCCGCTTGCCGCGGAGGAGGTGCACCAAAGCCGCCGAGCATCGGAGCCGCGCCACCAGAGGGAAATGCGGCAGGCGCGTCGGCTTTCGCAGAGGTCGTTCCGTTAACGGGGGGAAACGCAGAATCCTGACGCGGCGCGGCCGTGCTTCGCGCAGACGTACCGTTGACCGACGGAAAGGCCGAATCGTTGGGAGTTCCGACCGATCCCCTTACGGGCGGAAACGCCGGATCATTGACCGTTCCGACCGCGCCATTGGGCAACGGCGCCGGAAACGGAGTCTGGCCAAGCGCGTCGGTGACGCTGGTGGCGAACACCGCAAGGATCAGTGGAACGATCAGACGTCGGACGATCACAATATTCCTCCGGCAGGGTCAATGTCCCCGAAGTCTTCGCAACGAACGACTTTCCATGTTTCCGCGTTTTACGATTCCTGCCGGTTTTTAACAACCCGACGAATTGGGCAAGAGCGCGGCGCGCATGGCCGCGACGGAGGCCGGCGGCCCCGGACCCCGCACATTTCCCGCGAACAAGCTGGTGTCGTAAGAAAGTTCAGGGCTGTTTTCCGCGCCGTGGTTTGAGGGCCGGATGGTGTTGGTCTAGAAACGGCTCCCGAAGGATTTCAATCATGCCCGACACGGACTTTCGCAGTCCCCGGCTCTATGTCGATGCCCCACTCGAGCCGGGCGGCAAGGTTCCGCTCGACCGCAATCAGGGCAATTATCTCGGCAACGTCCTGCGCCTCGGATCCGGGGCAAACGTTCTGGTTTTCAACGGCCGCGACGGCGAGTGGCGGGCAGCGATTTCAGGCCGCAAGCGCCCGGAATGCCTCGATATCGTCGCCGCGGCCAGGGCGCAGGACCGCCTGCCCGACCTGCACTATGTGTTCGCGCCGCTGAAACACGCCCGGCTCGACTACATGGTCCAGAAAGCGGTGGAAATGGGGGTCTCCGCACTACAGCCGGTCCTGACCCGCTTCACCCAGGTGGCTCGCGTCAACGGCGAACGGATGCGCGCCAACGTCATCGAGGCCGCCGAGCAATGCGGCATCCTTAGCCTCGCAGCAGTCGAGGAGCCGGTGACCCTGGACCGCTGGCTCGGCCGGCGCGCTCCCGAACGCCTGCTGGTGTTGTGCGACGAGGCCGCCCTGGTGACAAATCCGGCGGCGGCGCTGGAGCCCATGCGCGGCGCCGCGCACGGCATCGACGTTCTGGTCGGCCCCGAAGGCGGCTTTGCCGAAGACGAGCGGGCCAATCTGCTCAACCAGCCCAATACGCTGCGGCTGTCGCTGGGGCCACGGATCCTGCGCGCCGATACCGCCGCGGTCGCTGCCATTGCCCTTGTCCAGACCGTGCTGGGCGACTGGACCGCGGCCGAACAACGCACGCAGGTTGAGATTTCGGCAACTCGTTAAGCCATGCCCCCGATCGTGGTCGAAACTATCGAACGGCCATGCTAAGGGCTTGCCCTGAAACCGAATGAAAACGCCTTGGAATCCATGGACTTCGATATGAGCCGTAGCGCGGAAAATCCTGCAACCCGATCGCCCTCCTGGGCGGACGGACTGCTGTCGTCGTTCGCCCAGGCCGGCTACGTCAAGGCTGAGCCCGCGATCCTTCAACCGGCCGAGCCGTTTCTGGACCTGTCCGGCGAGGACATCCGCAAGAGCCTTTACCTGACCTCGGACGCGGGCAGCGAGGAGCTCTGCCTGCGTCCCGACCTGACCATCCCGGTGGCGCGGGACTATCTTGCCTCCGGCAAAGCCGGCCAGCCGGCCGGATTCTGCTATCTCGGGCCTGTGTTCCGCTATCGCGGCGGCCGATCGAGCGAATTCCTCCAGGCCGGCATCGAATCGTTTGGCCGGCAGGATCGCGCCGCCGCCGACGCCGAGATGCTCGCGCTCGGCCTTGAAGCCGCTGCGGCTTTCGGCATCACCGATGTGGATATCCGCACCGGCGACGTCGCGCTGTTCACCGCGCTGATCGATGCGCTCGAGCTTTATCCGGTGTGGCGGCGCCGGCTGATCAAGGGTTTCAACCGCAAGTCCAGTCTTGCGCAGGATATCGAGCGGCTGACGCTCGCGACCGGGCCCGGGCACAACGAATACGAAGGCGTGCTTGCGGCGCTCGCGGGTTCGGATCGCAAGGCCGCGCTGGCACTGGTGACGGACATGATGTCGATCGCGGGCGCGACCAATGTCGGCGGCCGCACCCTGGCCGAGATCGCCGACCGCTTTCTCGAACAATCCACGCTGAAGAGCGGCGCGCTGCCGCGCGACGCGCTGACCATCATCAAGCGGTTTCTCGCGATAGCGGGCGATCCCGACGAGGCGCTCGGCGAGCTGCGCGCGCTGGCTTCCGACGCTGGTCTCGATATCCACACCGCGATCGATCAGGTCGAAAGCCGTATTGGCTTCATGGCGGCGCGCGGCATCGAAACCGGCAGCATCGGCTTCGCGACGTCGTTCGGCCGCGGCGTCGACTACTACACGGGCTTTGAATTCGAGTTGCAGCGCAAGGGCAACGGCGACGAGCCGCTGGTTGCCGGCGGTCGCTACGATGGCCTGATGACGCAACTGGGTGCAGCCGCGCCGATCCCGGCGGTCGGCTTCTCGATCTGGATCGAGGCCTTGACACGGTTCGCGGGTGAAGCCTCCGCGAGCCGAACCGGCAGGAGCGCGTCATGACCGCCCCTCTCGTTCTGGCCGTGCCGTCGAAGGGCCGTTTGCAGGAAAACGCCGAGGCCTTTTTCGCCCGCGCCGGGTTGACGCTGGCGAAGCCGCGCGGCGTCCGCGACTATCGCGGCACCATCGCCGAACTCGACAACGTCGAGATCGCTTATCTCTCGGCGAGCGAGATCGCCTCCCAGCTCGCGCGCGGCATGGTGCATCTCGGCGTCACCGGCGAAGACTTGATCCGCGAAAGCATCGTCGACGCCGACAAGCGCGTGGCGCTGATCGACGGGCTGGGTTTCGGCAGCGCCAACGTGGTGGTCGCGGTGCCGCAATCCTGGATCGACGTGCGCACCATGGCCGACCTCGACGACGTGACCATCGGGTTTCGCGCGCAGCACAACCGGCGGATGCGGGTCGCAACCAAATACATCAACCTCACCCGCGTCTTCTTCGCGTCGCACGGCGTGGTCGATTACCGCATCGTCGAGAGCGCGGGCGCCACCGAGGGCGCGCCCGCGGTCGGCACCGCCGAGATGATCGTCGATATCACCACGACCGGGGCAACGCTCGCCGCCAACGGCCTCAAGGTACTTGACGACGGCGTCATCCTGCGCAGCCAGGCCAACCTGGTCGCGTCGCGCGACGCGGACTGGTCGAACGGCGCGCGCGAAACGGCGCGGATCATTCTCGACCACATCGCCGCGCGCGCCCGTGCCAACCAATACCGCGAGGTGCGGACCCGCTTCACAGGCTGCGATACGACGCTGCTCGCTGAAGCACACGATCGCTTCGGCGTGGTCTCGCCGTTCGGTGGGCCGACCTCCTCAGGCATGGTCACGCTGCACTGCCCGCCGGACCGGCTTTATGCGCTCGGCAGTTTTCTGCGCCAGCACGGTGCGGAAACGGTGTCGATCGCCTCGCTGGACTATGTGTTCGATCGCGAGAACCCGCTATTCGTGAGGCTGGAAGCGTTTCTGCGGCCGTAGAACGGCGCTGGCCGCCCGTTGAAGCGCACGGCCGCACCCACTACCTACGGCACAGAACCGCCGGAATCGACCGATGACGCCAACTGCCAGCCTTCCAGGTCTGCCCGCGGACGCGGCCGCCGCGGCTGCGCAGGGTCTGTCGATCGTGGTTCCCGTCTACAATGAGGCCGCCGGGCTCCAGCAGTTGCACGAACGCCTCGGCGCGCTTGCGGCAAAGCTGAGGCAGCGCTTCGGCCTCGCCTGCGAGGTCGTCTACGTCGACGACGGCTCGACCGACGGCACGCTGGGCCTGGCCCGCGCGCTCCCCGCCGCCGCGATCGACGTGCAGGTGGTGTCGCTGTCGCGCAACTTCGGCAAGGAAGCCGCCCTGATGGCGGGCCTGGATCACGCGCGGCGCGGCGCGCTGCTGTTCATGGACGGCGACGGCCAGCATTCGCCCGACCTCGTCGAGCGGCTGGTGGATCACTGGATCAACGGCGGCTACGACGTCATCTACACAGCGAAAGCGCATCGGACGAACGAGTCGGTGCTGCGGCGGATCGGCGTGCACAGCTTCTACGCGATCATCAACTGGGGCGCGCGCCAGCGAATTCCCGAAGACGCCGGCGACTTCCGCCTGTTGTCGCCCCGCGCAGCCGCCGCGCTGCGCCAGTTGCCCGAGCGCAACCGCTTCTTCAAGGGCCTCGCGAGCTGGATCGGCTTCCGGCAGATTCGCGTCGACTACGAACCCGACGTTCGCGCCCACGGCATGACCACGTTCAATACCGCGCGGCTGCTCGGTCTGTCGATCGAGGGGCTGACGTCGTTTTCGGTGGCGCCGCTGCGGCTGGCCAGCCTGCTCGGGTTGCTGCTGGCGCTTGCCGCCTTCCTGTTCGGATTGTCGATCCTGTGGGAAACCTGGGTCGATGGTGAGTCGGTACCCGGCTATCCGTCGCTGGTGGTCGGCCTGATGACGCTGGGCGGCGTGCAACTCCTGATGATCGGCATCGTCGGCGAATACATCGGCAAGATTCTCTCCGAACTGAAGGCGCGACCGATCTACTTCGTCGCCGAGCACAGCGTGAAGCAGGCCGAGGACGAACCGTCCGCCGGCGACCCGCACCGGACCGCCGCCGAATGAGCGGCGATAAACCGTTACGCCGGATTCGGCTGTGCGCTGACGACTACGGCATCAGCCCCGGCGTCAACCGCGCGATCCGCGATCTGATCGAGCGGGAGCGCATCAATGCGACCTCGGTGATGGTGGTCGGCCCCGCCGCCGGACGCCATGACGTCGAGGCGCTGGAGGCCGCAGTCGCGCGCAATCCGCATTGCGTCATCGGCCTGCACGCCACTCTTACCGCGCCGTTTCAGCCGCTCACCATGCACTACCGGCCACGCGATGGCGGACTGTTTCCGCCGCTTTCGAAGATGCTGCGCGCGAGCCTGTTGTGCCGGTTCGAGCCCGAGATGATTCTCGACGAAGTGACGGCGCAGATCGCGGCATTTACCGAACGGTTCGGCCGCGCGCCCGATTATGTCGACGGCCATCAGCACGTGCAGATCTTCCCGCAGGTACGCGGCGCCTTTCTGTCGGCGGTCGGAAACGCCGCGCCCGGCGCATGGGTGCGCCAGTGCGGTCGTCGCCAACCGCTGGCGCGGCGGCTCGGCACGCCGAAGGCGCTGCTTCTGGATATTCTGAGCGCCGGGTTTCGTCGCCATGCGGCGCGTGCCGGCATCCGCTTCAATCCGGCATTCGCCGGCGCCTATGATTTCACGAAGTCCGACTTCGCCGCGCTGATGCAGACGTTTCTGGACGGTTCGCCGGACGGCGGCCTGATCATGTGCCATCCCGGCTTTGTCGACGACACCCTGATCGCGCTCGATCCGCTCACCGACCAGCGCGAGCGGGAATACGCATTCCTCTCAGGGGACGGTTTTCGGGACATGCTGGCGGCGAATCGGGTGACGCTGGGCTGAGCCGCCAAAAAGCCAGCCTTCCTCCCGCCGCCGTGTGAAAAAATTTTAATCCGGCCGGCACTACTTGCGACACAAAACGCGCCTACATCCCATCCGCCATCTTTTGGGAGAGCGCCATGACGCCGCAAGAACGCCAGTTGGTTGACGACCTCTTCACCCGCCTCGCCGGCGTCGAAAACGCGCCGCGCGATCCTGCCGCCGCCGCCGTTATTGCCGACGGCCTGCGGCGTGCGCCCAACGCGCTTTACACGCTGGTCCAGACGGTTCTGGTGCAGGACGAAGCGCTGAAGCGCGCCCACGACCGCATTCAGGAACTGGAGAGCGGCGGAGCCACCGATCGGGCCGCCTCAGGCGGATTCCTCGACCAGATGCGCGACACCCTGTTCGGCAAGCCGCCGCAGCGCGGCTCGGTCCCGAACGTTCAACCTCCCCCGATGCCGTCGAGCCGGCCGGCCTGGAACACCGGCCAGGTGCTGCAGCAGGCCGAACAGCCCGGACGCTACAATCAGGGAGCTTACGAACAGAGACCTGCCGGTCAGCCACCTGCCGGTCAGCCCACCGGCATGCCGCAAGCGGGCGGCGGCTCGTTTCTCGGAACCGCGGCGGCCGCAGCCGCAGGCGCCGTGGGCGGCGGCCTGCTTCTGAGCAGCATCCGCTCCATGATGGGCGGCGAAGCTCATGCCAGCAGCTTAGGCGGCTCGGGCGGCCTCGGCGGCTCAGGCAGCAGCCCATGGGGCGGCGCCGGCGATCAGTCCGGCAGCAGTCTGGCGCGCGACGCCGGTGTGAAGGATGTCGGATCGCAACCCGGCAACACGCCGCAAACCAGTCCGTTCGATCAGACCCAGGCGGATGCCGATCAGGACCAGGACCAGGATCAGGACGACGACGATAACGACGAGATGGATATGGACTCCGACGACTTCGACGACGGCGGCGGCGATTACTGACCCCTCCGATTCGCAGCAGCAAAACGGCCGCCGATGGGGCGGCCGTTTCCGTCTCAGTCGATGTCCTGTTCGTCTCAGACGATGTGCTGCGTCAGATCACGACCACTCTGGCGCCGACGTGAACCCGGCCATAAAGATCGATCACATCCTGGTTGCGCATCCGGATGCAGCCGGACGACACGTTGGTGCCGATCGTCCATGGCTCGTTGGAGCCGTGGATGCGGTAGAGCGATGAGCCGAGATACATGGCGCGGGCGCCGAGCGGATTCTGCGGCCCGCCTTCCATGTGGCGCGGCAGATCGGGACGGCGTTTCAGCATTTCGGCGGGCGGCGTCCAGCCCGGCCATTCCTTCTTGGCCGTGACCGTCTTGACGCCGGCCCACAGGAAGCCCGGCTTGCCGACGCCGACCCCGTAGCGCAGTGCCTTGCCGTCGCCCTGCACGAGATAGAGAAACTTGCTCGACGTATCGATGACGATGGTGCCGGCGGTTTCCTTGCCGTGATAATCGACGAGCTGCTTCTCGAACTTCGGATCGAACGCGGGATGCGCGGCCTCGCTTGCATCCTGCTCAGGCATGATCTGCTGCGGCTGCGGCGCATAGAGCGGACGCGGATCGTAGGGCTGCTGCTGGTAACGCGATCCCTGCGGCTGGTCGTCGCCGAACAGGAACTCGATGAATCCGCCGCCCATGTTGGGCCGCTCCGCGTAAGCCAAGCGTTGCTCGGCCGGCTGCGACGCGGACTGCTCGGCGTAAACGACGGTCGGCTCGGTGAAGAACCTGGCTTGCGGTTCTCTCGCTAAGGCTTGCTGAACGCCAAAGCCAGCAAGCGACGCGCCCGCGAGGAGCGCGAGGGATATGTTTTTGAACATCGACGTACTCTGTACTGTTTCGCCGTGGATGGTTCGCAGTCAGTGCGCCCGATGGCGCATCCTCACACAAGCGAATTAGAATCAAAATCGCATCGGTTTGGTAAACAGGACCGACGTTTCGATTCACCACGCCGTCAATGCGACCCGGTTCCTTCACCTAGCGTTTATTTTCGATGAACGGACACCGACCATGGTTAATCGCCGGTGCGCGCGGAAAATTCGTGACGCGCGGTTCCCGGCGTGAACCCGGTGTTAAAACACGACGGTATAAAACGCATGATATAACGTATTGAATTAAGTCAAAGCTGGGGAGTCTGATGCCTGTTCAACGCAAACGCTTCCGCGTCGAGGAAATCCTGGGCGGCGGCACGCCGGATATCGCAATCGCCGTCGACGACGCGCCCATGCCGGTGCATCGCGAGATCATGGCGGAGTTGCGCGCGATCCGCCAACAGATGGGAGCCCCGCACCGCAATGGTGCGGCCGAGTCGGTCGCGGCCGACGGCGGGACCGCCAGCCGCGAGGTCGCCGAAGCGCAGGCGTTGCTGCAGACCTACCGCGCACAGATCGAACAATGCGAAAAGCTCAAGACCGAACTCGATCTGATCCACGACGCCATCAACCGCACCAAGCAGGAAATCGCGGTTCTGCATGGCAAGAGTTTCAGCGGCGACGAGATGGCGAAGGTTACCGACGAGCTTGGCGCCGTGGTGGGAGGCACCGAGCAGGCGACGCAACAGATTCTGGCGGCGACCGAGGCGATCGATCAGTCGGCCGGCGCCCTGTCCAAGGCGGCGTCGCCGGAGCAGACACGGTTGCTGAGCGAGGAAATTCAGGAACGCGTGATCTCGATTTTCGAGGCCTGCAATTTCCAGGATCTCACCGGCCAGCGCATCGCCAAGGTGATGAGTACGATGAAGTTCATCGAGCATCACATCAACGTCATGATGGACATCTGGGGCGGCGTCGACGCCATCCGGGCCCACGCTCCGCCGATCGTCGACGATCGCGTGGGCGATGCCAGGCTGCTGAATGGCCCGAAGCTCGACGGCGACGAGGGCCACGCTTCCCAGGACGATATCGACGCGTTGTTCGGCTAGTCCCAGGAAGCATCCCTCGTTGAGAATGCCCGGCCGCCGCGCCGGGCATTTGGTTTGAAATCGATCGGCTTCAAGTCGCGCGCAACCCGGCTAGAGCCTTTTCGCTTCTGATGGAATCAGAAGCGAGGCCCTATGATTTTGAATTGGCGCGTTTTCCTTCACGCGAACCGGTACCCATCCTCGAGTCAAGCCCGAGGACAGGCTTCGCTCGAAAACGCTCTAATGCGCGTGTGGCTTTGCCGCCGTGTGGCGGGAGGCCGACGCGGCCGCGGGCGCGCAGCGGACATAAACCATGTTGCCGTAGCGGGTCGCCGCATCCGGGTCGATGAAGCGCGTGACCAGGACGCGACCGTCGAAGGAGACGATCTCGCGATCCTTCGGGCCGCCGGCGGGTCCTTCCGGTCCGATATAGTTCTTGCCGCTCTGGCTGCCCTTCAGCCGCAATTCCTGCGGCGTCGCCTCGTCGGCGAGATGCATGATCACACCGCCGTTGCCGCCTGCGCCGATCACGTAGGGATTACGGCACTGCGTCTTGGCCGCAGCCTCGGTCCGCGCCCGGTCGTTCGGGTTTTGATAGGATGCAAGGCCCCAGCGTCCGACGAGTTCGTCGGCGCGGATCGTGGCCGGAATGTCGGGCTCGACCGCCGGCTGGGGAGGCTGCGCCGGTTGGTTCGATAGTCCGATCGAGCCGATCGACCCGCACCCGCCGAGAAACACCGCAAGGGCCGCGGCCGCCCCAAGGTTCAAAGCCGCGCGTCCGCCGTCTGATCTGACCATCGTATGTTTCCCCGACCGAGTTCCCGACCGCCGCGCCCCAGGCAGCCAGGCTTAAAAAATGTGGCCGCGGCAACCTTACCCCGCGATCACGAGGGCACCACGACATGGTTTGCACTATCCTACACACCCCTCACCAACGGCTTAAGGGGGCTTGCTTGACAAGCATGGCTGCCAAGCCATATTCCCCGCCGACGATTAGCACTCTTTGAGCATGATTGCCAAAGATCGGAGCATGATTGCCAAAGATACGAATCGCTCGGCGTTTCGAATCCGGGCGCATTGCATTCCGTCGATGGCAATTCAGAGTCCTGCGAACCCCCGGAGGAGCCGCTATGGCTAAAACCAAATTTCGTCCGCTGCATGACCGTGTCGTGGTCAAACGCATCGATGCCGAAGAAAAGACCAAGGGCGGCATCATCATTCCCGACACCGCCAGGGAAAAGCCCTCGCAGGGCGAAGTCATCGCCGTCGGCCCCGGCGGGCGCGACGAAGCCGGCAAGCTGGTCCCGATCGACATCAAGGTCGGCGACAAGGTACTGTTCGGCAAGTGGTCGGGCACCGAGATCAAGCTCGACGGCCAGGACGTCCTGATCATGAAGGAGTCCGACATTATGGGCGTGCTGGACTAAGCCTGACGGCCTCCACATCTACCGACGTCATCGCCCGGCAAGAGCGCACTATGCGCCCGATGACCGGGCGAACCAGTATTCCGACGCAACGCGTTGCGATTGAACATCGCGGGATACCGGGTCATCCGCTTTCGCGGATGATGACAGCACAGTGCTTGTAAAACTCTGCGGAAGACGTTTTGCTCAATCAAGGAACCATCAAATGTCAGCCAAGGACGTCAGGTTTTCCGGCGACGCGCGCGACCGCATGCTGCGCGGCGTCGATATCCTCGCCAACGCCGTAAAGGTGACCCTCGGCCCGAAGGGCCGCAACGTCGTGATCGAGAAGAGCTTCGGCGCGCCACGCATCACCAAGGACGGCGTCACCGTCGCCAAGGAGATCGAGCTCGACGACAGGTTCGAGAACATGGGCGCGCAGATGGTGCGCGAGGTCGCCTCCAAGACCAACGACACCGCCGGCGACGGCACCACCACCGCCACCGTGCTGGCCCAGGCCATCGTCCGCGAGGGCGCCAAGGCCGTTGCCGCCGGCATGAATCCGATGGACCTCAAGCGCGGCATCGACATCGCGGCCGCGGCCGTGGTGAAGGACATCGGCAAGCGCGCCAAGCCGGTCGCATCCTCGGCCGAAGTCGCGCAGGTCGGCACCATCTCCTCCAACGGCGACACCGCGATCGGCAAGATGATCGCGCAGGCGATGCAGAAGGTCGGCAACGAGGGCGTCATCACCGTCGAGGAGAACAAGTCGCTCGAAACCGACGTCGACATCGTCGAGGGCATGAGGTTCGACCGCGGCTACCTCAGCCCCTACTTCGTCACCAATGCCGAGAAGATGACCGCCGAACTCGACGGCGCCTACATCCTGCTGCACGAGAAGAAGCTGTCCGGCCTTCAGGCCATACTGCCGTTGCTCGAGGCGGTGGTGAAGTCGGGCAAGCCGCTGCTGATCGTGGCGGAAGACATCGAGGGCGAGGCGCTGGCGACGCTGGTGGTCAACCGGCTGCGGGGCGGCCTCAAGGTCGCAGCCGTCAAGGCGCCCGGCTTCGGCGATCGCCGCAAGGCCATGCTGGAGGACATCGCGATCCTCACCGGTGGCCAGCTCATCTCCGACGACCTCGGCATCAAGCTAGAGAACGTCACCGTGGACATGCTCGGCCGCGCCAAGAAGGTGGTGATCGACAAGGAGAACACCACAATCGTCAACGGCGCCGGCAAGAAGAAAGATATCGAAGCGCGGGTCGGACAGATCAAGGCGCAGATCGAGGAGACCACCTCGGACTACGACCGCGAGAAGCTGCAGGAGCGTCTGGCCAAGCTCGCCGGCGGCGTCGCGGTGATCCGCGTCGGCGGAGCCACCGAGATCGAGGTCAAGGAAAAGAAGGATCGCGTCGAGGATGCCCTCAACGCCACCCGCGCAGCCGTGCAGGAAGGCATCGTGCCCGGCGGCGGCACCGCGCTGCTGCGCGCCAAGAAGGCGGTCGGGCGCATCGCCAACGACAACCCGGACGTGCAGGCCGGCATCAACATCGTACTGAAGGCGCTGGAAGCCCCGATCCGCCAGATCGCGGAAAACGCCGGCGTCGAGGGGTCCATCGTTGTCGGCAAGGTTCTCGAAAACAAGACCGAGACCTTCGGCTTCGACGCCCAGAAGGAAGAGTATGTCGACATGGTCGCCAAGGGCATCATCGATCCGGCCAAGGTGGTGCGCACCGCTTTGCAGGATGCCGCGTCGGTCGCGGGCCTGCTCGTGACCACAGAAGCCATGGTCGCCGAACTGCCGAAGGAGGAGCCGGCGCCGGCTATGCCGGGCGGCGGTGGCATGGGCGGCATGGGCTTCTGAGCCTTCCCAACTGCACGACTTCGCCAGAAGGCCGCCTCCGGGCGGCCTTCTTTTTTGGCGAAGCCGGTTCTAGGGTGACAGGCGATTCGACAAACGGGGATTCTCTATGCGCGCGCTACGGCTGTGCCTGGTCGGCTTGGTGATCGCTTTGCCGGGGAGTCTGTTCGCGCAGGACAGGCCGCTTCCAAGGACACCCCCCGGCGGCGCCGAGGTGCGATACTTCACCTCCATCGACGGGCTGATGGAAGGCAATGCCGACGTCATCCTCAAGGAAACTCGCCAGGGCAAGACCGTCACAGCCGCCGTTCTCGATGTGTGTTACCCTGCGAAAAAGGGCTCCGATCGCAAGGACCGCTTCGTCGTCAACCTCGCGGTGAACGGCTCGACCCTGACCGGCACGACCCAAAGCATCGGCGACAAGCTTCCGGTCGAGGTCAACCTCACCCGCAAGCCCACCGGCGATACGTTCGAGTTCGAGGGCCGGGTCAGCGTCGGCCAGACCGTCACCGAGGTGACCTCGACGGACAATTCCGACCTCAGCGAGGCCGAGTTCAACGACGCGCGCACAACCGACGACGGCATCATCGCAACGCCGCAGGATTTCACCGAGGTGTCTCCCGAAGCCATCGCCGTGAAAGTGAAACTCGACGCCGCGGTCGATTTGCTCAAGGGGTTGAGAGGACAGCATGTCGAGGTGGCGCTGAACAGCCTCGATGTGAACTGCGAGGTGCTGCGGGCCGGCGCGCAGGTCATCGACATCAACGTCGATCCCGAGCGCGCGCCCGCCCTCGTTGCCAAACTGAAGGCTTCGCCCGGCGTGATCGCCGCCGGCTGGAGCACTGGCATGTTCGACATGGAGCGCACCATCCGGTTTCCGGCCGCGGAATGGCGCGACAACGGCAAGCTCAATCGTAACAAGCTCGCGACCGCCATCTCCGGCGTGCTGGAAAAAGCCCTCGACGCAAAGCCGGTGTCAACAAAATGGAGTGACGACACCGGCAAGCTGACGCTGACCTTCAAACGTCCGAGCGACGTGGTTCCGGCGCTCAAGCTTACCGACACCATCGAGGTGACCGCGTTGCCCGGCCCCGACAAGCCCGGCGGGTCCGATCACATCATGCTCTGGGTCGGCGTCCCGTCGACGACTACCACAGACGAAACCGAGGGACCGAGGCTCGGTCTGGCCGACGACACGTCAGCGGGCGACGACGAGGGCGTCGAGACCGACGACAGCGGTTCGGTGGATGCGCTGGCGAAGCAGTTCAAGGCCCAGCGCTGGGACGCCGACAAATCGGCCTGGAAATAACGCGCCCCGACTCTCTGCGGCACAGGATTGCGATCCGTGCGCGCGGAAATCGGATTATGAGTGCTTCACGCTTGGACGGAAACATCTCGATTGTCCGTCATTGCCGGGCTAAAGCGCGAAGCGCGTCTTCGCGCAGACGTCCCGGCCATCCACGTCATCGATCGGATTCACGTTTCAAGACGTGGATGCCCAAGCCGGGCATGACGATTCAATCAAACCTCATCCCGCTCTCAGTTTGTATTGAGATGAAACCGCAGCGTGGTCGGTCCGGCGAACGAGACCGCGTCGCCCTGCCGCTCCCAGGTGACCGCAGCAGTGAGCGCCGCAACCAGGTCGTCATCGGCCTGCGCCTTCTCCGGCGGACAGGAGCGGTCCTCCAGCGGACCGGCCACGAAGATGACGGTGTTGCCGGCCACCGAGAACTGGCCCTTGCCGCCCTTGCACCACAACTCGAGCTTGGCCTCGCCGCTGTCGCCGATTTCCAGCGACGGCACCCGCTTCGAGCCGGGCTGCGGCGGCGCATCCAGCGTCATCTCGAAGCCGAACGGAAATCCATCCTGCGCCGACGCCGGCGATGCAATGATGCCTCCGACGGCGATCGCAACCGCACCGGACCAGAACCCAAACCTTGCAGCCATCCGCCCTCGTTGAATGATGATCGCGACCGATCAGACCCGCGCCGTTCTAGTGCCTTTCCGCTTCTGATGGAATCAGAAGCGGGGCTCTATGATTTTGACGCGTTTTCTTCACGCGAACCGGTATCCATCCTCGGGTCAAGCCCGAGGACAAGCTTCGCTCGAAAACGCTACATACGCAGATTTCGTGAGGTGGAGTCCGCTTTGTGGCCGAAATCTGCCTGCGGGCTGCAATCGCCTCCCCGGCCCTGACATCATGGCTCGACGAAAAGAGCGCGGACTATTTCAGGCTGGTCATCGCCGTCAGGTCAGCCGACAGCTTTGCGATGAAAGTCGCGCCGCACCAGGTGGAGCCGGCGCCGCCCGGATTGATGTTTGTAAAGCTGCCGTTGAGCGGAGCCCTGAAATCCGACGTGAAGGCGTTACAGTCCCCCTTCGACAGGTCGCTGTCGGAGTAGCGCAGGTCGAGCGTGAACACCTTGTAGGTGAGGCCGATGCCGATATTCCAGGTATTGTAATCGGCATACTTGATGCCGTTCGGAAACGGACCTGCGAAGCCGGCCGCGGCAACGCCGGTGCCGTAGAACGAGTCCGACGTTCCGAGCCACTGGCGGCCGAACTCACCCGACACATACATGCCGACGCCGCTGCTGCCGAACGTGGTGGCGGGCGCGGTGTACTTGGCGGTGATCGACGCGTAATTGCCCCAGGCGCCGGTGTTCAGGAAGTTCGGGGAATAGTACTCGTTCAGGCCGACCGCCCAGTTGTCGTTGATGGTGTAGTTCACCTTGGCGTAGGTCTCGAAGAAGCTCACGTCCTTCTTCATGACGTTACCGTTGAACAGAGCGATTGCACCGGTATCGCCCGGGCAGAGCGTGCCGAGACCGGCGGCTGCGGTATCAACGCAGGTGCCGCCCGGATACAGGTAGCCCCAGACGCCGAAGTCGAAGGCAAAGGCGCCGAAAGTCGGACGGATACCGCCGTAGATATCGACCTCGGCCGCCGCACGGTTGGCGAAGGAGATGCTCTCGACCGACGAGCCGACGTAAAGCTGCAGATCCTTGGTGACGTTGTAGCGGGGCTCGAAGTAGGCGGTCACTGACGGCTTGTGGTTCGACTGCGTCACGCCGCGGAACACGTAGTCGCTCATGACGCCGGCGCCGAAGGCGATGTCCCACGGATCGAATGCGACCGGAGGCGGCGCCTTGTAGGCATTCACCGCCATATCCGCCGCCAGCGCCGAACTTGCCGTCATCGCCAGCACCGTTGCTGCCAGGACCATTGTCTTCATGACGAACCCTCATCCGCCGAAAAGCCGCGCAAGTAAACCGGCCCAAGCAAACCGGGCCCAAGTAAACCGGACCCAAGTAAACCGGCCCAAATCCCGAAGGTCGCGAAGGCGAGCGACATTTGGCCGCAAATGATTCCTTTTTTGTTAACCATACTGAGGCCGAAGACGAAAACCGGGAAGCCGAAATAGCGAGCATTTGCCGCCTATCCGGGCGTTCCGGCCTGTTTGCAACACATTGTTCGCCGGTCTTGCAGAATATCAATCACAGAATCCCGTACGGCTCGGCGGTGCGAGCGGCATCCTCGCCTGACGCTTTTCGCGCCACATCATGCCGCCGACGATGGCCGGTCCGATGGCCGTCGGACTGATTCCAATGACCTGACTGTTTCCAATGAAAAGGGCCGCAGCGGAGACGCTGCGACCCGGAACTCAAGTATTGGATGGAGACGGCACGCGATCGTCGCCCGAAGCTGTCAACCCAACCTCATCCTGCTTTATAGCGTTTTCAAGCGAAGCATGTCCTCGGGCTTGACCCGAGGACGGATACCGGTTCGCGTGAAGAAAACGCGTCAAAACAGAAAGCTGGAGCCGGCTTTGATTCCATTAAAGCCGGAATAGCTCTAGTTGCCGTCACCTCACGAGCCCGAGCCATGGCCGTCGTCCGTATGGTCATCGGCCGGAGCCGCGGGCTCGGGCATGGCCCAACTCGGGGCCGGCATCGCGGCAACGGCTGGCTTTCGCGCGGCACGTTTGGCCGCGGTTTTTTTCACCGAAGCCCTGCGTTTGGTCGCCGGCTTCCCTGCGGATTTCTTGACGGACTTCTTGGCAGATTTTTTGGCTGATTTCTTGACGGACTTCTTGGCAGATTTCTTGGCGGCTTTCCTCGGAGACTTCTTGGCGGATTTTTTGGCGGATTTCTTCGCCGATTTCTTCTTCGCCGTCCTCTTTGCCGAAACCGTCTTCACCGCCTTCTTCGTGGATTTCTTCGCAGCTTTCTTTGTAGCTTTCTTCGCCGATTTCCTGTTTGCCGCTACGACCTTCTTCTTGCTTTTCTTGGCCTTAACGCTCTTCGCCTTCCTGGATTTCTTAGCCATCGTGGTCCTCCTGTTGCCGCCGATCAATTCAGTCCTGGCCGGGGGCCGCCCGTTGCCCAATCGAGAAGTTCAATCGTGTGAACAACAGGGACCGACGTTCCACCGGCAATCTGAACCATGCACCCGATATTGCCGGCGGCAATCATGTCCGGCTTGACGCTTGCGATATTGGCGACCTTCCGGTCGCGCAGTCTGTTCGCAATGTCAGGCTGGAGAATGTTGTAGGTCCCCGCCGAACCGCAACACAAATGACTCTCCGGGATATCTTTCACCACGAATCCATTCTTGGAAAGCAAATCTTTCGGAAGCTGCGTGATTTTCTGGCCGTGCTGAAGCGAACAGGCGGAGTGATAGGCAATGACGAGATCGCTGCGACTGCGCGGCGGCGGCAGATCGAGGCTCGCGACATACTCGGTGATGTCCTTGGTCAGGCCTGATATCTTTGCGGCCGGCCCGGCGTAGTCGCGGTCCTCCCGCAACAGGTAACCGTAATCCTTGATGACGGTACCGCAGCCCGACGCCGTCACCACGATGGCGTCGAGGCCGCCGCGCTCCGCTTCCGCGATCCAGGTTGTGATATTGGCCCGCGCACGCGCCAGTGCATCCCGGTCGTCGCCCATATGATGCGTCAGCGCGCCGCAACACTGCTCGTCCGCCACCAGCACCACCTCGACACCGTGACGGGTCAGCAGGCTGATCGCGGCCTGGTTGATGCGCGGCGCCAGCACCTGCTGGGCGCAGCCCTGCAGCAGCGCAACGCGGCCACGCTTCGCACCCTGCGCCGGAAACACGCTGCCGGCGCGCGCTCCGGGAGCCGGCAGCGACGCCGGCGCGAGCGCCAGCATCGCCTTGATCCTGTGCAAGAACGTCGGCGTCGTCGCGCCCGGCTTTGAGCCCGGCAGCAGCGCCGCGAGGGGCCGGCCAAGGCGCGCCAGAACCATGCCGGCGCGAAAGACTCTCGGCCGCGGCAGCACATAGGCGAGAACGGCCCGGAGCAGCCGCTCGGGCAGCGGCCGCACATACTCCTTCTCGATCCTGACCCGCGCCTGATCGACCAGGTGCATGTAGTTGACGCCGGAGGGACAGGTCGTCATGCAGGCGAGACACGACAGGCAGCGGTCGATGTGTTTCACGACCTCGGCCGTCGGCGGCTCGTTCTTTTCGAGCATCTGTTTGATCAGATAAATCCGGCCGCGCGGGCTGTCGAGTTCGTCGCCGAGCAGCACATAGGTCGGGCACGTCGCGGTGCAGAACCCGCAATGCACGCACTTGCGGAGGATCTTGTCGGCTTCGACGATATCCGGGTCGGCCAGCTGAGCGGGCGTGAATTCGGTTTTCATGAGATCGACGTCCGCACCAGCCTGCCGCGATTGAGAATGCTTTTCGGATCGAAGCTCTGCCGCACCCGCTCGGCCAGGGCTGCGACGCCTTTCGCCTGCGGATGAAATACATCGACCGTTCGCCGCAGTCCCTCGTCAGCCCGCAGCAAGGTTGCGTGGCCGCCGATCGCGGCGAGCCGCCGGCGCAGCATCGTAGCGTGGGCGTCGGTCGCTGGCGGCAGCGCCGCCCAGAGCAACCCGCCGCCCCAGTCATAGATCACCTCGCCGCCGGTGTCGCGCGCCAGCGCCTGCCCGAAGGCGCCGCCGCACGCAGGCGGACAGACGATCCGCCACACCGGCCACGCGCCAAGTGCGCCGTCGGCCGCGAACGGCATGACGTCGCGAATGTCACGCCACAGCGCAGCCGACTCTGCACCCCCGATGAGTTCGGCCGTTCCGAACGATGCAAGCTCCGCTGCGAGCGCCGTCGCGCGGTGACTAACCGAGGCGGCGATGCCTTCCAGCCGCAACAGTGTCGCGGCCTGCCCCGTTGATGCGAGACCGGCGAGCGCGCCTCGAGCCGAGCCTTGAGCCAAGCCTTGAGCCAAGCCTTGAGCCAAGCCTTGGGCGGCCGCCCTGAGCGCCGGATGCGGCGCGTGTGCCGCCCCCGAAACGTCATACGGCGAACCCAACGCGGCGGTCATCGCCCGATTGGCGGTGACGTCGTCGAGCCCGCGCAACACCAGAGTGCGCTCGGTCTCGGCCTTCGGCATCACCTTGAGCGTCACCTCGGTCATGACCGCAAGCGTACCCCACGATCCGGCCAGCAGCTTGCAGAGATCGTAGCCGGTGACGTTCTTCACCACCCTGCCGCCGGCCTTGAAACTGTCGCCGAAGCCGGAGACGGCGTGGGCGCCGAGCAGATGGTCCCGCGCGCCGCCGGCCTTGATGCGGCGCGGGCCGGCGAGCCCGGCACCGATCATGCCGCCGACGGTGCCGCGGCCGGACCTGGCGCCGAGCAGCACGGCGGTGTCCATCGGCTCGAACGCAAACTCCTGGTTTTTGGAATCGATCAGCGACAGCACGTCATCCAGCGGTGCGCCGGCCTGCACCGTGATGATGAGTTCGTTCGGCTCGTAACAGGTCACCGCGTTCAGCGCCGAGACATCGAGCACCGCATTGGTCGCCATCGCATGGCCGATCGACTGCTTCGAGCCGTGCCCCCTGATCTCGAGCGGCTGTTCGCCGGCGATGGCGGCGCGCACCGCGGCCTCCACGTCGGCGGCGTCGCGTATTTGCAGGATGTTCACGGCGCTGCCTGATGCTTCGAGAAGTGGGCCGAGAAGATGCAGGGCCTGCCATCGGCCACTAGGCACAACCGGTTCTCTTCCCCCTTATGGGGGGAAGAGAACGCTTCCGCATGTGCGGAAACGACACCGTACTCCAGCAACGTCATGATCGCCTCAAAATCTCGGCAAATCCGGAAACGCCAGTTTGCCGCCGTGCACATGGACGCGGCCAAGCTCGGCGCAGCGGTGCAGCGTCGGAAACACCTTGCCCGGATTAAGCAGCCCCCGCGCGTCGAACGCGCATTTCAGCCGCTGCTGCTGGTTGAGATCGGCCTCGCTGAACATGTACGGCATCAGGTCCCGTTTCTCGATACCGACGCCGTGTTCGCCGGTCAGAACGCCGCCTAGCTCGACGCAGCAGCACAGAATCTCCGCGCCGAACGCCTCCGCCTTGTCCATCTCGCCGGGCTTGTTGGCGTCGTAGAGGATGAGCGGGTGAAGATTGCCGTCGCCGGCATGAAACACGTTGGCGACGCCGAGACCGTATTTCTCGCTGAGATCGCGAATGCGCGAAAGCGCCCGCGGCAGCGCGCCGCGCGGAATGGTGCCGTCCATGCAGAGATAGTCCGGCGAGATGCGGCCGACAGCCGGAAACGCCGCCTTGCGGCCGGCCCAGAACAGGTCGCGCTCGGCTTCCGAACCGGAAATCCGGCAGGTGGTCGATCCACAGCCGAGCGCGATGGCCTCGACCCGCTTGATGAGTTCATCGACTTCAATGCTCGAGCCGTCGAGTTCGATGATCAGCAGCGCTTCGACATCGAGCGGATAGTCGGCATGAACGAAGGCTTCCGCGGCGTGGATCGCCGGCTTGTCCATCATTTCCATGCCGCCGGGAATGATGCCGGCGCCAATGATCCGCGCCACGCACTCTCCGGCCGCCTCGACTTGCGGAAAGCCGACCAGCAGCGCCCGCGCGGTTTCCGGCTTGCGCAGAATGCGGACGGTGACTTCGGTGACGACGCCGAGCAAGCCTTCGGAGCCGGTGATGATGCCCATCAGGTCGTAACCCGCGCTCTCCGCCGTCTTACCGCCGATGCGGAGGATTTCGCCCGACATCAACACAAGCTCGCAGCCGAGCACGTTGTTGGTGGTCATGCCGTATTTCAGGCAGTGAACGCCGCCTGAATTTTCCGCGATGTTGCCGCCGATCGAACAGGCGATCTGCGACGAGGGATCGGGCGCGTAGTAGAAGCCGGCATGGGCCACGGCCTGACTGATCGCGAGGTTGGTGACGCCGGGCTCGGTGACGACGACGCGATTATCGAAATCGATCTCGCGGATGCGCTTGAACTTGCTTAAGCCCAGCAGCACCGCGTCCTCAAGCGGCAACGCTCCCCCGGACAGCGAGGTGCCGGAGCCGCGCGGCACCACCTTGATGCCGTTGTCGAAACAGTATTTCAGAACGCGCGACACCTGCTCCGTGGTTTCCGGCAACACCACGACCATCGGCGGCTGGCGATAGGCGGTCAGGGCGTCCGACTCATACGGCAGCATTTCCGCGGCACTGGAGATCACGCCTTCGCCCGGCACGATCGCGCGCAAGTCCGCAACGATGGCGTCGCGGCGATTAAGGACCAACTGATCCGATGCGGGCATCATGATGGGCATAAGGCAGGCGCTCCTGCATCGCGACCTAGAGCAAATGCTCTTAGTCAATAACTCGCGCGTATTCTGATCGCAAAACCGGTATCCACGTTTGCGGACTACGCGCCAATCGTGGGATCGCTACAACACCAACCGGATCAACCACATTTCATATGTCTTGTGTAGGTATCGCCGGTCTTTAGTTAAATAGGATTGATGGGACTCCGGTCGAATGCTACGATTGCAGGGCGCGACGGTGCTCCGAGCACGGCCGCCTGAAGGATTGAATCGGCTGCCGCAACCCGGCGAGCCCGTCAAGCGGCCTTTTGTACCAAAAATCATGCTCGAATCATTCTAAGATCAGTGGTATCCTTTGATTCTGCGGTTCGCATCAGGGGTTATCGCAACGACGTGCGAGCTTCAGAATCGAGGCACGGCCTCTTCCTTTCTGGGGAGGCAAATCCCAACCGCTTTAGCCTGAAGCCACCACAACTCAGAGGTCTCCATGAAAACGTTCGCCATCTCCGCACTGACTGTTCTCGGCGTCGCGCTTGCAAGCGTGGGCACCTCAAGCGCACAGGATGCGGCCGCCGGAAAGGCAGCCTTCAACAAGTGCAAGGCATGTCATGACATCGGCGAAGGCGCCAAGAACAAGGTCGGACCGGAGCTGAATGGCCTGGATGGCCGCCATTCCGGCGCCGTGGCAGGCTATGCCTATTCGGACGCCAACAAGAATTCCGGCATCACCTGGAACGAGGCAGAGTTCAAGGAATACATCAAGGACCCCAAGGCCAAGGTCCCGGGCACCAAGATGTCGTTCGCCGGCATCAAGAAGCAAAGCGAACTCGACAACCTCTGGGCCTATGTCTCGGAGTTCGACAAGGACGGCAAGGTCAAGGCGAAGTAAGGCGCGCTTCAGCCCGTGTGCTCCCCTGCCGGCATCCTTGCCGGCAGGGCGGCCTGCACCACAAGACCGCGGGCGCGGGCATCCGTCACGCCGACCGCGCGCAACGCCAGCAGGGTCGCTGTCTGCACCACGTCGCGGAGCCTCGCCGGATCATCGAGGTTGTCGGGCGCCAGCGGGCCGACAAGAGATTCATTCAGTGCGCCAAGCAGCGCGGTAGCGGCCAGCGACGTATCCTGCGCCGGCAGATGTCCGGCGCGCACCGCGGCGATGATACGCGTTTCAATCTCGCCGGCGATGTCGCGGCGGCTTGCCAACCGCGTCGCAGCCACATCGACATCGACCGGCTCGGCCAGAATACCCCACGCCAGTTTCCGGTGCGACACCATATGCACGGCGACGGTAGCGACCGCGGCCGCGAGCGCCGAAGATGGACCCGGCGCGGCGTCGGCGGCAGCACGTATCGCGGCCAGCTCGTCGCGCGCAACCTCCATGATCAGTTCGGAAATCAGATCCGCTTTCGAGGGAAAATAACGATAGACGGTGCCGGCCGCGACATTGGCGCGAAGCGCGACCGGTGCGATCTGCACTGCCGCCATGCCGCTGTTGCTGGCCGTATCCCGCGCTGCCGCCAGGATGGCGCGGCGCCGCGCCGCGAGGCGCTTCAAGACCTGATGGGTCCGCCGATACACCATGCGCGTTTCATGTCCATCGACCGCCGCGGCGTTGGCCGGAACGTACGTGCGTTCAATACGTTGCGCGAGTTCGCGCAAAAGGCGTTCTGAAAAGCTGAACACCTATTCAGACCGGAAGGCAAGCGGCTTTCGATATCTGCGCCCAGGCAGACCGACGTGGTCATCGCCCAGCGGTGACCGGATCGCCGTCCGCGTTCGCCCGCACCACGGAATACTGAATCGAATTGTAGACGAGACGCGAACGCGACTCGGCGTCGCTGCTCGACCTTTGCTCGATCAGCGATCTGGAAACGGAGCAAGTGCGAGCGCGAGCAAGGCAATCACCGCCAGCGCAGAATGTCCCACCTCGCGGCTCTGATGAGCGCGTCACAAGCGGAGCGCGGCTAGCCGCCGTTCCAGCTCGCTCCGTCATCCACTGCGACAGACAACACGATCAGGACACCATTATAGCGTTTTCGAGCGAAGCATGTCCTCGGGCTTGACCCGAGGATGGGTTCCGGTTCGCGGGAAGAGAACGCGTCAAATCAAAATCATGGAGCCCGCTTCTGATTCCATCAGAAGCGAAAAGGCTCTGGAAATCAGAAATGCAACATCTTGAACACACCAAGGCCTGAGAGACCGATGAAGATGAGATAAATCGCGACAACCAGATTCAGGAAACGCGGCATGATCAAGATGAGAACGCCTGCGATCAGCGCCACGATGGGCTGGATATTTGCTGCCGTGATGACCATTGGGGAACCTCCGCTGATGCGATTGACGAATCGCAGAAACTTTATCCGCCGCGCCGGCTTCACGATAGCGGCCGCTGCGACATCGACGGGTTCCACTTCATCTTGTGGCCTTGCCGCAAATCGCCCTGGAAATGCCAACATGCGCGGGGGAACGATGGCAGGCCGGATGAATTGGCATGACACCAAGCGAACGGCGCGCGTTAAAAGATGCGCGCCCGATTTCATAAGGAGGCCAACCATGCGGAATACCGCCCTGGCTATTGCCACACTTGTGACGGCGCTCGGCGGAGCCCTCGCCGCTCACGCGCAAGGCGTCACGGTCGGGGTCGCGCCGTCGACCGATGTGGTCGTCACCCAGCCGGTCGAGGTCGACGCCGACGGCGGAATTACTTACGAGCAGCGCCCGGCGTTTCGCGAATACGTCGTGACCGAGCGCGTTCCCTCTTTCACCGTTCCGCAAAACATCGTCGTCGGTGCGACCATCGCCGACGAAGGCGTCGCCCTTTACGACGTGCCGCAGCGTTTCGGTGCGACACCGTATCGCTACACCGTTGTGAATGGTGAAACCGTGCTGATCGAGCCGCGCACGCGGCGCATCATGCAGGTGATCGACTGATACTTTGCGCCAGGCCCACATCGCTCGGACGCGCGCTGGCGGCGTGTTCTTTCAAGCGATGCGGGTGTCGGTTCGCGTGACGATACGGCACGATCGGAGCCGCCGTCACGCGGGCGACCGGAACCCCGTCCCGTCACCTCCAGGGACGGGGTTTCCGGTTTACCTCGGCGAGTGTTGGCGCTGCGGTGTCATCAATCCTGGATTTTGGAGAAGTCCGCGACCGTGCGCGTGGCGGCGCGGATTTCGTTGAGCAGCTTCAGGCGGTTTTCACGAATCGTCGGGTCGTCGTCGTTGACCTTCACCTTGTCAAAAAACGCATCGACCGCCGGGCGCAGTTTCGCCATCGCCGCCATGGCGGCAGCAAAGTCTTCGTTCGCAACAGCAGCGCTCGCTTCGGCCGTTACTTGATCGATGGCGGCGGCGAGCGTCTTCTCTTCGTCCAGCCTATAAAGCGAGGCGTCCGGCGCACCGTCGAAAGTGCGCTTGTCCCTCTTCTCCTCGATGGCGAGGATGTTGGAGGCGCGCTTGGTACCCGCCAGCAGATTCTTGCCGTCGTCGGTATCGAGGAATTTTCCGAGCGCCTCGACGCGGCGGACGATCATCAGGAGATCGTCTTGGCCTTCGAGGGCGAACACCGCGTCCACCAGATCATGCCGCGCGCCCTGCTCTCGCAGTTGCACCTTCAGGCGGTCGGCGAAGAATGAGAGGAGGTCAGAAGAGGCCTGCTCGTATTGCGCTTCATAAGCGGCATCAACTTCGTCGGAAGCATCCTGCCGCAATTTCCTCCTGAATTCCCGATAAACAGCCTTCGCGCTACTATCAAAATCAGCCTTATACAAAGCTTCCTGAGCGGCAATGGCAGAACGCGTCAACGGAGCAAGCTTAACCTTGACTTGGATTTCTGGGATAGCGCAACCCACTAAGCGACGAAATGACAATCGAAGATTGTTTTCAAGCAAGAGGCGAATTGCCCCCAGCGCCGCACGGCGCAGCGCATACGGGTCTTTCGATCCCGTCGGCTTTTCATCGATGACCCAGAAGCCAACCAGCGTGTCGATCTTGTCGGCCAACGCCACCGCAATCGAAACAGGATCAGTCGGTACGCGGTCGTTCGGACCCTGCGGCTTGTAGTGCTCCTCGCACGCGGCAGCGACGGAAGCATCCTCGTCCTGTGCCAGCGCGTAGTATTTCCCCATCAGGCCCTGCAGCTCGGGGAATTCGCCGACGACTTCGGTGAGCAGATCGGCCTTGCACAGTTGAGCCGCGCGCTTCGCCTTCGCAACGAGTTTTTCTTTTTCCGCGCCTTGCGCGGTTGGCACGACCAGCGGCGCAATTTCGGCGGCCAACCGCTCGATGCGCGCGATGCGCTCGGCTTGCGTGCCGAGCTTTTCGTGGAACACGATCTTCTCGAACTTCGGCAGCCGGTATTCCAGCTTCGTTTTCAGGTCGGTCTCGTAGAAGAATTTGGCATCCGACAGCCGCGCGCGGATCACGCGCTCGTTGCCGGCGACGATGGCCTTGCCGCCGTCGCTGGCTTCGATGTTGGCTGTGAGGATGAAGCGGTTGGCGAGTCTTTCACCTCCCCCCTCAAGGGGATGGTGAGGCTGCCGCACCACAAAACACTTCTGATTGTTGCGGATGGTGGCGCGGATCACCTCGCCGGGGATCGACAAAAACTCCTCGTCGAACGAGCCCATCAGCACCACCGGCCATTCGACGAGCCCCGCGACCTCGTCGAGCAGCACCTGATCCTCGACCAGGCCGAACCCTTGCGCGAACGCCAGTTCTTTCGCGTCGGCGAGGATGATGTCCTTGCGGCGCTGCGGGTCGAGCACGACTTTCGCCTCGTGCAGCTTCGCCTCGTAATCCTCGAAGCGGCGCACGCTGAATTCGTTCGGCGCCATGAAGCGGTGACCGCGCGTAGTTTGCCCCGCCGCGATGCCGCTGACATCGAACCGCACCACGTCGGGTTCTTCAGTTTCGGGCCCGAAGGTCGCGATGATCGAATGCAGCGGCCGCACCCAGGTCAGCGCGCCGGGCTTCGCCGAGCGCTCGCCCCAGCGCATCTGCTTCGGCCACGGGAAGGTGCGCACGATGACGGGCAAGAATTCCGCCAGCACGTCGATCGCCGGACGGCCCGGCTTCTCGATCAGCGCGACGTAGAAATCGCCCTTCTTCGGATCGCGCTGGATTTTTGCCTCATCCAGCGATTTCAGCCCAGTGGCTTTCAGAAAGCCTTGCACGGCGGCGTCGGGTGCTCCGACCTTCGGCCCCTTGCGCTCATCCTTGAGATCGGGCTGGCGCACCGGGACGCCGTGCACGGTCAGCGCGAGGCGGCGCGGCGTTGCGAAGGCTTTCGCACCCTCATAGACAAGACCCTCGGCGACCAGCTTGTCGGTGACCATCCTGCGCAGATCGTCCGCCGCCTTCGCCTGCATGCGCGCGGGAATTTCCTCGGAGAACAGTTCGAGCAGAAGATCAGGCATCGCCTAGACGCCGCCCGCTTCGGTATGGAGCCACGCCTCGCCGCAGGCTTTCGCCAGTTCGCGCACCCGCAGGATGTAGCTCTGGCGCTCGGTCACCGAGATCACGCCGCGCGCGTCGAGCAGGTTGAAGACATGGCTCGCCTTGATGCACTGGTCGTAGGCCGGCAGCACCATCAGATGAGCCTCGCGTTTGCCGGGCTTTTGCGGATTGTCCTGCCACCCCGCTTCGAGATATGTCTTGCACGCGCTCTCGGCCATCCTGAATTGCTCGAACAGCATCGCGGTGTCGGAATGCTCGAAGTTGTGCCGCGAATATTCCTGCTCGGCTTGCAGGAAGACGTCGCCATAGGTCACCTTGTCGGCACCCTCGCGGCCATTGAAGTTGAGATCGTAGACGCGGTCGACGCCCTGCACGAACATCGCGAGCCGCTCCAGCCCGTAGGTAAGTTCGCCCGCCACCGGCGCGCATTCGACGCCCGCCACCTGCTGGAAGTAGGTGAACTGGCTGACCTCCATGCCGTCGCACCAACACTCCCAGCCGAGCCCCCACGCCCCCAGCGTCGGGCTTTCCCAGTCGTCCTCGACGAAGCGGATGTCATGCAGCGCGCTGTCAACGCCGATGGCGGCCAGCGATTTCAGATAGAGGTCCTGGATGTCCGGCGGCGACGGTTTGAGGATCACCTGGAACTGATAGTAGTGCTGCAGGCGGTTGGGGTTCTCGCCGTAGCGGCCGTCCTTGGGCCGGCGCGACGGCTGCACATAGGCCGCGTTCCAGCGCTTCGGACCCAGCGCGCGAAGCGTGGTCGCGGGATGAAAGGTGCCCGCCCCCACCTCCATGTCATAGGGCTGCAGGATCACGCAGCCGAAGTCTGCCCAGTAGCGTTGCAGGGTCAGGATCAGGCCCTGGAACGAGCGTTCCGGGCGCATGTGCGGGGGCAAGGAGTCCATCGGGCCGTTTTTCGGGGATTCGCGGAGTTTGGCGGCGCGCGGGGACCGTATCGGCGCGTGTCCGCCAAATCAAGGCGATGACGGAACAACGGTTACCGGAAATGCCGGAAATCGTGCGAATTGCGGCGGGGCCTCGGGTCAAGCCCGAGGACATGCTTCGCTCGAAAACGCTCCTAGTCAGGCCGATAGGCACCAGTGCGGGGATCGCGCCGCAGCGTCGGAATATCGCGGGAGCGCGCCGCTTCGGCGACGCGGGCCATTCGGACCTCCTCGAGTTCGTGATTGACCCGCTTGGCGATCCGGTAGAGCCAGCGGACTGCGACCAGTCCGCCCAGGGTAGCTGCAAGTGCAATCAGCGGCGGCATCGTTCGATCCTCGTCTTCATCGTCGGCTTATCGATACTGATATATATTCTCGTCCAACCCGATCATTCCCGCAATCGCTCTTATCGAGACCAATTGGCACGGGATTTCGGCGAGAGTCGGGCCCAGAGCCTTTTCGCTTCTGATGGAATCAGAAGCGGGCTCTATGATTTTGATTTGACGCGTTTTCTTCACGCGAACCGGCATCCACTTCGCTCGAAAACGCTCTAAAATCCGAACTTGGCCCAAATCGCCCGGGTCTCAAGCGCGGAGATCAGGTCGTCCGGCAACCCCAGGGCGGCATCGAACGAGGTCAGGGTTCCGGCTCCCGCTTTGCGGCCAAGCAGCCCCGCCAAGAGACCGGTCGAAGGCGCGATCAGCGGCATCAAGACCTTGTCGCCGAACCGCGCCCGCAGAGTCGAGCGGAGATCGCCGATCGCGTCCGCAAGGCCGAGTGCGACCGATCGCTCGCCCGCCCAGTATTCGCCGGTGAACAAAAGATCGTCCTCCCCCTTCAGCCGCGCACCGCGGCTTGTCTTGACCAGTTCGATGAAGGTGGCGTGGATCTCGCGCTGGATTGCTTTCAGCCGCGCCACATCGTCGGGGTTTTCGGGAAGGAACGGATCGAGCGTCGCCTTGTGTTCGCCCGCCGTATACAGCCTGCGCTCGACGCCGATCTTCCCGATCAGTTCGGTGAAACCGAAGCTGCCGCCGACCACGCCGATCGAACCCAGGATCGACGAGGGATCGCAGACAATCTCGTCGCCTGCGCAGGCGATCATATAGCCGCCGGAGGCGGCGACGTCCTCGACGAACACCAGCACCGGAAGCTTTTTCTCCTGCGCGAGCTGCCGGATGCGCAGAAAAATCTGGCGCGACTGCACCGGCGAGCCGCCCGGCGAATTGACCAGCAGCGCCACCGCTTTGGCATTGTCCACCGCGAACGCCCGCTCCAGCGTCTTGGCGACGCCCGCAAGCGTCATGCCCGGCCTGAGCGGCGTCACCGCGCCGATCACGCCGGACAACCGCACCACCGGCACCACCGGCTTCCCGGACCGCCATCGCTTGGGAACCAGTTTCATCAGCGCTGCTCTCGTCCCGTCGCTCATGGCGTTTCCCTGAAACTCGGCAATTCCATCATCACGCAACTGCCTGATTAACATGAAGATAATATCTATCCACTGGGGATGGCTATCGGTAGCCTTCTCACGACAATTCGCTTCAGATCCGCTCCAAAGCAGCAGGGCGAGTTGCAACACCGGTCTGGTTGGGAGAGGCAGCGCGGTTAGCCGCGCGGGTTCACGGGAGCTCTCCTGTCAGGGCAAGAGCCTTGACCGCCGGCGAGAGCATCCTGAGCCTCTTTGCCGGGCCGGCCGGTCTCGTCGCTGAGCATCAGACCCGGACAAAGCCTGAGCGGCGCCCGGCTCCCTTTGACCGCGCGAACCAGGACGCGGATCGCCGGCTTGCGCGCGTCCGGATGCACCGGCCGGATCGCGAGGCCGCCGAAGCCGCGGCCAAGCGCCGCCAGCACCTCGGCCAGACCGTCGCTCCGCCAGATCAGGCTGAGCACGCCGCCGGATTTCAGCAGGCGCCGCGCCGCATGGACCCATGCCTCGAGCGTGGCAGGCTCCGCGACATGCGCCGCGCGCCGGCCCTCGTCCGGCGACGGCCGGTGCCGCTCCGAATCGTTGAACGGAGGATTCATCAGGACCACGTCGGCGCTGTCGGGGCCGAGGCCGGCGCTTGCGAAAGTCTCCGCCCGGCCTGTGACATCGAGGGTGCAGATCTGCGCCGCAATGGCGTTGAGAACCGCGTTGCGGCGCGCCAGATCGGCGAGGGTTTCATCGCGCTCGACCAGCACCAGGTCGATACCGGCAACCCGCGTCGCTACCGCGAGCCCGGCGGCGCCGACACCCGCCCCGAAATCAACGATACGGTCACCGGGCTTGCCCGGCGTCGCGGCGGCGAGCAGCATCGCGTCGTGACCGGCGCGATGGCCGGACAGAGGCTGATACAGCCGCAGCCGCCCGCCGAGAAATGCATCCTCGCCAATGTCAGATCGTGCGCCGGTCATCGGCGTCGTCGGGCCGCAATTCGTGGCCCAGCCCGGCCTCGGTGAGAAGCTGGCGTGCCTCGCGATTGTCGTCGTCATGCACCAGAATGCGGCGTGGCAGAACGCCGAGCGACCCCTCGATCACGCTCATGTTCTGGTCCAGCACCAGGTGATAAATACTGGCGCCGTCCAGCAGCGCGCCGATCGCCGACACCAGCACCACGTCGTTGGTTCGAACCAATTCCCGCAACGTCACGTTCTCCCGGCGCGCCCAGCTTCACACCCCTGTGGCCCATGTCAACGGCTCCATGTCAACAACTACCTGCGCTTGCCGGGCCGACCGGCACTTTCTATTGTGCGGCGGTTGGAAACGGCGCGAATTCCGCAATCCGGAGATCCTTAGCTTGGCGGTCATTGTCCCATTCGAAAGCCACTCGACAGGCTCCATCGACCAGATCGTCGAGCTCGTCGCCGCCGACATGGAACGCGTCAACGCCACTATCCTGTCGCGGACCGGGTCGGACGTCACGATGATCCCGGAAGTCGCCAACCACCTGATCTCGTCCGGCGGCAAGCGGCTGCGCCCGATGCTGACGCTGGCGATGGCCCATCTCGCCGGCTATTCCGGCGAAGGCCACATCAAGCTCGCGGCCTCCGTGGAATTCATGCACACCGCGACGCTGCTGCATGACGACGTAGTCGACGAGAGCGAGCTGCGCCGCGGCAAACTGTCGGCGCGCATGGTGTGGGGCAACGAGGCCAGCGTTCTCGTCGGCGACTTTCTGCTCGGACAGGCGTTCCGCATGATGGTCGAGGTCGGCTCGCTGCGCGCGCTCGACATCCTGTCGGCGGCGGCGGCCACCATCGCCGAGGGCGAGGTCATGCAGCTTGCGGCGGCGAAGAATACGGCCACCACCGAGGACGAATACCTCGCGGTCATCCGCGGCAAGACCGCAGAGCTGTTCGCCGCCGCCTGCGAGGTCGGTCCGGTGCTCGGCGGTCGTCCGAAGGCCGAGGAAATGGCGGCAGCCAGCTTCGGCATGAACCTCGGCATCGCCTTCCAGCTCGTCGACGATGTGCTCGACTATGGCGGCAAGTCGGCAAAGCTCGGCAAGAACATCGGCGACGATTTCCGCGAGGGCAAGATCACGCTGCCGGTGGTGCTGGCGTTCCGCCGCGGCAACGATATCGAACGGGAATTCTGGGTGCGAGCGCTCGAGCAAGGCGAGATCGGCGACAACGACCTCAATCACGCCATCGGGTTGATGACCAAGCATCGCGCGTTGGAGGATACCCTCAACCGCGCCCAGCACTACGGCGCGATGGCGGTCGATGCGCTGGCGCTGTTTCCGCCGTCGCCGATGAAGAGCGCCCTGGAGCAGGTCGTGGCGTTCTGCCTGGCGCGGTCGCACTAAGCCAGATTGACGACGATCAACGCGTCATGGCCGGGCCTTGTCCCGGCCATCCACGTCCTTGAACCGTTTTCAAGACGTGGATGCCCGGCATAAAGTCGGGCATACGAAAAGATTTTAACTCAGCGTCCCCGCATGAACCCACCATTGCGGGCGATCGAGCCGGATTGTTTGCGCGGCGTTGCGCGCGTCGGCCTCGTTGCCGAAGATCGCAAAGCACGTCGCGCCCGAGCCCGACATCCGCGACAGCCGCGCGCCGGTTGCCCGCAACCTCGCAAGCACCTCGCCGATCACCGGCTGAACGCGGATCGCAGGCGGTTCGAGATCGTTGGTGCCGTCCGCCAGCATGGCGAGCCAGTCGTTCATCGGCGCACCGGTCTTCGGCCACACGATCGCTTCGATCACGTCGGAGACGCCGACGTGCAGTTCGCCTTTCCGAAGGCCGAGCGCGGCGAAAACATCCTTCGTGGCGACGGGAACGCGCGGATTGACCAGCACGGCCGGCATCGCCGGCAAACCCAGCGGCTGCAGGGTCTCGCCGACGCCCGTCATCACGCAGGCCTCGGAGCAGACACAGACCGGTACATCGGCGCCGGTCAGTCGCGCCGCCTCGATCAATCGCGGATCGCCGATCGCAATGCCGTTCGCCCTCGCCAGCAGCCGCAACGCGGCAGCCGCATCCGCCGAGCCGCCGCCGATGCCGGCCGCGACCGGTAAATGCTTGTCCAGCGCGAAAACGCCCGTCGTCAGATTTGCGACCCGCTCACCGAGCAGCCGCGCCGCCTTGAGAACGAGATTGTCGGCTGCCTGGCCGCACTCCTGCGCGCGCGGGCCGCCGGCAACGAGTGACAGGTCCGTGCCCGGCATCAAGGTCAGGCGATCGACGCAATCGGCAAATGCGACCACGCTTTCAAGATCGTGAAAACCGTCGGCGCGCCGGCCCACCACCCGCAGGGTCAGGTTGACCTTGGCGCGCGCGGTCTCGCTCAGTTCTGTCGATTTCACGTTGGTGGCGCCGGTGACGATCATGGCGGGTGTCAAATCCAAAACCGCGCGCGAATCAAATGGTTTTTGCGATTACGTCCGGCTTCACGATCCGCAAGGGAGCCGGAAGCTGCGGAGACATCATGAGCAGAGACATCTTAATCGGACCGAAGGCGCGGCCGGTTCGCCGCGCGCTCAGCCGCCCTTGCCGTCTTGCTTCTTCTTGTCAGCCGACGCCGCCGCCGGGGTTTCATCCGCCGGCAGGCCGTTTTCGATCTTGGCCTCGATCTTCGGCAGTTCGTCCGGCTCCGGCTTCAGGTCGCGCGCGTGCGCCCACTGGAATTTCGCCTCCAGCGTCCGGCCGACGCGCCAGTAAGCGTCGCCGAGGTGATCGTTCACCGTCGGATCTTCGGGCTTGAGGTTGATGGCACGCTCGAGCGTCTTGACCGCCTCCTCGTAGTTGCCGATGCGGTAATAGGCCCAGCCGAGGCTGTCGACGATATAGCCGTCGTCCGGCCGCTGATCGACGGCGCGCTTGATCATCTTCATGGCTTCGTCGAGGTTGAGACCGCGGTCGATCCAGGAATAGCCGAGATAGTTCAGCACGTGCGGCTGCTCGGGCTGAATCTCGAGCGCCTTCTTCATGTCGACTTCCGCCTTGTCCCAATTCTTCGACCGCTCTTCGCAGATGCCGCGGAAATAGTAGTAGACCCAGTTCGGCTTGTCCTTCGCCTCGGCGATCACGTCGATGCCTTTGGCGTAGGTTTTTGCGCAATCGGCGAACTTCTTGTGGCCGCGCTCGATGTTGCCGAGCGCCATGATCGCTTCCAGGTCCTTCGGGTCCTGCTCGGTGACATCCTTGAGAATCTTGATTGCCTCGTCGCTGCGATCGACGGCATCAAGGTTGGTCGCGAGTTGAATCTGCGCATTGCGTTTCAGGGGCGAATCGGCAGGTACGCGCTGATAGGCGCCGATCGCCATCTCCGGCTTCTTCACCGATTCATAGAGGTCGGCGAGCGACAACAGCGCCATCGGCTGATTGGGCGCGAGATAAAGCGCGAGTTGCAGATAGACCAGCGCCAGATCCTCGCCGCCGCGCCGGGTCAGAGACGCGCCGATGCCGTAAAGAGCTTCGGCGGCACCGGTTTGCGGCGAACTGACGAGCTGCGGCAGTTTCTTGCCGGCCTTGGTCTCCTTGATGCCTTCCAGAATCAGCGGATGCCGCGCCAGTTTCTTGTCGAACGACTCATACACGGCCAGCGCCGCCGCGTCGCCCTTGTTGCGTGACAGCCACCGCGCATAGGCATCGGCAACGCGGAGCGCGGAATCGTCGAGTTTATAGGCACGCTCGAGACGAACGCCGGCGTCCTTTTCCCGGCCGGCAAGATCGAGCAACATCCCCGAATGCAGGTCCTTGAAAATCGGATACCATTCCGGGCCGGTCAGCTTGTCGATATTGGCGACAGCCTGCTTGACGTCGCCGGCGCCATAGTCGGCCCAGCCCGACAGCAACGTCGCCACCAGATCGGTGATCGGCCCGCGGACGGATTGATTGATGTTCTTCCGGGCGGCGGCGTACTTCTTCAACTTGAGATTATGGACGCCGATGACCAGCCGCGCGACGCGATTGGATTTGTCGATGGTCAGAATGCGGTCGGCGAGTTTCACGGCGTCGGCAATCTCGCCCTCGGCCAGCGACGAGATGAACGCGCGATCCAGAAGCTCGTTGTTTTTCGGATCGGTGCGCAGCGCCGAACGATAGAACGCCGCCGCGGACTTGGCGTCGCGCTCCACGCTGGCATGGCGCGCGGCGAGATAGCTGCCCGCCCTCGTCATGGTGCGCAAATCGTGAGCGCTGGGAAACTGCGCGGTGTCGGTCGGATGATCCGGCGTCTGTGCTGCCAGCGGGCCGGACAGCACCAACGACGTCGCGGCGGCAACGGCCATCGCCAGGCGATTGAAACGAATGGACAACATCGGGATTCGCGTAGCTCCAGGTTTCACGGCACGAACGTCAGGCGAACTCGATGCGCGACCCGACCGCCAGCATGGCACGATCCGCTTCTAACATTCGCATTGGGTTTGCGCGAGCGTCTTTGCGAAAGCACGCCTACTGTGGCGGCATCGTGGCCGCCGCAAAACGCCGTGCCGTCAGGCGCTCACGAGATTGTGGTCACATCGCCTCATAGTTGGGTCCGCCGCCGCCCTCGGGCGCAACCCAGGTGATGTTGCCGTTGGGGTCCTTTACGTCGCAGGTCTTGCAGTGGACACAGTTCTGGGCGTTGATCTGATAACGCGGGCCGGCGGTGTCCTCGACCCATTCGTAGACTCCGGCAGGGCAGTAGCGATTCGACGGCCCGGCATAGACGTCGTGCTCCGAGGTCTTTTGCAGAACCATGTCGGCGACCTTCAGATGAACCGGCTGGTCCTCTTCATGATTGGTGTTGGAGAGGAACACCGAGGACAACTTGTCGAAGGTCAGCTTGCCGTCCGGCTTCGGATAGACGACAGGCGTGTGGGCCCTGGCCGGATCGAGCGTCTTGCCGTCCGGCCTCGTGTGCGGCCAGGTGCCGAACGGCGAGAACCCGAACAGGGTATTGGTCCACATGTCGAGGCCGCCCAGCGCCACGCCGGCAATGGTGCCGAACTTCGACCACAGCGGCTTGACGTTGCGGACCTTGAACAGATCCTTGCCGACCGTGGAATCGCGCCAGGCATTCTCGTACCCGGCGATCTCGTCGTTGGCGCGCCCGGCGTCGAGCGCCGCCGCGACGTGCTCGGCGGCCAGCATAGCGCTGCCCATGGCGTTGTGAACGCCCTTGATGCGCGGAACGTTGACGAACCCGGCCGCGCAGCCGATCAGCGCGCCGCCCGGAAACGTCAGGCGCGGCACCGACTGATAGCCGCCCTCGGTGATGGCGCGCGCGCCGTAGGCCAGCCGCTTGCCGCCCTCGAACACGCCGCGGATCGCGGGATGGGTCTTGAAGCGCTGGAATTCCTCGAACGGCGACAGGTACGGATCGTCATAATTCAGGTGCACGACGAAGCCGACCGCGACGCGATCGTCGTCATAATGATAGAGAAACGAGCCGCCTCCCGTGGAATTGTTCAGCGGCCAGCCGAAGGAGTGCTGGATCAGCCCGTTCAGGTGTTTGGCCGGATCGACCTGCCAGACTTCCTTGAGGCCGATGCCGAATTTCGGCGGTTCGCTGGTCTTGTCGAGTCCGAACCTTGCGATCAACTGCCTGGACAGGCTGCCGCGGGCGCCTTCGGCGAACAGCGTGTACTTGCCGCGCAGTTCCATGCCGCGCACGTAGGAGTTCTTGTGCGAGCCGTCGCGCGCGATGCCCATGTCACCGGTCGCGATGCCGCGGACCGCGCCGCTGTCGTCGTAAAGCACTTCGGCGGCGGCGAAGCCGGGATAGATTTCGACGCCGAGCGCTTCCGCCTTCTGCGCAAGCCAGCGGCAGACATTGCCGAGCGAGCCGATGTAGCAGCGATGATTGTTCATCAGCGGCGGCATGAGGGCGTTGGGCAACCGGATCGCGCGGCGCGGCGTCATCCAGTAGAACCGGTCGTCCTTGACTTTGGTCTTGAGCGGGCAGTCGGCGTCGTCGCGCCAGTCCGGCACCAGGGCGTCGAGCCCGGCCGGATCGATCACCGCGCCGGACAGAATATGCGCGCCGACTTCCGACCCCTTTTCGACGACAACGATGCCGAGATCGGCATCGAGCTGCTTGAGCCGGATCGCCGCCGACAGGCCCGACGGTCCCGCGCCGACGATAACGACGTCGAAATCCATGGATTCACGGGGCGGCAATTCGTCGCTGCTCATGATCTGCTTCGGCAACCGGCGACCTTTGCGTCTGTCATGTTTTCCAAAGCTTGTTGTTTCCGATTTTTTGCCCGAGAACAACCATGGAAAGCGCCCCTCCGGGGTGCCACGCAGAGCCCTGCCTAGTGGAGTGAATTTGACATTCGCTACCCACCTTGCAGCAAATCCGGCAAGCGAATGTCAAATTCAAAACTCCACTGGAAACTTGGAGTTGCCAGTGGTCTCATGGTTCTAACATTCGCAAAAGGATCTGCTGAAACGGGATGCGAACGTTAGAACCCGAACCACTAGGTTAATTTTCGGCGAACTCTCGGATACCAGCATGACCTCCGATCACGCACCCACCGTCCGAGAACTCATGGCCTTTTATCTCGAGGCCGGGGTGGATTGTGCGCTGGGGGATGGGCCGGTCGACCGCCTGTCCGCGCCCGACTTGGCCGCCCCCGATTTGGCCGCCCCCGACCGGCCGGTCGTCGCGCCGGCGGGAACCGGTCCCGTTCCTGCGGGGAAACCGCCAGACCGCGCGGTCACGGCAGCGCCTCGCGTCGGGATCGCGCCGCCTCCGGAGATTGCCATCGAATCCGCGCGCGAGGCCGCGCGCACCGCCCCTTCGCTCGAAGCGCTGCGGACATTGCTCGACACTTTCGACGGCTGCGCGTTGAAGTTCACCGCGTCGCGGCTGGTTTTCGCCGACGGCAATCCGCATGCGCGCCTGATGTTCGTCGGCGAGGCGCCGGGACGCGACGAGGATATCGAGGGCCTGCCGTTCGTCGGCCGTTCAGGCCAGCTTCTCAACCGGATGATCGCGGCGATCGGCCTCACGCGCAGCGACGTCTACATCGCCAACGTCATTCCATGGCGGCCGCCCGGCAACCGGACGCCGACGCCGCAGGAAACCCAGATATGCCTGCCGTTCATCCGGCGCCAGATCGAACTGGTGAACCCCGACGTTCTGGTCACGCTCGGCAATCCATCGACGCAAACGCTGCTGCCGACCCGCGAGGGAATCATGAAGACCCGCGGCAAATGGTTCGACTACGACACCGACACGCGAACGATCCGCGCGATGGCGACGTTCCATCCGGCATACCTTCTGCGCTCGCCGTCCTCCAAACGGATGGCGTGGCTCGATTTGCGCGCCATCGCCAAGGCGCTGAAAGATATGGCGCTGGAGCGGTCGGCGCAGGCTTGATTGGCTTGGCGTCACGGCGCTGTCGGCCGGACGATGGCCCAACCGATCCGCAACGAGGGCAGCCGGCCGTTGACGAGGCGCTCGAACGCGCGCGGAATCTCCGGAACGATGCCCGGAAACCGCTTTGCGATGGCCTCGGGAGGCGTGCCCGCGGTATCGGACGCGCGCCAGACCACGACGCCGCCGAGTTCGTTGAACCTCGCAAACGTCATCCACGGCGTGCGCTCAGGCGCGGCATCGAGCAGAAGATGCGGCCGCGACGGACCGAGCGCGACGAGGGCCGCGAGTTGCGGATCGCCGGCGACCGCCTGCAGCGGGCGGTTGGTGCGACGCTCGAAATTCTCGCCGAAGAAACGGCCGATCGCCGACGCTGGTATAGATGTTGCAACCTCGGTGCTTGCGAACCACGGCTGAACAACGGTGGTCGCAATCACCGCAAGCGCCGGAGCCACGACGGCGGCGAGCCACGCCACGCGCAGCACACGCAGGCGGCGCAGATGAATCAGGTCGCCGGAGAGCAGGACGACCGCAAGACCCGACATCAACAGCGCAATCGCCACACCGCCGACGACGTGATCGACCCCGAACAGCGCCGCAACGAGACTTCCGCCAAGCGCCGGCGCGAGGGCGAAGACGTAGACGAAATTCTGCGCCAACGGATCGGCCGGCGGCCGGACGATCACCGGCGCGTCTTCAGGCTTCCAATTGACGAGTTCGGAATTGAGGACGACCAGCAGCACAAGGCCGGCCATCGCGACCATGAGTGAGAGGAGCAGTTCACCCCAGCGCAACAGCCGCAGATGCAGTACGTCCAAAGCCGGCCAGGGCGGCGCACCGAGCACGTCGGCACGCACCAGCCAGATCAGGTACGGCAGCGCGAGCACCGTAATCACCAGCAGCGCGAACAGCCAATCGATCGACTCCAAGGCGTTTCGTCCGCGCTCCGTCGCCAGGGCGAACACGGCCAGCGCCAGCAGCAACCCGGCCGCCGCCGGCGTGGTCAGCAGCAACAGGCCGGCTTCGATCGACAGCGCGAACCACGCATTGCGGCGACCCTGCCCGATGACCTGCCAGGCATGCAGCAGCAGCAGCGCCCACAGCGGGAAAGCGAGCACCAGCGGACCGAATGTCAGGCCGGGCGCCCCGAACGCGGTGACCGTCATGGTCAGCAGGACGGCAAGGACCGCCTGCTGGCTGCCGACGATGGTCCGGGCCAGTTCGTACAGAACCCGGAATGCAACGATGAAGCAAAGCTGCGACAGCACGTAGACGCCGAACATGTGGTTGCCGGCGGCGCGATAGGCGATGTCGGCGAGCCAGAATGCGAGCGGCGGCCCGAGATCCGTTCCGACCTGATATTCCCGGCCGAACGCCAGCGCGGTCGCGAGATCACCAGGCGGACCTCGGTACAACAAGAGCGGCACCAGCAGCCAGATCGCCGCCTGGAACAGCGCCACGATCCAGAACACCAGCAGCGGCCGGGCGCGGATCAGTTCGACAACCAGCGAGGTGAAGCGCATGAAGGGCCTGATGGCGGCGGGTCTTGCGGAGTTCCGGGTGCGCGTGAGTGAGGTGCCTGTGAGTGATAAGGCGCGTGAGCCGGCGAGGCAACCGGCCCGACCGGTCAGATCGTCGCCTCGATCGATATCCCGGCCGATGTTTCGGTCGCGGAGGCGCTCTCCCCGATCGGTGGCGCGCGGTGACGTTCGCGCGCCGCAACCACCGGCGCAAAGAAGCTGCGATGATGCGGACTCGGCCCGAGACGGCCGAGCGCCTCGAGATGCGCCGGGACGCCATAGCCCTTGTGAGTCTCAAAGCCGTAGCCGGGGCAGTCTTGCGCGAGCTTGCACATCAGCCGGTCGCGCGTGACCTTGGCGACGATCGAGGCGGCCGCGATCGACAGCACGATACCGTCGCCGCCGATCACCGGCTCGCACGCGCAAGCGATCTCGATCCGGTCGCGGCCGTCGACGAACACATGCCGCGGCATATCCGGCAGCGCATGGACCGCGCGCGCCAGGGCCCACAGCGAGGCGCGCAGGATATTGTCGCGGTCGATCCGAGCGGTCGACGCGAAGGCCACCGCGAAAGACGCGGTTGCTGTGATCTCCTCGAACAGTTCCTCCCGCCGCGCCGCCGTGAGACGCTTGGAATCGTCGATGCCTTTGGGAATACGCTTCGGATCGAGCACCACCGCGGCGGCGACCACAGGTCCCGCCAGCGGCCCGCGCCCGACCTCGTCGCAACCCGCGACCGGCCAGACGCCGCGCTTGAGGAGCGCGCGCTCATGCTGGAAGCTCGGTGCGACGGCCGGCGATCTCCCCGGTCTGTCCCTGGATGGTTCCCGAATCATGCCGGAATGGTGCGAAAACCAACTCGCCGACGCAACCAGGAACCGGGCGCTGTGCCCGTTATTCCGGCGCGTCATTGCCGGGCATAGCCGTTCGACGACGGCGTCACTTCCGCTCGCCTATGCGAAGAACGGCGTCGCTTCCGCTTGCCTATACCCGGCAATCCATCCGTCTTTTGGAAGATGGATGCCCGGATCAAGTCCGGGCATGACGATGATGCTTCGATCAAACGCGGGAGGACTCTAAAACAAACTCAACTGCTGCCCGCCGCGTTTCGGCTTCGCGAAATGATCCGTCGTCAGCCTCAAACGCCGCTTGTTGAGGCCAAGCTTTTCGCAGGCGATCTCGAAGCGGCGACCGATCATCCACGCCATCGGCCCGGTGCCTTTCATCCGCTCGCCCCATTGCGAATCGTAGTCGCGGCCGTTGCGCATGTCCCGGATCAGCGCGAAGACACGACGGTAGCGGTCGGGGTAGTTCGCCATCAGCCATTCGCGGAACAGATCGCGCACCTCGAGCGGCAGGCGCAGCAGCACATAGCTCGCTTCCCTGACGCCGGCATGGGCGGCGGCATCGAGAATCCGCTCGATCTCGGAGTCGTTCAGCGCCGGAATCACAGGCGCCACCATCACCGTGGTCGGAATGCCCGCTTCCGACAGCATTCGCAGCGCTTCCAGCCGCCTCTGTGGGGTCGACGCGCGCGGCTCCATGGTGCGTGCAAGCTTGGAATCGAGCGACGTCACCGAAATCGCGACCTTGGCGAGGTTGCGCTTCGCCATGCGCGACAGGATGTCGATGTCGCGCGTCACCAGCGCCGATTTCGTCACGATGCCGACCGGATGCGAGGTGCGCTCCAGCACTTCGAGGATGCCGCGCATGATTTTACTGTCGCGCTCGATCGGCTGGTAGGGATCGGTGTTGGTCCCGATCGCGATCATCTTCGGCTCGTAGCCCTCCGCGGCCAGTTCCTTCTCCAGCAAGACCGGAGCGTCCGGCTTCGCGAACAGCTTCGATTCGAAATCCAGCCCTGGGGACAGGCCGAGATAGGCGTGGCTCGGCCGCGCGAAGCAGTAGACGCAGCCGTGCTCGCAGCCGCGATAGGGATTGATCGAGCGGTCGAAGCCGATGTCGGGCGAGTCGTTGCGGGTAATGACTTTTCGCGCGGTATCGACCGCAACCGTGGTCTTGAACGGCGGCAACTCGTCGAGACTCTGCCAGCCGTCGTCGAAGGCCGTCCGCGCCTCAGTCTCGTAGCGGCCGCTGACATTGGATTGCGCGCCGCGCCCCCTCCGCCGCTCGCGATCGATGGCGGCCTCAAGCTCGGTAAAAGGAGTCAAGGTGCCCGCCGATCCGGGGGGCGGCGTGACCGGCGGGTGCTTGCGGGCAACAGAAGACGCTCTGCTCATGGCAAGACCATAGCACGCGATCAGAACAAATCAAGAACATAGTCCGGCGTTCTTGCACGCCGTCAGGCCGACGCGCCCTTCGCCTTCGGGCGGCGCAGGTGTTCGTCGAGCCGCGGCATGATCTCGACGAAGTTGCAGGGACGCGTGCGGTAATCGAGCTGGGGCGCGAGGATACCGTCCCAGCCGTCGCGGCAGGCGCCCGGCGAGCCGGGCAGGCAGAAGATAAAGGTCGAGCCCGCGGTGCCGGCGGTGGCGCGGCTCTGGATCGTCGAGGTGCCGATCTTGGCGTGGCTCAACATGTGGAACGCGATCGAGAAGCCATCCATCCGCTTCTCGAACAGCGGCTCGACGGCCTCCGGTGTGACGTCGCGCCCGGTGAAACCGGTTCCGCCGGTGGTGATGACGACATCGATGCTCGCGTCAGCGATCCATTTTTTCACCAGGGCCTGGATCGCCTCGACATCGTCGGTGACGATCTCGCGCGCGCCGAGCTTGTGACCGGCGGCGGTCAACCGCTCCGCCAGCGTCGTGCCCGACTTGTCGTCGGCGAGCGAGCGCGTGTCGGAAACGGTCAGCACCGCGACGTTGAGCGGGATGAAGGGTTTCGATTCGTCGATGGAGGGCATGGACCTCATTCCTTCGCGCGCTTTGACGGCAACCTCACCGTCATTGCGAGGAGCTCAAGGGCGGCGCGTAGCGTCGTCCCGACGGTGAAGTTCTGGATTGCTTCGCTGCGCTCGCAATGACGGATCGAACTGCGCCTTCACAAACGATCCGTCGCGAAGGTATTGCAGGCCTGCACGGTGCCCTGCTGGTAGCCGGTCATGAACCAGCGCTTGCGCTGCGCTGCCGAACCGTGCGTGAACGAGTCCGGTACCACACGGCCGGTCGCCTGCCGCTGCAGCGTATCGTCGCCGATCGCCGACGCCGTGGTCAGCGCCGCGTCGATATCGCCCGCTTCGAGGAAGCCCGGACGCTTCTTCTCCTCGCGATTGACCCAGACGCCGGAAAGGCAATCCGCCTGCAGTTCGACCCTGACCTGCAGCGCGTTCGCCTCGGCCTTGCTGCCCGCCTGCTGCTGCAATCGCGTCACGCGCGGCAGGATGCCGAGCAGGTTCTGAATGTGGTGCCCGGCCTCATGCGCAATGATGTAGGCCGCGGTGAACTTGCAGGCGTTGCCCGAGCAGCCATGGAAGCGGGTTTCCACCTGCCGGAAGAAATTGGTGTCGAGGAATATCTGTTTGTCCGGCGGGCAATAGAACGGCCCCATCGCGGACTGCGCCATGCCGCAGCGTCCGCCATTGGTGGCGTTGCGAAACAGCACGATGCGGGGCCCCGAATAGCTCTGCCCGCTCGCCCTGAAGATTTCGCTCCAGCGGTCGTCGATTTCGCCGAGCACGCCGGAGATCATGCTGCCCATGTCGTCGGACGGCGCACCGGCCTTGCCGGACGACGAGCGGCTGTCGGTCTGATGGGTCGGCGCCTGGCCGCCGGTCAGGATTTCCGCGCCGCCGATCAGGATGCGCGGATCGATGCCGAATGCATAGCCAACCAGGCTGAGTACGACAATGGTGCCGACGCCGAGGCCGCCGCGGCCGATTCCAAACCCACCGCCTCCGCCCATGCCGCCGCCGTCGTCGCGACGGTCGTCGATGTTGTCGCTGCGGCGAAAATCGTCATAACGCATGGCGTCCGTCCTCGTGTCAGATCGATCATGACATCGCCGCAAGGGCGACACCAACGTAAAATTTCCACCTCGTTAATCAATAGCCTGCCCGGCAATAATTGCCTAGTGGAGTGAATTTGATAGTTGCGTCCGGGGCGCACGGCGACGCCTCGACCGGCGCCGACGATGAAGTCCAGCGACCGCAACCGCGCACATGAATCGGAAAATGATATCGGTCATCGAGAACGATATCGGTTCTGCGCGCCACGTTGCGAAACGCGTCCGCAAATCAAACGAAAGACGTTCTGCAGTTAAGTCGATTTTTACTTTGGCAGGTCACTGTAGCGCCAGTCGGTTGTTAGGTCCCGCGTCGCCGACAGCGTCGCCTGAGTCAGAGTAGTCGAGTCATGGGTGTGTCGCGTCGCGGGGCGTCTGCAAGGGCGCCCCGCACCAAATTTGACTCTCCCGCTTCGCGCATCATCGTTGGCGACTGCGTCGCCGCGATGTCGAAGCTTCCATCCGGATCAGCCGATCTGGTCTTCGCGGATCCACCCTACAATCTGCAACTCAAGGGCGATCTCAAGCGTCCCGACGAATCGCACGTCGATGCCGTCAACGACGACTGGGACAAGTTCTCGTCCTTCGCAGCGTACGACGATTTCACCCGCGCCTGGCTGCTCGCCTGCCGCCGCGTCATGAAGCCGACGGCCACCATCTGGGTGATCGGATCGTATCACAACATCTTCCGGGTCGGCGCGATCATGCAGGACCTCGGCTTCTGGGTCCTCAACGACATCGTCTGGCGCAAGACCAACCCGATGCCGAATTTCCGCGGCCGTCGCTTCACCAATGCCCACGAAACCATGATCTGGGCCGCGCGCGACGAGAACGCCAAGGGCTACACGTTCAACTACGAGGCGTTGAAGGCCTCCAACGAGGACGTGCAGGCGCGATCGGACTGGCTGATTCCGCTCTGCACCGGCAACGAACGGCTGAAGGACAAAGACGGCAGGAAAGTTCATCCGACCCAGAAGCCCGAGGGCCTGCTGGCGCGGGTGCTGCTGTCGTCGTCAAGGCCCGGCGATCTCATCATCGATCCGTTCAACGGCACCGGCACCACCGGAGCGGTCGCCAAGCGTCTCGGCCGCAACTATATCGGCTTCGAGCGCGATCAGACCTACGCCGCCGCCGCCGAGAAACGCATCGCGGCCATCGAACCGCTGCCGGAAGCCACCATCGCCCCGTTCATGACCGCGCGCGAAGCGCCGCGCGTGGCGTTCTCCGAACTGATCGAGCGCGGCATGATCTCGCCCGGTGCGAAACTCGTCGACGCAAAGAAGCGTCATGGCGCGTTGGTGCGCGCCGACGGCGCCATCATGCTCGGCGACAAGGTCGGATCGATTCACCGCATCGGCGCGGTGGCGCAAGGTGCGGGCGCCTGCAACGGCTGGACCTTCTGGCACATCGAAACCAGCAAGGGCCTCAGGCTGATCGACGAGTTGCGCGCCGAAATCCGCAGCGAGATGGCGGCCGGCTGAGACGTTCCGTTCGAATTCCGATCTGACAGCGGACGGCTGTGCGGACAACGCACAGCCGTACACGCGACTCGTCGGTTGCATTGAGCAAAAAATCCGAGCATGGAATGACCCTTCGCGGACATCCGCCCGCGTCCCAATTCATGTCAAGAACAAACAGAGGACCCTTTTGATGCTCACGTTCTATCTCAATGGCGCGCCGAACCCGAACAAGGTCGCGCTGTTCCTGGAAGAAGCCGGCCTGCCCTGCGAACTCGTGCCGGTCGACACCCGCAAGGGCGACCAGTTCAAGCCGGATTTCCTGAAAGTGAATCCGAACGGCAAGGTGCCGGCGATCGACGACGACGGCATCTTCGTGTTCGACAGCAATGCCATCCTGCTTTACCTCGGCGAAAAAACCGGTAAGTTCATGCCGGCCAATACGCCGGCCAATCGCGCGCAACTGCTGTCGTGGCTGATGTTTATCGCGAGCGGTCTCGGGCCGTATTCCGGCCAGGCCGTGCACTTCAAGGATTACGCACCGAAGGGCATGGACTATGCGATCAACCGCTACCTGTTCGAGGCGCATCGTCACTACAAGGTCCTCGACGATCATCTTGCCAACAGCCGTTACATGGTCGGCGATACCTACACGATTGTCGATATGGCGTTCTGGGGCTGGGCGCGCATGGCGCCCCGCGTGATCGGAGAGAGTGCCGTTGCCAAATATCCGAACTTCAAGCGGCTGCTCGACGAGGTCTCGGCCCGACCAGCGGCGGCCCGGGCGATCGCGCTGAAGGACAAGTTCACCTTCAAAACGGAAAACGATGACGAGGCCAAGGGCTTCCTGTACCGCCATATGACGACGAAGGTAGCCTGATCGTCCTTCATCAACGGCAACGAGGCCTTTCGGCTCCCACCGGAGGGTCTTTTGTTTGCGCGGCGCGATGCGGCCGCGACGGCGTCAGATTTTTTCGCCTGTTTTTGATTGAGCGTGATCTTGTCCGAAAACCGGTTCCCACTTTTCGGGATCATTGCTCTAACCCGTGCGCGATGACCTTGCGCATCAGATTCGGCAACGCTTCATCCTTCAGCGTTGCGATCGGCACCCAGCGCATACCCTTGGGCGCGCGGGCACCTGCCGGAATGGTCGCGGTATAGACCGTAAGCTCCAGCGGAAAATGCGTGAAGACGTGCGTGACCGTGCCGGCCTTGCGCCGCCAGCGCGAGGCGCTCCCGAGTGACGGCGCCTGCTTCAGCGCGGCCGCATCATCCTGCGCGGCGAGCCAGACCGACGTCGGCACTTCCGTCATGCCGCCGAGCAGACCCTTTTCGGGGCGGGTGCGAACCAGCAGATGATCGCCGCGCGTCACCACGAAGGCCGCGCCGCGCCGCAACGCGCCCGCCTTCTTCTTCGCCTTGCGCGGAAACGTCTCCGGATCGCCGCGCAACCGTGCAGCACAATCGTCACTGAGCGGACATAGCGCGCAGGCCGGCTTCTTCGGCGTGCAGATGGTGGCGCCGAGATCCATCAGCGCCTGCGCGGAATCTCCAGCGCGGCTCTTGCCGTCGCCAGCGCGGCTCTTGCCGTCGCGACCGGCGCGTGTCTTCACGTCGCCGGATCGCGATGGCCCGAGCAGCGTCGCCGCAAGCTCCCGAATGCGCGGCTTCGCCTTCGGCAGCGCCTCCTCCACCGCGAACAGGCGCGACACTACCCGCTCGATGTTGCCGTCGACCGGCATGGTGCGGCGGCCGAACGCGATCGCGGCGATCGCAGCCGCCGTGTACGGACCGATCCCCGGCAGCGCGTGCAAACCTTCTTCCGTATCGGGAAACGTGCCGCCATGATCGCGCCGCACCGCCACCGCGCAGGCATGGAGATTGCGCGCGCGCGAATAGTAACCGAGCCCGGCCCACATCCGCAGGACATCGTCGAGCGAGGCGCGCGCCATGGCGTCAACGTCCGGCCAGCGCGCCAGGAACTTTTCGAAATAGGGCCCGACCGCCTTCACGGTGGTCTGCTGCAGCATGATCTCGGACAGCCAGACGAAATAAGGATCCACGGCTTTGCCGGGCAGCGCGCGCCACGGCAGGCGGCGGCGGTGCAAATCGTACCAGGCGAGCAGGAGTCCGGGCCTGTCCTGCGAACGCGGAGCGGCAGCGGCGATCGCTGGTTTCTTTCGCTTGTTGGCCGCACCTGCTAGGGTCATGCCCTTAATCTATTGCAAAGCGTCAGTGCATGTCCAAGCCCGGCCCCCTCTCGGCCAAGCCGCTCTCCACGCTGCTCGGCGATGTCTTCTCCGATGCCTATGCGCGGCAGGGATTTGCGTCGCGCGAACTGGTGACGCGCTGGGCGGAGATCGCGGGACCCGAGATCGCCGCGCATTCCGAACCGATGAAAATCCAGTGGCCTCGCCCCGTCGACGGGCAGCCGCGGGAGCCGGCGACGCTGGTGCTGCGGGTCGAAGGCCCGGTGGCGCTGGAGATCCAGCACACCTCCGATGTCATCCTGCAGCGGGTCAACCGCTTCTTCGGCTGGAACGCGGTCGGCCGATTGGCCTTGCGGCAAGCGCCCCTGTCGCGCAAGACCTTGCGAAGGACCGCTAGTTCACCGAGCGAAACGGATGTCGCCAGGGTCGCCGAAACGCTGTCATCGATCGGGGACGACGATCTGCGCACCACGCTGGCGCGACTCGGCGCCTCGATCAAGCGAAATTGACGCGACAGTTGCGTGGGCCGCCGACGGCGCGCCATTGCCACAATTGCCGTTTCAAGTTAGCGAATTAATGTTTTCAGGCGCGCCGCGCCGTTTCGGGAGCAGACCCTTGATCATCACGCGCCGCGCTTTTAACGCCGCCCTCTCGCTGAGCGGGCTCGCCGCCTTCGCAACTCTTTCGCCCTGGCGCCTGATCGGCGAGGCCATGGCCCAGAGCGCCACCGCCGCGGAGGTTGCCAAACCGGTCTCACTGCCGGACATGGCGCTCGGTCCCAAGGACGCCGCCGTTACCATCACCGAATACGCCTCGATGACATGCCCGCACTGCGCGCGCTTTGCGGAAGACGTGTTCCCGAAAATCAAGGCGGCCTATATCGACACCAACAAGATCCGCTACGTATTCCGCGAATTCCCGCTCGACCTCAAGGCCGCCGCCGGCTCGATGCTGGCCCGCTGCATCGCCAAGGACGACGCCGGGAAATATTTCGCCATCATCAACGCGCTGTTCAAGTCGCAGGATGAATGGGCCGGGCCCAAGACCACGGAATCGCTGAAGCTGATCGGCAAGCAGGCCGGCCTCAGCGGACCGGAGGTCGAAACCTGCCTGAAGGATCAGGCCCTGCTCGACAAGATCGCGGCCGACCAGAAGTACGCCAACGAGGTTTTGAAGGTGAACTCGACGCCGACGTTCTTCATCAACGGCGAGATGGTGAAGGGCGAGGTCTCGTTCGAGGACCTCAAAAAGAAGATTGATCCCCTGCTGAAGAGCTGATGGGCGAAACGCTCCCTGCCGTCGTCCCCGCCTCGTGCGCAATTGCGCACGAGGCGGGGACGACGCTGACAGTTTTGGTTGGCGCCCTGACCAGCTCTGACTCAGTTTCAAACAAGCCCGGCGCGGGTTCCAACCTAACTCCCGCAAAAGCCTCTGGAAAAGCCGGTTTGCGCGGTTGCCCTGATGCGCCGCCCTCGCCATTGTCGAACCTCGCGAGATGCGCGACTCAGGAGCTGCCGGCAATACTGCATATGGTATTGTAATTGTGGGCTGATTCGCGTCTTGCCAGCAGAGCAGAATGCCCATGAAACTCACGCGCCTTCGTCTTCACGGTTTCAAGTCGTTCGTCGAACCCACCGATTTCGTGATCGAGCCCGGCCTCACCGGCGTGGTTGGGCCGAACGGCTGCGGCAAGTCCAATCTGGTCGAGGCGCTGCGCTGGGCGATGGGCGAGACCTCGTACAAGTCGCTGCGCGCCGCCGATATGGAAGCGGTGATTTTCGCAGGCTCCGGCAACCGTCCGGCGCGCAACCACGCCGAAGTGGTGATGTCGATCGACAATTCCGATCGCACCGCGCCGTCTGCCGTCAACGATTCCGAGACGCTGGAGATTTCGCGCCGGATCGAGCGCGAGGCCGGCTCGGTTTATCGCATCAACGGCCGTGACGTTCGTGCGCGGGACGTGCAGATCCTGTTCGCCGACGCCGCCACCGGCGCACGCTCGCCGGCGCTGGTTCACCAGGGCAAGATCGGCGAGATCATCCAGGCCAAGCCCGAGCAGCGCCGCCGCGTGCTGGAAGACGCCGCCGGCGTCGCCGGCCTGCATGCGCGCCGTCATGAAGCCGAGTTGCGGCTGAAGGCCGCTGAAACCAATCTCACCCGCGTCGAGGATGTGATCGGCCAGCTCGCAGGCCAGATGGAGGGCCTCAAGAAGCAGGCGCGGCAGGCGATCCGCTATCGCGATGTCGCGGCGAAAGTGCGCAAGGCCGAGGCCATGCTGTTTCACCTGCGCTGGCTGGAAGCCCAGGCCGAGGTGACGGAAGCCGCCAGGATCCACGACCTCAATGTCCGCGAACTGGCCGAACGCACCCGCGAACAGGCCGAAGCCGCCCGCCTCCAGGCGGAGCGTGCGTCCGAATTGCCGTCGCTGCGCGAGGCGGAAGCCCGCGCCGCCGCCGGTCTGCAGCGCCTCACCAGCGCGCGGGAAGCGCTGGACCGCGAGGAGGAGCGCGCCAGGGAGCGCGCCGCCGAGCTCGATCGCCGGCTGACGCAGCTTGCATCCGACATCGAGCGCGAGCAGCGGCAATCATCCGATGCCGACGACGCCTTGCGGCGGCTCGACGTCGAGGACGTCGAGCTGAAGGACGAGATCAAGTCGCGCATCGAGACGCGCAGCGGTGTCGACGAGCGCTGCACGCAGGCGGAAGCGACGCTGGCCGCGGCCGAAGCCACGTTTGCGGAGTTGACGCGGGCGCTGGCCGACCTCACCGCCAAGCGCAACCAGCTTGAATCGAACGTGCGGACCCATCGCGACCGTCTCGCGCGCATCGATCAGGACATCGCGGGCGTCGAGCGCGAGAGCGAAGCGTTGGCGCAGCAGACCAGCGGTTTCGGCGATCTCGATGCGCTGGCCGCAGCGATCGAAGGCGCGCAGGAGGCGCTGGCGCAATCGGAAAGCCTGAGCCGCGAGCGCGAGGCCGAACATGCCGCCGCACGCAGCCGGCTCGACATGGCGCGCTCCGGCGTCGAAGCCGCGCGCGGACCGCTGCAGGATGCCGACAAGCGCGCCCAGCGGCTCGAGACCGAAGCCAAGACCATCGCCAAGATTCTCAACGGCGAAAGCAAGAACCTGTGGCCGCCGATCATCGACGGCATCAGCGTCGACAAGGGTTACGAGAAAGCGATCGGCGCCGTGCTCGGCGACGACCTCGACGCACCGGTGGATCCGTCCGCGCCGATGCGCTGGACCGGCGCGACGGTCACGGCAGACGATCCGGCGCTGCCCGAGGGCGTGGAATCCCTTGCGGCCCATGTGCAGGCGCCGCCGGAACTGGCACGCCGTCTCGCCCAGATCGGCGTCGTCGCCAAAGAGCGCGGCGCGGCGCTGGTTGCGCATCTGAAAACCGGCCAGCGGCTGGTGTCGCTCGAAGGCGATGTCTGGCGCTGGGACGGCTTTGTGACCGCGGCGCATGCGCCGACCGGCGCGGCGCGCCGTCTCGCCGAGCGCGCCCGGCTGGCCGATATCGAGAGCGAGATCGAGCGCGCGCGCACTGAGGTCACCGAGCGGCGGCATGCGCTGGAAGCGACCCAGCAGGCCGTCGCCGCCGCCAGTCAGGCCGTCGCCGCCGCCGCGTCAGCCGAGAGCGAGGCGCGCAATGCATGGCGTATGGGCCAGCGCGAGGTCGATGCCGCGCGCGAACGCCATGCGAGCACCGAACGCGAGATCAACCGCCACGCGGCGCGCCGCTCGGCGCTGACCGAAGCGCACAGCCGCCTGACCAGCAACCGCCTTGAGGCCGCCGCCGCCCACGAGACCGCGACGGCGGCTCTTGACGCGTTGCCGCCGAGCCTCGACACCGAGACGAAGCTCGGCGAGGTGCGGACCGAGATCGACGGCCATCGTCGCCTCGCCGCGCAGGTGCGCGCCGAGGCCCAGGCGCTGGCGCGCGAAGCCGAACTCGCCGATCGCCGCCTGCAGGCGATATCGGCCGAACGCAACGAATGGCAGACCCGCAGCCAGAGCGCGGCTTCGCAGATCGCGACCATCGAGGCGCGCGTCACCGAAGTGAAGACCGAACGCGCCGACCTCGACAACGCACCGACGCTGTTCGCGGAAAAGCGCAGCGCCGTCATCAGCGAGATCGAGCACGCCGAGAAGGATCGCCGCGACGCGGCCGACGCGCTCGCCACGGCTGAGGCCGTGATGGCGGAAACCGATCGCGCCGCGAAGATCTCGCTGGAGGCGCTGTCGGGCGCGCGGGAGACCACCGCGCGCGCCGAGGAACGCATGGACGGCAGCAAGCGCCGCCTCGAGGATACCGAACGGGAAATCCGCGACATGCTCGAGGTCGAGCCCGACGCGGTCGCCTCGCTGGCCGAGATTCAGCCCGGCGTCGAACTGCCGCCGCTGCCGGAGATCGAAGTCGATCTCGAGAAGCTGCGCCGCGACCGCGAACGCCTTGGCGCCGTCAACCTGCGCGCCGAGGAGGAACTGGGCGAGGTCGAGACTCAGCACACCTCGCTCGCCACCGAACGCGACGATCTGGTGGAGGCCATCAAGAAGCTGCGCACCGGCATCCAGAGCCTCAACCGCGAGGCGCGCGAGCGGCTTCTGACCTCGTTCGAGACCGTCAACACCCACTTCAAGCGGCTGTTCACACAGTTGTTCGGCGGCGGCGAGGCGGCGCTGCACCTGATCGAGAGCGACGATCCGCTCGAAGCCGGCCTCGAGATCATCGCCAAGCCGCCGGGCAAGAAACCGCAGACGCTGTCGCTGCTCTCGGGCGGCGAACAGGCACTGACCGCGCTGGCGCTGATCTTCGCGGTGTTCCTCACCAATCCGTCGCCGATCTGCGTGCTGGACGAAGTCGACGCGCCGCTCGACGACCACAACGTCGAACGGTTCTGCAACCTGCTGCACGAGATGACGGGCGCCACCGAAACGCGCTTCATCGTCATCACCCACAATCCGATCACCATGGCGCGGATGAACCGGCTGTTCGGCGTCACCATGGCCGAGCGCGGCGTCTCGCAACTGGTGTCGGTCGACCTCGAAAATGCGGTGAAGATCCTCGACCAGAACGTGGCGTGAGACCTCTTCCCTTTCCCCTCGTGGGAGAGGGGCGACGCGAGTCGCGCTTCCCGTCATTGCCGGGCTTGACCCGGCAATCCATCCTCCTTCCTGGATGGATGCCCGGATCAAGTCCGGGCATGACGGTTTTTCATGTAGCAGATGGCATCTGTTCTGAGATGATCCCGCCCGCCCTTCCCGCCGCACTGCGCGCCGCGCTCGATCGCAAGGCGCACGGCCTCTCCCGCAGCGATGCCGCCGCGCGCGCGGCGGCGATCTCGCAAACCTATCGCGGCGGCGGCGGCTCGGGTGCGATCCGGGGCGAATCCGACGCACTCGCCTATGCACTGGCGCGGATGCCCGCGACCTATGCGGCCGTCGTCGCCAGCCTCAATGCGCTCCGCGAAATACGCCCCGAGTTCGCGCCGGGAAGCCTGCTCGACGTCGGCGCCGGACCCGGTACCGCGACATGGGCGGCGGCGCAGGCGTTCGATTCCCTCGACGAATTCACCGCGCTCGACGCCAATCCGGCGCTGCGGATTCTCGCGCTCGACCTCGCCGCCGATCACGCGCGGCTGCACGGCCTCCGCTATGCGCAAAGCGAAGCGTCGGCCGGACTGCGCGACGCGGCCGCGAGCGCCGATCTCGTCGTCGCGAGCTATGTCATCGGCGAAATGAATGCCGACCGGCAGGACGCGCTCGCTGACCTGATGTGGGCCGCAACCCGCGACACGCTGCTGGTCGTCGAGCCGGGCACGCCTGCGGGCTATCAACGTATCCTCGACCTGCGCCGCAGGCTGGTCGCCCAAGGCGCGCATGTCGTTGCGCCCTGCCCGCACAACGAAGAATGCCCGCTCATAACGTTTTCAGCGAAGCATGTCCTCGGGCGTGACCCGAGGATGGGCACCGCTTCGCGTGAAGAAAACGCGTCAAAACAAAAAGCCGCGCCGGACTGGTGCCATTTCGTGCAGCGACTGCCGCGATCGCGCGCGCATAAGCACATCAAGGGCGCTGAGCTTCCCTTCGAGGACGAGAAATTCAGCTACGTCGCGCTGGCCCGAACGCCCGCCCGGCAACATCCGGCGCGGGTGCTGGCGCCGCCGTTGGTCACCAAGGCCGAGATGCGCGTCAAGCTATGCCGGCCGGACGGACACGCCAGCCTCGCGACATTCCGCCGTCGTGACAAGGCCGCCTATGCCCGCGTGCGCCGGCTCGGCTGGGGCGACACCGTCAACCTGATCGAGACGTAACTCTCGCCTATGACGGCCGCGTAAAGACGTAAGTCAGCCCGGTCAGCATCAGGAGCGCCACCGCCGCAGTGAGCCACGGCCCCGGATGGCTGCCAAACCAGAAACCGGCAAAACCGATCGCGGTGCCGCCCAGCGCCATCAGCTTGGCCTTTGCCGGGATCGCGCCGCGCTCGCGCCAGCCGCGCAGCAGCGAGCCGAAACGCGGATGCTGCAACAGCCAGTTTTCCAGCCGGGGTGAGGAGCGCGCAAAACAGGCGGCGGCCAGGATCAGGAATGGCGTCGTCGGCAGCACCGGCAGGAACGCGCCGACAAAGCCGAGTGCAACCAGCCCGATACCCAGTACCAGAAACACGCAGCGCATCATCCGCGACGTGGCGGCCCGCGGGTCCACGGCAGTGGCCACCGCTGCGCCGAAAGACTGTTCGTCCGCGATCATTCGCTCGCCGTCCTGATCCGCCACATCAAAAATCCTGCAGGTCCATGCTTCCCATAGAACAAAATGCCGGACAACTTGAACTTTTCTAAGGATATTCCAGACCTAAAGGTGCCGCCTCCCGGCGGAACCTGCCGTTTGCTGCCGCTCGCGCGTGATTTCGCCTACGGTAGCCGCCTTCGCATCATCTTATTCAGGAGCCCTTCTCATGTCGACCGGCTGGATTGTTCTCGGCGCCATCGTCGTTCTCGCTGTGTTCGCGCTTGTCGCTTATAACCGACTGGTCGCACTCAGCCAGCGCGTCGGCCAGGCCTTCGCCGACATCGACGTGCAGCTCAAGCAGCGTCACGACCTGATCCCGAACCTTGTCGAAACCGTGAAAGGCTATGCCGCTCACGAGCGCGGGACGCTGGACGATGTCGTCAAGGCCCGCAACGCCGCGATGTCGGCGCAGGGGCCGGCGCAGGTCGGCGCCGCCGAGAACCAGTTGAGCGGCGCGCTTGGCCGCCTGATCGCGCTGTCGGAGGCCTATCCGGACCTGAAGGCCAGCGCCAACTTCCAGCAGCTCGCCGGCGAACTGTCCGACCTCGAGAACAAGATCGCCGCCAGCCGCCGCTTCTTCAACAACGCGGTCCAGGAATACAACACCGCCATCCAGCAGATGCCGGCGGCGCTGTTCGCCGGGACGTTCGGTTTCACCCGCAAGGAGTTCTTCGACCTCGGCGCCAGCCGCACCGTGGTGGAGCAGACGCCGCAGGTGAAGTTCTGAGCGGAACGAATGCAATTCGACTGTCAAGACGAGGAACCCCGTTCCTCGTCTTCGAGCAACGACAGCGACGAGGCCCTCCAGTCTTTCTGAGAACAACTGGATTACTGGCTTCACTCGCAATGACGGCGACCTGATTTCACACCTCAAGCATTCCAACCCGGCACAGCGATGGCAGTCTACGGTCTCTACACCCACATCGCATCGAACAAGATCCGTTCGATGTTTTTGCTCGCCGGGCTGTTCGTCCTCATTTACGTGATGGTGTTCGCGGGCGCGCTGATCGGCGAAGTCCTGCAGTTCGACGCCAGCCGCACCGCGACGTTCTATCTCACCCGGGCCTGGCATGACCTGATCGTCGCCTTCCCCTTCGCCACGGCGGGTTCGGCGCTGTGGATCGTGATCGCCTATTTCTTCCATCAGTGGCTGATCGATGCGGTCACCGGCGGCCATGATGTCAGCCGCAAGGACCAGCCGCGGCTCTACAACCTGCTGGAAAACCTCTGCATCTCGCGCGGCATCCCGATGCCGAAGCTGAAGGTGGTGAACACCGACGCGGTCAATGCCTTCGCCACCGGCCTGAACCGCCGCCAATACGCCATCACCGTCACCACCGGTCTGATGAAGGCGCTCAACGACCGGGAAATGGAAGCGGTGCTCGGCCACGAGCTGACCCACATCCGCAACGGCGACGTGCAGTTGATGGTGGTCGCCGTCGTCATCGCCGGGGTGATCGGCTTCGTCGCCGAGTTGTTCTTCCGCATCTTCTTCAACAGCGGCACGCGGATCAGCGGCGGAGGTTGGCGCTCGTCCCGCTCGTCCTCGTCCAGCGGCAGCAGCGACAGCAAGGGCGGCGGAGGCGGCGCCATCATCGCCGTGATTCTCGCCGTGGCCCTGATCGCGCTGGCCTGGTTTTTGTCGCAGGTGGTGCGGCTGGCGCTGTCGCGCTCGCGCGAACTAATGGCCGATGCCGGCTCGGTCGAATTGACCAAGGATCCAGATGCCATGATCTCGGCGCTGCGCAAGATCGAGAACCGCGGCGAGCTACCGGGCGCGACCTCGGCCGTGATGGAAATGTGCGTCGACAACCCGCGCGAAGGCTTCGCCGACCTGTTCGCCACCCATCCGTCGATCGAGACGCGGGTGCGCGCGCTGGTGACATATGCCGGCGGCCACGATCCCGGCCCGATGCAGCCGCACAACCAGCCCGAGCGCGCCGCGACCGATCCCAAACTGCCCGGCGGACAGGAACTCGCGCCGGGGCCGTGGAGCGAGCCCACGCCGCCGGCCAGCGCGCCGCCGCCCGCTCCCGGCCCGTGGGGCAATCGCTCCTGATCTTCTGATCGTCGCCGTGTCGAAGCCGGTTCCTGCTCGCGCAGCGCGCAAGCGGCCGCGATATCTTCACGCCTTAACGAATTTTACCAGATTTAACATATCGAATTGAATTCTCCCTCGTTTCTGCCATGGTCGCGCCCCAAGCCAGCATTGGGGATATTCCGGCCACGCGACCAGGCGCGGTTGCGGATTTCAGCTTGCTCAAAGGGGTCTCATGGCGAAGCCAGCAGTGATTGTGGTCGGTGCGGACAAGGGCGGGGTCGGCAAGACCACGGTTTCGCGCACCGTGCTCGACTATTTCAACGCCAACAACGTGCCCACCCGTGCCTTCGACACTGAATCGCCGCGCGGCACGCTGAGACGCTTTCACCCGGATATCACCGAGATCGTCGACATGACGACGACCTCGGACCAGATGAAAATCTTCGACACGCTGAACACGGCCAAAGCCAGCGTCACCGTGATCGACGTCCGCGCCGGAATGCTGTCCCCGGCGCTGGGCTCGCTTCGCGACATCGGATTCCTCGATGCGGCCAAGGCCGGGCAGATCACCTTCGCGGTGTTCCACATCCTCGGCCCCTCGATCGCCTCGCTGGACGAGATCGCGGAGACCGCGAACTTCATGTCCGGCGCGAAATATTTCCTGGTGAAGAATTTCATCAACAACACGAGCTTCTTCGAGTGGGACCAGGCGACCTACAACTCCTACTTCCACAAGATCAAGGACGCGACCGAGATCACCATTCCGAAGCTCAACGAGATGGCCTACGAGCAGGTCGAGGTCTCCTCGGTGCCGTTCCTCAAGTTCGTGGCCAACAAGGGACAGAAGAACGAGTCCGCGAACTACTCGTTCGTCCTGCGCGGCTATGTCCGCCACTGGCTCGCCAATGTCTGGCGCGAGTTCGACCGCATCAAGCTCACCGACATTGTCGCCTCCAAGGAGAAGGGCAGCTCCCGCGCATCGAGCAAGTAGCCGGTCGTTTGAGATTCCAGACCGCCGCCGAAGCGGCGTCCTCAGATGTGCGCAATTGCGCATCGAGAATGACGGTGGAGAGTTTTTCGACATCCTGCTAGATCGGGATCATCTCTCCGATATGTCTGTCATGCCCCGCACGCCTGTCTACATCATCTGTTCGCCCCGTCCCCAGGTCGGCAAGACGCTGATCGCGCGGCAGCTCAGCGAGTATCTCCGCTTGCAGCGGGGCGATGTCCTTGCGTTCGACGTCAACCTGAAGGAACCCTCGCTGGTCGACTACCTGCCGCGCCTCACCGAGACCGCGGAGATCGACGACACCTTCGGCAAGATGGCGCTGATGGACCAGTTGATCGTCGATGACGGGCTCGCCAAGGTGATCGACCTCGGCTACCACGCCTTCGATGAATTCTTCGGGATGATCGAGGAAATCGGCTTCGTCAAGGAAGCCGCCCGGCGTGGTGTAGCGCCGGTTGTCCTGTTCATCGCCGACAGCGACCGCGTTTCCGCACGCGGCTACCAAACCCTGCGGGCAACGCTGCCGCCCGGCGCGGTCGTTATCGTCGATAACGAGTTCGTCCTGCGCGGAGAACTGCCCGAGACCTTCATACACAGTCGGGTGATGCACATCGCAGCACTTCCGGCGTTCCTCAAGAGTTACATCGACCGACTGACCTTCTCCTTCACCGACTATCTGCGAACGGAGAAGGATACATCCACCGAACTGCATCAGTGGACCCGTAACAACTATTTCAGTTTCCGCGAGATCGAACTGCAACTGGCGCAGCAGCGGGGGTGAGCAAGTCCATCGCCTTCACCCTCCCGAGTGGGTGAAGAATTCAATGCCCCCCGAACGCCATCAGCGTCCGCACCGGGACATCCATCGCGTGCAGCTTGGCGGCGCCGCCAAGGTCCGGCAGGTCGATGATGAAGCAAGCCGCAACGACATCGGCGCCGATCTGGCGCAGCAGCTTCACCGCACCCTCGGCCGTGCCGCCGGTCGCAATCAGATCGTCGACCAGAATGACGCGCTCGCCCTTGGCGATGGCGTCGACATGCATTTCCATTTCATCGGTGCCGTATTCGAGCGCATAGGCCATCCGCACGGTCTGATGCGGCAGCTTGCCCTTCTTGCGGATCGGCACGAATCCGGCAGAGAGCTGGTGCGCCACCGCGCCGCCGAGGATGAAGCCGCGCGCCTCGATGCCGGCAACCTTGTCGATCTTCGAGCCGGCCCAGGGATGCACAAGCTGATCCACCGCGCGGCGGAACGCGCGCGCGTCGCCAAGCAGCGTGGTGATGTCGCGGAACATGACCCCCGGCTTCGGATAATCCGGAATGGTGCGGACGGAGGCCTGCAGATCGTCTTCGAATGTCATGTGGCTTTCCCAAATCGAGATGACCGCTGCATCGTCATTGCGAGCGCAGCGAAGCAATCCAGTGACCTAGGGAGCGCAGTCTGGATTGCTTCGTCGCTACGCTCCTCGCAATGACGGGCCGAAATCCAGGTCACGCTCCTCCCCGACCTTCCCCCCCAAGGGGGGAGGGAGATAGAGCCAGCCGGAACGCATTCTCCACGATCCGCAAGCCGACCTCGCCGCCGAGTGACATCAGCGATTCGGGGTGAAACTGCACGCCGCCGACCGGCAGCGTCTTGTGCTCGATCGCCATCGGCACGCCGTCGTCGGTGGTCGCCGTCACCTCCAGCACGTCGGGTAGACCGTCGCGCTCGACATACAGCGAATGATAGCGGCCGATCACGATCTCGTTCGGCAGATTGCGCATCAGCCGCCCGCCGCGATTCTGTACCCGCGACGGCCGGCCATGCGCCGGCTGTGCGAGCTGGCCGAGACGGCCGCCAAAATACTCGCCGATCGCCTGCACGCCGAGGCAGACGCCGAACACCGGCAGCTTCTTCTCCAGCGCGGTGCCGATGGTTTTGGCCATGCCGAAATCCTCGGGCCGGCCGGGACCGGGCGACAGCACCAGCAGGTCGTAGCTCTGTTTGTCGAGCATGTCCTGGGCGTGGACGTAGCGCACCACGGTGACGCGGGCGCCGACCTGGCGAAAATAATCCGCCAGCATGTGCACGAAACTGTCGTCGTGGTCGATCAAAAGCACGCGCTTGCCGGAGCCGGTCGCGTCCGGCGCCACCGCCGAGAGCGGCTTCGGCGCATCGCCGCGCAGCGCCTGAAACAGCGCCGCCGCCTTGGTCTGGCACTCGCGGTCCTCAAGCTCCGGCTTGCTGTCGAACAGGCAGGTGGCGCCGACGCGCACCTCCGCGAGCCCGTCCTTCATGCGTATGGTGCGGATGGTCAGGCCGGTGTTGATCGAGCCGTCGAAGCCGACGACGCCGAACGCGCCGGCGTACCAGCGCCGCGACGAGCGTTCGTTGTCCTCGACGAACTGGATCGCCCACTTCTTCGGCGCACCGGTCACCGTCACCGCCCAGGCGTGGGTGAGAAACGCATCGAGCGCATCGAAGCCGGGCCGCAAGATTCCCTCGACGTGGTCGACGGTATGAAACAGTTTCGAGTAGGTCTCGATCTGGCGGCGCGCGAGCACCTTGATCGTTCCCGGCATACAGATGCGCGCCTTGTCGTTGCGATCGACGTCGGTACACATGTTGAGCTCGAACTCGTCCTTCTCCGAGTTCAGCAGCTCGCGGATCTGCTCGGCGTCGCCGATGGCGTCGGCGCCGCGCGCGATGGTGCCGGAGATCGGGCAGGTCTCGATCCGGCGGCCGTCGCTGCGCACGAACATTTCCGGCGAGGCCGACACCAGAAATTCGCCGTCGCCGAGATTGACCAGCCCGCCATAGGGCGACGGGTTGATCCGGCACAGCCGCTGGAACACTTCGGCCGGCGTGCGCTCGCACGGCTCGGCAAACAACTGTCCGGGCACCGCCTCGAACAGGTCGCCGCGTGCGAACGCCGCACGCGCGGTTTCCACCGTGGCCTGATACTCCCCAGGTGCGTGATCGGTGAAACCCTGCCGCCCGGTCTTGGTGTAAACGCTATCACCGGTGTCCGTGGCCAACCCTTCGGTGGACCGGCCGCCGAAGGCGAACTCGAAATTCAGCGTTACGCCGCGGCCGGTGGCGCGGTCATAGGCGAGCAGCCGATCCGGGACGAACAGCACGATGTCGCGCTGGTCGGCCTCGCGCGCGCGCTTCTGCACCAGATCTTCCATCTGGAACACGAGATCGTAGGCGAAGGCGCCGTAGAGCCCGAGCATGGGATCGTCCGGCGACGCGAACGCCGCCACCAGCGCCCGCACCAGCGCCATCACGCTGGCGCGCCGGGTGCGCTGTTCCTCTTCCACCGGCGCCTCGCCGCGCACGATGTGACCGGCGATCCGGCGCGCGGTCTTTTCGGTGACGACCGCACAGGGTTCGCTTAAGGTGTCGCCGAGGAAAGCGATCAGCACCTCGCCACGGGCATTGGTGGCTTCGATGGCAAAATTCAGTCCGGTGGTTTCGATTTTGAGCGGCGGATCGGCAAAGCCGAGGTCGAAACTCTCATAACGTCCCGGCACCGTCGTGCCCGACGACAGCACCAGGCCGCGGCGGCGGTCGAGTAGGCCGATCAGATCGTCGAGCCGGCTGCCGCCGGTAAAATGCTCGATCGACCGGCTGATGACCAGACCACCGGCGGTCGCGTACTCGCTTTGCGCGGGAAGGGAAAAGACGGTCCTGTTCATGCGGTCCTCTTACGAGACTTGCGGAGGGAGCGCCACACAGGACAAACGAAAAAAGGCCGTCGTTCTGCATGACGGCCTTTGACGATCAAAACTGAAACAAAATCGCACCGGCCACCTTCAGAAGGTGGGCCACCAGAGACGGGTCAGGCGGGCGACGGTGTTCATAGCCGCGAAATCATCACCCTGATTGCGCGATGTCAAGGGCGTTCACGGCCGGGCGCGGGCCGCTTTTGCAGCGAATTCGAACCCGCTGCGATCACGCGGTTGCGCATCAAGCAATCCGGGCTAGATTCGACGTGACCCTGAACCGGGAGGACATCATGACGTTCAAAGCCGTGAGCGACAGTTTCAAGGACGGCGACTACCTCGGCAAGGATCATGTCCTGTCGGCGGATTTCGGTTTCGGCTGCGCGGGCGGCAACCGGTCGCCGCACCTGCGCTGGAGCGGCGCGCCGGAGGGCACGAAGAGCTTCGCCGTGACCTGCTACGATCCGGACGCGCCGACCGGCAGCGGCTTCTGGCACTGGGTCGTCATCAATATTCCGGTCTCGGTGACGGAGCTTACGCTCGACGCCGGCAATCCCAAAAGCGGCAAGCTTCCGAAGGGTGCGCTGCAGACCCGCACCGATTTCGGCGCCGCCGGCTATGGCGGCCCCTGCCCGCCTGAAGGCGATCACCCGCATCGGTATTTCTTCACCGTGTATGCCGTCGGCGGCGACATCAACGCCAACGCCGACACCTCGGCGGCGGTGATCGGGTTCCAGCTTCATTTCAACACGCTGGCGAAATCGGCGGTGATGGGCCTGTTCAAGCGCTGACGGCGGGCCCGCGTTCCCGAAACGAAAAACGGCTCCCGCAAGAGAGCCGTTTTGATTCAGCGCGTCCCACACAAATTCAATGCGCGTCGGCCCAGACCGCCTTCTTGGTGAAGTAGAGCAGCCCGGCAAACACGAGCATGAAAATCATGACCTGCAGACCGATCCGCTTGCGCTCCTCCAGCTTCGGCTCGGCGGCCCACATCAGGAAGGCGGACACGTCCTTCGCATATTGATCGACCTTCTGCGGCGTCCCGTCGTCATACGTCACCTGGTCGTCCGACAGCGGGTTCGGCATCTTGATGGCATGGCCCGGGAAGTACTGGTTGTAGAACGAGCCCTCCGGCAGCGCGAACCCTTTGGGCGGCTCGTCCTTGAAACCGGTCAGGAGTGCATAGATGTAATTCGGGCCTTTTTCCTGGAACTGGGTAAAGGCATCGAAGATGAACTGCGGGAAGCCGCGCTCGTAGCCGCGCGCCTTGGCCATCAGGGAAAGATCGGGCGGAGCCGCACCGCCGTTGGCCGCGCGAGCGGCGTTCTCGTTTGGAAACGGCGCCGGAAGCCTGTCGGCGAGACGTCCCGGCCGCTCGAACATGTCGCCGGCGTCGTTGGGACCGTCCTTCACCTGGATCTCGGAAGCCAGCGCTTCGGCCTGGGCGATGGAAAAGCCCGGACCGCCGGGATCGGCCAGGTTGCGATAGTGCAGCAGGTTCATCGAATGGCAGGACGCACAGACGTCCTTGTAGACCTTGTAGCCGCGCTGCAGCTGGCCCTGATCGAATTTTCCGAACGGGCCCGCGAACGACCAGCTCAGCGAGGACGGAGCCGGCGGGCCATGCCCCTCCGCCGCCCGCGCCGTCGAGCCGCTATCCAGCGCCAGCAATCCGACGGCCGCGAGCACCGCCAAGGCCGAGGCCACATAGCGTTTCTTCCCCAACACGTCGTCGGCGATCGAATTGGGAACAGTGCGAGGCTTCTCGATGCGGCTCAGGGTCGGCAGCACGATCAGGAAATAGGCGAAGTAGCACACCGTCAGGATGCGCCCGACGATCACATAAATGCCTTCCGGCGGCTGCGCGCCCAGATAGCCGAGGCCGAGACAGACCGCGACAAAAATCCAGAAGAACTGCTTGGCGAGCGGACGATAACGCACCGAGCGGGTCTTGGCGGAATCGAGCCAGGGCAGGAAGGCCAGAACCAGAATGGCGCTGAACATCGCCACCACGCCCGCGAGCTTGTTCGGGATCGAGCGCAGGATCGCGTAGAACGGCAGATAGTACCATTCCGGCACGATGTGCGCGGGCGTCACGCCCGGGTTGGCCGGGATGTAGTTGTCGGGATCTCCGAGATAGTTCGGGATGTAGAAGACGAACCAGCAATAGAACAGGATGAAGCAGGACAGGCCGAATGCATCCTTGGTGGTCGCGTAAGGTGTGAACGGCACCGTATCCTTCGCGGTCTTGGGCTCGACGCCGGCCGGATTGTTCTGACCGGCGACATGCAGCGCCCAGACGTGCAGCACAACCACGCCCGCGATCACGAACGGCAGCAGGTAGTGCAGCGAGAAGAAGCGATTGAGCGTCGGATTGCCGACCGAATAGCCGCCCCACAGCAGGGTCACGATGCTCTCGCCGAAATAGGGAATGGCGGAGAACAGGTTGGTGATGACGGTCGCGCCCCAGAAACTCATCTGACCCCACGGCAGCACGTAGCCCATGAAGCCGGTCGCCATCATCAACAGGTAGATGATGACGCCGAGGATCCAGAGGACCTCGCGCGGTTCCTTGTAGGAGCCGTAATACAGGCCGCGAAGCATGTGGACATAAACGGCGATGAAGAACATCGAGGCGCCGTTCGAATGGAGATAACGCAACAGCCAGCCGTAGTCGACGTCGCGGACGATGGCTTCGACCGAATTGAAGGCCATGGTCGCTTCCGGCGTGTAGTGCATCGCCAGGATCACGCCGGTTACGATCTGCACGGCAAGCATGAAGGAGAGGATGCCGCCGAACGTCCACCAGTAGTTCAGGTTGCGCGGCGTCGGATAGGCGACGAACGAGGAATGCACGAGGCCGAAGATCGGCAAGCGCCGCTCGATCCATTTGATGACGGGATTTTGCGGCTGGAAGCTGGATGGTCCGCTCATGATGCGATCCTGAATGCGATCCTGAGGAATGAACGACGCGTTCGGGGCGGGTCTTTTTGGCCTTATCCGATCTTGATCTTGCTGTCGGACACGAAGGCGTAAGGCGGGACGGGAAGATTGAGCGGCGCAGGCCCCTGGCGGATACGGCCGGAGGTGTCGTACACCGAGCCGTGGCAGGGACAGAAGAAGCCGTCATAGGCGCCCTCATGGGCGATCGGGACGCAGCCGAGGTGGGTGCAGATGCCGATCACGACGAGCCACTGGTCATGACCTTCCTTGACGCGCGACTGGTCGCTCGCCGGATCGGGCAGGCTTGCGACATTGACGTTACGGGCGTCCTCGATCTGCTTCTTGGTGCGGTGGCTGATGAAGATCGGCTTGCCGCGCCAGAACACCTTGATGTCCTGCCCTTCGGCGATCGGAGCGAGATCGACCTCGATGGGCGCGCCGGCGGCGATCGTGGAGGCATCCGGATTCAGCTGAGCCACCAGCGGCCACGCAGCAGCAGCCGCGCCGACGGCGGCGACGGCGCCGGTTGCTACAAAAAGGAAATCACGGCGGCTTTGTCCTGCCGAAGACGATGTCGTCACGATTCCAGCCCTTTCTTATCCGCTGACGGTCTTGTTGCTATTAGTATAACCACTCCAGGGATGCATCTTGCGAGCGGCCGTTCTATTGGCACCCTCGCCGGATGAGCGCAAGTGCGCTATCGGTCTCACTCGCTCACTCGTGCAGTGCACAAAATCTGCCGGCAGCCGCGAAGCCGTTTCATGAGAGCCGTGAGCCAATGCGGATTGCGCTTTTTCAACCCGATATCCCGCAGAACACCGGGACAATTCTCCGTCTGTGTGCCTGCCTCGATGTCGAAGCCCATATCATCGAGCCGGCCGGATTTCCGGTCTCTGATCGCCATTTCCGCCGCGCGGGCATGGACTACCTCGATCAGGTCGCCATCGTGCGCCACGATTCCTGGCCAAAATTCCAGCAATGGCGCGCCGCAAACGGTGGACGGCTGGTCCTGTTCACGACCAGAGGCGCCCTGCCCTATCTGGACCATCGCTATGCCGATACCGATATTCTTCTATTCGGGCGTGAAAGCGCCGGGGTCCCGGACGCCGTCGCAGCGGCCGCCGATGCCCGTCTGGTGATACCTGTTAAGGCAGGCTTGCGCTCGCTCAACGTCGCCATGGCGGCCGCGATGGCGGTGGGCGAGGCTTTGCGGCAGACAGGGCCGGCTGTCCCGGAAAGGATTTCGTGAGCTACGCGGTCAAAGAGATTTTTCTGACGTTGCAGGGCGAGGGCGCCCATGCCGGCCGGGCTGCGGTATTCTGTCGCTTCGCCGGCTGTAACCTGTGGAGCGGCCGCGAGGAAGACCGCACCTCGGCCATCTGCCGATTCTGCGACACCGATTTCGTGGGCATGGACGGAACGCGGGGCGGGCGCTACGCCGCCGCAGACGAACTGGCCGACACCGTCGCTGCGCAATGGACCGGATCGGCCCCCCATCGCTACGCGGTGTTGACGGGGGGCGAGCCGCTGTTGCAGGTGGACAAGGCATTCGTCGACGCTCTGCACGCCCGCGGCTTCGAGATCGGCATCGAGACCAACGGCACCATCGTGCCGCCCGACGGCATCGACTGGCTGTGCGTCAGTCCGAAGGCCGGCGCGGATTTGCGCGTCACCAAAGGTCACGAACTCAAGCTGGTCTATCCGCAGGCAGGTGCCCGGCCCGAGGACTTCAAGGATCTCGCCTTCGAGCGATTTTCGTTGCAGCCCATGGACGGGCCGGACGCGGCCGACAACACCGCGCGCGCCATCGACTATTGCATGCGGCATCCGCAGTGGCGGCTCAGCCTGCAGACGCACAAGACACTGGGGATCAGGTAGACGAAGCCGCGATACAAATGAATAAAAGCGTCATGCGCGGCTTCGGATGAGATAGAGGCAGATTTTCAGGAATGTGGGAGTTGACGAAATCGTTCCGCTTCGAGGCGGCGCACTCGCTGCCCGGAACGACATTTGGGGCCGCGAGCATGGAAATCCACGGCCATTCGTTCCGCGCCGAGGTGAGCGTCCGCGGCACGCCTGATCCTGCGACCGGCATGGTGCTCGATCTCGGCCTGCTCGAACGCGGCATGGGCGAGGTCCGGAACAAGCTCGATCATAAGCTCCTCAACAACGTCGAAGGACTCGGCCCGCCGACGCTGGAGAATCTGGCGCGCTTCATCTGGGATCATGTCCAGCCCGCAGGACAAGTGACGCGCGTCAGCGTGCATCGCGACAGTTGCGGCGAAAGCTGCACCTATTTCGGCCCGCGGATCTAGAGCCTTTTCGCTTCTGATGAAATCAGAAGCGGGCTCTATGTTTTTGATTTGACGCGTTTTCTTCACGCGAACCGGTATCCATCCCCGGGTCAAGCCTGAGGACATGCTTCGCTTGAAAACGCTCTAAGAACTGCGGGTACCCCCCTTCGCCAGCGCCCGCTTGTAGAGCGGCTCGGCATCGGCGTGGCGACCCTGGGCGCTGTACAGGTCGGCCAAATTGTTCAGCGCCGACGCGACATCGGGGTGATCGGGGCCGAGCGACTTCTCCCGGATCGTCAGTGCCCGCTCGTAGAGCGGCTCGGCATCGGCGTAGCGGGCCTCTTCCTTGTAGACCGAGGCCAGATTGCTCAGCGCCGACGCGACAGAGGGGTGATCGGGGCCGAGCACCTTGTGGAAGATCGCGTGTGCTCGCTTGTAGAGCGGCTCGGCATCGGCGTAGCGACCCTGGGTCCTGTACAGGGAGGCCAGACCGTTCAGCGTTTGCACGACCTCGGGGTGATCGAGCCCGAGGGCTCTTTTCCAGGTCGCCAGCGACCGCTTATAGAGCGGCTCGGCATCGGCGTAGCGAGCCTGGGCGCTGTACAGTTCGGCCAGATCGGTCAGTGCCAGCGCGACAGAGGGATGATGGGGCCCGCGCGCCTTCTCGACGATCGCCAGTGCCTGTTGGTAGAGCGGCTCGGCCTCGGTATAGCGACCCTTCTCTTTGAAGAGTTCGGCCTGATCGTTTAGCTTCGCCGCAAGCATGATATCGGACACAGCCATGAATGGTGCACTCCTGACGCACAGACGAGTTTAGCAAAAAAGCGGACGCCGATATGCCTAGTGAAGTAAATTTGACATTGCGACCCACCTATCCGCACGTCTCGGACGCGAATGTCAAATTCAAAACTCCGCTAGCAACTTATATTTGCTAGTGATCCTTAGATTCTAACATTCGCAAGAAGGCGCGCTGCAACGGGATGCGAATGTTAGAATCGGACCACTAGAGCGGGATGAGGAAAAGTGTGTGGCGGTTTTCCGCCCGCATCCCGCTCTAAAATAATATTGGAATCGATCACGTTCATGATTTTGGATCGATTCGATCCAAAATCATCGTGATCTAGCCGGTTTCATCCCATGAAGGAGACCTCCATGGAGGCAGCCTCGTACGACGATCATAAAACCCGTGCGCGAGCCTGGTTCGAGCAACTGCGCGACGATATCTGCGCCGCTTTTGAAAAGCTGGAAGACGACGCGCCCGCCTCGCTCTACCCCGGCAGCGCAGGGCGTTTCGTCCGCACGCCGTGGGAGCGCACCGACCACACCGGCCAACCGGGCGGCGGCGGCGTCATGTCGATGATGCACGGGCGGCTGTTCGAGAAGGTCGGCGTGCACTGCTCGACCGTGCATGGCGAATTCGCGCCGGAGTTTCGCGCCCAGATTCCGGGGGCCGAGGCCGATCCCAAATTCTGGGCGTCGGGCATCTCGTTGATCGCTCACATGCGCAATCCGCATATTCCCGCCGTTCACATGAACACCCGCTTCGTGGTCACGACGAAAGCGTGGTTCGGCGGCGGCGGCGACCTGACGCCGGTTCTTATGCGGCGACGCACCCAGGAGGATGCCGACAGCGTCGCCTTTCACGCGGCGATGAAGTCGGCATGCGATGCCCATGCCGCCATCGCGGACTATGACAAATACAAGACCTGGTGCGACGAGTATTTCCATCTGCCGCATCGCAACGAGGCGCGCGGCATCGGCGGCATCTTCTACGACTGGCATGACAGCGGCGACTGGGACGCCGACCTCGCCTTCACGCAGGATGTCGGGCGCGCGCTGCTCAAGGTCTACCCCGAACTGGTGCGGCGCAACTTCAACACGCCGTGGACCGCGGCCGATCGCGAGGAGCAGTTGATCCGGCGCGGACGCTACGCCGAATTCAATCTGCTTTACGACCGCGGCACCATCTTCGGGCTGAAGACCGGCGGCAACGTCGAGTCGATCCTGTCCTCGATGCCGCCCGAGGTGAAGTGGCCATAGATCACGTTCACAACCGGTGATCGCGCGTGAAACGCGCGACGGTCTGATCCGCAATCGCCGAGAGCTGCGCGGAATCGAGCGGGAAATCCGCCGCAAGCCAGGCATCTTCCGCAATCGTCAGAACATGTCCGAGCGCCGGACCTGCCGCTATTCCGCGGCCGACGAAGTCCTCCGCCTTCAATGGAAACGCCGGCGGCTGCCAGCGCTGCGGCAGGGTTGCGACGTTTAGCCACAGCCCCGGATCCGCGCCGAGGCCCGCCCGCGCCCAGGCCTGCATCAGCCGGTCGCGGAAGCGCGGCGCTCCTAGCCGGTACAGCCGCCGCCGCGCGGTGGCCTCGTCCATGCTGCCGAGCCGCCACCAGCGGTGGCCCATCGAATCCAGTTGCTTGGCCTCGGCATTGGAGAGCCGTAAACGCTGCGCGACCCGCCGCGCGTCTTCGGTGACCGATACCGCAAGCGCCGCGAGCCGGCGAATCGGATCCGGCGCGAGCCCCAGCGCGCGCTCGGCGGCGATCATCGCCGCGAGCGGCCCGCGATAGGCGACGCCGCCGAGAATGGCCAGTAGCAGCCCGCCATCCTCCATCGCGACCAGCGCCTCCACGGCTCCCTCCGCGACCAGCAGCTTCAGCATCTCCGCCCGCAATCGTTCGGCCGACAGCGTGGCAAGTCCGGCGCGACCGCGGATGCAGGCGAGATAGCCGGCCCGGTCGGGTTCGCCTGCGCCATAGGCGGCGTGGATGCGGAAGAAGCGGAGAATACGCAGGTAATCCTCGGCGATGCGCCGGTCCGGATCGCCGATGAAGCGCACGCGCCTCGCCGCGATGTCGTCGAGTCCGCCGACATGGTCGTGCACCGTGCCATCGCTGCCGACCGACAGGCCGTTGATGGTGAAATCGCGGCGCTCGGCATCGCGCGCCCAGTCGCGGCCGAACGCGACCCTGGCCTTGCGGCCGAAAGTCTCGACGTCCTCGCGCAGCGTCGTGATCTCGAATGGCCGGCCATCGACGACCAGTGTGACGGTGCCGTGCTCGATACCGGTCGGAATGCTCTTGATGCGGGCGGCGGCCGCGCGGCGGATCACCTCCTCGGGCAGCGCCGTGGTTGCGATGTCGATCTCGCCGACCGGCAGGCCCATCAGGGCGTTGCGCACCGCGCCGCCGACGACGCGCGCCTCCTCGCCGTTTCCACCGAGCAGCGCGAGAACGCGCACCGCAGGACCCGATTTCAGCCAGCCCGCTTCGCTTAGCGAGCAGGCCGTGGTCACCTCTCGACTCCGGGCACGAGTTTGCCGTTCTCGACATGCGCCGGGATGTAGGTCGAATCCGGCGGCGCGCCCGAAAACCGCGCCAGCAGAATGAAGCTGACGACGACCAGCAGCAGCGCCGCCAGCGTGAGCCTCTTGACGATGTGCGCCGGCCACGAGGCGGCGATCATAAAGTCCACACGGTTAGCGGCAAGGAACGCCGCATAGATCGCGAACGGAATCAGGAAGATTCCGAGCTCCATAAGAACCGGACGCATCATTTGAGATAGACTCGCTCGTACAGCACGCGCAGGATCCCGGCGGTCGCGCCCCAGATATAACGTTCCTCGAACGGCATCTCGTAGAACGAGCGCATCCTGCCGCGGGCCAGCTTCCAACCCTGTTTGTGGTTGTCCGGGTTCATCAGAAACGACAGCGGCACCTCGAATGCCTCTTCCACTTCACCCGCATTGATATGAAGGTCGAACCCCGGCCTCACTCGCGCCACCGTGGGCAGGACACGGTAGCCAAAACTCGTGCCGTAGAGATCGAGATACCCGATCGGCTCGACGAAGTCGCGAGGCAGCCCGACTTCTTCCCACGCCTCGCGCAACGCCGCGTCGACCGGCGAGGCGTCGGTCGCCTCGATCTTGCCGCCGGGAAATGCGATCTCGCCGGCGTGGTCGCTGACACGGGCCGATCGCTTTGTCAGCAACACAGTCGGCTCGTCGCGCGCCACCACCGCGATCAGTACCGCCGCCGCCCGCATCGGCTCTTCCCGGGCGGTCTCCTGGAGTATGAAATCGCGGCCCTGATCGCCAGTCGACGGAGCGATGCCGGCGTCGGTCAGCCCCGGGGGGATGTCGAATCGCAGCCGCGCCCGCGCACGGTCGAAAAAATCCTCGGTGCCGGCATCGGTGGTCGCGGCGCCTTTCTTCTCCATAGGCTCGGTCAACCTGTGTCCCTCACCTGTTCCGCATCCGCCATCGCAAAGAACTCGCCGCCCGATTCGATCCCGAACATCATCCGTCCATCGATCATTCGTTGCTCGCCCATGTCAACAAGATCGTAATACAGCGCCCGCGTCACCTTGGCCCAGAGGCCGGCCCGAACGTGCAGATAGGGCTTCAATCCGCCGCCCTCCGAGGGCTCGAAGCGCAGCCGATGCCCAAAATCGCACGGTACCCAGTCGCCGACATTGGTGCGGAACCGGAGCCGGCGGCCGTTTTCGTCCCGCTCCACGATCATCTCGACGGCGAGAAACGGCGCGTCATCGACGCAGATGCCGACCTTCTCCACCGGCGTCACCAGAAAGTGTTTGCCGTCCTCGCGCTTCAGGATCGTGGAGAACAGCCGCACCAGCGCCGGGCGGCCGATCGGCGTTCTCATGTAAAACCAGGTGCCGTCGCTGGCGATTCGCATGTCCAGATCGCCGCAAAACGGCGGATTCCACAAATGTACCGGCGGCAGACCCTTGCCGGGCGAACCGGCGGCACCACGCGCGGCGGTCGTCAGCCCGTCCAGTGTCAGGTTCTCGGACCGCCCTTGCTTCGCCATGGTTTACCCCGAGGTTGGTCGCCTGTTCTGGCACAAAGGCGGACACAAGCCCAGTAGCGCATGATCCGCTAAAGTGTGAGCGGTTTGGCGAGAGGATCATGCGTATTTTCGATGTTTAGAGCGCTATCGGACGCAAAACCGGGATCGACTTTCGCTGATCGCGCTCTGGGTGCGGTTGGGGCGGAACCGATAACTGGCCACTTCGTGATGCCGCTCATAGCCCGAGAACCCGATAATGTGGGAATAGTTTTAATTCAATGAATACATGGCGTTCGCGTATGTTTAACAGTTCGTGGCGTGACGACGCAAACGGCGCGGCCTCGCGCAAGGAGTGACGGATGGCTGTGGACCCTGACAAAGGCGTCAAGAAACTGGGCGTCGAGAAACCGGGCGTCGAGAACCTGGAAGACGTGATCGTCCGCTCGGCCGAGCAGGTCGCGGAGCAAATTCGCGCGGCGCGGGACGCGATTTCCACCGTCATCTTCGGTCAGGACCGGGTTATCGAAAACACGCTGGTGACGATCCTCTCCGGCGGTCATGCGCTCCTGATCGGCGTTCCCGGCCTCGCCAAAACCAAGCTCGTGGAGACGCTCGGCGTCACGCTCGGACTCGACGCCAAGCGCGTCCAGTTCACGCCGGACCTGATGCCGTCGGACATCCTCGGCGCCGAGGTGCTGGACCAGAGCGGCAGCGGCAAGCGCTCGTTTCGCTTCATCGCCGGACCGGTGTTCGCGCAGCTTCTGATGGCCGACGAAATCAATCGCGCCAGCCCGCGCACGCAATCGGCGCTGCTACAGGCGATGCAGGAGCAGCACATCACCGTCGCCGGCGCGCGCCACGACCTGCCGAAACCCTTTCATGTGCTGGCGACGCAAAATCCGCTGGAGCAGGAGGGCACCTATCCGCTGCCGGAAGCGCAGCTCGACCGCTTCCTGATGGAGATCAATGTCGACTACCCGGATCGCGACGCGGAACGCCGCATCCTGTTCGAGACCACAGGCGCCGAGGAAACCCTGGCGAAGGCCGCAATGAACGCCGATATCGTTCTCGCCGCGCAGCGGCTGGTGCGGCGACTGCCGGTCGGCGACAGCGTGGTCGAAGCCATCCTTTCACTTGTCAGGTCTGCGCGCCCGGGCCCGGAGAGCGGCGAAACCGGAAAACTGATCGCGTGGGGACCGGGGCCGCGCGCCAGCCAGTCGCTGATGCTCGCGGTGCGCGCCCGCGCGCTGCTCGACGGACGTCTTGCGCCGTCGATCGACGACGTGCTCGACCTCGCCGAGCCGGTACTCAAGCATCGCATGGCGCTGACATTCTCGGCCCGCGCCGAAGGCCGCACCATTTCCGACGTGATCGGGCAACTGAAGACGCGGATCGGTTGATGGTCGCGGCGGCCGAGCGTGCCAGGCAGGAAATCGAAGCTGTCAGACGTGCCGATGGTGAAAGCCGCACGCTGGCGGCATCGTTGCCGCGTCTCGTGCTGGAAGCCCGCCGCATCGCCGCCAACGTGATTCACGGCCTGCATGGCCGCCGCCGCGCCGGCTCGGGAGAAAGCTTCTGGCAATACCGCCGTTTCGTATCCGGCGAACCGTCGCAGAATGTCGACTGGCGTCGCTCCGCGCGCGACGATCATCTCTACGTCCGCGAGCACGAGTGGGAGGCCGCGCACACCGTGTGGGTCTGGCCCGACCGCTCGGCGTCGATGGCCTTCGCCTCCCGACAGGCGCGTGACAGCAAGCTCGAGCGCGCTTTGATCGTGACCTTCGCGCTGGCCGAATTGCTGGTGGCCGGCGGCGAACGCGTCGGCGTTCCCGGGTTGATGAACCCAACCGCGAACCGCAACGTCATCGACAGGATGGCGCAGGCGATGCTGCACGATGATCTTGCGCGCGCCAGCCTGCCGCCGTCGTTCGTACCGCCGGCGCGATCGCAGATCGTGGTGCTGTCGGACTTCTGGTCGCCGATCGCGGAGATAACCACCATGCTCGCCGGGCTGTCGGCGTCCGGCGCGCACGGCACGTTGCTGCAGGTGGTCGATCCCGCCGAGGAGACGTTCCCCTATTCGGGCCGCGTCGAGTTCGTCGAACCAGAGGACGGCAGCGTGATCACCGCGGGCCGCGCCGAACGATGGGCCCGCGACTACGTGGCCCGCGTCGCGCTGCATCGCGACCAGATCCGCAGCGAGACCAAGACGCTCGACTGGCTGTTCTCGACCCACACCACCGACCGCTCCGCAGCCGAACTGCTGCTGTTCCTCCACGGCGGCATGATGGCGAGCAAGGGCGGCGGTTCCACGTCGGTCAAAGCGGAGCACACCGCATGATGTCGGCGCTTCCGCTGTCGTTCCTGCAACCGCTGATGCTGCTCGGCCTGCTCAGCCTGCCACTGCTCTGGTGGCTCTTGCGGGTGGTACCGCCTCGCCCGCGGCGGATCGATTTTCCGCCGACCCGACTGCTGTTCGACATCGCGCCGAAGGAGGAAACGCCCTCGCGCACCCCGTGGTGGCTGACGGCGTTGCGGCTTGCGGCAGCGGCGCTGGTGATCTTCGCGGCCGCCGGACCGGTCTGGAATCCAAAGGCCGGCGCGGCCCGCAGCACCGCGCCACTGACAATCCTGCTCGACGACGGCTGGAGCGCCGCATCGAGCTGGGAGACGCGAATCAGAGCCGCGGACGAACTGATCACTGAAGCCGACAGCGACCGGCGCGGCGTCGCCATCGTGCCCTTGTCGGAGCCGGCGCGCGACATCACGCTGATGCCGGCCGGAACCGCGCGCGTGGCGCTGCGGCAGCTTGCGCCGAAGCCCTACGCGGTTGAGCGCGTCGAGACGCTGCCGACACTCGAACGCTTCCTGAAGACGGCCGGCGACAGCGACATCGTGTGGCTGTCCGACGGCATCGACAGCGGGCGCGGGGCGGAATTCGTCGACGGCCTTCGCAAGGTGATCGGCGACCGTTCCCTGACCATCTTCGAGGGCGGCGCGCCGCCGGCGCATGCGCTGATCGCAGCGGAAAATGCCGCGGCCAGGATGACCGTGAAGGTGCTGCGCGCCACCGCGAACGGCCCGACGACAGGCGTCGTCCGGGCGCTCGATCAGAAGGGGTCGCCGATCGGCGAGACGCGCTATGTGTTTCCGCCGCAGGGCCGCGAAACCGAAGCCGCGTTCGACCTGCCGCTGGAGTTGCGCAACGATATCGCCCGGCTGGAGATCGCGGGCGAACGCTCCGCGGGCGCGGTGCAACTGCTCGACAAGCGCTGGCGCCGCCGCGCCATCGGCGTGGTCAGCGGATCGAGCACGGATACGGCGCAGCCGTTGCTCGCCTCGACGTTCTATCTGACGCGCGCGCTGGCGCCGTTCGCCGATGTGCGGCTCGGCGACAAGGGCGCCCCGCAGGAGGTCGTCACCCAGTTTCTGAATCAGAAACTGCCGATGATCGTGATGGCCGACGTCGGCGCGCTGTCGCCGGAACTGCGCCAGCGCATCGACACCTGGCTCGACCACGGCGGCGTGCTGGTGCGGTTCGCGGGGCCGCGTCTGGCGCAGGCCGAAGACGACCTGGTGCCGGTGAAATTACGGCACGGCGGCCGCAGTCTCGGCGGCAGCCTGACATGGGAGAAACCGCAGCACCTCGCCGCCTTCGCCGCGAACGGGCCGTTCGCGGGCCTTGCGGTGCCGAAAGACGTCACCGTCAGCCGGCAGGTGCTGGCTGAACCGGACGCGGCGCTGGCGGCGAAGAGCTGGGCGTCCCTCGTCGACGGAACGCCGCTCGTGACCGGCGAGCGTCGCGGCAAGGGCCTCCTGGTGCTGTTCCACATCAGCGCCGACATGCGCTGGTCCGATCTGCCGATGTCCGGCACCTTCGTCGAGATGCTGCGGCGGATCGTCGATGCCTCCGGCTACACCGCAAACACCGGCAAGACCGCCAACACTGACGCCAAGGCGGAAACCGTCGCCCCCCTGCGGACGCTCGACGGCTTCGGCGCTTTCGGACCGCCTCCCTCCACGGCCAAACCCTTGCCGGTCGACTACCGCGGCCGCGGCACGATCGAGCACCCGCCCGGATTCTACGGACCCGCCGACGGGCCGGTTGCCGTCAACACGCTTGCGGCATCCGACCGGATCGTTCCGCTCGATACCTCTGCATTGACGGCGCGGCGGGCGAGCTTCACCAATGCCGAACCGCACGATCTCCGGGGCATCCTGCTGTCCTCGTCGCTCGCATTGTTTCTGATCGACGCCATCATCGTGGCGCTGCTTGGTGGCGGCCTCGCCGCATTGCTGCGTCGCCGCACCGCCCATGCCGCGCTGCTGCTCGCGCTGGCGCTGCCAGCGGTTGTCTTGGCACCCTCACCGTCGCGCGCCGACAGCGCAAGCGACGAGTTCGCGATGAAAGCCACCTCGCAGACACGGCTGGCCTATGTCGTGACCGGCAACGCCGACGTCGACACCATCGTCAAGGCCGGGTTGAGCGGGCTCACATTGTTTCTGGCGCAACGCACGGCGCTTGAAGCCGGCGAGCCGGTCGGCGTCGACCCGGCGCGCGACGAACTGGCGTTCTTCCCGCTGATCTACTGGCCGATCGTGCCCGGCGTGCCGAAGCCGTCGCAAAGCGCCCTCGACAAGATCGACGCCTACATGAAGCACGGCGGCACCGTTTTGTTCGATACCCGCGATGCGATCGACGCGCTGCCGGGCGAGGGCGGCGAATCCAGGACGCCGGGGATGCAGGCACTGCGCATCATCCTTTCATCGCTCGACGTCCCCGAACTCGAGCCGGTGCCGCACGAGCATGTGCTGACCAAGACGTTCTATCTGCTGCACGATTTTCCGGGCCGCTTCACCACCGGCCAGACCTGGGTCGAGGCGCTACCGCGCAACGAGGATGACGAGGCGGCGACGCGGCCGGCGCGCGGCGGCGACGGCGTCTCGCCGATCATCATCACCTCGAACGATCTCGCGGGCGCATGGGCGATGCGACCCGACGGCCAGCCGATGCTGCCGCTCTCGCCGGGCGAACCGCGTCAGCGCGAATTCGCCTTCCGCGCCGGCGTCAACATCGTGATGTATACGCTGACAGGCAACTACAAGGCCGACCAGGTCCACGCGCCGGCGCTGATCGAACGGCTGGGGCAATAAAGGCCAACATGAACCGTTTATTCGTCATTGCGAGCGAAGCGAAGCAATCCAGCGCGATACATGCAGGACTGGATTGCTTCGTCGCTTACGCTCCTCGCAATGACGGAAGCTGCGGTGTGAGTTAGCGCATGACCTACGGCATCGCCTTCGCTCCGCTGGTTCCCGTGGTCGTGCTGTGGACCGCGCTCGCTGCGATCGTCGTGATCGCGGTGCTGCTCGTGGTCGGCCGCGCGCGGGGCGCGGCGGTGCGGGTGGCGGCGCTGGCGCTGATCCTGCTCGCGCTCGCCAACCCGTCGTTCACCCGCGAGGAGCGCGAACCGCTGTCCTCGGTGGCCGCCGTCATCGTCGACAAGAGCCCGAGCCAGAATTTCGGCGACCGCACCGACCAGACAGCGAAGGCGCGCGAGGCGCTGGTCGACCGCCTCAAGCAGATCAAGGGCCTTGAAGTCCGCGTCGTCGATGCCGGCCAGGCGGACGGCGAGACCGACGGCACGAAGCTGTTCTCGGCGCTTTCCTCGACCCTGTCCGACGTGCCGACCGACCGCGTCGCCGGCGCGTTCCTGATCACCGACGGGCGCGTTCACGATATTCCGGACAACGTCGCCGCCCTCGGATTCAAGGCGCCGGTCCATGCTCTGATCACCGGCCACAACGACGAACGCGACCGCCGCGTCGCGATCGTCGCAGCACCCCGTTTCGGCATCGTCGGCCAGACCCAGACCATCACCTACCGGCTCGACGATCAGGGCGTCAGCGGCGAGCACGCGAAAGTGGTCGTGCGCCGCGACGGCGAGGTCATCAACGAGCGCACGGTGCTGAGCGGGGAGACCGTCAACGTCGATGTCGACATCAAGCACGCCGGGCAGAACATCGTCGAGATCGAGGCCTCGCCGCTAACGAACGAACTGACGCCGGTCAACAATCGCGCCGTGGTGCCGATCGACGGCGTCCGCGACAAGCTGCGCGTGCTGCTGGTATCGGGCGAGCCGCATTCGGGCGAACGCACCTGGCGCAACCTCTTGAAGTCGGACCCCAGCGTCGATCTGGTTCACTTCACGATCCTGCGTCCGCCCGAGAAGCAGGACGGCACGCCGCTCAACGAACTGTCGCTGATCGCCTTCCCGACCCGCGAGCTGTTCCAGCAGAAGATCAACGAATTCCAGCTCATCATCTTCGACCGCTACGCCCGCCAGGGCGTGCTGCCGATCGCCTATTTCGACAATATCGCGCGTTACGTGCGCGCAGGCGGCGCGGTGCTGGTCTCGGCCGGCCCCGACTACGCCTCGACCACCAGCATCTGGCGGACGCCGCTGGATTCGGTGCTGCCCGCCGAACCGGCCGGCGTCACCGACAAGCCGTTCCACGCGCGCCTGAGCGAGGCCGGCAAGCGCCACCCGGTCACCCGCGGGCTTGAAGGCTCCGCGAGCGACCCGCCGCACTGGAGCCGGTTTTTCCGCGAGGTCGACACCCGCAACGCTTCGGTGCCGCCAGTCATGACCGGCGCCGACGGCGAGCCGCTGCTGTTGCTGTCGCGTTATGACGAAGGCCGCGTCGCGCTGCTGCTGTCGGATCACATCTGGCTGTGGGCGCGCGGCTACGAGGGCGGCGGCCCGTATCTCGACCTGCTGCGGCGGATGTCGCACTGGCTGATGAAACAGCCCGAACTCGACGAAGAGGCGCTGCGGCTCGAAGTCCACGGCAAGGACCTCGTCGTGCAGCGCCAGACCATGGCCGACAGCGTCACGCCGGTCGTCGTGACGTCGCCGTCCGGCAAGACCCGCGAACTGACGCTCGGCGCCAGCGAACCCGGCCTCTGGAAAGCGACGCTGACCGCCGACGAACTCGGATTATGGCAGGCGAGCGATGGCACGCTGAAAGCGCTGGTCAATGTCGGCCCGGTCAATCCGAAGGAATTCTCCGAGGTGACGTCGACCGTCGACGAACTCAAGCCGCTCGCGCAGGCCAGCGGCGGCGATGCCCGGCGGATCGCGGACGGCTCGAACGTCGACGTTCCGCGCATTGTTCCGGTGCATTCCTCCAGCGTGTTTCGCGGCGACGGCTGGATGGGCGTGCGGATGCGCGACGCCAGCGTGGTGCGCGGCGTCGGCGTTCTGCCGGTGTTCGCCGGGCTGATCGGCCTGTTGCTGCTGCTCGGCGCCTTTGCCGCGACCTGGCTGCGCGAGGGACGCTAGGCCGGATCGACATTCAGCGCAGCCAGATCATGGCTGCGGCGAGGTGGATGAAGCCTGTGAAATGAACGGTGCGCCTGTCGTATCTGGTGGCGAAGCGGCGAAAGTGCTTGAGACGATTGAAGCAGCGCTCGATCCGGTTGCGGTGTTTGTAGAGGTCGGCGTCATGCGGGATGACGACTTTGCGCGTCCTGTTTGACGGGATCACGGCTTCGGCGCCCATGCCGGCGATGAGGGCCCGCAAGGCGTTGCTATCGTAAGCCTTGTCGGCGAGCACGGCGTCCCCGGCCTGGCCTTCGAGCAGCACGGGGGCTTGCGTGATGTCTCCGACCTGCCCGGCGGTCACGATGACACGCAAGGGGCGGCCCAGCGCATCGGCGAGCATGTGGACCTTGGTGGTCAGTCCACCTCGGGACCGCCCCAGCGCCTGATCCTTGGCCCCCCTTTTCCGGTGGCCGCCTGCTGATGGGCGCGAACGATGGTGCTGTCGAGCATCAGGTATTGGTTGTCGCGGTCGGCGGTCAGGGTGGCGAACACCCGTTCCCACACGTCGGCATGGCACCACCGGCTGAACCGCCGATGCACCGTCTTCCACTTGCCATAACGCTCCGGCAAGTCACACCAGTGCGCGCCGGAGCGCAGCACCCACAGACAGCCGTTCACGAACAGCCGATTGTCCGCTCCCGTCCGCCCTGGATCACCCGCCTTGCCTGGCAGCAACGGTGCAATCGTTGCCCACTGCCGATCGCTCAGCTCATACCGCTTGATCCCCATCGTGCAGCTCCGTGCCAGAATCACGGAACCCTATGAAATCAGCGATCAGACCGCTTGGGAATCCTGAATGTCGATCCGGCCTTAAAGCGTTTTCGAGCGAAGCATGTCCTCGGGCTTGACCCGAGGATGGATACCGGTTCGCGTGAAGAAAACGCGTCAATTCAAAATCATAGAGCCTCGCTTCTGATTCCATCAGAAGCGAGAAGGCTCTAAAGGTCCCGCCGATCCCGCAATCCGTTGCACAAAACCCACAGTCTCCGGATTTGGCGGACACATCGTGAGGCCGCAGCAGGTCGCCGTTGACATCGGCCCGAAATACCGATGTTATATTATAACATCTTGGCGGTAGGCGTGGCGAGCCTCCGCTGCGGGGGCTTCTGTTGCGATGAAGTGGTTCCGGTCGAACATCAAACACGGATCGCGGATTGCGCTGCTCGCGCTTGCGATCCAGTTTGTGTTGTCGTTCGGACATCATCACGGCGCTGCTGCGCTCGCTGCACCCGCCGTCTCGGCGCAGGCGAGCGACACCGGCAAAACCCAGACCAAGCCCCTTGCGACCAAAGACGCAGCCGTCAGGAATTTCGCCAAGGCGGCGGCCACGAGTCCGGCCGGGCCGGCATCAGGTCACGATCAGGACAGCGACTACTGCGCCGTTTGCGCCGTCATGGCGCTCGCAAGCACGGTGCTGTTCACCGAGCCTCCGGTTTTGCTGCTGCCCGAGGCGTATCATTTCCTCTACCGGGCCACCGACGCCGAATTCAATCACCTCGAATCGCGGCGCGTCGTATTCCAGCCGCGCGCGCCTCCCGCCTCCTGACGTCGATCACTCGGCGACGCCCGCGCGGCTAGCGCAGCCGTTGCCGACTTCGCAAACCTATCCATCGACTTCGACGGCCGCCCAACCCGCTACGGGTCAACGTCGGCCATGTCAGGGCCAGCCAGATGTCCGTTCCTTCCAATCGTTTTCTCGCAATCGCGCGCCTCGGCGTCGTGTCGCTTCCAGTCCTTGGCGTCATGGCGATGCCCGATGAAATTTCGGCTCAGACCGCCCTGCCCGGGATTGTGGTCAACGCGCCCAGTCCGATCGTGCACCGCGCACGGCCTCATCAGGCGAGGCCTGCGCGCACAGTCCGCCGCGGCACGACGACACGCCCATCCGCCGCCCCGCAGCCCGAGGTAGCCAGCGCGCCGACGCCGCCATCGCCGCCCCCCGCCAACTTGCCCGGCACGTTACCCATCGTGACCGATCAATTCGCGACCGTGACCGTGGTCCCCAGCGACGAGATTCGGCGCAACGGGGCAGCGACGCTGGGCGACCTGCTCAACAACAAGCCGGGCATCACCGGCTCCTCGTTCGCGCCGGGCGCTTCGAGCCGACCCATCATTCGCGGGCTCGACGTCAATCGCGTCGGCATCGTGGAGAACGGCATCGGGAGCAATGGCGCGTCCGATCTCGGCGAGGACCATTTCGTGCCGATCGATCCGCTTTCGACCAACCAGGTCGAGGTCATCCGCGGCCCGGCCACGCTGCGCTACGGCTCGACGGCGATCGGCGGCGTCGTCAGCGCCAGCAACAACCGCATTCCCGAAACCTCGCCGTGCGCGCCGCCGCTGACGACGCAGACCTACGGCTACGCCGTCAAGGCGCCGCAACTGTCGACGCCCCCCGGCTGCGTGAACTTCGAAACCCGTGGAGCATTGTCGAGCGTGGACAATGGCCGTGAAGGCGGGGTTCTGCTCGATGCCGGCGGCGGCGGTTTCGCCATCCATGCTGACGCCTTCGCGCGGCGGACCGAGGACTATGCGATCCCCGGCGGCGTGCAGAAAAATACCGCGACCGACTCGAACGGCGGCTCGGTCGGCGGCTCCTACCTGTTCGACGGCGGGTTCGTCGGCGCGGCGATCACCCAGAACAACAGCCTGTACCACATCCCCGGAAAGGAAGGCGAAGAGTTCGGCACCCGGATCGACGCGCATCAGACCAAGTTCACGGCAAAGGGCGAGTACCGCCCCGACGCGGCGGCGATCGACGCCATCCGGTTCTGGCTCGGCGCGACCGACTACAAGCACAATGAACTCGGCCTCGCCGACGCGGCCGATCTATCCAGCGACGGCGTTCGCCAGACCTTCACCAACAAGGAGCAGGAAGGCCGGATGGAGGTCCAGCTCGCCCCGTTCAACCTGCGCTTCGCTGCCCTGACGACCGCGATCGGCGTCCAGGCGTCGCATCAGGAACTGACGGCTCCGGGCCCGTCCGATCCATTCAGCCCGCTCAACGGTCTATGGGATCCGAACAGCAACGGCCGGCTCGCCGGCTATATCTTCAACGAGTTCAAGTTCAGCGATACGACCAAGGCACAAGTCGCCGGCCGGATCGAACACGTGAACCTCAACGGTTCGACTCCCAGCGTCATCCCCGAACTGTTCGACCTCGCCGCCGATCCGGGCGCGATCGGCGTCGCAACGCCGCGGGCCCTGAACTTCACGCCGGCAAGCGCCAGTGTCGGTCTGATTCAGAATCTGCCCTGGAATCTCGTGGCCAGCCTGACCGGGCAATACGTCGAACGCGCGCCAAAGCCGGCCGAATTGTTCTCGCGCGGTGCGCATGATGCGACGGAAACCTTCGACATCGGCAGTCCGAACCTCGGCATCGAGACCGCAAAGTCGGTCGAGGCGGGATTGCGCCGTGCGACCGGACCGCTGCGATTCGAACTGACCGGCTACTACACGCGGTTCAACGGCTTCATCTACCGGCGTCTGACCGGCAACACCTGCGACGAAACGGCGTGCGCAGCCGGCCCGGGTCTGGAATTGAACCAGGCCATCTACTCCCAGACCGATGCCACTTTCCGCGGCGGCGAATTCCAGTTTCAATATGATGTCTTGCCGATCTGGAACGGCCTGTTCGGCATCGAGGGACAGTACGACATCGTCCGCGCGACCTTCACGGACGGCACCAACGTGCCGCGAATTCCGCCGCAGCGCGCAGGCGGAGGCGTCTACTACCACGACGCCAACTGGCTGGCGCGCGTCAACCTGCTCCATGCCTTCGCGCAGAACGACGTGAGCGGTGTCGAGACGACAACTCCCGGCTACAACCGGCTGCGGGCCGAGGTCAGCTACACGACCACTCTGCCGAAGAACGATTGGTGGGGAGCACAGAAGGTGACGGTCGGTCTCGTCGGCGACAATCTGCTGAACGAGGACATCCGCAACGCCGTCGCCTACAACAAGGATCAGGTGTTGCTGCCAGGGCTAAACGTGCGGCTGTTCGCGAACGTCAAATACTGAGCGGGTCTTCGTCAGGCCCGGCTTCATGCCGGGCATCACGTCTTCCTGTTATCGATTTGGATCAAAGACGTAGATGGCCGGAACAAGTCCGGCCATGACGTTTGAATTGATTTCAATTCATTCGCCCTGGCGCGTCGCCTCCCGCGCGAACGTCCAGTCGGGCCGGACCATGCCGGACACGCCCTCGAACGCACCGGGCACGAGTTCGCACACCAATAGCCGGGCCCGATCGACCGGGCCCGGCATATCGACCTGCCCTTTCGGAATCGCCTTGAAACCGACGCGGCTGTAATAAGGTTCGTCACCGACCAGCACCACCAGACGATGTCCCTTCGCCCTCGCGTCACTGAGCGCGCGATCGAGCATCGCGCGACCGATCCCGCGGCCGCGGAACGGCGGCTCGACCGTCAGCGGACCGAGCAGCAGGGCCGGCGTGTCGCCGATGCAGACCGGCAACAGCCTGACCGAGCCGACCAGCAGCGTGCCGATGCGGGCGGTCAGGGAGAGGTCGAGCAGATGATCGACATGCTCGCGCAGCCGGTATGCGCTGAGCACGAAACGGCCGGGGCCGAAGGTGCGTTCGTGCAGACGCTCGATGGCCTGCGCGTCGTTGGCGGTCTCGGTCAGGATGGTGAGGGACAGATCGGACATGGGAGAGGCGAGATAGCATCTGCCACGGGCGTGGTCCATTGCCTGCCGCCGATTATGGTGACCGGTCCGGACAGCGACGCCAGGTGAGTATCGGCGGCGCATGATCGAGAACTTCCGCGATCCGCAACCGCGTGCCGGCCGTGGTCTCCGGCGGCAGCGCGTCGGCGGCGAAAAAGCCGCGATCGATGATCTCGTGATTGGGTTCGGGCTTGCGATCCTGCCGGAAGTCCCTGACGACGTAGACCGCGACGTGATCGCGCGGCGAGACATGGCTGTTGAGAAAAATGCCGTGCAACGCCGGTTCGCCGGATATCTCGATTCGTCCCTCCTCCATCAATTCGCGCTGCAGCGCCGTCCGGAACGCCTCGCCGACCTCGACGCCGCCGCCGGGCAGATGCCAGCCCGCCACATAACTGTGCCTGACCAGAAACACGCGGCTGTCGCCGTCGAGCACCACCCCCCGCACGCCCAGCGTCATGCCGCGGGCCAACCGCCAGTACAGGTGAAGCAACCGGCGCAGCGCAGGCTCGAAACTGCGGCGCAGACGCTGGAAAGTCACGGCGCGCAAGCCCCCGGCAACAGCGATTTCGCAAATCGTTCTCGCATGACTCCTTGCATCATAGCGGTCCTCTTGCCAAAACTTGAGAACATTCCGGGGCACGAGGCAGCAGTGAAGCAATTTGCCGATTTGACGGAACGCGAGATTCTGGCGCTCGCCATCTCAAGCGAGGAAGAGGACAGCCGCATCTATCACGGATTCGCCGAAGGGCTGGCCGAACCGTTTCCGGCCTCCGCCGCCGTCCTCTCCGGCATGGCGGAGGAAGAGGTTCGCCATCGCGGCAGACTGTTCGATCTCTACCGCGAAAAGTTCGGCGACTACCTGCCGCTGATCCGCCGCCACGACGTCACGGGTTTCATCAAGCGCAAGCCGCTGTGGCTGACGCGGCCGCTCGGCCTCGAAGAGGTCCGCAAATACGTCCTCGGCATGGAGAAGGAGGCGGCGCGGTTCTATCGCAAAGCCGCCGAAACCACGCGCGATGCATCGATCCGCGAATTGCTGATCAGCCTCGCCGAGGAGGAGGACAGGCACGATTCGCTGGCCGGGCAACTCACCGCGAAACATCTCACAGAGAGGGTCAAGGCCGGCGAAGCCGACAGCGAGCGCCGCGCGTTCGTTTTACAGTATGTGCAGCCGGGCCTTGTCGGGCTGATGGACGGCTCGGTCTCGACGCTGGCGCCGCTGTTCGCCGCCGCCTTCGCCACCCACAAACCGTTCGAGACATTTCTGGTCGGCCTCGCGGCGTCCGTCGGCGCCGGCATTTCCATGGGGTTTGCCGAGGCGCTGTCGGACGACGGCAGCTTAAGCGGCCGCGGCTCGCCGTGGATCCGCGGCGGCGTGTGCGGCCTGATGACGGCGGTCGGCGGCCTTGGCCACACCCTGCCCTATCTGATCCCGGATTTTTATGTGGCTACCGTGCTCGCGGTCGCCGTCGTGATCGTAGAACTCGGCGTCATTTCCTGGGTGCGCCATCGCTTCATGGATACGCCATGGCTGCAGGCGACATTCCAGATCGCGGTCGGCGGCGCGCTGGTTTTTGCCGCCGGAATCCTGATTGGGAGCGCCTAGAGCGCTTCGCTTCTGATTGTATCAGAAGCGAAACGTTCTAGATTATTGTTTTGACGCGTTTTCTTGACGCGAACCGGCATCCACTTCGCTTGAAAACGCTAAGCGCATGATCCGGAAAAGTGGGAACCGGTTTTCCGGAGAGATCATGCGACAAGAAAATCCCGACATTAGCCCTTTCGATAATAGTGTCACCAAAATGACCGCATTCACACTCGCACATCTGTCCGATCCGCATCTCGCTCCGCTGCCGGCACCAAATCTGCATCAGCTCGCGGGCAAGCGCGCGCTCGGCTATCTGAACTGGAAACGCAGCAGGCACGCCATCCATCGGCGCGATGTGCTGGACGCTCTGGTTGCCGATGTCAGGGCGCAGGCTCCCGACCACATCGCGATCACCGGCGATCTCGTCAACCTCGCGCTGCCCGACGAATTCACGCGCGCGCGCGCATGGCTTGAAAGCGTCGGCGCGCCCGCCGATGTCACCGTCGTTCCCGGCAATCACGATGCCTATGTTCGCGTGACGAAAAAACAGACCTCGGAATGGGCCGGATATTTGCACGGCGATGGCGCCGAGGCAGGAGCGCCGCTTGCGTTTCCGTTTCTACGCCGCAGAGGGCCACTGACACTGATCGGCGTGTCGTCGGCGGTGCCGACCGCGCCGTTCATGGCGACCGGCACCTTGGGGCGCGCGCAGCTCGACGCGCTCGACCGCGGATTTTCACAGCTTGCGAGCGATCCGAACTTTCGCGTGCTGCTGGTCCATCATCCACTGTCTTCAAAATCGTCGTACAAGCGGCTGACCGATGCGGATGCGCTCTTGACGATACTGGGACGGCATGGCGTCGATCTGATCCTGCACGGCCACGATCACATCCATTCCACCATGTGGTTCGAAGGACCGCATGGCCGCATTCCCGCCGTCGGCGTGCCGTCGGCATCCGCGGTGCCTTACCGACACTATCCGGCCGCCGCCTACAACCTGTTTTCGATCACGCGCGACGGCGACGCCTGGCGCTGCGAGCAGCGGGTGCGCGGGTTCGTCAACAGTGCGGAGGGCGAGAGTGCGGAGGTCAGGGAATTGCAACGGATCCGATTGATCTAGGCTCAGGACTCATTGATCAGAGCCAGAAGATGATGGTTGCTGCGATGCAGATAGCGGACATGAATGTGTGAGCACACCGATCGTAGCGGGTATGGATACGTCGCCAGTCCTTGAGCCTTCCGAACATATTCTCGATTTTGTGCCGCTGGCGATAGAGCACCCGATCATATTCGATTTTCTCTTTGCGGTTTGACTTTGATGGGATGCATGCGGTGATGCTGCGCGCGGCGAGAGCCTGACGGAACCAGTCGGCGTCGTAACCCTTGTCGGCGAGCAACTGCCTGGCGGGCGGCAGCGCATCGATCATCAGGGCCGCGCCTTTGTAATCGCTCATCTGGCCCTCGCTGAGCAGCATGATGATGGGGCGGCCTTGACCGTCGCATACGGCGTGCAGTTTGGAGTTCAGGCCGCCCTTGGTGCGCCCAATACATCGGGAAACAGGCCCTTTTTTAAAAGGCTGGCGGCGGTACGGTGCGCCTTCAAATGCGTGGCGTCGATCATTAATCGCTTCGGAGCGCCGCCCTTACGAGCCAGTTCAGCAAATATCTTGTTGAAGACGCCAAGCCGGCTCCAGCGCACGAACCGGTTATAGATCGTCTTGTACGGACCATAGCCCGGCGGTGCATCGCGCCAGCGCAGACCATTCCTGATAACGAAGATGATGCCGCTGATCACCCGCCGATCGTCAACCCTCGCAATCCCGTGCGACAACGGAAAATACGGTTCGATCCGGCGCATCTGCGCCTCAGTGAGCAGAAACAAATCGGACATCGCGGCGTCTCCCAGCAACGCCAATGAATCAGTCCAAACACCTCTCCACAAGAAAATTAATGGGTCCTGAGCCTAAAGCGTTTCGAGCGAAGCATGTCCTCGGGCTCGCCCCGGGGACGGATACCGGTTCGCGTGAAGAAAACGCGTCAAATCAAAATCATAGAGCTCGCTTCTGATTCCATCAGAAGCGAAAAGCTCTCGTAGCGGCACGTCAGATTCACCTTTAATTGAACTAAGGCTCGTAAAATTGAGAACGCTCCACCAAGCAGCAATGCGGGTGACGGAGCTCGAAGTGCTGGAGGGGAAATGAATATCGACAAATCGCTTGATGCATTGTTCTCATCGGTGCGCGTGGTGCACCGCCGGAATTTTCTGACAGTGGGTGCGGGCCTGGCTGCGGTAACCTTGGCTGGCGGTGAAACTGTAGCCAAGCCTGCAAATTCGACGGCTCGCGCGAAGTCGGTAATTACGGAGCAGGATCGTAAACATATGTCGTTGGCGATCCTGACCATGCGGCAAGCTGGCGTTGTCGACAAAACCGGTGGACCGTTCGGAGCCGTTGTGGTGCGTGACGGCGAGGTTCTCGCGGCAAGCGGCAATAGCGTATTGCGTGACAACGATCCATCCGCTCATGCCGAGGTCAATGCCATCCGCATTGCGTGTAAAAAGATCGGTGCCCCCAACTTGCGCGGCGCAACGCTGTTCACGAGCTGCGAATGCTGCCCGATGTGCTACGCCACAGCTTATTGGGCGCGTATCAGCAAGATCTACTATGCTGCCGCGTGGACAGACTATGCGGACTTGTTCGATGATTCAAATATCAGCATCGACATGAAGAAGCCGTACCCTCAGCGTATGCTGCATCCCCAACAGATGATGCAGGAGGAAGCCCAGAAAGTATGGCTGGAATTCCGAAAACTGCCTGACCGAGCCAAATATTGATGCATGACCATTGGCGCTATCCGGGACCGCGGCGCGATCCCGGTGGCCGATCGCTTTGGGCCTCGATGGCGATCTCCGTTATCGGTGTCGAGGAATCGAAGCCGGGCTCCCGCTTTTTGCTTCACGACCACTTGTGGAAAATGAAGAACGCGCCGAGTGCGATGAACGCAAAGCCCAGGGCATGATTCCAGCCCAGCGGCTGTTTCAGATACAGCACGGAGAAGCCGGCGAAGACAACGAGCGTAATCACTTCCTGAATGGTCTTGAGCTGTGCCGCCGAATAAACCGCGCTGCCCCAGCGATTGGCCGGCACGGCGAGCCAGTATTCGAAGAACGCGATGCCCCAACTGATCGCGATGACCAGCGGAAGCGGGCTCTCCTTGAATTTCAGATGCCCGTACCAGGCGAAGGTCATGAAAACGTTCGAACAGAACAGCATCAGGATCGGCAAGACCGACGACGGGATCGTGACAGGCATGGCTGGACTTTCGGACATGGCCGGAGGAAGGCGGCGACTGCTCACAGCGGGTATCCGTGTCAAGCGAGAGGCAGCCGTGTTGCACGAACTCCTTAAATGCCGAGGCCGTGAGTGCCCGACAAGGCTTAACCCCCGGCCCGGAAGTACGGCTCGACCGTGCCGCTGAGCTTGATGGTCAGCGGATTGCCGCGGCGATCCCTGGCCGCGCCGGCAGTGACGCGAACCCATCCCTCGCTGACGCAATACTCCTCGACGTTGTTCTTCTCGACCCCCTTGAAACGGACGCCGATATCGCGCGAAAGAATCTCGGCGTTGTAATAAGGGCTTTGCGGGTTTGTCGACAGACGGTCGGGCAACTGGTCGTTGGTGATTTCATTCTCGTAAGTCAAAGCAGGGCCTCGATCTCTTGCGTGAGCGTTTTGGGTTTGGTGGTCGGAGCGTGACGGGCAACGACGTTGCCCTGCCGATCAACCAGAAACTTCGTGAAATTCCACTTGATCGAAGCGCCGAGCAATCCGGACTTCTCGCGCTTCAGGTATTTGTAAAGCGGGTGAGCATTATCGCCGTTGACCTCGATCTTCGCAAACATCGGAAACGTTACATCGTATTTGCTCTCACAGAACTGCTGGATATCCGCCGGTGATCCCGGCTCCTGCTTGCCAAACTGATTGCAGGGGAAGCCGAGCACGGAAAACCCGCGCGGCTTCATGGCGCGATAGAGCTCCTCGAGGTCCTTGTATTGCGGTGTGAACCCGCAGGCGCTCGCGGTATTCACGATCAGAAGGACCTGTCCCTCGAACAGCTTCAATGCGCAGGGCTCGCCGGCCAGCGTGTTCGCGGAGAAATCAAAGACACCAGACATGACAACCTCTCGATCAGGCGATGACGGGGCCGACCATTCCGGGCCGATCAATGCCGCGTCGAGGACCGATCGACCGAATCAAGGATGGCTTCGGTGAACGGAAATTCGAGGACGATGTCACCGGCAGCGTCGGTGACCTCCAGCACGGCGTTGAGAATGGCGCGTTGTTCGCCGTCCGTCTTGAGAATTTCCCGGATCGTCGTCCGCGCGGCGCGCCAGGCGTGGTCGGGATCGCGCAACTCCTCACCCTCCGGATCGAGGATCAGGTCGCTACCGATGCGGGTGTTGAAAAAATATCGGGGCATGAACGAACCTTAACGGCCGAGCGTGAAGCCGGTTAGCCGACTGCTTCACAAATTCTTTATCGGAGACCAGGATCGGACGACAAGACCCACGCCCTCATGGGCCCGATCTTGTCGTATCTTGTCGCAAAGTTGCGGCCGACTCGTTCCTGAACTCCTGATAAGAATCCTCTGCATAAGAAGCCTTCCGGCAGAATGGATGCGCGAAGCGGGCCGACGCTGCGAATTCGACGAAATCGATTTGCCATGACACGGCGAGCCGGTCCAGCACTCTCCGACTCTCCGGGGCGGGATCAATATCCCGCCAAAAGCGTTATTAGAGTGGCAAGCCCCTTGATGAGGCCATTTTTTCCCGGCCAAGTTGACAACCCTCGCCGGCGGGCCGGACAACCCCTCCGCGCGGCGCGGCGTCAGAACACAGAAGAACATCATGAATCCTGTCAGAGAACTCCAGAACCACGGCCAGGCGGTCTGGCTCGATTTCCTTGCGCGCGGCTTCATCGCCAGGGGCGATTTGAAACACCTCGTCGACAATGACGGGGTGCGCGGGGTCACCTCCAATCCGTCGATTTTCGAGAAGGCCATCGGAAGTTCAGACGAATATGACAGCGCAATAGCTCGTATTCTCGATAAGGGCGATCGGTCGGTCGCCGGTCTTTACGAGCAGCTCGCGGTCGAGGACATCCAGCACGCCGCCGACGTGCTGCGGCCGGTCTACGATCGGCTCCATGGCGCCGACGGCTTCGTGAGCCTCGAGGTCTCGCCCTATCTCGCCAACGACACCAAGGCGACGATCGTCGAGGCCAAAAGGCTCTGGAAATCCGTCGACCGCAAGAACCTGATGATCAAGGTACCGGCGACGCCGGAGGGCCTGCCCGCGATCCGCCACCTGATTTCCGAGGGTATCAGCATCAACATCACGCTGCTGTTCTCCCAGAAGGTTTACGTCGAGGTTGCCGAGGCCTTTTTGTCCGGGCTTCAGGAGTATGTACGACATGGCGGCGATCCCTCGCATGTCGCGAGCGTCGCCAGCTTCTTCGTCAGTCGCATCGACACCGCCGTCGACAAGCAGCTCGACGAAAAGATTGCGCAGGCCAACGATCCCGCGGAGAAAGCGCGTCTTACCACGCTCAAGGGCAGAATCGCGATCGCCAATGCCAGGCTCGCTTATCAGGATTACAAGCGGCTGTTTTCTAGCGACGACTGGAAGAGGCTGGAGGCACAGGGTGCCAGGCCGCAACGGCTGCTGTGGGCCTCGACCGGGACCAAGAACAAGGACTACAGCGACGTTCTCTATGTGGAGGAGTTGATCGGCAGGGATACCGTCAACACCATTCCCCCGGCAACCCTTGAAGCCTTCCGCGATCATGGCAGGCTGCGCGACAGCCTTCAGGAAAACCTGGACGAGGCACGGCAAGCGCTCGCCTCGCTCGCGGAAGCGGGAATTTCGCTCGATGCGATCACCCGGGACCTCGTGAAGCAAGGCGTGCAGTTATTCGACGATGCGGCCGACAAGCTGCTCGGCGCCGTGGCTCGCAAACGTGCGAAAATTCTCGGTTCCGCCATCGGCCAGCAGACATTGTCGCTCGACCCCGCCATGGCGAAATCCGTCGCGGCACAGGCGGAAGACTGGCGGGCCGCCGGCACGATCCGCAAACTGTGGCAGCACGATAAATCCGTGTGGACCGGCGCGGACGAAGACAAATGGCTGGGCTGGCTTGCAAGCCCAGCCGCGGAATTCGACCGGGCCGCCGACTACGAAGACTACGCGCGGCGGGTGAAGAAGCAGAAATTCACCGATGCTGTGGTTCTCGGCATGGGCGGATCGAGCCTCGGCCCGGAGGTGCTGGCGACGACCTTTGCGAAGACGGCGGGTTTTCCGAAACTGCATGTGCTGGACTCAACCGATCCCGCCCAGATCCGTGCGCTGGAAGCCGCGATCGATGTTGCAAGGACCGTCTTCATCGTGTCCAGCAAATCCGGCGGCACCACCGAGCCGAATGCGCTGAAGGACTATTTTCATGCGCGCGTCGCCAAGGCCATCGGCGCCGACAAGGCCGGCCATCGCTTCATCGCGGTCACCGACCCCGGCTCCTCGCTCGACAAGGAAGCGACAAAGCTCGGCTATGCGCGCACCTTCCACGGTGACCCCGCGATCGGTGGCCGCTACTCGGTGCTCTCGCCCTTCGGCCTGGTCCCGGCAGCGACGGCGGGAATCAATGTGACAGGATTGCTCCGGAACGCCCTCGCCATGGTGCGATCCTGCGGCGCTGAAGTGCCGCCGCATGACAACCCCGGCGTCCAGCTTGGTCTTGCCATGGGTCTCGCCGGACGCGAAGGCCGCGACAAGGTCACGATCCTGTCGTCGCGGAAGATCGCCGATTTCGGCGCATGGGCGGAGCAGCTCATCGCGGAATCCACCGGCAAGGAAGGCAAGGGCCTGATCCCGATCGATGGCGAATCGCTCGGCGATGCAAGCCTTTACGGCAACGATCGTTTCTTCGTCGATATCCGCACCGCGGGCGAAGACGATGCCGCTCATGACGAAAAATTGCGAGCGCTCGAGAACGCCGGTCATCCGGTGGTCCGGATCGTGATGAATTCGATCGATCAGATCGGCCAGGAGTTTTTCCGGTTCGAGATGGCAGTCGCGGTCGCCGGCGCGATTCTCGGCATCAATCCGTTCGATCAGCCGGACGTCGAAGCCGCCAAGATCAGAACCCGCGAGTTGACGGCCGCGTTCGAGAAAACCGGCAGGCTTCCGAATGAGGAGCCAGCGCTTTCCACCGCCCGCTTCGATCTCTACACCGACGATGTCAATGCACGCGCGTTGCGTGAAAAGGGCGCAGACGGCGACCTGTCATCGTGGCTCAAGGCGCACTTCGCGCGCACAGAGCCCGGCGACTACGTCGCGCTGCTGGCGTACATCGCACGCGACGACAAACACATCAGTGATCTGCAGAGGATGCGTCTCGCCGTTCGCGACCGGGAAAAAGTCGCCACCTGCGCCGAGTTCGGTCCGCGCTTCCAGCATTCGACCGGACAAGCCTACAAGGGTGGCCCCGACAGCGGCGTCTTTCTTCAGATCACCACTGATGACGCAAGGGATCTGACAATCCCCGGCCGGAAAATCAGCTTCAGTGTCATCAAGGCGGCGCAGGCGCGCGGCGACTTCGATGTGCTCACCAGGCGCGGACGACGGGCGCTTCGCGTGCATCTCAAGGGCGATCTCCGATCCGGCCTGTCGCAGCTCGGCGACGCGATCACCGGGGCTCTGAATTGATCCGTATCTCTCGGCGCTCTCACGGTGGCGGCGAGCCCTGCGCGCTCACGTAAATGCGATAAACTCCAGGGGAACAAATGTTCCCCTGATGCGTAAGTCCTGTACCTTGTCCCTGTCGTCGGCTCATTCGACGATCGTCGTCTCCAGCGGCGTCAAAAGCTCCCTGAACATATTTCGAGGCGGTGTCGCGCCACACCCTGAAACGCAAGCATCATTGAACCGTCAGACAGCACGTGGACTGTCCATACCGCTTGCCGGCGCTCGGATGGAGGATCGGACGAATGCAGATAGGTATGATCGGCCTGGGGCGAATGGGGGCCAACATCGTTCGTCGGCTGATGAAAAATGGAGGCCATCAGGCCGTCGTCTACGACAAAAGCGATAAGGTTGTCGCCGCGGTTGTCGGAGAGGGAGCAGCGGGCGCGAGCGATCTCGAAGACTTCGTCAGCAAGCTCGAAAAACCTCGCACTGTCTGGATCATGCTGCCGGCCGGCGCGATCACGGAATCCACCATCGATACCATCGCGAGGCTGCTCGACCGCGATGACGTCGTCATCGATGGCGGCAACACTTTCTGGCAGGACGATATCCGGCGGGCCAGGACGCTGCGCGAGAAAGGCATCCATTACGTCGATGTCGGCACCAGTGGCGGAGTCTGGGGCTTTGAGCGCGGCTATTGCATGATGATCGGCGGCGACAAGGCCGTCGTCGATCGGCTCGACCCGATTTTCGCGGCGATGGCGCCTGGCCGCGGCGACATTCCGAGAACGCCGAGCCGGGACGGTCGCGATCCGCGCGTCGAGCAGGGCTATCTTCACGCCGGTCCGGTCGGCGCCGGCCATTTCGTCAAGATGGTGCATAACGGCATCGAGTACGGCCTGATGCAGGCTTATGCCGAAGGTTTCGACATTCTGAAGAACGCGAACATCGATGCCCTGCCGGACGATCATCGTTTCAAGCTCGATCTCGCCGACATCGCCGAGGTCTGGCGTCGCGGCAGCGTCATTCCCTCCTGGCTGCTCGATCTCACGGCGTCGGCGCTGGCCCGAAGCGAGACGCTCGAAGCCTATTCGGGATTCGTCGCGGATTCCGGCGAGGGCCGCTGGACCATCAATGCCGCGATTGACGAAGCCGTCCCGGCCGAAGTCCTGACGGCGGCGCTGTTCGCGCGATTCCGCTCGCGCCGGCAGCACACGTTCGCGGAAAAAATCCTGTCCGCGATGCGCGAGGGATTCGGCGGCCACAAGGAGTCCGGGGAAGGCGATTCATCCACAAAGGGGAGGGCCGCGAGTTGATGGCGGACGCAAGCAACAAGCCGCACAAACCGGAGCCCTGCTGCTTCGTCATCTTTGGCGTCACCGGCGATCTCACCCATCGCCTCGTCATTCCCGCACTCTACAATCTTGCCGAATCCGGCCTGCTGCCGGAGCAGTTTTGCATCGTCGGCATCGTCCGCAAGCAGATGTCGGAAGATGATCTCCGGCAAAGCCTGATGGACGGATTGAACAAGCACGCCACCCGGCCGGTCAAAACGGAAGTTGCCCAAAAGGTGCTTGGCTGCCTGACGTGTCTCGAAGCCGATCCGTCCGATCCGGCCTCGTTCGATACCTTGAGCAAGGCTTTCGAAAAGCTCGAGACAGCCAAGGGAACCTGCGGCAACCGCCTGTTCTATCTTGCCGTGCCGCCGACAGCCTTTGCGCCGATCACCGAACAACTCGGCCGGGTCGGCCTGCTGCGCGAGGCCAATGGCGCGTGGCGCAGGCTGGTGGTCGAAAAACCGTTCGGCACCGATCTGGCGTCGGCAAAAGCGCTCAATGGCAAGCTGCTCAAGATCGCCGATGAGCATCAGATCTACCGGATCGATCACTATCTCGGCAAGGAAACCGTCCAGAACATTCTCGTCCTTCGCTTCGCCAACGGCATGTTCGAGCCGATCTGGAATCGCAACCACATCGACCATATCCAGATCACCGTCGACGAAAAGCTGGCGGTGGGACATCGCGGCAGTTTCTACGACGCGACCGGAGCGCTGCGGGACATGGTGCCGAATCATCTGTTCCAGTTGCTGTCGCTGGTGACGATGGAGCCGCCAACGCGGTTCGATGCCCGCGCGGTGCGCTCGGAAAAGGCGGAGGTGCTTGCCGCGATCCAGACCCAGCGCCCGGAGGAGGCACTCAGAAACTCCGTACGCGGGCAATACCACGCCGGTAAAATCGGCGACCAGGCGGTCGGCGATTATCGCAAAACCCCCGACGTGAAGCCCGACAGCACCACCGAAACCTATGCGGCGCTCAAGCTGACAATCGACAACTGGCGATGGGCCGGTGTCCCCTTCTACCTGCGCACCGGCAAGGCGCTCGGCCTCAAGCGCACCGAAGTCGCGATCAAGTTCAAGCAGGCGCCGTTCGCGATGTTTCGCGCCACGCCCGTTGATCAGCTCTCGCAAAACTATCTCGTCATCGGCATCGAGCCGGCCGAAGGCATCACGCTGCAATTCAACACCAAGGTGCCCGGTCCCACGATTTCGATCGACGGCGTCGAGATGAAATTCCGCTACAAGGATTACTTCAAGGCCGCGCCGAGCACGGGCTACGAGACGCTGATCTACGACTGCATGATCGGTGACAACATCCTGTTTCAGCGGGCCGACGGCGTGGAGGCCGGCTGGCAGGCCGTGCAGCCGTTCCTCGACGCCTGGAAGAAGGCCGGCGCCGACGGGCTGGTCGGCTACGAGGCAGGCAGCGAAGGCCCCGCTGAGGCCGACGCGTTGCTGGCGCGGGATGGCCACAATTGGCGCAAGCTGACATGACGTCCGCAGACGCGGCAGAGCGCAGGTTTCAGATGCTGCCGGATGCACAGACGGTCGCGGCGGAAGCCGCGGCGCATCTGATCGCCCGGATCGCCGGAAACCAAACGCGGCCAGCGATATGCCTCACCGGTGGCTCCGGCCCGAAAGCACTCTACGCACTGCTGGGAAATTCGGGCTATCGTTCGCGCATTGCCTGGGATCGCGTTCATTGGTTCATCGGGGACGAGCGTTTCGTGAGCGCAGACGACCCACGCAACAACATGGCGGCGGCCAGGGAGATTTTCCTCGACCGCTGCGCCCCGCCAGACAATATCCATCCGATTCCGACCGATGCACGCGATCCGGATGCGGCGGCCCGGCTTTACGAGCGCGACCTTCAAGCCTTTTACGGCGCGCGCCGTCTGGATGCGGGTCGGCCGCTGTTCGACCTCGTGCTGATGGGGCTCGGACCGGACGGTCACACCGCCTCGCTGTTTCCCGGAGACACAGCGCTGACCGAAACCGAACGCTGGGTCATCGGCGTCGATCATGCGCACGTCGAGCCCTTCGTTCCCCGTGTCACCTTGACGCTTCCGGCGCTGGCTTGCTCACGCGAGATGCTGTTTCTCGTCAGCGGCGAAGCCAAGCGCGATATCCTGTCCAAAGTCATGGCTGGCGCGGACCTGCCCGGCACGCGCGCCCGTTCCAATGGCGTCACGACGTGGCTGACTGATGCGGCGGCCGCGGGGCGAACGGCATGAGCGCGGACCGCGACGCCGGCTTTTGCGCGCTGATCGTCATGGGCGTGTCCGGATCAGGCAAGAGCACTATCGCGAACGCGCTCGGACGACGGCTGGGGTGGATCGTGGAGGATGCCGACCGGTTTCACCCCGTGAGCAACGTCGAGAAAATGAGCGCCGGCATTGCGCTGACCGACGACGACCGGTGGTCGTGGCTGCACGCCGTTGCCGCCGAGATCGGACGCAAGCGCGCAAGCGGTACGAGCATCATCATGGCGTGCTCCGCGCTCAAGCGTGCCTATCGAGCTATTCTCATGCACGATCGCCGCGACACCCGCATCGTCTACCTGCGCGGCGACAAGGACCTGATCGCCGAGCGCCTCAGGGCCAGGGACGCTCACTTCATGCCGCCGGAACTGCTCGAAAGCCAGTTCAAAACACTGGAGGAGCCGACCGAGGATGAGCGACCTATCGTCGTCGACATCGGCGCGACAGTGAATGATATCGCCGATCGTATCTTGACCATGCTCGAGCGGAGCCAAACAGTTTCATGAATCCTATCTCCCTTGTGATCTCCGATGTCGACGGCAGTCTGGTGACGCCCGACAAGCGACTGACGGAGGCCGCGATCAAGGCCGTGAAAGACCTCGCCGACAGGGATATCGGCTTCACGATCACCAGCAGCCGTCCCGCGTTCGGAATGCGGATGCTGATCGAACCGCTCGGTCTCAAGCTACCGTTCGGCGCCTTCAACGGCAGCCTGATCGTCGATCCTGCCCTCAACGTGCTTCAAAGGACCGTCATTTCCGCGTCGGCGGCGCGGATCGCGATCGACACGCTGAAGGCATCAGGGGTCGACATCTGGCTGTTCACGGCCGACCGCTGGCTGATCACGCACGACGACGGGCGCTACGTCCCGCACGAGCAGGCCACGATCCTGGCCGACGCCGTTATCGTTTCAAGCTTTGATGATTTCGTGAACGAGGCCTGCAAGATCGTCGGCGTCAGCGCCGATCCCGAGAAGCTCGCGCGTTGCGAGATCGCAATGCAGGCGGCGCTCGCCGGGCAAGCGTCGGCTATCTGCTCGCAAAGCTATTATCTCGACATCACGCCCGCCGGGCAGGACAAGGGGACATTCGTGGAAACGATGGCGAAGCGCCTCGGTATCGCGCCGCGCAACATCGCCACCATCGGAGACATGCAAAACGATCTGGCCATGTTCGGCAAAAGCGGCCTGTCCTTTGCCATGGGCAATGCCAACGACGAGGTGAAGGCGCAAGCCACCTGCGTCACCGACAGCAATGAAAACGATGGTTTCGCCAAGGCGGTCGACCGGATTATCGGCCTCGGATAAGCCGCTATCGCGTCTTCGAGCGAACCGGTTCGCGTCAAGAAAAGCGGAAAGCTCTATGTTTTCGACCGCTGCATCGCGGGTTTTCGCGCCGCGTTGAGATTGTGGATCGTGTTGAGGAGCGCAATGTGCGTCAGCGCCTGCGGAAAATTGCCGGTCAGGCGACGGGCAACCGTATCGTATTCCTCCGACAGTAAACCGAGATCGTTCGCCACCGCGGCGACCCGCTGAAGCAGCACCTTGGCGCGTTCGATATCACCGCTCAGCACATAGGCATCGGCGAGCCAGAGCGTGCAGGCCAGAAAGGCTCCCTCGATCGGCGGCTGTTCGTCCGATGCCGCGCGCGGATCGTGCCGGAGCACGAAACCGCCCGGCATCAGATGTTTCTCGACCGCCGCCAGCGTTCCGGCCACGCGCGGATCGGACGCCGGCAGGAAGCCGACCGACGGAATAAGAAGCGTGCTGGCGTCGAGCACCTTTGAGCCGTAGGATTCAACGAAAGTGTTTTGCTCGCGATCGAAGCCCTTCTCGCAGACGTCGCGATGGATGGTATCGCGCAGTTCGCGCCAGCGCTCGACCGGCGCATCGAAGCCGAAATGTTCCACACTCTTGACGCCGCGATCGAACGCCACCCAGACCAGCACCTTCGACGACACGTAATGTCTGCCCGGCCCCCTGATCTCCCAGATGCCGGCATCCGGCTCATTCCATATCCCGGCGAGATGCTCGAGCAGCGTGCATTCCAGCGCCCAGGTCGCCTCGCTCAGCTTGAGGTTCGCCTCCCTCGACTGGTGAAACACGTCCATCAACTCGCCGTAGACGTCGAGTTGCGACTGGGCATGCGCCGCGTTGCCGATCCTGACCGGACGCGCACCTTCGTAGCCGGGCAGCCAGTCGGCCTCCCACTCCGTCAGCCGACGCTGCCCGAGAATGCCGTACATGATCTGCATGTCGGCGGGCGAGCCCGCGACGGAGCGCAGCAGCCAGCCGTGCCAGTCCGAGGCCTCGTCGTAATAACCGCCGTTCATCAGCGCCAGCAGCGTGAACGTCGCGTCGCGCAGCCAGCAGAACCGGTAGTCCCAGTTGCGCGCGCCGCCGAGCTTTTCCGGAAGCGAGGTCGTCGGCGCGGCGACGATGCCGCCCGAGGGCGCGTAGATCATCGCCTTCAGGACGACCAGCGAGCGCATCGCGAGATCGCGATACGGCCCGTCATATTCGCACTTTCCGCACCAATCCTGCCAGAATGCCTCCGTCTCCTTCAGAGCGGCGGCGGCTTCGATCGGCCTCGGAATGCCAAGGTGCGACGCGCCGTAGGTCATGACGAACGGAATCATCTGCCCGGCGCTCACCTCGAAGTCGGCAACCGTCGTCATATCCTTGCCGCGAGTTTCGATGGGCGTGCGCAACACCAGCATGTCCGGTCCGCAAACGGCGAGCAGCGCCCTGTCCTCCGTGCGGCGGACCCATGGGATGTCCTTCCCGAAGCCAAACCGGATCGCCATATCCATGTGCATTTTCACACGGCCGCGGTCGCACCGAACAAGACGGACGACGTCGGACGCCGTACCGCGCGGCGGCATGAAATCGATCAGGGTCACGGCGCCATCGGCGGTTTCGAACCGGGTCTCGAGGATGAGGCCGTCTCCGCGATAGCCGCGGGTCGAGCGCTCGATCTCGTCCGCGGGAGCGATCTGCCAATGGCCATGGCGCTCATCGCCCAGAAGGGCTGCAAAGCAGGCATCGGAATCGAAGTTCGGCCAGCAGAGCCAATCGAGCGAGCCCGTGCGATCGACGAGCGCGACAGTCTCGCCATCACCGATGATTCCGTAGTCTTCAATATTGCTGGGCAATGGCGGACTCGGCGGGACAAGCTGGAAGAATGGCCAGTGTTATTCATCTTATCCATCGGCGGGCTGTTGGCCATCCCGCGAAGTCAATTTTATTTGGGAAACAATTTCGTGTGAATGGAAATGGGCCGGTCGGCGTTGCCGACGGAGCATCGCGATCCGCGCCTGTCCAAGTATGAAACACGTGCGTATTCCGCAAAAGCGGATATCGGTTTTGCGATCAGAATACGCGCAAGCTATTGACCGAAAGCCTTTTCTTCACGCGAACCGGTATCCATCCTCGGATCAAGCCCGAGGACATGCTTTGCTCGAAAGCACTCTAGAGTCTGATTCAACTGCGTTGAATCAGACTCTAGCTTTATCCTTTTGATTGAGCATGATCTTATCCGAAAACCGGTTTCCACTTTTTGGGATCATGCTCTAGCGGCCGTAGCCGTTGGCGCGGGAATATGCCGGACGACTTTCCTGCACGGGCCGATTGATCGAACTCGTGCGGTTGTCGCTGACCGCCCGGCTGCCCGGTTGGTGTTCTTCGAGGAAGACAGGCTCGGAGAAATAGAAGCCCTGCGCGTATTTGATCCGGGTCGCGGCCTGCAAATAAGCCAGTTCCTCGAACGTCTCGACACCCTCCGCGATCACCGTCATTCCCAAGGCCTCGCTGAGCGATTCGATCGCCTTCAGGATGCCCTGGCTGCGCGGGCGCTTGTGGATATCGACGATGAACGACCGATCGATCTTGATTTCATCGGCCGTGATATCGGCGAGAGCCGACAGGGACGAATACCCGCTTCCGAAGTCGTCGATCGAGATTCCGACGCCGAGCCTTCGCAGGATCGGGAGGATTTCCGCCTGGAAACGGGCTTTCGCCACGAACGCGTCTTCCGTGACCTCGACGATGAACCGCGTCGGACAGCCGGTCTTCTCGAGCGCCCGTGCAAAGGATGTCATGAATGCCACATTGCCGGCCTGCTTGGCGGCAACGTTGATGCTGATGCCGACGCCAGTGCCGAAAGTATCATCGATGAGATCGATGGACCTCATGATCTCGGCCAGCACCAGATGCGTCAGTTCGTCGATCAGCCCGAGTTCGACTGCGAGATCGATGAACGTTCCAGGCGCCTGAATAATACCTTCGTCATCGCGCAACCGGACCAGCGCCTCGATGCCTTTTATTTGCTGGGTCCTGATGTCGACCTTGGGCTGGAAGGCACAACAGAAACGTTTGTCGAGAATCGCAAGCCGCAGCGACTGTTCGATTTCCATCCGGGCCAGCGCCTCGCGCTGCATTCCGGAATCGAAAATGGCGGCCGCGCCCTTGGTTTCGTTCTTGATGCGATACATCGCGGTGTCGGCGTTCTGGCGCAGCACCTCGTAACTGCCGCCGTGATCCGGATAAATGCTCACCCCGATCGATGCGGACGCAAACAGCTCCGATCCGTCAATGAAAAACGGCGCCTTCAGCCGCTGCAACAGGAATTCGATGTATTCGGCGACCTCGGCGTCGCTCTCGACCGGGTTCAGCAGCAGCAGGAACTCGTCGCCGCTGATCCGGGACAACATATCGGTGGTGCGCAGTCCGACACCCAGGCGTCTGGCAACCTCGATGAGGAGCTCGTCGCCGGATGCATGGCCGTAGTAGTCGTTGATGTGCTTGAAATTGTCGATATCGAGAAATGCCACGGCAAATCGGACCGGATATCCTCCCTCACGGATCAGACTGTTGGCATGCTGCTCGATGACCCGCCGGGTCGGCAAACCCGTCAACTCGTCATAGTATGCACAACGAAAAAGCTCCTCCTCGATGGCCTTTTGTTGACTGATATCGACCGAACTCGACAGCACAAGCTTTCTGTTCGAAATCAGGACGGGCTCATGCGTGGTGAGATAGACCGTTGTCGCATGATCCGTCCGAATGAGTTCTTCGGATATCCTGGTCCCGCCCGATTGCAGTACCCCGCGAGCAAGATGCCTGCGATCGTTCAATTCTCTTGAGCGAAACGGTGCGCCTGACGTTCCGACCATGTCACGTGCCGGCACGTTGAACTGCGCCGCGGCGGCGGCATTCACGAGAACGAAATTTCCCTGCTCGTCCTGAACCGTCACCCCTGCCGGAAGCGACCTGACGACTTCGCTCAAGAAATTCAGCCGCGAGGATACGCTGTCGTCGAAACGGGCGCCTTTTCGATCGGTTTGCGAACCATCCGGTGTTACCGGTCGGCCCTCGCTCGCGACAACAGAAATTTCGCTTCGCTCAAGGACACCGGACATGAACTTCCCAACCTTCACCACGTTCTGAAAGGGGAAATTTCCGGACTTTCAGGCTCTTGCGGACAGCAAACAACTCGTCGCGGTCACACTGCGACGCCGTCTGCCCTGCAAAGAGGAACGGTAGCTCCAGCACGTTGTAGGTTTGGTTAAATCGGACGCGCAAACATGGCCGTACTTTCCACACCGGGCGCCGCGACGCCCGTTCGATTCCGGATTATTGTTACCAATACCTGAACGCGACGCCGGATATATCACCATCCACCGTTCCGCTGCCGGGGCGCTCGGCGCCGCGCTCCTCAACACATCATGCGGCGTGAGCGGCCTTGACCGGATGAATGGACCGGAAACTGATGGCAATGCGATTCCACGCGTTGATCGCCGCGACCAGCATGGTCAGATTGACCGTTTCGGCTTCGGAGAAGTGACGGCGAACGTCGTCGTAAACGTCGTCCGGCACATGGGTTTCCGACACCAGCGTCACAGCCTCGGTCCAGGCCAGTGCCGCGCGCTCGCGATCCGTGTAGAGCGGCGACTCGCGCCAGGCGTTGAGCAGATAGAGCCGTTGTTCGGTCTCGCCCTGCTTGCGTGCGTCCTGGGTGTGCATGTCGATGCAAAACGCACAACCGTTGATCTGTGACGCCCGGGTCTTGACCAGTTCGATCAGCGGCTTCTCGAGCCCGCTGGCCTGAAGCTGCGTCTCGAGCGCCTGAAGCGCCTTCATGGTCTGAGGCGCGGCTTGATACGGATTCAATCTGGCTTTCATGATCGTTCTCCTCTGGTTGAAACAATGCGACTCTAGTGCGCGCCGCCCGCATCGGGATGGGCGGGCTTCCTCAGCAAAAGCGATGCGGCAAGCGCGACGATCAGCGCCGCTCCGAGCAGAAAAAAGGTATCGCTGAATGCCATTACATAAGCCTGCTTCTGCACGACGCGACCGATGGCGACCACGGCCTGATGTGAAGCGGCCGCTGGATCGGCGACACCGTGGTTCATGAAGTAGTTGGTCAACAGCTCAATCCGGGTCCGCGTCGCCTGTTCCAAAGTCGAGACCGACTGCATCAACACGTTGGAGTGAAACTGCTCGCGCTTGGTCAAGAACGTTTGCAGGATCGCGATGCCGACGGCGCCGCCCAGATTGCGCATCATATTGAACAGACCGGAAGCCGAGCCGGCGTTTTCCGTCTCGATGCCTGCGGTGGCGACCACCGACAGCGGCGTCAGGATCAACGCCTGCCCGACCGCGCGAACCACGTTGGGCCACAGCAGTTGATCGGAGGCATAGTCCGCCGTCATGTCGATGTTCATGAAGTTGCTCGCTGCAAACAGTGCGAAGCCGACCCCGATCAGGAGACGGGGATCGAAGCGCTTCATCAATCGCGGCACCAGCGGAATCAGCAGCAATTGCGGCAGGCCGGTCCAGGCCAGCACCATTCCGATCTGCTCGGCATTGTAGCCCTGAATGCGGGACAGATAAACCGGCAGGATGAAGACCGATCCGTAGAGCGCAACGCCCAGAAGGAAATTGGCGAGAATGCCGAAGCCGAAGTTGCGACGGAACAGCAGGCGAAGGTTCAAGAGCGGTTTGTCGCCCGTCAGTTCGATCCACAGGAACAGCGACAACGAGATCGCGGCGATCACCGACAGCCGGAGGATGAAAGGCGAACCGAACCAGTCGTCCTTGTTGCCTTCTTCGAGCACCGTTTGCAGCGCGCCAAGGCCGACAGCCATGGTCACGATGCCGGCCCAATCACCCTGACGCAGCAACGACAGTTGCATCGGCTTGCGATCCAGCGAGAACCAGAGCATGCCCAGCATCAACAGACCGGGAACGAGGTTGACGTAGAAAATGAACTGCCAGCCCCAGTTCTCGGTGAGATAGCCGCCGATCGTCGGGCCGATCGCCGGCGCAAAGGTCGCCGACAGCGCGAACAGCGCCAGCCCGATCGGCTGCTTCACCTTCGGCAGCAGCGTGATGATCAATGTGAAGGCCATCGGGATCAGCACGCCGCCGGTGAACCCCTGGATCGCGCGCAGCACGATCATCTGCGGCAGGGTTTGCGCGAAGGCGCACGCCACGGACAGCACCAGGAACAGGACGGCATTGGTCAGCAGGTAGACGCGAACGGAAAAGACCTGCGCCAGCCAGCCGCTCAGTGGAATGACGACGATCTCCGCGATCAGATAAGAGGTCGAAATCCAGCCGCCGTCGTCGATGCCGGCGCCGATCGCGCCCTGAATGTCGGCCAGCGACGCGTTGACGATCTGAATGTTCAGCACCGCCATGAAGGCGCCGAGCGTCGCGCCGAACACTGCGATCCAGGTTCTGAACGACGGCGCCGACGGCGCCTGAGAGGAGCGTGCCGCAGGCGTGCTGCGGAGTGCGGCGGGCAAGGAAATGATCGGGATCGCAGCCATGGCCTGTTCCTCCTGCTCACGCGCAGAATGCATCGGAACGGATGGATCGATAATCGGTGAAGCGGTGGAATGACTGTCCGGCGAGGCTGGATAAAGCCCCACCGGGCGGGGGGCATCCGAGGGCTCAGGATCCCGGCTGCTCCGGATTGGCGACAAGGTGTCTGGCGATGCTATCCGGACCATGTGCGGCGACAGCTTCCGACTTGGTGTTCACCGTCGGCTCCGCCGACATGCCCGGACGCAGCAGCCCGGCGAGGCGATGATCGTCGAGCACGATCTTCACCGGCACGCGCTGCACGATCTTGGTGAAGTTGCCGGTGGCGTTGTCGGGCGGCAGCAGTGCGAATTCGAGGCCGCTGGCTGGCGACAGGCTGTCGACATGCCCCTTCAGGCGGACATCATGGAAGCTGTCGATGCGCACGTCGACCGGCTGGCCCTGACGGACATGCGTCAGTTGCGTCTCCTTGAAATTGGCGACGATATAGACCGCATCGAGCGGCACCACCGCCATCAACGGCGTGCCGGCCGTCACGTATTGTCCGACCCGCAAGGCGCGCGCGCCGACCGTGCCGTCGACCGGCGCGGTGATGGTCGTATAGGACAGATTGAGCGCCATCTGCCGCTCGACCGCATGGGCGCGAGCGACCTGCGCCACGGCCTTGCTGCGCTCGGTCGTGAGCACATCGACTTTTTTATGCGCCGCCAGCAGTGCGGATTGACCATGTTGCAGTTGAGCGGTCTTTTCGTGAAGCGCTGCATCGGTCTGCTGGGCCCGCTGAACGGTGCCCGAGCCGGTTTTCATCAGGCCGTCATAGCGAGCCTGCTCTTCGCTCGCGAATTTCAAACCCGCTTCCGCCGCGGCGACATCCGCCGTCTGCTGCGCGATCATCGGCTGCTGAAGCGCGATCTGGGCATCGAGGTTACTGACCGCCGCCTCCGCGGCTACGACATCGGCGTGGGCCTGATCCAGCGCAGTCCTGAAATCGCGATCGTCGATCCGGGCGAGAACCTGCCCGGCCTTCACCGGCTGATTGTCGCTGACCAGCACCCTGTCGATGTAGCCTGATACTTTCGGCGCGATGATCGTCGAGTCTGCCTTGACATAGGCGTCGTCGGTGGATTCGAGATAGCGCCCGACGGTCCAGTAATCGTACCCGAAATGAACGATACCGGCGACCCCCACGGCGGCGGCGACGGCCAGGGCTGCCCGCCTGATCGCCTGCCGGGATAGCCGGAGCGTGGTTTTTGCCGGTAAATCAACAACATACGATATGGCGGTCATCGCTCGATCTCCTGAGCCTTAGGCGATGGCCGTTCGATCACCGAACCTTCGCCATCGCGATGCCACGGAAGATGCACCTCAGTTGCGCCTTGGATAATCCGCCAAGAAAGGAAATGATTGTCCACCGAAACGGGATAATCGGAGGTTCTGGTGGACCGGCTGACCGGACTGACCGCGTTCGTACGGGTGGTGGAAACCGGAGGCTTCTCGGCCGCCGGACGGCGGCTGAACATGTCGACGACCATGGTCAGCAACCACATTCAGGCGCTCGAGGACCGTCTCGGCGTTCGACTCTTCAACCGCACCACGCGCAAGGTCAGCCTGACCGAGGTCGGGAAAACCTATTACGAGCGCTGCGTGCAGATTCTCGCCGACATCGAACAGGCCGACGACATCGCAGGCGCTTTGCAGACGAAGCCGCGGGGCACGCTCCGTATCCATTGCGCCACTCATATCGTGCAATTCGTCGCGCCCATTCTTGCGGATTATCTGAAATCGTATCCGGATGTGACGGCCAATCTGACGATCGCCGAACACGCCGTCGATGTCATCGCCGAAGGCTTCGATCTTTCAGTCCGCCTGACTCCGCCGCCGGACTCCAGCCTGATTGTACGCAGCCTCGCGACCTGGCGGCACGTGCTCTGCTGCTCGCCGGAGTATCTGACGGAGCATGGACCGTTGCTGCAACTAGCCGATCTCGCCGGGCACAACTGCCTTCGCCATGCGCTCTACCCTTATGAAAACGACTGGCACTTTACCGACACCACCGGCAAGACGGTCTCGGTTCGGGTCTCCGGAAACCTTATCACGAACAGCGGCGAAACGCTTCGCGCCGCAGCCTTGCGTGGCGTCGGCGTTTTTCTGGCGGCGGGATTCCTGGTCACGGACGATCTCCCCTCGGGGCGCCTGGTGCCGCTGCTGCCGGACTACACACCCGTCGAATTCGCCATGAACGTGGTTTATCCGCATCGCCATCACCTGTCGGCGAAAGTGCGAATGTTTATCGATCTGCTGGCGCAGCACAGCGCCGATCATCAGCGGCTGATGAATCCCAACGCTTGACTGGAGTTTTCCCGCTTCTGATGGAATCAGTAACGGGGCTCCATGATTTGTTTTGACGATTTGTTTTGACGCGCTTTCTTTATGCGAACCGGCATCCATCCTCGGGTCAAGCGCGAGGACATGCTTCGCTCGAAAACGCTATAGCCGGCAACGCCAGCTGCCCCGCTGCAGGCTTTCCTGCAGCAGATCTGGGCGACCCCAACCTCATCATCGGGATCGTCTATATCCATCCTGGATAGCCCACGACCAAGCTCGTGGCATTGACGGCTTCAATCCTTCGATTTTTGACGTGGAGCGTCAGCGACGCTCCACGTCGAGCCTGGCGTCAGCGTACCAGAATCTTGTCCCCATGCCCCATCGTGGGATCGGCTTTCTCACTAAACATAATGATCGCGATCGCGCCGGAAAGCGCGGCGCGCATGGAATGGTTCACCAACGCATAGGCGCCTTCCTTCGGCGAGATGAGGTCGAACGTCGCGGCGTCGCCCGGCGCCAGGGTGTAATTCTGCATCCCCACCATCACGTTCTTCGGGTTACCGGACGGATAGATCCTGTCCCAGATACCTGCGATCGGATGAAACCCGGAAAACTCGTTGGGACCGGCATTGACCATATAGATGCGCACACGCTCACCGGGTTTGGCCTCAAGAGTCTGCGTGGCGTGTTCGTCATGCACCGGGTCATACTGGAACGGAACGGCGTTGAAGGCATCGCGCTTCCACTTGTTCGCCATCATGCTATCGACGTCTTCGGGGTTCTCGAAGATCTGATGCTCGATCAGGACGTATTCGCGATCTGCCTTGGGCATCGCATTGGGATCCTTGGGATCGATGATGACAGCCCCGATCATACCGCGGGCAATGTGCTGGATCATTGGATCAGAACCGCAATGATAGAAGAACACGCCGGCGTGCTCGGGAACGTATGAGAAGGTCTTGGTCTCGCCGGGTTTGATCGATGCAAACTCCGTCAGAACATCGGCGCTCGCGGAGTGCATATCGATAGAATGCGATTTCTTGTTGGCTGCATCGTTCTTCAATGTGAATTCGATCGTGTCGCCTTCGGTCGCCCGGATCAACGGGCCGGGAACGTGGCCGTTGTAGGTCCAGGCCGCCATTGTGTGGCCCTCGTTATCAACCGGCACAGTGACCTCTTTGGCCGTCAGTTCGACCTTGACGGTCTTGGCCTGGGCCGCGGTGATCGCGGCGCCGGCCAGAATCAGAGCGGTCGCGATGCCCCCCGTTATCGCGCTCTTCCTCAAACCTGCAGTCGTCATCGAAATCGATCTCCCCTTCACAATCGCTCTCCGCTTCATGGTTTGATATAACTTTCTTGTTGGATTCATTTCCCGCATTTGCAGACCTGCCTCAGATACTTGGCCAGACCGTTGATCTGGTCTTTCGACAGGACGTGACCCCAAGTCGGCATCAGCACCGACTTGTTGACGGCTAACCCCCCTTCTGTGATGGCTTTGACCAGTTCGTCATCGGAAGTGTCGCCCATACTCTTGGCATCGGTGTGATCGCGCGGCTTCACCGAAAGCGCGGGCACGTTGATGCCGGTGCCGTTGCGCTGGAGGCCGTGACACTGCACGCAATAGACACCGTAGATCTGCTCGATCGACTGGTCGGCCTGGCTTGTCGATGACGCGAGCAACACGACCAGACCGGCCATAGCCGCCACCATTTGCGTTTTCATCACTTGTCTCCCTGGCTCAGTTCCACCAGAAACGCGGTCAGCCGCTGGATATCCTTATCCTTCAAGTTCGACGTCGGCATCCAGATATGCGGATCGAAACGCTGCGGATCGGCCGTGTAAGCGGCGATGAAATCTGGCTGCAGCCGCACTCCTGCATCGGTCAATCGCGGTCCGGAAAGGCCACCTTCGCCTTTCTCGCCCTGATGGCACGCGGCACAGCCACGAAACTTGACGAACGCGAGCGCACCCATGCGCGCACCCTTCATATCGCCCTTGAAGGCGCCTGCCGGAACGAGGTCGGGGGGGGCTTTCAAATCCATCAACGCCGCAGCGGCCGCTTCGGCATCCGCCTTTTTCAGCTTCGGATGAGCGGCGATCTTGGACTGATCGATCTCATCATGTTTGTCGCCCTTCTTGATGTTCTTGAAATACGGATAGCCGGCAGGACGAATGGGTTTGGGATCCTGCAACCAGGAGACCAGCCAGTCCTTGTTGAACTTGCTGCCGGCGTACCAAAGGTCGGGCCCCTTACGGGTCAGCAGCCGATCCAGCGACGTGTCGGTCGGCTTGACCAGTGCGTGACAACCGCCGCAGCTCGGGTCCAGCTTGTCCGCAGCGCTGGCGCTGCTCAGGAATGCCGCGGTCAAGCCCGCGACGGCGAGTAAAAGCCCTTTCATATCTATTCTCCTTTCGATGGCATTAGGGCGCGGGATCGCCCTTGAGGGCAGGGCTCTCGTACATGCCGAACGGCTTTTTCATCGATTCTTCATAATAAAAATCGGGCACGAACTCTTTGTTTTTCCATTTATAGAAAGCCTGCTCCTTCACCGGGATTTCCTCGTATTCGATGGTGGTCATCATGCCGCCCATCGGCGACGTGCCGTTCACCGTGTGCCTGTCGATGTGATCGTGCACCATCCAGATGCCGGGATTGTCGGCGCGCAGAATCAGGTCGTAGCGCTCACCTGGTCCGAACAGGATTGTGTCGGCGAGGTAAGGATTAGCGAGCGGCCGGCCATCCTTGGCATAGACCTCGAAGTCATGGCCGTGGATGTGGACGGAATGCATTTCGTCACCGGCGCCGATCAGGCGGATGCGAACGACATCGCCCTCCTTGATCCGCAATGGCTGGGTGTCGGGATAAGCCTTGCCGTTGATGGTGAAGAAATCCTGCACGTCACCGGGGATGCCGCCATAGCCGGGCTTCTTGGCCCAGGCAGAAGACCAACTGGAGAACATCATGATGTAATCTTTGGTGACTTCCTTTTCGACCGGCGGCGGATCCTTCGGATCGACGATCAACGGACCCCACATGCCGCGCATGGCGACATGCTCGTTGACGTTGACATGACAGTGGTACCACATGGTGCCGGACGGCTCGGCCTTGAAGCGATAGGTAAAGGTCTCGCCGGGCGGAATCGCCGGCTGCGTCGTGTCGGGAACGCCGTCGTTTTTCCAGGTGCCGCGTTGAAACATGCCGTGCCAATGAATCGTGTGCGGCAGCGTCGTGTTGTTTTCGACTTCGATCTCGACATCATCGCCCTCCTGCACATGGATCAGCGGGCCAGGCGTCTGGTTGTTAAAGGAGAAGGTGTGGAAGGTCTGTTTGTCGACCAGCTTGAGGATCGTGTCCTCGACGGTCATCGAGAAATGACGGGTCTCCGCGGATGCCGTGGGCGGACTGGCGACGCATAATGCGGCACTTGCGGCGAAGATGGAGGCGACGAGAGGTGCGCGCAGCGCACAGCGTTGCAGGATCATGGGAATAACATGCATTTCAGATTGATGATTTATGATAAGCCGCTATCAAGCGCGATTCGAAACAGGCGGCCCGCTTATCCGTCGGGCGTCCAATTGTGCTGGCGCCGAAAGTGCTGAACGGTCCTGATGATCATGAGCGGAAGCCCCTACCCGCAAACTGACAACAATCGCTTCGTGCCATCTTCGGAGCCATAAAGCAATATCTAAAATACATCTTTATCACCGAAATCGCTGACGATAAAAAATCCATCACGACATCAATTCCGCCTGGGTTTCTCGAACAATTTGCGCCGAAATTGAGCGATGATGCCTCACCATGCAACACGATTACATCCCCGCGACACAGAGAGCTTGCAGCGCAAGCTGGTTGATGCCGACCTCCTGCGCCGCTATCGGCATCACCGTCCATAGCCGGTCATTCCAGGTCTGATCGCTTCCCACCGTGCGCATCAAGCCCACCCATTTGACCAAGGCCGGCTTTGGCTTGCCGTTTTGCAGCAGCCACTGCCCCATATAGAATCGTGCGACCAGATCGTTGGGGTCGGCCCGGAGCGCGAATTCGAATTCCGCCTTGGCGCGATCTGAAATCAGACCGCTACCCGCCAGCGTGAGCGCTTCCCCCAAGGCAACATGAAGCACGCTATTGTCCGGGTCATTCTCAATCGCCCGCTCGAGCATCGGAACACTGAAACGGGCAAGACCGACCTGCAGCAATGCACCACCTACGATCGCCCAGGGCCGGCTCGCATCCGTCGCAGCTACAAGCTTCGGCAAATCGAACAAACCTTCGAGCGGCACCGGCGCTGTAGTGGCCGCGCTATTCAGCGGAACGGTGACATGGTGCGTGGTGAGCGGCGACACATGCGTGAACCAAACCGCGACGGCTATACCGATCGCAACTCCGGCGACGGAGGAAGCGATGTACAGCCTTAACCAGCCCCTTGAAGGCTGCTTTTGATTGATAAGTGCTTCCCTCATGCCCCCGACGCCGCGGATAGATCAAGTTTTCTGAGTTCTCGTGCAACGCGGCGCAAACATGTACTATAAATATATGTTTTGTATAGACCCAAAATCGGTGAAAGCAAAATTCCTGTGCAGGAGTGCCGTGCCGACAACAGGACCCGAACCCCAACGCTATCGTTATTCTTAGAGCGTTTTCGAGCGAAGTGGGTACCGGTTCGCGTGAAGAAAACGCGTCAAATCAAAATCATAGAGCCTCGCTTCTGATTCCATCAGAAGCGGAAAGGCTCTAGTTTGAGGTAGGCTTTTTCGAGCTGCTGCGTGATGGACACAGCGCCGAAGCGACCACGCGATGACATCGACTGATCGAATGCAGGCGCGTCTCACGCTTCAACCGGAAGCGTCCTTGCGCAACCGCATCACGCGAAAGCAACGATGCGCGGCGATCCGCGCGGCATTCGACAGGATTTCAAGTCTGAAAACATCGCTCTGCACCGCAGCCTCAACCAAGCTGTGAGCCAAGCCGTCATGCTGTTGCTGTTTGTCGATATATCCTGCGGCAACGCCGGATCACGGGCTCATCATGCGGCAGGCGGGATCCCGAAGTCTTTCGGACTGAGGATAAGATCGGCGAGGGTATAACGATCAAGCGTCGCTGTGAACGCAGCCAGCGCTTCCCTCAATGGTGCGCGCAGGCGACAGCTTGACGAGATCGGACAGTGGTTGTTCGCTGAAAAGCATTCCACTAGCGCGAAATCCGGCTCGGTCGCGCACAAAACATCACCGAGCTTGATCCGGTTCGGCCGCTTGGCAAGCGCAAGCCCGCCCGACCTGCCACGCACGGCTTTGAGATAGCCCGCGCGCGTGAGCTGATTTGCGACTTTCATGAGATGGGTACGCGAGATGCCGTAAACGCCCGCGGTCTCTTCGATCGTGATCAACCGATCACTGTGCGTGGCCGCATACATCAGCAAGCGAAGCGTGTAGTCGAAAAAACTTGTCAATCGCATTGGAGTTCCGCCGCCGGCAAGTCGCGTGGCCAAGATGTGAGCAGGTCGAGGAAGGATGAACTCGTCTGAGGAAAGATGTGCTTGTCTGGTGTCTTTAGCAAGTGTCCATGCGGTCGAGCCATGCATCGGGGTCCGGACCGCTATCCGGCAGAGCGCGTGCCGTGATGAACCGTCATGACGTCGTCTTCATTGTGGAAACGCCTGCGGCGACGCATACCAGTTCCACGCAGGCAGGTCTGGACAGCGATCGCAATCCTGTTCGAGGGTAAGTCCAGTCGGTCTCCTGTGAAATTCATGATGTTGTGATCGACAGAACCGGCTCTCCTGCGAGGAAGGGTATCCCTCCCGTGTTGCCTGGCACCGACGACTGGATCGCCTCGACAAAGGCCTCTGCTTTTTCCTCCGGGATTATCTATACGGACGGCTCCCTATGACTCTGCAACGAATCCGCGGATATTGCGCACTGTGCATCTCGCATTGCGGGTGCATTTCCACAGTCGAAAATGGTGTCCTGACCAAGGTCGAGCCGGATCCGGACCATCCGACCGGCGGGAATTTCTGCATCAAGGGCAAGGCGGCACCCGAGCTCGTTAACAGCCCGGATCGCCTGTTGACACCCGTTAAAAGAACCCGCCCGAAGGGCGATCCGGACCCGGGGTGGCAAGCTATCTCGTGGGACGAGGCGCTGAGTTTCACCGCCAGCCGCATGAAAGAAGCGGCGAAGCAGTTCGGACCCGAGGCCGTCGCCTTCAGCGTCACCACGTCCAGCGGCACCGCCATCAGCGACGCAATGCCGTGGATCTACCGCCTGATCAACGGCTTCGGCAGCCCCAACGCGGTTTCGACGGCCCATGTCTGCAACTGGCACAAGGATTTCGCTACCGCCTTCACCTTTGGCGCCGATAGCGGCATGCCGGACTTCAAACGCACCGGGTGCCTGGTGTTGTGGGGATTCAACCCGACCAACTGCTGGCTGGCACAAGCCTCGGCAATCGCCGAAGCGAAGAAGCGCGGCATGAAACTCATTGTCATCGATCCACGGCAAGTGGGACTGGCGCATAAGGCCGATCAGTGGTTGCGCGTGCGGCAGGGCACCGATGGCGCGCTGGCATTGGGCATCGCCGGCGTCATGATCGAACGCGGATGGTACGATCGTGATTTCATCTCCACCTGGAGCAACGGCCCGTTTCTGATTCGTGACGACAATGGACGTCATCTCGTCGAATCCGATTTGAAAGAAGGCGGCAGGGCAGACAACTACGTGGCATGGGATGGGTCGGCCGGACGCCCCGTGGTCTGCGGTCGTGGACCGCAACACGACGCATCGTCGCATCAGCTTTCCCTGGCCGGCACGTTTGAACTCGACACATTGCACGGCCGGACCACCTGCCGGCCGGCGTTCGAATTATATGCGAGCTTGTGCCGGGCCTATTCCCCGGAGAGAACCCAGCAGATTACGGGTGTTCCGGCCGAACAGATTCGACTCGTCGCGGAAATGCTCTACGCGCACGGGCCGGTGGCCTACTACGCATGGTCCGGGGTCGGGCAGAGTACCAATGCGACGCAGACCAGCCGCGCGATGTGCCTTTTGTATGCCCTCACCGGCGCCATCGATGCACCGGGAGGGAACGTCTATTTTGCCAGGCCGAAACTGAGCAACGTATTCGGTCGCAACCTCATCCCTGTCGCGCAGCCCGCCAAAACCCTCGGATTAATGGAACGTCCCCTCGGTCCGGCGAAAAGCGGCTGGATCACGACGCGTGAGCTGTATCGGGCCATTCTCGAGGAACAGCCGTACCCGGTGAAAGGTCTGGTGGCCTTCGGATCCAGTCTTCTGCATAGTCGCCCCAGCCCCGAGGAGGGCGTGCGCGCGCTCCGAAAACTTGATTTCTATGTCCACTGCGATTTGTTCCTCACCCCGATGGCCGCCGAAGCCGACGTGGTGTTGCCGGTATCGTCGGCGTGGGAGCGAGAGGGAATCGCGGATGGGTTTCGCGTCAACCAGGAAGCCGACGCGCTCTTGCAACTACGGACGGCGGTCGTACCAGCGCGCGGCGAGTCCCGCTCGGATACGTGGATTGTTTTTGAGCTGGCGCAGCGTCTGGGTCTGAAGGACCAATTCTTCGATGGCAATATCGACGCAGGCATTGAGTCCATGCTGGAACCGTCGCGCGTGACGCTGGAGACGCTGCGGGCTCATCCGGAAGGCATCGCGCTTCCTCTCTCGACCGAATATCGAAAATACACGCAGCATGGCTTTGCCACCCCTACCGGCCGTGTCGAAATCTATTCGCAGGCCTTGCACGATATCGGCCAGTCGGCTTTGCCGGATTATGTCGCGCCCGCCGCCAGCGTCGAACAACACCCGGAATGGCAAAGACACTTCCCATTACGACTGACATCGGCCAAATGGACCTACTTTTGCCATAGCCAGTTTCGAAATCTCCCCAGTCTGCGTGACAAAATGCCGGATCCGCTCATCGAGGTGCATCCCGATACGGCGAGAACACGCGACATCGATGAACATGACTGGGTCGTCATCCGTACCCCCCAAGGTGCTATCCGGGCGCGTGCAAGGTTCAACCGCACTCTCGAAAAAGACGTCGTTTGCGCTCAATATGGCTGGGCCGACCAGACCGACAACGCAGCGGGCGCAGACGGCATGTCCCGGAATTTCAGCAAGCTGATCAGTAACGCGTTTTATGATCCCATCAGCGGGTCTTTTCCCTTACGCGCCTATGCCTGCCAATTGGAAAGGGCTGCCCCTTCCGTTTAATTGATCGGGGTACGCTTGATTGATCGGTGCATGTTGGGAAGCGAGCCTCCCGTCGCGGCGGCGTTTGATTTGCCGCGCGACGAACACAGCAACGCGCTGTGCAGTTGGCGCGCGATGGCTATGGTCGAATGGGCCTTGCCGGTTCCAGTTGCTGCCGCATTGAGATGGATGCCGTCGTCTTTTTTTCGTCCGGTTCCCCTCCGGTCACGACGTTGACCAGCAGACGGCCGTTAGAGGCGGGTTGGCGGTCATTCGCGCCGCAACAATCGGCTTCACACGATAGATTTTACGAATGCCGGAAAAGTGATCGGCGTCCGTGACGCGACGGGAGGAAATTGTCGGAACCAAGTGCCCACGTTGATGTTGAGGCCGCAAATGGATCGTTCGAATTGGAGGAGGACCTCATGTGCGACTATAGCTTGCATCTCGTCTCCTCGCGGCCTGCCAAGGTGGCCGACAAGTTGGTGACGATGGAACTTGCGCGGTCAAAAGCGCGCGGCTTTGCCGCCGTGGGAGAGCTTGGCACCAAGCTAGTCGTCCATGACAGCCCACCCGAGTTGGCAGTCTGCCTGCGGCCCGGAACGGAGCTCGCGTTCGACGACGATGTCCAATACGACAGCGCTTTCAGTTTCAACTTCTTTGGCGCCAGCTTTGGCATGGGCCGTGTGAATCACAGGGTCGCAAGCTTTCGGCAGATCGATGTGAACGATCCATATGTTCAGCACGATGCGTTGGAATTCCCCAATGGGCAAATTCTGAAGGTCAACCGGCTGATACCGGGCCAAACTGTTACGGTGCTGCAATTGCCGGTCGCGATATCGCACGATGACAATGAGCACGAGCACGAGCACGTTGATGCTGGTTCAGTGGCCCGCTCGCATGATTCGCCTCTCGTTTTGAACCGGACGTCGGTCGGATCGGGAATGGCTTCGGTTCTGGTACCGAGCGAAGGCGCGGTGATGTTGTGGGACACTGTCCGTAGCACAGCCACCAGACTCCGGGTGGCGTTGGCGCGGTCATTCCAGCGTGTGATTGCTCACAAGCAACAGCGTGAGGCCGCATTGCCTGCAGGTGTCGTTGCCGGCGAGATCGAAGCAGGCTTCCAGAACGGCATGCCCGTGGGAACATTGCCGAGGAAGCCCGCGGCTCGGACGCCGGCAAAGAAGACGAAAGTCAAGTCCGCTGCTTAGCTGATCTTAAGCTGCTTAGTCAGCGTTAAGAAACCGGATTCAGCGCTCGTGAGGGCCCAGGCGGCGAGTTCTCTCTGGTGAGATCCCGCCGCCTGAAGATGCCCACGCCGAGCACGACAAGGTAAGGCATCGGCGACGCAAGCCGCCCATGGCGCTGCTGGATGGGTGGTCTGGCTTCAGTGAAGCCGGACCCGTCAGTGTTCGGGACAAGACGGCACGATCGGCATTGCATCAGGCATAAGCACGAAACGCATAAGCACGCGGCGTTAGCGATAAGGCAACCAGAAGCCATAGGAACGAGCTATACGAACGAAGGGAGCACGACACATGGACATCCGATCTCAAGTTTCGATGGTCTTTCACCTGGATAAGTGCATCGGCTGCCACACCTGCAGCATCGCGTGCAAGAACATCTGGACCGATCGCAAGGGCACCGAGTACATGTACTGGAACAACGTGGAGACCAAGCCGGGTACCGGATACCCGACACGTTGGGAAGACCAGACCAAGTATCGGGGCGGCTGGGTGGTCGACGGGACGAGGCAGAAGAGCCTGCGGCTGCGGCTGCAGGGCAAATGGGGAACGCTGACCAATATCTTCTACAATCCCTATCTGCCGACGCTCGACGACTATTTCGAGCCCTGGACCTACGACTATCAAAACCTGATCAACGCGCCCCTGGCCGACGAGCAACCGACCGCGCGCGCCATCTCGATGGTGACCGGCAAGTACATGGACACGATCGAGGCGGGACCGAACTGGGACGACGATCTTGGCGGCTCGCAGGTCTACGCCAACAACGATCCGAACTACGATGGTGCCTCCGACGAGGAAATGCGCCAGATCAACGAGATCAACAGCACGGTCTTTTTCTACCTGCCGCGCATCTGCAACCATTGTCTCAATCCGGGCTGCGTAGCGGCCTGCCCGCAGGGAGCGATCTACAAGCGCGGCGAGGACGGCGTGGTGCTGGTCAGCCAGGAGCGCTGCCGCGCCTGGCGCATGTGCGTCTCCGGCTGCCCGTACAAGAAGACCTACTTCAACTGGTCGACCGGCAAGGCCGAAAAGTGCATCCTGTGCTATCCGCGCCTCGAGAGCGGCCAGCCTCCGGCCTGCTTCCACTCGTGCGTGGGACGCATCCGGTATATCGGCCTCGTGCTCTACGATGCCGATGCGATCGAGGAAACCGCCAAGGCGCCGCAAGACCAGTTGGTGGCGGCACAGCGCAACATCATCAAGGATCCGTTCGATCCGAAGATCATCGAGGCCGCCAGGGCCAACGGTATCCCCGATTCGAAGATCGACGCTGCGCAGAAGTCGCCGGTCTACCAGTTCGTCAAGAAGTGGGGCATTGCGCTGCCGCTGCATCCGGAGTTCCGCACGCTGCCGATGCTGTTCTACGTACCGCCGCTGGGGCCGGTGCTCGCCAAGGTGGAAAACGGCGTGTACGACAACATTGCCTCGGAAGCGAGACTGGGACCGTTGATGAGTTCGCTCGAAAGGTCGCGCATATCGCTTCGCTATATGGCGAGCCTGTTGTCGGGCGGTAATGAGGACATCATCCGCGACGTCTACAAGAAGCTTGTCGCTGTGCGTGTCTATATGCGCTCGAAGAAGGTCAAGGACATCCCGGAGGAAGAGGTGCAAAGGGCGCTCGCCGAAGGCAAGACCACTGCGGCCGAGGTCGAGGCGATCTGGCGGCTCACCTCGTTGCCGACCTTCGAGGAACGCTTTGTGGTTCCGCCGATGGAGCGTGAGGAATCGGTCGATGCGCTGTTCCCGCAGCTCGATCCGGTGTCGCGCAACTACCCGGTTCGCAGAGGCGAGGTCGGCGTCGGCTTCCACACCGACCCGGCGAGAGGACCATAGGCTTCTTCTTGTCACGATGCGGGCGCGAGACAGCGGTCGAACTTGGAAACTCGAACCTGTCTCGCGCAGCCGCCACGGCGACATGGAGCTAACGGATTATACTCGTGGCCCCAAGTTGGTGCGAACGAGCTGAGTGCCTTATCATCGACCGACGCGATAATCCTTTATCGTTATCGGCCGCATCGGGATCCCACAAAACCGCGCTCGACCATCATGTGGCCTAGCAGGCTGTTGAAGAAGTCTCTGGCGCAGCGGTTCTGGGCATGATTCTCTTGATGCGGATGCGTCGAGGGGGGAGCGATGCGGGGAAGCGACGAACGGTCAGGCTCGCTGTTCAGCTATGTGGACTTGGAGGCTCGGATTCGCTCCGACCATCCGCTGCGAACGATCCGACAGATCGCGAACGCGGCGTTGAATGATCTGTCGAGGGACTTTGACAAGCTCTACACGGCGTTCGGCCGTCCCTCGATCGCACCGGAGAAGCTGCTTCGGGCAATGCTGCTGCAGGCATTCTACGGGATCCGCTCGGAACGGCAGTTGATGGAGCGGCTGGAGTTCGACCTGCTGTTGCGCTGGTTCGTGGGCTTGGGCGTGGACGACCCGGTGTGGGACCACTCGACCTTCTCGAAGAACCGCGACCGATTGCTTGAAGGTGAGATCGCCGCGAAGTTCTTGAACGCGCTGATGGGGCAGCACCAGGTCAAGCGGCTGTTATCAAGCGAGCATTTTTCGGTCGACGGCACGCTGATCGAGGCGTGGGCATCGATCAAGAGCTTCCGGCGCAAGGACGGCGGTGACCAGGACAGTGATGGACCGGGACGCAACGCCGAGCGCAGTTTCCACAACGAGAAGCGCTGCAACGAGACGCATCAGAGCACGACCGATCCCGAGGCACGGCTCTATAAGAAGGGCGGCGGCCAGCCGGCGAAGCTTTGCTACATCGGCCATGCCCTGATGGAGAACCGCAACGGACTGGCGGTGCTGGGTGGCGTGAGCCGGGCGACCGGAACGGCGGAGCGGGATCAGGCGTTGGCGCTGATCGACTGCCACCGCGGCCAAAGCGAGCGGCGGATCACGCTGGGCGCCGACAAGGCCTATGACGTCACCGCATTCGTCGAGGACTTAAGACGGCGTTCGGTCACGCCGCACATCGCCATCGACGGGCATTTGAGCAAGACCGGAAAGCCGCGCAAGACCGCGATCGACCAGAGGACTCTCCGTCATGCCGGATATGCCGTCAGCCAACGCTGTCGCAAGCGCATCGAGGAGGTGTTCGGCTGGATCAAGGCCTCCGCCGGACTTGCCAAGATCAAGCTGCGAGGCCGCGACCGCGTCAACGCCACCTTCACCCTGGCGCTGGCGGCCTACAACCTGATCCGCTTGCCCAAACTCCTGGCAGCCGCCGCGTGAAACACAAGTCGTGCACCGTCAAGATGCTCGATCAGGACCCTGATGGTGGCGCCGCCCGCAGATCACGCTGACTCCATTCCATATCCGTCTCCGTGGGAAACTTCTTCAACAGCCTGCTAGAGATTGGCGCTCTATTCCTTCACTGCACACATCGGATGCCTGACAATCAGGGCCGGCACAATGGCGTTCTCACCGTCGTGCCGCCTTGCGCCATCACACCCGCCGGCGGAGTGCCGGCAGCTCGATAGGAGTTAAGTCGTACATCTGGAACTCCCTCCCCTTCCCGCGCATTGATCTGCCGGAACGGGAGACCCGCGCCCCGCAATTCCCGACCCGACTTGGCCCGCCTCCCCGGCGGGCTTTCTCTTGTTTCGCATCGGGGGGACCCACCGCCGACTTGAAGCCACCGGTCAGGCATCCCACATAAAAGTCAATCCCCCATCCGTGAGCCCCTGCCGTGAAAACGGTGGGGGCCTTTTTCGTGATCTCACAAAACGCACAGCGCCGCCTCGCGGAATAGGTTCACCGGTAGCGCTGTGCCTGACGACTGTGCCTGAAATTTCCCAGTGATGATCCGCCGTAGCAACGTCGTCAAAGTTCATCTGCCTTTCGCCCGCCGTCAAATGACCGTGATCAAACCGGCGTCCAGGAACCCCTTCCTGACCCTGCACATTAACCACGCGGACGGGCCTTTGGCCGGGTGCCGTCCGCCTTAGTTCCTGACTTGGCCCGCTCTTTCCTCCTGGCGGGCCTTTCTTTGCCACGAACAATCCCTGATCGCGCATCGGCGTCTAATGCGGTTGTGCGTCCATCGGCACTAGAAAAGTAAAATGATACTTGACGTCGTCGCCACGAAACCGGTCGAGAAAAAACCAGACCTCCGCCTCGCTCTTCTCTTGAAGGGATGCGGCTCGTACAACAAAGGTACTCTCCGACACGCACAAAGGCTTTCCACCAGTTCTCATCTGGCTCAGTTCCTGAACGAACCAATTCTCTCTCACGCGCGTTTTGGCTGATCTCAATGAGGGGGCCGAGAACACCAGGACCGCCCTGCCATCGATTTCCAATGTGAAATAGCGCCCCGAAGCAGCATCGCTTTCACCCTCCTCCGACGGGGGGCGCCCGTCACGCCACTCGTCGCGCTCCGTATGAGGCTCCGCGCCACGCCTGACCTTCAAGCGCATCAGAACTTGGCGGTAGCCGACAATCGGAATACCCGCGGTGACCCTGGCGTGATGTTGTTGTTTCCGTCAGCCGTTGCGTAGTATTTCCGATCGAACAGATTTTCGATGTTCAACTGAGCACGCCATGTTTCATTCAAGGTCAGGAAGACTGCACCATCCACGCGCGTAAAATCCGGAATGCGGACGGTATCGTCGGACGACGCAAAGAAATTCGAATAGTGAATCACCCCGATGGCCGCTGCCCACATTGGATTGAATTGGTATTTGTTCCAAACGGAAATCGTATTGTACGGCACCAGCGCCACCCTGTTGCCCGCCACGACCGTCGGCGACGTATTGCTTGCGATCCGTGCATCCGTATAGGCATACCCTGCGGTAATCTGCCAGGAATCCGTGACATAACCAGCAAGTGACGCCTCGAAGCCGCGAGTCTTGGTCGCTCCGCTGAGGAGGAAGAAGCCAGAATTGTTCGGATCCGCAAGACGCTGGTTGGTCCGATCGAGGTCATACAATGCCGCGGCAAACTGAAGGCGAGGCAGAATGTCGTATTTGACCCCAACTTCCTTGTTCACGAACTTCTCCGGCTCTGCGATCACCAGCCCGGGATTGAGCGAGCTGAATTGATCGCCCGCGCTCGGCAGATACGACACGCTATAGCTGCCGTAGATCGAAAGATTATCGATTGGCTTGAAGATGACCCCGGCGCGAGGTGACACCAGATCGTCGACACGACCCATCACGACGTTAGTGCGCCTGTCTCGCGACTGAAGATCGAAATGATCGAACCGCACGCCGCCGATCAACTGCAGATAGCGGGTTATCTCGACTTGGTCCTGCACATAGACCGCGCCAAGGTTAAGATTATAGGTGTTGTTCGAGTCCTTTGCAGTGTTTACGAACGTCACCGGGACATAGGAGACCGGATTCCTCGGATCAACGGCGATGGTGTCCGACACGCCGTTGAAGAAACCGCTATGGCGAAAGTTCAGGCCGCTTTGACGACCGACCTCGCCTCCAAATACAACAGTATGGCGCGTGATCCCGGCGTCGAACTTGTATGTCAGGTCCGTTTGATTGAAGAGGTTGGTACGATCCGTCTCGTTGTTGTAGGCGGACAAATTACTCGAAGTACCGGCAACATTCACTGCGCCCGAGTTCGCTCCGCCGCCAGGATAAATGTTCTGGTAGAATTTGTCGTAGCGCGCCGCCTGGGTCGCATTGCGGACCGTGAACCCGTTTTCGAAATCATGCTCGATAACGGCAGTGCCGATGTCGACATCAGCGAGCGCATAGTTCAGATTTGGATTGCCGAAGAATGTCGATGCCGACGTATCGTACGGAGGCCTCGGCAACGCGTTGCCCGGGAGGATCTGCGAGGGAATACCACGATCGACGGTGCGGCGATCGTGCAGATGCTCGTAGCTCAACTTGACCGTCGTGGTATCGTTTGGCGCAAACGTGACGGTTGGATTGACGGCCCAGCGCTCGAGATTGACGAAATCCCGATAGCTCTCTGTATTTTCATACATAGCATTGAAGCGCGCCGCCCAGTTCTCGTTGACGGCCTGCCCGATATCGGTCGTCACGCGCGCGCCCGGATAGGAGTTGCCGCCGACTGTCACCTCGCGCACGGTCGTGCCATCGGCCTCCTTCAGCACACGATTGATCACGCCGCCGCCGCCGCCACGCCCGAAGATCATGGCGTTGGGGCCCTTCAAGACTTCGAGCCTCTGCAAATTGTAGAAATCGCGAAAATACTGCACGTCGTCCCGGATTCCGTTCGTGTAGAAGTCCGCATTGCTTCGCTGCCCGCGGATCACCAGGTCGTCCCGATGGGACTCGCCCTGATGATAGATGACGCCGGGCACATACCGGGTCGCTTCGCCGATCGAGGTGAAAGACTGGTCCTTGATGAAGTCTTTCGTAAGAACGGAGATTGACTGAGGGACATTGATCAAAGCGGTGTTCGTTCGCGTTCCGCTGCTCGTGCTCTGTGTGACGTAACCTGTCTGTCCGGTCCTCGCGTCCTGGCTGCTCACGCTCGGAAACTTCTTCTCCGAAGGCGCGGCAACGACGGTCCGCCCTCTCGGTCGCGCCGCTCTCGATGTGTTGGGCGTCGATCGGGCTCGACGGGTTCTCTGTTGCGGCGGCGATACGTGAATCGGCGGCAACGGATTTGCAGATGACTGTTCCTGTTGAGCCAGCGCCGGGGTACAATCGAGCAACAATCCGGCGCCAAGCACCACCGCTGCACTGGTCGACAACAATAAGCAGCGCCAACCGTGACGCTCAACCCCTGACCCGATGTTCGTCATAAAATGCCCCGAATTCCGCGCGCCGCACTGATTCAAAGCAGCGGCCGCGTGCCCAAATACAGGACGCATCTGCCGGGACAGAATTAGGTGAGGATTAAATCCCGTTTAGAATAGATCAATATTCGCTTGAACGTCGGCGCCAGCTTCCGGGCGGCCATTTTTAATCGTTCTAAATTTGGCGACGGACAATAGCTTGACCGGCCGAAGGTCCCCTGACAGTCAATCGACGTCCGAGCAACGTATTAGCTGTCCAGTCCAGCCAAGTAGATCACCCGAGTGATGCCATGCGCCTCCTGTTGATCGAAGACGACGCAATGTTCGGCAAGGCGCTCGTACGAGGACTCAAGCAAAACGGCATGACCATCGATTGGGTTCGCAATGGCCCGGACGGCTTTGCCGCATTGAAACGTGCGGAACATGCTATTGCTCTACTCGACGTCGGACTTCCGGAGATGTCGGGTTTTGATGTCCTCAAGGCTATGCGCGGAACCAGCAAGGCCCCGCCCATTCTCATCATCACGGCGCGCGACCAGGTCGAAGACATGGTGACCGGCCTTGATCTCGGAGCTGATGACTACATCGTCAAACCGTTTGAACTTCGGGCTCTCCTCGCTCGCATTCGGGCCATCGTACGGCGGGTCAATGCTCGATCCAATTCCGTGGTGACGAGCAAGGAAATTACCCTGGACCCTTCCACTTACATCGCGACGTTCCGCGGCATCGAGTCTGTTCTTTCGGCACGCGAATTCTCGGTCCTGCACGCGCTTATGGAGCGCCCGGGAACGATCCTCTCGCGTTCCCAGATCGAGAGCCGTATCTACGGCTGGAGCGAGGAGGTCCAGAGCAATGCCGTCGACGTTGTCATTCATGGGCTGCGCAAGAAATACGGCAAGGATATCATTCGAAACATACGGGGCGCAGGCTGGATGGTCACCAAGGCCGGCATATGAGATCGCTTAGCAAGGCTATCATCACTCCGGTTACATCATTGCTGGCGGCATTCTGTCTGGCTGCATCAACAATGTCGTTCTTCCTTGTAGCCTTCGAGATGAACAAGTTTCTCGATGCGCAGCTTCAGGAGATAGCGATCAATGTCGCCCCGGGGGAACGCCGCGACGCCGATCCGCTGTTGGACGCGGAGCACGAGGACCAACTCGTCGTTCGCATCTGGGATCGCTCCGGCAACCTTGTTCATCGTGCAGGCCCGCCGGTCGACATTCCTTGGCGCTCTCAACCGGGGCTTACCGATGTCGTGGCCGAAGGACAGGAATGGCGTGTCTATCGGTGGAGCCACGCGCAGCATAACATACAGATCGCACAAGCCTGGAGCGCGCGCCGGGAAATTGCGAGGTTCGCGGCGGCCGGTGCGGCACTTCCACTGCTTCTGTCAATCCCTCTTGCCTGGTTCATCATACGCCGATCGATCAATCGAACCCTTCGCGGTCTTCACCGCCTGTCAAGCGACATCGGCCGCCGCAGTGTGGACGCGCGCGAACCTCTGGGACCTGCGGGAGTGCCGAAAGAGATAGCTCCTCTGATCGTAGCTATCGACGAATTGGTCGAACGCTATCGTCGGGAATTGGAAGCTCAAAGACGCTTCGTTGCCGATGCCGCACACGAACTTCGGACGCCGCTTGCGGCGCTGCAGATCCAGGCGGACAATCTGCTCGCATCGGATCTCAGCGATCAATCCCGGGAGATGGCAAACGAACTCGGCGAAGGTGTCAGGAGGTCTTCCTATTTGGCGAGTCAGCTCCTGGAAATGGCGAGGACCGAAGGCGCCACGTCTCCGGAACATCGGATGATCGACCTCGCTGCACTCATCACCTCGATACTGGCAGACTTCGTCTCCGTTGCCGAGGCGAGCGACATTCAGTTCGAACGGGAGATTGTCGCGGCGGCTTCCGTCAAGGGCGACGAGACCGCGATCCGGAAGCTGGTATCGATCCTTCTCGACAACGCGGTTCGTTATTCCCCGCGGAACGGGCTGATTACGGTCAGACTTTTGCTCGCCGACAATCGACCGAAGATAGACATTCTGGATAGCGGTCCAGGAATTGCCGACGAGGCAATGCCTTTCATCTACGACCGCTTTTTCCGTGCTGCGCCGCAGGAAATCGAAGGCACTGGCCTCGGATTGGCAATTGCGAAAACCACCGCGGATCGCCACGACCTGCAGTTGCGTCATGCAAACCGGGCAGATCAGATCGGTACGATCGCGACAATCATATTTCCGCAGGCATGATCGTTTGGCCTGAAGCGCCGCCGGCGAGGGGAAAGCGCATGATGAAGCTGGCGCCGCGACCGGGGCCATCCTCGACAGCGATGCTCCCGAAATGGGCTTCTACAATCTTCTTGACGATAGACAATCCTAATCCCGCGCCTCCACTCGCACGCGAGGATCGTCGCCAGAACCGCTGGAAAATCGCTTCACGGTCCGCCAGTGGTACACCGTCGCCATTGTCGATAACACTGATAGATCCGTCAGGGCCGACGATGATTTCGATGGCGGTACCCTCAGGGGTGTGATGAAGAGCGTTTTCGACGAGGTTTCGCGTCGCACGCCGGATCATCTCCGCGTTTCCCTTAACGAGAACGGGCTCATCGGCGCACGTCAATTCGATGCTCTTTCCTCGCTTCAATGCCAGCGGCGCGATGAACTCGGCGACCTCAACGCAGACCTCGTGAAGATCCGCAACGGCTTCCGGATCGACAACCGCTGTCTCAAGCTCCGTCGCATCGAGCAACTGTCCGACAACCCTGCTCATATTCTCGACGTCGCGCCCCAAGGCACGGCTCGCCTCGCTATGGGGGAGAGTCTCGATTCGCGTGCGGAGAATGGCAAGCGGCGTCCGAAGTTCATGTGCGGCATCGGCGGAAAACTCACGCTGGCTGCGGAAACCCTGCTCCAGTCGATCGAGGGCCTGATTGACGGCTTCCACGAGAGGCAGGATCTCGGGAGGCATGTCGTCGGTTGGCAAGCGGACGTCAAGGCGCGTCGGGCTGATATGCTTCGCGCGGTCGGAGGCCCTATGTAGCGGCCCGATCGCCAGGCGGAAAATGATGATGTCGGCGCCGAGCAGGAGAAGCAGAACGGGAACAATTATCCAGACGACCTGTTGCAGGAAGCTGGCGAGCACATCGTCGACGATCACGTCCCGATGCGACAATTCCTCCGCGACCTGTATCCAGACAGGATGGCCGTCAATATCTTCGCGGGTGCTGGCTCCGGCGATCGTCTTTGCTCCGCCGGGGGTTCGCGCTTTGTGGGGGACAATTCCGGCCTCGTTCGGATCGATGGCGAAGAGCGGTCGCTTATTCGCGCGCGATGAGAAAATCACCGTGCCCGCGCCGTCGATGATCGCATAAGCGTAGCGACCGTACGTCTCGGAATACTGATCGCGCACGCCATCCGGGAGGCGCAGAGACCATCCCCCCGTCGATAGCGGCTTCAGGTGGCGGGCAAAAATCTCGGTCTGAGCCGCCATCGTGCTCAACTGTAGCTTTGCGACATCCGACGCCAGCGACCAGTGCAGCACGAACCGCAGGAGAACCGCCGCAACAATCACCGCGACGACATGAAGGGCGACGATGCGGGACAGGATGGATTTTCGCAGCGCCACCTAGTCGCTCTCCATCATCACATATCCAACTCCTCGAATGGTGGTGATCCTTACCTTTGCGCCGATATCCAGAAGCTGCTTGCGCAGGCGATGCACATAGACCTCGACTGCATTGGAGGCGACATCTCCGGTGAGGCCGAAGATCTGGTCTTCGAGAAGTTTTTTGGAGACGACGCTACCCTTCCGGCGCATCAGCAGTTCGAGTACCGCGATTTCCCGAGCGGAGAGATTTTGGGGCTTCATGTCGACAAACACCTGTCGGCCTTCGGTGTCGAAAGTTACGTTCGAAAGCCGCAATGAACTGCCGAGCAACTGTCCCGGGCGCCTGAGGAGCGCCTCGAGCCGGGCCACCAGTTCGTCAAAGGCGAAAGGCTTGACGAGATAGTCGTCTGCCCCGCTCCGGAGGCCGTTAACCCGATCCTCCACGCCGCCGCGTGCAGTGAGCACCAGGATCGGGATAGGGTCTTTGCGATGCCGCAGCTCGCGCAGGATCGAAAGCCCGTCGCCGTCGGGCAAACCCAGATCCAGAATTAACGCGGCATAGCGGGTCGTTCCAAGCCCGCTGTATGCGTCCGACACGTTGGCCAGAACGTCGATCTCGTAGCCGGCCGCCTGCAACCCCTTCGCCAGAAGGTCAGCCAGTTCTTCGCTGTCCTCCACAATCAGGACTCTCATGGCTGCCCCTTTGACCCGCCTGTTACGGTGATCGGGAGCAGCCGGGCGGATGCTGGCGTCATTCCGACCTCGCAGGGCTCCGATTGTAAGCTGTGTGTAAGGTAGCTGTCATAACCGTTGCTGTAAGGCTGCCGTAAGACGCAACTCCTATAGCAGATATGCCGTGCATCGGGATCATGCTCGTCCGCAAAATCGCTTGAGCCGGCAAGCTCTTGAGCCAACAAAAATCGTCGGTTCCTGACGAGGCAGGCTGCCCGGAGATATCCGGCAGATTATGAGGAAGTGGAGATACGAAGTCATGCTTCGTCTGGCGTCACTCTGGCGAGCGTGGACAATTCCACGGACCGTTATCGGCCTGATGACCGCATCGGTCATGATTGCGGCGGCCGCGACCGTTCTGAATATCGACCGTGGCAGCGCCACCCGCAATTCAGCGCTGGACGGCGAAATCAAGCGGGCCGACGGAAAGCTGCGTCTGACGGCGGCGCAATGGGGCACCGTGACGGTGCAGCCCGTCGAGCAACATGCATTTCGCTCTGAATTTCGTACCGAAGGCAAGATCGCAATCGATCAGAACCTGTCGACCCGTATCTTCGCGCCATATACGGGCCGGGTGACAAAATTGATGGTTGCGCCCGGCGACAATGTTCAGAAAGGACAGCTTCTTTTTGTGATCGCGGCGGCAGACTCCGTCGATGCCCAGAAGGATTTCGTTGTCGCCCTGACGACCCGGAACAAGGCGGTTTCCCAAGTCCACCTCGCGCAGATCGTCGAGCGGAGAATGTCGACCCTGGCCAAGGACAAGGCAGCGTCGCAGCGAGAATGGCAGGAGGCCCAGGCCAATCTCACCGCCGCGGAGAACGATTCCCGTTCGGCGGAGATTGCCCTTCAGGCCGCGCGCAACCGGTTGCGGCTGGTTGGCAAAACCGATGCGGAAATTGAAGCGTTCGAGAAAACGGGCGCACTCACGCCCGACGCACCCGTGTATGCGCCGCTGGCCGGAACCGTTCTGCAACGCAAGGTCGGCCCCGGACAGTATGTCAGCGCCGGCGCGGGCGATGGCGATCCCGTTTTCCTGATCGGAGATACGTCGAAGGTCTGGATCACGGCCTATGTGCGCGAGACCGACGTCGCCAAAGTGCGGATCGGCGAGCGCCTGACGTTCACGGTGCTGACCGAGCCGGACCGTTTGTTCGAGACGCGGATCGACTACGTTGCTCCGGGAATTGATCCGGATAGCCGGCGGCTTCTGGTCCGCGCCAGCATCGATAATGTCGACGGGCTGCTCAAACCCGAGATGTTTGCGAGCGTCACGATCGTCACCAGCGAGGGGAGGCCAACGCCAACAGTGCCTCGCGAGGCGGTGATCTATGAAGGCAGCAACGCGCGGGTCTGGGTTGCCAGTGACGACCGTTCGGTCGAATTGCGTCAGATCAGGCTTGGAGAATCAGACGGTCGGCTGATCCAGGTGCTGGATGGGCTCAATCCGGGCGAGAAGATCGTCACCCGCGGCAGCCTGTTCATCGACCGGATGACGGCTTCCAAACAAACCTGACAAATACAGGTCGTTCGCAAATGATCAATCCGATCGTCGCGTTTGCGTTGAGGCAGCGCGTTCTGATGCTGGTCATGTTCATCATGACGCTGGCCGGCGGGATCGCTGCGTTCAGGGTCCTGAATATCGAGGCCTATCCCGATCCCGTTCCCCCGATGGTGGATGTGATCACTCAAAGCGCGGGGCTTTCGGCCGAAGAAATCGAACGTTACATCACGATTCCGATCGAAACGCAGCTCTCCGGCGTGCCGAACCTCCATGTGATGAGAACCATCTCTCTTTACGGCCTGTCGGACGTCAAGCTGCAGTTCACCTATGCCTATACCTACGACGAGGCGCTCCAGCATGTGCTCAACCGTCTGTCGCAGCTCTCCGGGTTGCCGGATGGTGTTCAGCCCGGGATCAGTCCGGTCAGTCCGATTGGTGAAATCTATCGCTACAGGCTGGTCGGCCCGCCGGGCTACAGCGTGCTCGATCTGAAGACCCTTCAGGATTGGGTTCTGCAGCGCCGTTTCCGCGCCGTTCCCGGTATTGTGGATGTCGTTGGCTGGGGAGGAAAGACCAAGACCTACGAATTGCAGGTCGACCTCGACAAGCTCATCGCCCACAACCTCACGCTGTCGCAATTGCTGCAGACGTTGCGTAGCAGCAACCTGAATGTCGGCGGAAACATCGTCGATCTCGGCACGCAGTCGGCGGTCGTTCGCGGTGTTGGCCTGATTCGGTCGATCGACGACATCAACAATACCATGCTGACCCAGGCCGGCGGCAATCCGGTGCTGATCCGCGATGTCGCCACGGTGATCGTCGGCCATCAACCCCGCCTCGGTATTGCAGGCCAGGACAACGACGACGATATCGTCGAGGGTATCGTTCTGATGCGCCGCGGCCAGCAAAGCACCCCCACGATCGAGCGGGTGAAGGCGGAGGTCGAGCACATCAACACCTCCGGCATTCTGCCACCGGGTGTTCGAATCGAGCGCATCTACGACCGTCAGGACCTGATCGACACGACGACCCATACTGTCCTGCACAATATGGTGTTCGGCATTCTGCTGATCTTCGCGTTGCAGTGGCTGTTTCTCGGCAATCTTCGCAGCGCCCTGATCGTAGGCGCAACGATTCCGTTCGCGCTGTTTTTCGCCATCGGCATTATGGTTCTACGCGGAGAGTCCGCCAATCTATTATCCGTCGGAGCAATCGATTTCGGCCTGATCGTCGATGCGACAGTCATCATGGTGGAGCGGATATTCCGGCAGCTCGGGCATGATGCTCCCGCTCCGTCATCGGTGAGCGACGAATCATCCGGGTTCAGCGGACGGCTGCTCGCCATTTACACAGCGAGCATCAGCGTCAATCGCTCGATCATGTTCGCGACCGGAATCATTATCGCAGGGTTTATTCCGCTGTTCACCATGAGCGGTGTGGAGGGGCATATCTTCGGCCCGATGGCGAAGACTTATGCTTACGCGATTGCCGGAGGATTGATCGCGACATTCACCGTGACTCCCGCGCTCAGTGCACTGCTGCTGCCTGAGCGTGTCCAGGAAACTGAAACCTGGCTGGTGCGGACGCTTCATCGCTTTTACAGCCCGGTTCTGCGGCTTGCTGTCGCGAACCGGAGGCTGACGGCCGTTCTGGCGCTGGCGGTGTTTATTCTGGCGGTCGTCGCTATGCGCTTTCTGGGACTGGAATTTCTCCCCAAGCTGGAGGAAGGCAATCTCTGGGTGCGGGCCACGATGCCGGCGACGATCTCGCTTCAGGAAGGAAATGGCTACGCCAACCGCATGCGCAAGGTGATCCGCAGTTTCCCCGAAGTGGAAACGGTCGTCACCCAGCACGGCCGCCCGGATGACGGAACGGACGCCACGGGCTTCTTCAATGTCGAATTCTTCACGCCGCTGAAGCCGATCAGCCAGTGGCGCCCCGGATTGAACAAGGAAAAGCTGACGGAGGAAATCCAGGCCCGGCTCGAAGCGGAGTTTCCGGGAATCGAGTTCAATTTCTCGCAGTACCTGCAGGACAATGTCGCCGAGCAGGTGTCAGGCGTGAAAGGCGAAAACTCGATCAAGATTTTCGGCAACGACTTGCAGGAACTGACCGATACGGCCGACAAAATCAAGGCGGTGCTGGCCACGGTGCCGGGGATAACGGACCTCGGCGTATTCACATCGCTCGGTCAGCCAACCATACAGATCGATATCGACCGCGAGCGCGCCGCGCGCTACGGGTTGTCGCCCGGCGATATCAATTCGACGATCCGCACCGCTGTCGGCGGTGAATCTGCCGGCGACGTCTACGAATCGGGAAGTGATCGGCACTTCCCGATCGTCGTACGGCTGGCGCCGCAATATCGTCAAAGCGCGGAAGCCATCAGCAAGTTGACGATCGGCGCGTCGGGTCCGAAAGGAGTGACGCAGATCCCGTTGAGCGAGGTTGCAAGCATCCGGCTCGTCACAGGCCCGTCATATATCTACCGGGAACAGCAACAGCGCTACTTGCCGATCAAGTTCAGTGTCCGTGATCGCGATCTGGGCAGCACCATCAAGGAGGCTGAACAGCGGATCGCACAGGAAGTGCAATTGCCTGCCGGAACCCATCTCCAGTGGGTCGGCGAATTCCGCAATCTGCAGGAGGCGATCGGACGGCTGCAGATTGTCGTGCCGTTCAGTCTTGCCATTATCGGGCTGTTGCTTTGGATCAATTTCACATCCGTGCGCGACATGCTGCTTGCAATGAGCGTCATTCCGATGGCCGTGATCGGCGGCATCTTTGCGCTGTTCGTGACCCAGATTCCGTTCAGCGTCTCGGCGGCTATCGGCTTCATTGCGCTGTTCGGCATTTCGGTGATGAACGGCATCTTGATCCTGTCGCAGTACAACCAGCTCATCGAGTCGGGTCGGCAGCGGATCGACGCGATCGTGCAGGCGGGTGAGGCTCAAATGCGCCCGGTCCTGATGACGTGCGTCATTGCGGGAATCGGCCTGTTGCCGGCCGCGATGTCCACTGGAATCGGATCGCAGGTGCAGAAGCCGCTGGCGGTCGTGGTGGTCGGCGGAATGACGGTTGCTCCGCTTGTCATCCTCATCGTATTGCCCGCTCTGATCTCGCTATTTTCTCGTCGAAAAATGGTGGCTGAAGCTACCGAATCGGCACTTGAACCGGCAGAATAGAAAATGGCTCCGGCGGGGCGATCGTAGAAAAGGACAAGTTGTGGGGGGAGACTGGCAGAGAGCATTGGCGTCCGGTTCTCGGGGAAGCGGACGGGCTCAGGCGCGGTCCCATGCCCGTCTCCTGATCGTGTCCGGATTACTGTTCGTCTCGCAGGCGCTGACAGGTTGTGCGGTCGGGCCCGATTTCAAGCCTCAAGCGCCGCCGGATACCAGCCGCTATCTTTCCGACCCGGCCGGGGATCGCGTGCCGGGGCATCCGATTGTGCACAACGCGGAAATCCCTCCCCAGTGGTGGGAGTTGTTTCGTTCTCCCGCGCTGAACCGCATCGTGGAAGATGGTATCGAGCACAATTCGGACCTCGCTGCCGCGGAAGCCGCAGTCAGAGTCGCGCAGGCTAACGCGCTGGTTCAACGCGGCGCGCTTTTTCCCAGCGTTGCGGGAAATTTCGATTCGACGCGTCAGCAGGTGGCGGTCCAACTATCGTCTCCTCTCGAGTCGGGCGCAAACATCTTCAATCTCCATACCGGCCAGGTGACCGTTTCTTACATCGCCGACGTGTGGGGCGGGACACGTCGCATGGTCGAGTCCGCAGATGCACAGGCCGAAATGCGCGCGTTCCAGCGCGAAGGGGTCTATCTGACGCTGGCAAGCAACATCGCGCTCGCTGCGATCGAGGAAGGCCGGCTGCGCGGACAGATCGCGGCGACCCGTCGGGTCATTGGTTTGCAGTCCGAGGTCTTGAGGCTATTGAAGCGGCAACAAGAGCAAGGGCAGATCGCCCTGACCGATGTTGCCGCGCAGGAAACCGCGGTTGCGCAGACCAGGCTTCTGTTGCCGCCACTGGAAAAACAGCTCGCGCAGCAGCGTCATCTGTTGTCGTTTTTGACCGGACGCCTGTCGAGCGACGCTCCGGGAGAGACTTTCAATCTCGGTTCGTTTCGGATGCCACGCCGTCTTCCTCTTAGTCTGCCGGCTGATCTCGTAAGACAGCGCCCCGATATTCGTGCCGCTGAAGCCAATCTCCATGCCACCAATGCAACGATAGGGGTCGCGATCGCCAATCGTCTGCCGCAGATTTCCCTGACCGGTAATGTCGGTGCTGCCGCCACCCGATTTACCGAACTCGCTACGCCGGGAGCGGGGCTCTGGATGTTGGCCGGAAACGCTGCGCAGACCATTTTCGATGCGGGAGCACTGGAAAACAAGCAGCGCGCGGCGGAAGAGGAAACCAATCAGTCTCTCGCTCAGTATCGCAGCACGGTTCTCGCAGCGTTTCAGAATGTCGCGGACGTATTGCGAGCTCTTCAGGCCGGCACGCGCGCGATCAGCGCCGCCACAGATGCGGAACGATCTGCATCCGAGAGCATTGCGTTGGTGCGCAAACAGGTGGATCAAGGGCAGATCAGCGTGCCGCTTCTTCTGGCCGCACAGCAGGCGTATCTGCAGACATCGCTTGCACGCCTCGATGCCCAGGCCGCGCAACTAGCCAATACGGTCGCGCTGTTTCAGGCTCTTGGGGGGGGCTGGTGGAACAGGGATGGTCACAGCAAACCCGATCAATCCCTTTAATAGCCGCGGTCGCTGCATGAGCCTCGACCAGCCCGGATTTGTCCGGACCGGGTCGAGGCCACGCAGCGTGGCCATTTCCACATCACTTCGGAGCATCGGAGAAGTGCCAACCTGCGGTGATGGGGCACGCGGCCCATAGCTCGGCCGGCTCACCGCCGCGGTTGCATCCACAGTCCCTTTGGACTGGCGAACGCGGTTGGAGCGTACGTTCCTGCCGCGACCCCTGCCGCGACAATCAGTTATGCTCGGTGCCGGGATGGTAGCGCCTGACGCGATGCAGCGTGTTCCTGTCCGTGTGATGCATTTCCTCGCCTGTGGCGGCGAGTTTAAGGAGCAAATCGGACGTGTAGCTGACGGTGCCGTCGTCGTTGATCTCGAAGGCGCTCTTGAAATCGCGGATTTCTGCGCGCTCGAGCAGATACTTGTTCTGCAAGACCCCATAATGCGGCGCTCCCGGCGTAGCATTGAACGTCAGGGTCTTGTCATGTGGCTTGGCACTGCTGCCAGCAAGGATCGCGATTCCGCGCCCGAACACGACCGTGCGCATGATTTCGCCGTGCGCCTTATCCCACAGCAGGAAGCCGAGTTCATCGTGGAACGGATCCATCGCCTCCTCGCCATGGCGCCACGCGGTCATGCCGTAGTTGAGGCCCCACAATTCCTGACGCCCGTTCTCCTGGAGCGGAATCGGCTTGAACCAGGCTTTCTCGAAATAAGTGGTTTCACTCGTCTGGTCATCCTTGTTGTGGTATGAGAGGTCAACCCCTTCATCGCCTTCCCATTCACCGACCAGCGGCGTCAGCGGCCCCAGTTTCTGTGGGCCACGAATTTCTTTCTGCATCGTAAAACCTCATCTTCGTAGTTGGAAGACTCTGCGCTACCACCACGGGGGCGCGATGACCAATGAATCATTTCGGTGATGATCAGCGCGCGCGAACTATCGAACGGCGAGCGTACCCGGGAAGGCCGCGGCCGCAACGACAACCGTCGGATGGAAAATTGCCGATTTCGGATTTTAAGCTGGCCGCGAAATAAGACTTCACGTTTGCGCGATGGCATGCGTGAGGGGGATGTAGATGATCCCCATCCGAAAAAACCGCGGTCTTATGCGCGCCGCAAGAAGTCCGAGCGGGCCGATTCGACGCAATGACGGCGGTTCGGAAAGCGGCCCGGCGGCCTGAACGTCGGTGATCGCCAGTTATACGGAAACGGCAGCGAGAAGCCGGTTTCCCGATTCCCACCTTGCCTGAAGGTATTGGCGGCTTGGCTTTGGTCCGCCACGCGGCATCGGAGCGAACAAGGGCAACCCGGGCCTTGATACTGCGCAGTACAGCATGGGGGGCACCTTTATTCGACGATTGGAACGTCAGCTGTCATAGCGTATCCTGATGATGTAGCAATTGTAGGAATTCATCCGTATTTCGGTCATCCTACTTATATGAAATTGACCTTGATAATTGTGGCCGCCGTCACCGTCGTTTGGTTGGCAGAGCGCAGCGTTGGGCACCTTAAATTGGCTATTGCCGCGCTGTGTTTTATTGCTGCGGCGCTGCTGTTCGTCGTTACCTCTCTCGAGAGAGCCATTCTGCTATCGTCCATCGTGGTGGCGGCAATCTTCGGAGCGTCAAGCGTCAAATACAATCATAGCGGGCTGAAACTGACAGTAACGGATTTGCCGCTAGCGTTTGCAGGAACAGTTCCGTTTTTCATTGTGCAATACCCGCTCGCAGTAATGGCGGTTCTCGCCGGGGGCATAGGACTCATTCTGGCCACAGTTGCGACTCTGCTCTATGTGCCCGGGCTGCCGGTTTCTTTAGAGCTCCAGAGTATTCTGTTTTTCTTTGCATTCATTGGTTTAATCGCGGCGTACAGGGCAGACGGCGGAGCCGAATCTCTTCATCGCATTGCGGCTCAGCGGCGGTGCTTTTTTTCGACCTTCATAGGCTCGCTTCTCAATCCGCTTTCCTGGCGACAGTTCAGCGGGCTCGTTTTAAGCGATATCGCTGAAGACTCGTTGCAGCTGATGCCGGCCATACCAGCGCGTACTCTCGACTATCCTGACATTATAGTCATCCAACACGAATCGATCTTCGATCCGCGCGTGTTTGGACTTCCGGTTGAGCCAATTGTCGAAGCATTTTTGTCTCCGAAAAATGGTCTGTTTGGAAGCCTTAACGTCGATATTTTTGGCGGAGGATCGTGGCAATCCGAATTTAGCTTATTAACAGGCCTGTCCAGCGCAAGCTTTGGTTCAAACGCCTATTTTCTTTTTAAGAGAGGCGTTGGGCGATTCCACAATAGCCTTCCAAATGCGCTGACTGCAATTGGATATAGAACAATGCTCGCGTCGAGTTGCCGTCGCAGTTTTCTCCACTACGATGAGTTTTACCGTTCAATCGGCATCGACGAACGTATTTTTACTGAGGATTTTCATCCACCCTTCGATGTTGGTCAATTCGAAGCGACAAATTCCGATGCATTGTTTCTGGACGCAGCATTCGGTGCTCATATGGAAAGTATGAGTGGCGATGCCGCGCCTCGTTTTCTATATGCACTAACCAACTTCAATCATGGCCCTCATAACCGAAGGCTGGTCGCGCCTGGACGTTTTGAGAGAGAGCGCGCCTTCGCTGCCGCAAGCCTCCCCGATGCCTACTATGCTGAATACTACGCCCGCCTCGTAGAGACCGCTGTCACCTGGAATCGACTCAAGTCCGAGCTTTCAACCCGTTTTCCGAGCCGTCCGGTACTGATTGTACACTACGGAGATCATCAACCCGTAATGACACGGCGAATCGAGGCAAAACTGAAGCTCCCCATAGACCCGCGGCGCCAGTTCCGTACGTTCTATGCCATAGAAACTCTAAATGACTGTTCTGATCGACTTATCTCTGGGCGGGGCCAAGACTTGGATATTGCTTTTCTTGGGACCGTCGCTTTGCAGCAGGCGGGCCTGCCACTAGATGAGATCTTTGCCACGCGCGCGAGCCTTATTGAACATTGCGGTGACGCTTACTTCATATCGTCTTCGGAACGGAAACGCCGTTTCCACCGCACACTTGTAGATCTCGGCATGATCGACGTAGCGTCAGCCAGCGACGTCCTTCAACATCGACCAGTTGCTTGATGGAAGTTCCGGCGGGACACCGGGTGGTGAAGTAGGCGAGTTCGCCATCAGCGATATGGCGCCGCCGGATCAGCAGGCCGCGCGTCCACAGGCCACTGCGCTCCTCGTTGAACTCGCCAGCGTCGACGTTGAAAAGCCAACATCGCTTGGCGCATGCGCGGCTTTCAGGCGACACGGACCTCCTGCACGATGTTTGCAGGAGACGGTCTGAAGTCGCGCTGTTACGCCGAGGTCACCGCCACAAGCAAAACGGTTACGATTGCAGTCCGCCGCCACATAAGCGCCCTCAGTTACTCCTTGAATGGGGTCGAGACCGCGGCCGGATCTCGAGCCGCATAATGGTGGCTGAGGACTAAGGGAAAGCGACGATGTGGACAGCTCCATACCGGTCAATACGTCTGCTTGTTGTGCTCGCGACGGCAGTCTCCTCGTTCCCTGCCACTGCTCAGGTGAGCAAAAGAAGTCCGTCCGCCGCGGCACCCGCCGCGTCAACTAAGGTCACGTTAGGTGCCATTCGGTGGGATAATTGGAGTCTCGACAGTCCCTATGGGCAGGTCCTGGCCGACCCTGGATTGCGAGAGCGCGTTCCATATTACACAGAACGTCTGCCGAATGGAAAACTGGGTTTTCCCGGAAACACCAAAAGAGCACTTAATGCGGACGTACACTACGCGAAGGCTGCAGGCTTGGATTATTTCATATTTGGCTATTATCTGGAGAGTGCTGCTTGGGGACGTAATCCAAGTCATGCCGCAGCGCTCAATCGGGCGCTAACAAATTTTGTTCTCCTTCCGGACAAACTTGGCATCAAGTACGCTCTAAACTTTAACCTATCATTCCCCTCTCGTGATGTGCCGATGGTTAGTGCTGCAATCACCAAGGCGCTACTTGGGCCCGATTACATGCGTACGAGCGACGGCTCGGCCCCTGTGTTTTTTTTAGTTAATACAATGGCTACCTGGTTAAAAGGTCTGGGAGGCGAGCAGGGCGCAAAAGCAGCCCTGAACGATATGAGGAACCGTGTTAAGGCCGCTACTGGCCGAGATCTCTATCTGGTTGCCTTACTCTTTAACCTGTCAGAGACAGAGCCAGTTGCTCACAGGCTGGGATTTGATGCGGTTAGTACATATGCGACCGCCCTTGGGTCGAATGGAAAATCTCTGTCGTATGGCAGTTGCGCCGCCCTTGCACAGAACGCATGGCGAGTGGAAGCCAAAGATGGCTCGGGAGGCTTTCTACCAACCGTTACGCTTGGGTGGGATTATCGTCCGGCTTTGCGCGATCCTCAGGAGAAGAAAAATCGCAAGCCGAATCCTGATTGGTGTCAACCTGCCACCGATGAGGAATGGACACGGCAAATCCGTGGTGCAATCAATGAGGCGGCTAACAATCCGCGCAACGATCGCTTCCAGAGCGTTGTGATATATGCTTGGAATGAAAGCTCCGAAGGTGGCTGGATTCAGCCAACGCTATCTGAAGGCGTGCGACGGCTCAAAGTGATAGCTAACGCGGTGGGCCGACACCCGACAATTCCGCCCTTCAAGCTCGTATGGCCGACCCGGATCGATCCAAAGACGTGCCCCGTTGGTTCGTCATCCATATCAACTACAACGGCAGATGCTGGATGCAAATCGGCCAATGATTCGATGACGAGTGCGTGGCCATGTCCGCCAGGCATGCAGATCGCCGGAGAGAAATTGCGCAAAGGACCTTCAGAGGAAGGGGGGAAAATATCGCTTATCTGGCAAGAAAGGCTTTGTGCTCCACAGGGCAGATAACAGCGACGATTCTATATCGATAGGGGGATCCAATGGATGAAGTTTGGAGTGATGAGAATACCTTCGTGATGAACGGTATGAAGTTTTGTCTGATCAGGCAGAACTTCAATGACGCCAGGACGACAAAGGACTCCATAGCGATCATCAAGAACCGCGGGATGATTGACCGATATAAGAGCCTAATTCGCGAGAACGCGGTTACCAATATCCTGGAATTTGGCATCTTCGAAGGTGGCTCAGCTTTGCTTCTTGCCGCAATCGACGAACGTGTCAAATTCGTTGGTATCGATATTAGACCCCCCAGCCCGGCGGTCCTTGGACTAATACGGGACCATGGTCTAACGGACCGCATAAAGTTATATTATAATACATCACAAGGCGACACCGCGCGTGTCCAGACAATCATTAAGACGGAGTTTCCCGGAAAACGAATAGATATGATTATCGACGACGCCTCTCATCAATACGAACTCTCCCGAGCAAGCTTTGAGGCGTCCTTCCATTATCTCAAGAATGAAGGTCTCTATCTCATAGAAGATTGGGCCTGGGCTCATTGGGAGGAGCCCTATCAGACGCAGCTCTGGGCTGATATGCCGGCACTTACCAACCTTATTTTCGAGCTCGTCATGCTCTGTGGGAGCAGGCCCGATATCATATCAGAAATGAGTGTTCAAAAGGCGATCGCCATTTTTCGCAAGGGCGGACAAGAGGTCGGAAACTTCAGCCTGTCAAAACTTTACCGCCATCGTAACAGATGGACCCCCGCACTGTGAAAACGCGATCTGGCGCCCCAGCTTCTTCTGGTTCATCACGATGCCCTGCCGGTCCAGCATGATGCGCAAACGAGGCAGTCCGACGAGCAAGCCTTTGAGATAGTGCGACTATTGCGAGTATGAATTAAAATACGCAACTATTATAGTGATCACATGGTGGGCCCGGAGGGACTCGAACCCCCAACCAGACCGTTATGAGCGGCGGGGGTTCGATTTATCTATTTGATTTTTCAGCATTTCCGTTCTGCTCCATTGCTGTCTGCCCCCCACTATTCACATCGTTTCTGGTGCGAAACTGGGGCGGTAGTCCCCGCCTGCTATAAGCGACGTCGATCAGGACACGATGCCGTGGTGCAAGATGACAGTGTTGCCCCCCCCCCCCCGGGAAGAGGACGCGCCGCCACACCGAAATGTCGACGTCGAACTTGGCAGCGAAACCCGCATCGGATTTCTGAGGCCGCTACCATGACCTCACCTCCTCCAAAATCATCGACGAGCGTCGCCTTGGCTTTGTGGCAGAGCATGGGTCGAGAGATCGGCCGATTCAGGAGGTGAAGTGATGGCAGGCGGATGGGCGCGCAAGACCAAATGGCCGTGGCGGGACTTCCTCACGATCGAGGAGAGGCAAGTCCTGGAGCGGGCAGACGCGGCGAAGGTTGAGTGGCAATCCTAAATCAGGCCCGAGCATCGATCACCAATCGAGCGATACAGCGTGCGAAGTACGCTACCCTCGCCGAGACACAGTTCACCCACCGCCGCACCAAGTCCAAGTATGCCGATGACAAAGCCGTGGATGGGTTTGAGCGCGTGGTCGAGCAGACAGGAATTATCGAGTCCGACCCGATCGACGAACTCGCGGGACTGATGAAAAAGGACGATCCGACTCCCGAGGATCTGGAGCGTATCGGTAAGCTGCTGACAGGTGAGTGATGTCGCCGCGCGTGATCCAGCTTCCGCTCTCAGGCGGCGACCGTAGGCACTACGTTCGCGAGCTGCGTGGCGTCGATACCCGCACGGATGAATTAGCAGCCTACCTGGCGCGGCCTGACGATGAGCAGGATATTGCAGAACTGGCGAAGTTGCTGGAACAAGACAAGGCCCCCCAAGCTACTTGCGACCCGGCGTGATCGCGGTGTTCAACGCAGCTCTACGTGCGGCTCGATGATTGTTGAAGCGTTGTCCCTCTGTTCTGTAGTGGGGATCGCAGGCCGCGCGCAAGGCAGCGTCATCCAATGAGCCTCGTACCGCTTTACGCGCTTTCCCCATCAGTTCCCACGACTTGTCGAAACGGCCATCCCGATACCCCTCTCGCAACTGAGGTCGAACCGTCTCCGCACGGCAATCAACCCTCATGCGCGTGGCCCAGGTATCGTATGAAGGCTCTCCGTCGAGCTGACGAGCCTTTTGAGTAAACTCCCAGATCCAGATTTCGAGAGGCTGGGCAGGACGATCTTTGGGTGCAGCATTAGCTGCCATATGGAAGGATCTCGTTTTCCTGTTCAGAGCAACCAGACGAAGGGGGGCAACAACACGTTCCGCCTCACCGGAAGTCGCTGAATTTGAATCCGTGGAGGCCAAGCCTTCTCTCTTGCCCGAACTTGCTTCGGAACTGTCTTTCTTACGATCGGCTAATTTCTTCTTTCGATCAGCTAGGATCTTGACAGCTTCAGCCTGCGCGGCTCGAAAATCGGGAAAGGTTGGCGCATCCGGCTTGTAAGTCGGATCGCACGCAGAATCGAGCAACCGCTTGACTGCAGGCTTCGCAGCAGCCGGTTCTTCCGAGGACTTTTTGGTCGACGTAAGTTTATCACCCGCATAGTGTTCCACGGCTAGCGGCTGGCTGGTCTGCTTATCACAATCCACCCGTTGAAGCGTTGCCCTAGCAACCAAAACTGTCTTGCCTACGGTAGTCAACGGGCGGCCTAGAAACAACCATTCCCATACATCGACAGCCCCATTCGGCCTCTGCTTCGGCGCGGGCCCCTCGGTCATCATCACCATGAAGGTGTTCTCTTTGAAACCGGAGTCGGTTAGCCTAATCGGAAGCTTTTCACGGCTGGAACTCAGATCCGGCGTCAGTGGTTTTTCGCGAGCGCTCGTCGCCTTGGTGCCACGAGAAAAGATTTCAATAGCGGCCCCGCTGGCAGCGGAAAGGCTCGTGAAGTGGCGCAAATTCGCTCCATACTCCGGATCGCAGACAGATTTGATAAAGGCGTTACCAATCGTGCCTTCCTCGCTTTGGTATGCCGGATCTGACACCGATATAGTTTTCTGGAACTGCCCACTCCGAAACATTTCTCTCCTCAGCACCTTTGCGCTGGAAGCGCTGCAATCGATCCGGGATAGAACTGCGACCGTGTCGTGTCGTATCCCTTCATCCTCTCGCGGCTTCTTCATAAAAACCCACATCCAGTGTTCGACCGGCGTATCGGGGCGCATTCTGGGGAGAGATCCCGACGTCATAAAAACGGAAGTCCGGGTGTCTTCTGAGAGCAAGCGGAACGGGCCTGCCACCTTGAGCGCATCGCTCGTGCTGTCAGAAAATGAAGGAGCGGCGTCACCAGCTTGCTGGTGGAAATGTTTTTCTGTCTCCGAGTGCGCCTCAAGCGTGAAGCCGAGAAAAACCATTGCGACAGCGATTGCCGCTACCATCCCTCGCATAGAAACCCTCATTGCAAATTGTCACACTTACCTTCACTACCGTATGAAGTCAGGTACAGTCAGTCAAAGCACGGCTGAATCAGGAGCCCTTGTCCTGAGCGATTTGCATTTTCTGCAAAGTGGCCTTCGATTCCGACCTCAATGAAGCCGTTAATCCCAGGCTCCATATGACCTCCTAATGCAGAAAGCGCAGAAAATCATCGACCTCAATCCCGATGAGCACCGTTGAATATGGGAACATTCAGTCTCTGGCATTGGCTCATCGCGATTTTACTGACCATCGCAATCGTGACGCCGTTCTGGAAAATATTCGGGCGACTTCGTATCCCGCGCATTCTTTCGGTCTTTGCCATCGTGCCTTTCGTTTCGATCCTCTACCTCTGGATCATTGCTTATAAAAAATGGCCGCCGGATGCAGGCCCTCGGTGAAGCGAGTAGTAGACGCGTAATCTCCCGAACAGCGTCATTGATCGGCTCGAATGACTGACCGCGCGGGGGAATCTCCGCAGCCAGTTCGCCGCCAGATTGAGCTTCGGAATGATCTTGCCGAACAGGTAGAGCGACGCACCGCAGCCGCAGTAGGCGCGAGGGCAACCGGGCGGGCGGGCACCGATGATGGCATTTTGGTGGGTGATGCTCAAAACGAGCCAAACGCGCGACTTATGCCCATTTCTATTGGGCTTTTCGATGATGCTCTCTGTCGAAATCGAAGCCCTCAAAATTGAGTTCTCCTCCGCACGACAGTTTCTGGAAACAAAAAGCCCAGCCGCAGCGGCGAGCCTACCTACCCGACCTTTTGTCACAGTCGATTGAATTTTGGCGACTCGCCACTACATAAGAGCCATGCTCTGGCAACGTCAAATTCTCTAATTTGCGACGATCTTCGATTTTGCGAAGACAAAGAGCCGAATCCCCTTTTTTGAAACTGGATCGCCGTTCCGACGCTTAAATTGCGTCGGGGACAGCACAAGATTCTGCGAGGTGTACAGAATGATGCTGATTAGCGTGGGAGCAATTCTCTTGGTTTGGGTGGCCTTCATTTGGCTGTACGACCCTGACGGCATTCGTAAGCGCTCACATGGACACCCGCCGTCGCGTACTGACGAAGAATGGAGATATTACTAGGAGATCGATCGATGATAACTGGACCACAATGTCGGGCTGCCCGTGCCCTTGTTGAGATTTCACGCCCCATGCTGGCCAGACGCTCCGGAGTCGACCTTGGCGCTATTGAGCATTTCGAGAATATTTCTAGATCTCTCAAGCGTGACGAGATCGAGGCAGTTCGACTTGCTTTGGAAGAACTTGGCGCAGTTTTCATCCCGGAGAATGGATTCGGTTGCGGCGTGAGGTTGAAATTCAATAATGTCGAGGCAGCGCAGATAGCGCGGCTCGAATGTGAGGGCGGCGTTGTTGCGAATGATCGCGTCCCCTAACCGAATATTGCTCATCTGACGAGCGACGCGGCAGATCACGGATGTACTGACTGTCGCGCGCTCACCAGCGAGGCTGCGTCGCTCGAGCGGTGCGATTCTAAATCGCTAGCTTTCGCGAAATCATGACGCCGCAGACCGCTGCATCTCATCGGCGGCGGGCTCATGCCGGCCTCGCTCAAATCTGTCCCAAAACCCTGACTCGCGTCGCGAACCGCAATTCGGCGGGACGCGTTCCGTGCGCGGGTCGTTTAACCAGGAAAGGATAAGCTAATGGCTGTGAAAAGAAAAACTTCGCACCTGAGCCCTAGTAGGAAACTGTCTGGAAAGGCTGTCTATGGAGCCAAGGGGAAGAAGATTGGTTCAATCAAGCACGTGTTGGTTGACGAGAAGAAGGGAAAGATTGCCCACGCCGTACTGGGTATCGGCGGATTCTTTGGCGGCGGCGCTCACTACATGGTGCCTTGGAACGTGCTGAGATACGATGCCGATCTTGGCGCGTACAGCTCCGACATCAGTGAGAGCCGGTTGAAAGGCCGTCCGAAGCACGGCATGGAGACCATCTTTGACTTGAACGCTCGATATGCCACGCTCCACCCCCGCAATAACGAGTTCGTGGTACATCCAGGCTAAGCACTGATAGTTGGTACCCGCCGGGATTTCCCGGCGGGTTTCGCTGATCCACGGAGCGGTTCGACATTACGTGGGAAGCCTTTCCGCCACGCATCGCGTGTTGGCGACGTTCTGATCGGCGAAGGTCTCTCTCATCGCTATGTCTGTAGCGGGGCGTCATGCCCGCGGCGGCCAGGCTGGTGCTGACCAATAGGAAGCCCCGCCGGGACGGGTTGATCCCCCAGCCCTGATTCCCCGAACCCCCGATTAGGTCCGCTGCGTCTCCGTTCCAGCGGGCCTTTTTGGTGTAGCCGCCGCCGCCGGAACGCGCCTCCGCCTCTATGCGTTACCGCCCGGGACGGGTCTGTAGCCCAATCCATGTTTTAGCGTCCGATGGATTGCGGTCTCCGGCCGGATCCGCCGGCGGCTCATGGTCCTCAGGCTCCGGCGGGTTCTTGTCGAGGGCCTTCGGGCCGACTGGTGACGGGCTGCGTCGCCACCATCAGATGGCCACCTTCAAAACAAGGACACCGCAAAGGGCCGCCAAAACCAGTCCCCAACCGACAATATAGGCAAGCCGCATTGGCTTCGCGTTTCTCGACATATCCCCTCCGTGACAAGAAAAAGGCTCGACATCGTTCGATGTCGGGCCGGTCTGAGGTTTGCCCAATGGGGCCTAGCTTATGTGGTACCCTACGTCGATCACGCTATGCGGCAAAAGGGCTCGCGCATTAGCGCCCTCGGCTGGGCGAAACGGAAGCTGGCGAGAGACAAACGAAAAGGCCCGACGCCATGAAGCGCCGGGCAAGTTGAGGAGCGGAGCTAGTCCAGGGCGGGCCTAGCGTCCAGGCAGCGGCTTACTGATGATTCGTGACGGCCCCGTGTTGGGGTCGAATTAGGGTGCTTGCTCCCTCGCCTTATCTCCGCCCGTACTTGGCAGGCCAGAACTCAGGTTGGCAGTCTCGCAATCTCACCCCGCGCCCTCCTGAGGCGATTATCCAGCCCCCTGACACCGCCTCCGCTTCGGACTAGGATGGAGAGAGAGGGGGCTCCTTTCGGAGGAGCGATTTGTCATGACGCCTCTCACTAGAAATATACTGATCGCCGCTACAGTTCTCGTTATAGCGCTCGTTTACATGTACGGCTGATTCAGCGCTCGCAAAGCCAAGGAAAGATCGCCGCAGACGTCTACGGCTTTGGTACTGGCCTGTTTCCGACCTCAGTCGGCCTAGTTAGAAAATGGGAGTGGCCTAATTTGAATCAGGCAACAAAAAAGCCCGGTGATCAACCGGGCCTTTATCGCTGATCAAGCAATCAGCCCGCTAAGGCTGTTGTTGGGTGGTCAACCCAAGACCAATTCCTGCGGATACGGTGAGCCTCAAAAGCGGCTGAGCATTAGCCTACCCCTCTGGGGTACCGAAATGCTTTCGGGTTTGCGGCAATCACCATGGCGACGGCGGGCCTCCCTGATCATATTCGAGACGACGTGCGATCAGCAATGTTCCTCGCGGTCGCGGAAGGACGTTTGAACCCCGGCGCCGCCGCGTCACGCGTCCGCGAGTTTATCGCCGCGCACAATCGCCAGTACTCGAAATACGTCCCGCACGGCGGCGGCGTGATGCAGTCGCTCGACCAGCAGGTCTACGACGACGGCCCGATGCGGCTGGTCGACACGGTGGCTCATGGTCTCTGGGACTGACCAGCGAAGCATCGATCGATATTCGGGGCTTGAGAGTCCCGAGTATCGATTCCAGGTGGCGGACCGACGATGAGCGTGCGCGGCCACGCGGTCGACCCCGAGGCCCCTCTCCGCCTTGCGGAGGCTGCCAGGATCGCGTTTCCTGACGGCTCTATGACCGTGCCGGGCTTGCGGCGGGAGCGCGACCGTGGCCGATTGGTCACTGAAATCATCGCCGGCAAGGAGTATACCTCGCTGGCCCACATCGAACGGATGCGAGAGCTATGCCGCGCAAGTCCAAAGGTGCCCGACTCCATCTTAAAGCTGCCCGGCGAGATGAAACCGGGAGTATCACCCACCGGGCAACCTGGATCATCCGCGACAATGGACGGGACTTCTTCACAGGATGCGCTGAGGAGGAAACTGCAAAGGCTGAGCGGGCTCTCGCAGAATACATAGCCAGCAAGTACGCGCCGAAGCGCAAGGTCCAGGATATCGAGAAATTACCGATCGGAGACGTTCTATCGATTTACCTCGATGCCGAGTTGGCAGCGCTCCGTGAACGCTTCAAGGTCACTGAGGCTGACGAGGATACGATTGCGCAGATCCGCAAGTTCAAGACCCGCATCGGCAGGTTGAACGACTGGTGGGGAGCCAAGATGCTCTCGGCAGTCGATGGCGAGGAATGCCGGTCCTATGCCAAGCACCGTGGGAACAAGGGCGGTGCCCGCCGCGACCTTGAAGACCTGCGCGCTGCGATCAACCATCACGCTGGCGAAGGCTATCACCGCGGCGTCGTCAAGGTGACGCTGCCGGCAAAGGGCAAGGCCCGGGATCGTTGGCTGACGCGCTCCGAGGCGGCCAAGATGATCTGGACCTGCTGGCGTTACCGCGAAATTCAGACGGTCCACCGTGGCCCGCTGAGGCACGTAACTCGCTTCATCCTGATAGGCGTCTACACCGGTACGCGCGCAGCATCGATCGCGGCGGCCTCACCGATCCCGGCAATCGGGCGGTCCTATGTCGACCTTGAGCGCGGTCGTTTCTATCGTCTGCCACGCGGCGCCATAGCGACCAACAAACGTCAGCCGACCGTACCCCTCCCCGAGCGCTTACTGGCCCATATGCGGCGCTGGCACCGCATCGATCCGGACTCGAAGCACTTCGTTGAGTTCAACGGAAAGCCGGTGACGTCGGTCAAGACCGGCTTCAAGCGCGCCGCGACTCTCGCGAAGCTGTCGGTGGAGGACGGTAACGTGTCGCCCCACACACTACGACACACCGCCGCGACCTGGCTGATGCAGCGCGGAGCCGATCCGTGGCAAGCGTCTGGCTACCTCGGCATGTCGTTCAAGATGCTGATGGACACTTACGGCCACCATCACCCCGATTACCTCGAGGACGCGGTGAAGAAGATCGCCGCGCGCGATCCAAAGGATGAACAGAAGAAGGACGTTTCTGGTGCGGTAACTGGTGCGGTTGTGCCGTTCAGGAAATAGATAACACTGGAAGTAACTGATTTTATTGGTGGGCCCGGAGGGACTCGAACCCCCAACCAGACCGTTATGAGCGGCCTTGCCTATCCTAGAAAACCTCATAATACTTGGGTTTTTCGTCACCGATCATAGACGATCTTCCAGCTTCGTTCACGCTGTACCGGTGGTTATTCGGTGGTTGAAAAGGACCATAGTGGTGGAGCACATCCTATACAAAGATGACGACGGGCCGATGGTCTTTCACTGGAACCCCGCGACGTCCGAATGGGCCCCGATCCTCTGGGACGCATGGATGCATTTCCGAGCGCTCCGCGGCGACTTTCGGCCCTTAAACGGGGTGAAATCCGGTGATCACTATTTTGTCGTTTGCATCGTCGACAATGACGGGACGCTCTACAATATTCTGCCCCATCGGTATCGCCTCGATGCGGATGGTCGGATAACCGACCACTATTTCGACGATCTGACCGAGGAAGAACGCGCCTTCGTTTCGAAGTGGCAGGTGGATCGAAACGTTCCCCGAGGCGCCGATGCTGACAAATTCGATGCGCTCCGTTGGCGGATGTGGCGAGGGAATTTACCCCCAGCAGACGCGGCTGGAGCCCTCATTCGAAATCTTCCCGGCTTCCCCGCTACGGACGCGAATCGTCCAGTGTTGAGTTTCCTGCGTGAGTTCGGAAGCATTCCATCCTCTCGACCTTCCGCTGCGATCCACTAACGGCAAACGGAAAAGCCCGGCCGCCCTTCGGCAGTCAGGCTAGGATGGAGAGATGTTCCGCTCCCTCCCCTCCCTTCCAAGATCCTCAACGAGCGCCGCATTGGCTTCGTGGCAGAGCATGGGTCGAAACGTAGGCCGGTGAAACGGAGGGACTAGGATTCCTGCCAGCCGCTCCTAAATTCGGGCTATGACCGGCCGAAAACCATGGCGGAAGAAACCTGCATCCTCATTGTGGTACTGGACCGGCAAGCCGAAGCGCGACATCAAAGGAACCAGCGGGGTCTTGGCGCCCGGAACCTCCCGGCGCCCTACGCGTTGTACGGGCTACTAGGGAACAGCCGCTCAGTCGCTGAGGGTCTTGGTGAATAGGCTCCCACCTGCAACTGATCTTTTCAGTCGAGCTCAGGCGTTGCGACACGACTATCTCAACGCCAAGCCTTGGCCCCACGTCGTTATCGACAACGGCTTTTCCGAAGAGCTTTTGGATGCGATTGCGGCTGAAATCGCCAAGATCGATCCAGCGCACCTCATCTCGAGCCTCGATGATCGTCAAATCAAGCAGGAAGCCTCAGACGGCTTAGGACCAGCCACCCAATACTTTTTGGAACTCGTCGATAGTGCCCGCTTCCGCGAGTTCATCTCGACCGTGACAGGAGTTGACAACCTGCTGTCGGATCCAACGCACAAATTTGCGGGCGCCCACAGGACGCCATCCGGCGGCTTCACTAAAATCCACCGCGACTTTGAGGTGCACCCGGCCACAGGTCTGTTTCATCGGGTGAACCTATTAGTCTACCTGAATCGTGACTGGCCTGACTCGTATGGCGGCAGCCTCGAACTATGGCCATCGGACATGTCTGCCATCGGCCGTCGCATCTTTCCGCGATTTAACACCATTGTCCTATGGGAAACCCACGGCGCGACACTGCATGGCCTGCCCGATCCTGTGACTTGCCCTCCAGATCGAATGCGTCTGTCGGTCGCCTCGTATTACTATACCAAGGAACGCCGGCCCGCAGTAGCGGGTGAACGCCGAACCCGCTATTGGGCCGCCCGTCCCGAGGACGATCGCTCGATAGAGCGTGTGGATTGGTTGGATCATGTGCGAGCGGTGACGCCCGAGGCGCTGAAGTACTTGATTCGAGCCGCGCGCGATCAATTGGTGCGAAAACGGCCATATTGAGAGAGGAGCGGTGAAATGCTCCAGCCCCGCCGCTCCCCGCATTATCCGACCGGAACGGAAGTTAACTCCCGCAGGTCCAATTTCTCAAACCCGATTAGGCCCGCCGTGGCGCCCCTTCCGGCGGGCCTTTTGGCGGCGCTCTCTCGAAGCTGGCGAGGGCCAAAAAAGGGCCGACGCTGCTGTCATCGGAACGCATCGAGAGCGTACCGGTTGTCCCCATACGTTCAATCGTAGGGACAACAAAGGAGGTCCTGATGTCCAATCAGAACCAAAAAAAACCGAACCAGCAGCAGCAGAACCAAAATCAAAAGCCGGGCCAGCAAGCCGATACTAGGAAGGAGGACGAAATCAGGAAGGCCGAAATCAGGAAGGCCGTAAGAGCAGATATGATCGACCCGAAACATCCTCAGGGCCAACAAGATACTGATTATAGCGGTGGCACCTGATAGGGCCGAGCATTGCCGGGTATGGATAACCGGCGACTGAACTTGCCGCGCGTCTTATGCAACTAAATTCGGTTTTCAAATGTTAAGGGCATGCCTTTTGCCAGGAACGTCGGCCGATTGCGTCGGTTATTACTGACAGTTGCGTAGGGAGGGCAGACATAGCGGGAGAAGAACCATGAGCAACAACGCCGAAATCCTCGCCAAGGTGATCATGGATATCAAGGCAATCCTGGATATCGAGAAGGTGCTGACGGACGAGTTGAATTGCGTGGGCAAGAGCAGGAACCCGGGACTGGTGGAAGACCTGTTGCTAGTCATGGACAAGGCTGATGCCGTCCGCGCTGCCCAGCGGATACAGGCGGGATATAGCGGTCTCAAGGTCGTGAAACAGGAAAACGAGGTCGCATAACGGCGCTGGAGCGCTTTTTCGCGCCGCTTTGCCGAACCCGATCAGGCCCGCATATGGCTTCTCCCCGGCGGGCCTTTTTGGGCGCGCTTCATTCCACCACCAAGCCAACTCCCAGCAGCAACAGCGCAGCAACGAACAGCACGGGCAGAAACTCGTTGTGGATATCCAAGAGCGCGATCCAGATCGCCAGCAAGGCGGTCATGGCGCCTAGTGGTTGGAGGATGGAGGCGAACGAGGTTATCAATCTCTCCACGTCGGTTCGCCTTGCGGGTGGCCCGTCGTAACCCAGAGCGGCCATAAGACGGATCGGGCGGCGGCCAAACCGAGCGTTACTGGGCTCACCGTGTGAAGAGCGAAGATGCTTAGCGTGCCTGTGATGTAGAGCGCGAAGATGAGCTTGAGGACGAGTTTCATGCTGGCCACCTGAACGCGATGGTGCCGGCAACGGAGCGCGGACGCTCTCTCACCCGATGCCCATCATTGCCGGATTTGACGATCCAGCGGCCATCCTTTGTCCGTCCGGTGATCTTCCCGACGTGATGACGCCAAACGACGATTGCGCCGACATGCGGGCCATGCGCAGGCCTACCGTAACCGGCCCACCAGCGCGCACGATTGCCGGCAGGGTTGGCAACCCCGAGATGGTGGCGCATCCACCAGCCGCACCAAGCGCGAGGCTTGGCCCAGTTGACCACCCTCCCCGCTCCTTCGGCCATGACGCGGCGGAGGTCGGTGGGCACGGGCTTGACGGTATTGGAGTGGGTGATTTCCTTATGCCGATTCACACGTAAGAAATGCCTGTGCCGCAGCGACTTCCTGTTGATTCCCTCTCCAAAAACATCGAGTGGATTCACACCCCTGCCGCACGGCCGCATGACCGGATCGGAGCAGCCGACCATCTTCCCGGCGTCGGGAATATGAAGCGTTCTTTGCATTTTCTGCAAAGAAGGATGTCGTGGCCTTGCATCGGCATTCGACGCGAACAGGACAGCGCAAAGCGCCGCCAGAAGGACGGTTCTGATCATGGATTCTCCGGGGTACTTTCGGATATAAGTCAGGGTGCTGGGGTGGATACGCCCGGCGCGGGACTGCCGGTCTTTCGGCCCCCCCCCCCCCACTACAAGAGGACCGGCAGTCCCTATCGGCGCGGTGGGATCTAGCCGCGTATCCAGGCGGCGATCTTGACGATCGATTCCCCGACCATCACGAAGCCGGCAAGGATGCCGATCAGGCCGACGATCAGCCATTTCATGAACGTGCCGACCGTGCGAATCGCCCCGACGAGACGGATGCCGTCATTGAGCGTGTCGATTTCGTCGTCCCGGAGATTGGTTAGGAAGTCTTTGGTGCGGGTCGGGAGGTCGTCGAATCTGTGGGCTTCGCTCATTACCGGCCTCCCGCGAAGCGCTGACGCTGCTGTTCCTGACAGGTGCGCGTTGCAACGAGATTGCCGTTGGCCTGCCCCAGCGCCGCCCTGTGACGCGCTACGGCCACCTGGCCGGTTGACCCTTGGTGACGGCCGGATACGGCACCGTCGCCGCCAGCAACTCGCAGTCGCGCGGAATCTGCACCGACGCCACCGTTGGGCTACCTGGCGATGTCGCGCAGGCTGCGCACGTCAGCGTCATCGAGATTGCAGCCGTCGCCCGCAGGCTGTTTCGCAAGCCGTTTCTCATAGTCGGATACCTTCTGATTTGCTTGATCAGCCTTGGCTTCGGCCTCGGCGCGAAGCCGCTGCGCCGCTTCTGTGGATTGCTTTTGGGCGTCGAGTTGGAGTTGCGAGAACGCTAGATCGCGCTGGGCCTGTTTCAGATCGGCCCGCTCGTCTGTGATCCTTACGCCGATTAGAAAGGCCAGCAGGGCTAGCATCGGATAGGCCAAGAGCCGGGCCGCCACGACATAAGGGGCGACGGCCGGGATACGGCCGATCAGCGGCAAATGGCCAACAACCAACGCGGCGGCGAGGACGATGCCGACGATCGAAAGAACGGCGTAGGAGGTCGCGACCGACCAGAACAGATCGACCATCAGTTCACCTGCCGTGCGACCCAAGCCCGCACCCTGTCCGGTCCGAAAAACCAGACGATCAGCACGGTCATGAGCAGTGAGAAGCCGCACAGAATGGCGACCACCTCCCAGCTCGTCAGATAGCCGAGGAAGCCGAGACCGCCGCCGCTTGAGGTGAGGCCGACCAGCCAGTTGCGAACCCGCTTGCCGAATGATGGCTTGCTCTGGGCGCTGAAGTCGGTGTTGCCGCCACCCTGATCGCTGTCGCCATCGACCTGTGGCACGTCCATCAATGCGACCGGGCCTGGATAGCCCGAGGCATCGCAGAACTCGAAATGCATGGGGTCGGTGCGGCCGCGATAGTCGCCACCCCAGCGCGCGCCCTGTCGCTTGAAGGCATCGATGACGGGCTGCGGCATGGTGCCGTGGCCCGCTCCGAAACCGTTTTCCGCGGCGTTCAAATCGATCGCCGCGGCATAGGCATGGTTGGACCACTTGGTGGCGCTGCCCCTCACCTTGCGTGGGTTATAGGCCCCGGCATATTTCGAGATGCCGAGGGCATCGATCTTCTTTTGATCGCGGCCGTAGTGCTCCCAGATTTCGTTCAGCGCCGCCGTGAGCGCACCTGCCGCCTTGCGGTGAAACCGAATGCGAGCGACCGGCTTGCCGTCGTAATACATCTGGAACGGCGGAATGACGTCGACAAGCTGCCTCTCCACATCGGGACCTGGTGTCCCGTAAAACGCCAGCAGATCGGCTTGATTGTCTTTCGGCCACTTGGTCATAGGTTCGCGCTCCCGGAAGCTGGGTGGGTCGGTTCAGGTTTTTGTGGAATTGCGGTCGGCTACGCGCCGCGACGGATGATCAATGCCCGGGCCTCACGCCAGCGTTCCCGAAATCGAGGTTGGGCATTTGGAAATTCAGGATTACTGGACTCGGCGCCTATGGCCTGAAACGATCCCGGCTAAACACTGGGAGGACATAATGCCGAGTTTCAAGGCCGCGGCTCATATCCGTCATCAGGGGCAGGACATGATCATTTTCCCACTGAGCAGCAACTTTGGAAGCCAGCCTGTGGCAGCCCAAGAAGAGGAGCTGGCAGCGCTAGAGTATCAAGCGCACGCGGCCGGACTTGCCGGACATGCTGTTGCAGTTTGGGACGCGGGCGGCGGGAGAACTGGCTTTATGGGCCCGGACCAGTGGCATGGCTTTCTTAGGGGCCTTAACCTCCGAGCGGCACTGGCGATGGTGAACAAGTTGATATCTTTGTAGCTCTCAGCTCTTGAGCGCCTGCCAGTTTGCGTTCGCCACTGATACCAGCAATATACAGCTGTGCAGGCCAAAACCGGGACTGACGCCGATCAGATCATCGTGTCATTTTACGCAGGCATGAGGCGGGCATTGGATTGGTCCTTTGAATCGGGCTAACTGCCCAATTCTTTCTGCCAGTCGATATCTGCGCCGCCGCCATCGCCGCCGGCTTCACCCTTTCCGGTGCCACCCTTCGCGCCAGCCTCGCCCTTGCCGCCGAGCTTGGCTTCGACCTGCGTCGTGTAGCCGCTCTTGGACAGCGTATGCGTTGCGGTCTCGATGATGAACTCGATGCCGTCGATCTCAGGCCGCACACCGGCATAGACCAGCGGTGCGCCGGCGCGGATCGCCGGATCGCCGAACAGCGTCACCGAGGTCCTGATCGTCTCGGCTTTCAGGTCCTTGGCCTTGGCGCCGGCCGCGCGCTGGGCCTCATCCTTGTCGGCATAGGGCTCCGGCAGCGTGAAATCGGCCTCGCCATTACTGTCGCTGTCTTCCTCGACCTCATCGCGCGCGGCCGTCTTGCGATTCTGCGCGTGTGCTTTGACCTTGGCGAAGCTGTTGCGGTGCGCGAACGTCGTCTTGCAGGTTTCCGCGACAATATTGTCGGGCGTCGCGATCACCGGCGTCAGCGCAGCCCCGCTGGCCGATTGTCCGCTGCCCTTCGCGGCGAAGATCAGGTTGCCATTTTTGATGGAAAACAGAGCATCGTGACGTCGTGCCAGGCGCTCGACGACGTGGATGTCGCTTTCATCTTCCTGCCCGAACCACTCATAGGTGTAGCCGCCGACCTTGCCATCCACCTTGGCGGTGAGCCCCTGATCCTTGGCGATGTCCGAGACGATATCCTTGACCGTCTTCTTGTCCCAATGGCGCGCGCCGTGCTGCTTCAGCTTCTCGCGCATGTCGGTGCCCTTGCCGTTGACCGATAGCTTGTAAGGCAGGCATTGCACCTCGGGATCGTCGGCGACGTAGCGGCCGAAATCGAGCACTCCCGTTTCGAGATAGCCCAGCTTCGCGGTGATGATGTCGCCCTTGCGCGGGATCTCGGCGAAGGGGTTGCCATCGTTCAGTTCGCAGGAAATGGTGTCGCTGGTGACGCCTTCCTTGTCGACGATCGTCACCGAGATCAGCCGCTCGTTGAAGATCGAGGCGACCGGCCGGCCATTGACCGAGATTTCAGCGCGGGGGGTTTTCATGGGCGGGAACCGGAGGTAGCTTGCTGAGCAGGGTTACGGGAGGGGCACATGCGAACGATCGTCCTATTTCTTGCTTTTGTTTTTACTGGCATGACAACGTCCGCCAGCGCGCAAACCGCAAGCGATTACACAAACCAGTGTGACGATGGGGCCGACGATTGCCGAGCGTCTCTCGCGCAGTTCAAAAAATGGTTTCCCCGTGCGATGCGCGGCGACTACCAGGGACAACGTAACGTGGCATTCTGCCTTAGCACCGGCTGTGATGGTGCTGTGACTATGCGCCCTCTCGCCGGATGCGCTTGGCGATTATTGATCGTCGCGACAGGATCGAAAGATGTGGACCAAAGCGACACACTCAACATGAAGCGCGACTGCGGTAAATTGGACGACATAGATCGACAAGCAGCCGCGGCACAGTCCGCTAGATTGATTGCAAAGATCGGCTCGCGCTAATCCCAAAGGCTGACGATCTTCCGCTCCGGAGCCGCACGCGGCAGATCCGGCAGCATGATCGTTGTGCCGATCGGTAGCGGAATCGCCGCTGCCGCGAGGCCGGGGTTGAGATCGAGCACCAGTTCGACATAGCCGCTTTCGTCGCCGTAGACACGTCGGCAGATCATGTCGACCATCTCGCCCTGCATTGTGGTGTAGACCGTCGCCATCGCGCTTCACCCGAACAACGATTGAATGATCGAGATCGGCGAGAAGTCGTTGCCGACGTACCGCTTTAGCCCAATTATGTAGACATCTTTGCGCGGCCGGCCTGCCGCATCGTGAAAACGCTGCGATTCCGAGACGACCTCGATCACGTACATGCCGAAGACATTACCGCCGAGGGTCACCAGCGGCAGGACAGCGCCGTCGCGTGCGGCCGAGCGAACACCCTCGAGGCTTTCGAGCCCGCCGAACTCTTCCGGGAAAACGACGCCCTCGATCTTCACCCGGTCGGATTCGCCGCCCAGCCATTGCAGGCGATCCAGACCGCCAACCGTCTGGATATCCGCCCACGACGTGGACAGGTCGCGCGAAACGCCATCGTAGCCGAAGCGCAACGATTCAAACCCGAACGGTCCAAGAGCCATCGGCGTCGGCATCAATACACCCCGTCGCTATAGGCGCCACGCGAGAGCGCATTCAGCTTTGAACTAAGCTGTTTCTCGACGGCTGAGGCGATTGCCTCGGGCGACTGACCCGGCGCTGCCTGCACATGGATTGTGACGGTGTTGGTGACCGTCGCACCGCCACCGCCTGCCTTCACCGCGCCAGCCATGGCCTGCGCCTTGATGGCCCGCACGGTGTCGAGCGTGTTGGAGATCGCGCCACTTGCCCGCGCCCGGAAAAGCTCGGGACCGTTCTCGCCGACGAGATAGGTGCTGCCCGCCCTCACCGGCCCGCCGGCCGCACGAGTGCCGGCGATGACGGGTGCGGCCACGGTCGCGGCCGCACCAGCAGGCGTCTTACCAGAGCCGCCAAAGCCCAACATGCCGGCAATCTTGCCGGGCACCGACGTGATCCACCCGATCAACGATTTGATTTTCTCGATCACGCTGGTGATCGCGCCGCCAATACTGGTGCCGATCGTGACGCCAAGCGACCGCCAGCCTTCCTTCGATGCATCGATCGGCTCGAATATCGACGACAGGGTGTTTGACAACCAATTGAAGCCATCGATGATGGGCTGGATTGTCGGCATCACCGGCGCAAGTCCAGCCATAAGGCCCTCGCCAATGCCGACAAATAGCGCCTTTATGCCCGCCCAATTATTGTAGACGGCCATTCCGATTGCGGCGAGGCCAACCAAAGCGGCGCCGATTCCGGTACCGATCACGGCGAACTTGAGCACCCGCATGGCAGTCGCCATGCTGAAAATGGACGCCGCTGCAGCCCTAAGAGCGCCGCCAGTGCCCAGCATCGCTGCGGATACCGCAAATGCCAGAATGGCTGCGCGTGTCGCCAGTATCGCAGAACGCGCAGCCCGGAAGGCTGCGCCGAAGGGCCAGAGCGCGACCGACGCCACCTTTACCGCGACGCCCAGCGCCTTCATGCTGGCAATGCCAACGGCCAATGCTCCGCCCCACATCCACCGGAGACCGAACGCGGCCGCGAAGCCGGCGATGCGCAGTCCGATCAGCCCCGCAGCGGTCGCCACCACAGCGCGCGTCACTGCCGGGTGTTTCTCGCCGAACGCTGCCATGCGGTTGGAGATCGGCACCAGGGCATCGGCCAACGTGGTTAGGCCGGGCAACAGCGCTGCGCCGACCGCCAGGTTGATATTTTCAATCGCGATCCGAAACCGCTGGACCGCCGCCGCGCCCGTTTTCAGCCGCCGCTGATAATCTTCCTCGACCACACCCTGCGCCGCCAGTGCCTCTTTCCGAATGCGCCGATACTCATCGATGTTCTGAATCAACGGTCGCAACGCCTTCTGAACTTCAGAATCGTTGAACAGATCACCAAGCCGCCCGAGGTTGCCCTTCAGCACTTTATTCGTCAGCACCGCGATCGCCTCGATCGGCGTGGCGCCGGCCTTCGCCGCTCGCGCCATCTCCTTTTCGAGATTAACGCCCATTTTCTCGAAATTCTTGCGGGTCAGCGGTGAGTTGATCTTTTGCAGAACGTTCTGCAGATTCGTCGCGGCCTCTGCGCTTTCGCCGGTGCCCTTCCGCACGATCTGCAGCGCGGCCGCCAGATCGGCGACGGCCGGCACGCCGGATTGCTTGAGGCCCTGATAGGCAGCGCCGAGCCCCGGAAAATATCTCGCCATATCCTTCAGTTCGAAGGCACCAGCCTTGCCGGCTTGCGCCATGGCGTCAAGCGCGCGCGCGAACTGATCGGCCGGCACTTTCAGATTATCGAGCGCGGCATAGCCGGCCTGTGACAATTCCTTCACGTCCGCATTATACGCCGTCGCGGCCCTGCCGATCGCCGGCAGCAGGCCGAGCGCATCTTCACGGTTCGCACCCATGCCGGCGAGCACGTCCATGCCTTCGGCCATCTGCGACGCCGTCTGCGTCGTCTGACGCGCCACGGCGCGCAGCTCCTCGCCCAGTTTTGGAAGCTCGGAGACCGGTGCGTTGATCTTCTGCCCGATGTCTTCCAGCTTGGTCTCGAAATCGACCGCCGCCTTGATTGGCGCTCCGATCGCCTTCGCCAAGCCATAGGCAACGGCCACCGCGCCAAACATCTGCGTCTGCGCCGACGCCAGCGCCGCGGCGTTGCGCGACTGCATCGCTGTCAACCGATTGACCGCCCCGGCGATGGCGCGCGATGGCGCCGACGCCCGGTCGATCAGCTCAACGATGAGCTTGGAGGTGAGAGTTGCCACTTAACTTATCCCCTCTCACGCTGCTGCGCGAACGCATCGTCCAGTGCGGCGGCGGCCTGCTCTGCAACGGTTTGGCGGCCTCCGCGACGATTGAGTTTCCGCTGTGTCGGCCTGCCGGCCTCAGCCTGGAGAAGGACGTTCAACGCGTCAGAATAAGCGTTGAACCGATCCATCTCCATCTCTTCGATCTCGCTGATCGGCGTGTGCAGGTGCCGCGCAAGGGCCGCGACAGCGACTATGACGCTGCCGCCCTCATCTACTCCGCGGTCTTTTCCTTGGCCGCCTTGATCGCGGCCCTCGCCGACTTTCCCATCAGCGGCGCAGCGACCTCGCTCAACCGCTCGAAGTCGTCGATATCGAGATCCTCGACCACGCCTATCGGCACGCCGGCCATCGACGCGATGATGGCGAATGATTTACGCGTCTCGCCGGTGACGAGATCGGCGGCGACCAGGTCCTTGGCTTTCATCTTGTGCAGCGTCAGCGCCGGATAGGTCTTGTCGTTATAGGCGATCGGTTCGGTCGGCGTGAATGTGGTGGTCTGGTTGGTCATTGCGCTACTTCCTTATTTCCGGTGAATGTCCCGTCGATGGCGCTCTGTGGCAGACCCCAGCGACGGTTTATTTCGTTGATAGTGCCGGCGACGGCTTCGGCCATCTCGCGGGCATAGTCGCTTGGGATAAGGTCTACCGTCGCGGAATAGACGCCGCCGCGACCGGCGCTGAATTCAAGTTCGATCTTTTCCTCGGCATCATCATCCGGTCGCCATGCCTCCGCTGCTGTAGCCATGCGAACGAACAGAAACCTTGACTCCGTCCGCCATCGCCGCTCCGATAAAGGGTGAAATGCGGGAGGGGGATCGATGGAAACGCGGTTCTCTTTGGACATGCAAAAAGCCTCCAGCCTGATTATCGATCACCTGCTTGCAGGCAAAGCAATGAAGCAGCCTGCGAAGAGGTTGAGGGACGCCGTCAATCCAGGCAGGACCGTCTGCGGTGGATGGCGCACTGATGCGCTACTAGGCCGTTACGCCAGCAACGCTGCGCGGATGCTGCTGGTTTGCGATTGCCCGCCGATCGAGACGTCAAACGGCGTCATTTCAATCAGCGTGCGGCCGTCGACCTCGAGGCGGTAATACCGCAGCGTGATCTGGAAGTCGTTTTCGCCGGCCTCGCCCGGCTTCCACGAGCCATGGTCATTCTTGATCAGCCGGCCGCGGATGTAGGCCGTGGCGTTGATGATGGTGCCGTCCTCGTGCGCCAGGGCGCCAGTGACCATGAATTCGCGCTCCTGACCGACGGCGAGGCCGAACAACGTGATCACCTGCGGATCGAAGCCGGTGAGCTTGAACGAGGACTCGGCCTTCTCATAGCCCATCGGGACGTCGATCGGCATCACCATGCCGGCGTTGCGCATTTCCTCGACCTTCTCGGTCGGGACCGGCAGCGTGATCTCGCTGGCCTGACCGATCTTGGACACCCGATCGGCGAAGATGGTGCAGTTGCGCAGGATGTAGCGCGGCATATCGGAACTCGACGGCATTTGATGCCCTCCTTAAAAGCTCGCTGATGAATGGATGCGGGAGCGAAGGCCGCGCTTACGCGGCCAGCGACCCGGAGCTGATTTCCTGCGCCACCTGATTGAGCAGCAGGGTGTAGCTGGCGATGTTGCGATAGCTGGTGATGCGGATATCGACCATCGGCGCCGGCGGCTCGAACTTGACGCCGAGCTTGACGATGCCCTGCGCCAGATCGTTGTCGGTGTTACTGTCGAGCAGCCAGACGTCATGACCGGGCAGAATCGCGCCTTCCAATTCCATGGTGCGCAGGAAGGCACGGCCGGCCTCGATCATGAACTTGAGGTTAGCCTTCGAGAACGGCCGGTCGACAAATTCGAGATAGGCCACCTCGAGCGCCTCGTTGATCGCGTCGGCGGTGCGCCGCACCGATACAAACTGCCAGAGCAGTTCGCTATCGCAGGTCCACACACCCCACAGCCGGAACCCGGTGTTGTCGATGTTGACGATGGTGTTGACGCGGTTTTCGTTGAGATAGTTCGACTGCGGCCCGTATTCGATCGGCCGGTTGGTGCCGACGATGCCGGCGATCTCGGTATTCGAGCCCGCCCACCAGAAGCCCTGCTCCAGATCCATCTTGGCCTGGCGCGCGGCGAAGATCGGCGACGACGGCTGCGGCACGTTGAGCGCTTGGGCGGTGTCGAATTTCAACACCTTCGGGTCGCACACGAAGATACGGCCGGAGTTGATCAGGCCGCGATACTGCACCGCCGCCTGGTCGGTGGTATCCGGAGCATCGACATAGGCCATCGCCTTCAAGGTTTCGGCCACGCCCATCAGCTCGGCGACGACGGGGTTGATCACCGAGCCCTTGGCGGCGGTCGCGGTCGCATCCGCGCCGTCGCCAGTGATGGTGACGGTGACGGCGCCGGTGTAGCCATAACCCGGCTTGGTCACGAGGATCGAGGTGATGATACCCGCCTCAACCACAGCCTTGGCCTCGGCGCCCGACCCGACGCCGCCAGTGCCCGCGATCGTGACCGTCGTGGTGTCGGCGACATAGCCGGCGCCGCCGACGGTGACCGCAACCGACGCGATGCCATCGGCCGGACTGGTCTGGGTCAGGCCCGGCGCCAGCAACAGCTTCGGCTTGTAGAGGCCATCCGGCTTGGCGCGGCGGAAGGCATGGACCCCGGTGAAGGCCACCTGATTGCCGACCGCGTTAGCCCATGACTCCGGCGTGGTCGCGCCCTCCTCGACCCGCACCAGGATGATCGGGCAACCGACCTGATCGAAAATCGAGTCGATCGCCTCCATCAAGGTGCCGTCAGCCCCGAGTCCTTCGGCATCGGAAGGCCGCAACAGCTGGATCGGCTTGTTGAGCGGGAACTTGACCGCATCGGCATCTTCGGCGGTGCCGATCAGGCCGATGACGGCGGTCTGCGCGGTGCGCACCAGCACCGGGGTTTCGCCGGACTGGAAGACGCGCGCGCCGTGGTGAAAGGACACAGAAGCCATATCGGCTCTCCTTGGGTTGGGGACTGGATGTTGCGGAGATTTTTACGCGGCGAACGCTGCGTCGATTTCGGCGGTCGTGGTTATGGTGCCGGCGTCGATATCGGCCTTCACCACTGCATACGTTGTGAAGCAATCGTTGACGTGCGCTTGCACGGTGTCGCTGATCGCAACGATGGCAGTGGCGTCGATCGGGTAGATTGAACCGTCGGCGCCGACCCATTGCGTGGACCAATCCGGGTCATAATTCGCAGCCAACCGTGCGCCGATGATCATCTGCTTTGAGCGGTCATCGGTCGCTACCGGCACGCCGGCGATCTCGATGCCTCTCGTCTCTTTTCGCCAGCGCTGGTCAGCCGCATAGGCGACTAAATCGATCTGCGGCGCTACATAGGCGTCAGGAACGCCGCCAGCAGCAAGCCATGCCTCGTATTCAGCGCGGTCGCGGTTGGCTGGATCGTTTGGTATTTGCGCGCCGTCTACGATACGGATAACAGCGTCGGTTGTGGTGAGTTGATATTTATGCACAATCAAAGCTCCGCGTCTGCTGTGAGAATCGCGTTAATTGCATAAAATTCACCGTCACTGTTAGCTTGCGCGCCGAATCTGGCACTCGTTGGCGTAACTTTTGCAGCGACGACGGCTGTGCAATTTGAGACCGTGCCAGCGCTGACAAGGGAAACAGTTGGACTGGCCCGCATCATAACCGGCCAGTACACCGGTGTTTCGGTCATGACCCCTGATCGACTATAGCCACGCACGCTTGCGTCCTGAATGCAAAAATATCTCTGACAAAGCGCAACTTCTTGTTGAATATGACGAGGCGAAAACGGGTCAGCTTCGGCAGTTGCGTCGCCTTCTACAAGGGACACGCGAGCAATATCAAACGTCCCCGATTGCAGGCCTAAAGCGCCAGTTCGGCTATCAAAAGACGATCCCGCGTTAAACCAGAATGATACCTGCAACCAACTATTCTCATCCGTCCCGAGCGTTTTGCCTGAGATAGATGGAATGCTGACGGTTTGCGTAAACTTCTGCCAAGACGTGGTTAAGTTGACCTTTGTTCCTGCGGGATTGACATTGCTTGATGGTGCCCCGCCGGTTCCAAATCCTTGCTCTATCGAGAACGCTATACTCTTTGAGGCATCAGCCTTCGCATAAAATGTAAGAGTCGCGACGCGGCCAGATAGAGTCCGAACATCTTCAATTCTTTGCTTTTTAACCACAGCACACGTGCTAGTAACACCGCTGGTTACGACTGTGCGGGAGAAGTATTTCGGGTTGCCCGGAACGTCCGTCTGGCCCAGCGTGAAATTTTGTTGGGAGTGCGACTGGGTTGACTCGAATACGTCGTTGAGCCACCTATCATCTGAGCCATAACCCAACGAAGTTTGTGTGGTGCCTCGTTGCCACACATCAAAGTTACCGTTGATGATCTTGTTGCGGAAGCCGGAGAGGATACCGGCGTCAATGTTGGCGCGCGCCCGTCCTTTTTGGCTCGCCAATAACATCTGCGCTGCATCGATCCGCACAGCTTGACCGTCCAGGGTAGCCCTCAAGCCAGCCGCAGTAACAGCCCGATCGGTATCGATACCGGCGGCCGCCTCAGTGCCCGTCGCCAACTCAACAAGGCCCGTGCGATCTGTCGTTGCCGTCCTCGAAATCAGGGCCGCCGGCGTAATAACCTTCGCCGCATCCGATCCAGTATTTACTTCTGCGCCTGTCGCCAACTTCGCAACGCCAGCCGTCCCTTCGGCCGCGGCCGGGACGCCGCTCAACTTGTCGAATGGTAGCTTGCCGCTAGCATCTAAGCCAGCGTAACCGGCCGGCGCGTCTTTTTCAGACTTGCGCTGTATATCCGCAACAGCCGCCTCGATATCGGAAAGCAACTGATTGATATCATCAAGCGTGCTTCGCGATTCAATCAACAGCGGCTCAATAACAGCGCCCAAGTCTTGATCCGCGAGCGCTTGGATAACGGCATAAGCGGCGATGGAATCAACCCGCATCTGCTCGATCGTGGACAGCTTATCTTCGGCCTGCTGAACGACAGGCGCGATCTGCAACTCAATTACAGTCAGCCCGCGCGCAATAATCGCATCGCGGGTTGTCCTATCAAGCCCCAGGTTTTCCTCAAGCGGTGCCAGCCGACCTTCCATCGCGTCGATCAGGCCGTCCCAAAGCGTTTTGCTCCAGCCGTTAGCGACGCTGGATTTGAACCGGCTCAAACTGCTCATTTAGACGGCCTCGTAACTCGCAACGGCGACAGGATCATCGGCCTGCAATTTCTTCAACAGGTCGCCTCGCAGCCGGGTGTTCGGTCCCGGATTGACCACGGATCGACCCACCCGGATCGACTTGGTTAACGCGACCTTGTAGGCCGCCTCATCCTTGATCGTGATCTGCTTTGCCATAATATTCTCCAACGGGTAACGCCCGCGCATAGCGGACGAGCGCACAACGCGCGGGGGATTAGAGTGCCGGGAAGGAAACGTCGGTCGCCGACGACACAAGGAAAATGGACAGTGCCGATGAAGTTAAGAACGACGTCTTGCGCTTCCACGTCGTAGTCGGCGTCAGCCCGGTCCAGACGAAGGTACGACGCACCGAGCCGTCTGGCAGCAATTCATCGGAAACCGATGTTGCCGCGACTTCCGTGGCATAATCGACGCCTACCAACAGGGTGCAGGACAGGTCGTGATTGGCTTCAATGTAGTGCTCCAGCACCAGGATCGCGTGGACCTCATCGACGTTGGCCGGCGCGGTGCGGGCCTCGGTGATGTGGACGCCGTTGGTGCGCGGCCGCGATACCGTGACGTGGCTTTCATTGAGCTTGATCGCCGGCATCAGGTCCGTGGTGCCATTCAGCACCATCCGCGCATTCAGTGCCGCCGGCAGCCCAAACAGCGGCGAGTTGCCGCTCGCCACTTCTGCCAGTGCCACCCATGCAGAGCCGATCTGCACCTCATAGGTGATGCTGGTGCCCATCGGCACAACCTGCTTCGTCAGCAGATCGATGTCTGTGATGCCGCCCGACAGGTTCCAGTTATTGAGGTTGACCACCATGCGCGAGGTGATGAAGTCGGCGACCAGCACCTCAAAGCAGGCGTCTAGCGCAATGTTGCCCTGCGACCAGACTCCATCGGTCGAAACAAAGAACGAGCCTTGCGCGTACTTGTTGCCTTCGACCATCGCCAGCCAGTGATTGCCCGCCGTGATAACGAACCAGCCGTAACGCTTGCCGCCCTCAAGATATGTTGGCTCGATCAAGAACGTCGTCAGATCCGGCCAGACTTTCAGGTTGGCGTGGGCAATAGTCGTGGCGGCGAGGCACTTCTGATAGTTCGGCTCGCCGTTTTCGAACAGTTCGCACAAGGCAAGGCGGATATCGCCGCCGCCGGCGTCGATGCGCGAGAAGCCGAGGTTTACTGCCGTGACCCAGCCGGATCTCGGCATCATGAACGTGTTGCCGCCGACTTGCCCGGTGTAAGAAGCGGCAACTACCGATGCATCCCAGTAGGGCTCCTGATATGTGTCGATGAAGATCTGGCGAAGGCGCTTGATCGAATGGTTCGGAGCGCCACTCGGATGCTGCTCCGCGAACTCGACGCTGTAGCCAACGCCATCCTTGTAGAATACGCCTTCGACGCTGTCGTAGCGCCCGGTCTGCCACCATTGAGCGTTTGTGCAGACCAAAAATGCGTTGCCGTAACGGATGCGCGTCTTGCTGATCGTTTTGAGGGTGTAATTGATTGTCTGCGATCCGCCATTCGACAGCGCAACCTCACTGTCGCGGCCAACAACCGACAAAAGCGCCTTGCTATCATACTTCGGCAGCACCACGCCGGCGGGCGAAGTCTGGATCAGCGTATCGCCCGGCGTCAGCAGCGATAGCGCCTTGGTGTCGGTATTGTCCGCCGCGAACCGAATGCCTTCCTCGACGTTGGCGACGTAGTTGATGTGATCGGTGTCGCTGTCCGTGAGGTCAAGGAAGTAATCGGTCTTCGAGTAGGAATAGCCTTCCGCCATGCCGGTCTTCTCATTGAGCCGCGCAAGCTGCTCCATGACGTAGCCGAACATATTGCGGTCCAGCTTCTGGCTGCCGGACGCGAGCAACTTCGATACATCCGTCTTCAAGCCCTCGATCGCCGGCTCTGCCGTCTTGCGCCACTCCTCAACCAGCACCAGACGGCCGTCGACAACCCGCAGCGAATTGATGCGGTTGGTGATCGATTGCTCAACCAGCACGACTTCGGTCGAGGACAGCGTCACCCAGGCGACAACGGTGTTGGCGAGATCGACAACCGGCTTGACCGGCGACGGCGCCTGATCGCCGATCTGGATGTTCACCGAGGCGTGGCGCCACGTAATCGTTGCGGTGCCCTGTGGGTCCATCACCGGCGGATAAACTGAACCATCGACAACGAAGTCGCGCGGCTGCGTCGAATCATCAACGGTCTGTGCCTGCAACAGTACGGCAATGATGCGGCGGTTGCCACTGGTCGGCATATGTGGCAGCAGATCCAGCACAGCCGCGCCGGTATCGTCACCGAACAGCTTGCCGTCCTTGTAGAGTAGCCATGGGCTTGCGGCCGTCACCTGCGTCGTTCCGGTCTTCGTCACATCGGCGCCGAAGTAGCAGGAAGAGACGCCGCCATTGATCGCGCTTGCGATCAGCGCATCTTGCGCCGCGCGCGGCAGCTTCGCCAGATTGTCGAAGTCACCCAGCGTAACCGTTTGGTTATCCGAAATGCGCGCGATCTTGGTCATAGTGTGCTCCGGTTAATTGGAACCATGCCGCCCCATTCGACGGGATGATCGAAAGAGAGATCGGCCACGGTACGGGGCCGGTAAGTTGCGGTCGTGAATTTCACGGTGTCGCGCACCGACCGCGAACGGTAGATCGCAGCGCCGACGCGATCGATGCGATCAGATGCCCGGCCCGCCGTCATATGGCCGACGCCCCACATTCCAGCGACCGCCGGCCTCCCGGTGGCGCGAAACCGCGCATTGATGCGCAACAGCGCATTGAACGGCAGAAGTAATGGCATCATGCGGCCGACGATCGGGCCGATCGCGCGGTGAGTGTCGCTACCCGCGCGCGCCTCGTCCATCAATCGCCAACTGTCGTAGATGAAACGCGACGCCTGCGAGGAATAAGCCACCATCCTGCCAACCGCGGCGCGATATCGGACGGCAACCGTCGCTTCCCGCATGCGCGCCGGATGCCGCTGATAGATCCGCTGGGGCGCCATATCGAGCGGCGCGACGCCTTCGAAGCCGGCAGGAATTACAGCGCCGCCAATGTTACCTGCGGCATTGATCACGATCAGCCGGCCACGGCCTTTCGCGGTCGCCGCCATCAAGCCGACTGCCGCGCGCCCGACCGAAGCATCATAACTGCGGCCGGTCGCCGTGATGGCAAAGGTCGTCGTCGGAACAGCGATATCGCCGCCGTCGATCTGGATCTGATCCAACGATCGCAGCGTGGTCTCGACGCCGTCGTCGACCAGCACGGCGCGACGACCATAATAAAGGTGTGCCAGATCGGGCAGCGCCGCCATGCGGCCAGCGATCGTCAGAGTCGTCTTGCCCTGCCCTGTCGCCATGTAGCCCGCCCGCCGGCCGCGAATTGCGAACGGATAGAGCCGGATTTCGGCGAAGCGCTCGCGCCACGCGGTCAACAGCGAGGCGTCTTGCTGCCGTGCGATCACGCCACGCGGCGGGATGAAGCTTTCGATGATCTCGGCGTCGACGAAGCTGAGATACTTCGCCATGCCGGGCCGAGTGCCTTTGAGGCCCTTCATGCCGTAAATCTCGGCGGTGATCCGGCGCATCTTCCATTCCGGCCAGTCGTCGTACCAGAGATCGACACCGCGGCCCCAGGCGAGGAAGGGTAGATGCGAAAGCGAACACTGAAACGGGTCGCGCATGCGCCGCAGTGCATCCACGTCGGTCGCACCGACCAGGTGCAGCAGCCGTTCCGTCTCGCGCTCATAATCCGGGCGCAGCGATGGCAGGATCGACGGAATCATGTCGCGACAGCCACGGTGATGCCGTCGACGTAAACCGCGCCGAACGGACCCGGATCGACATCAGCCGCCGGCGAAACGACCTGCATGGTCTCGACCGCGTTACCCTCGCGGGCCGCACCGATGATGCCGTCGACGCGCAACACCATGCCGAGCGCGTTGCGGCTGCCGGCATAGGCGGCGATATTCGAAAGCGCCTTGGCGCGGACCGTCTCGCGATCCGGCCCATATGGCACCGTGATCAGCACGCTGATCGGTTGCGCAATGATCGAGGCTGATCGCGTATAAAGCGAATCGGTCAGCGGTCGGGTTTTCAACGGCGACAGCGCCGCATGCACCTTGCTGACAATCTGGCCCGAAACCGCGCCATTGCCGTCCCGGGACAGCAGCACCAGATCCACGCGATTGTCGTCGCCCTTGATGGCCAATGCCTCCTTGATCGAAGGATCGGCTGACATTGCAAAGAACCGATAGGCATCCTCTGGGCCGGCGGCCGCATAACCCTCGGTTGCCAACCATCGTCGTCGGCGATAGTCGGCGTCTGACTCCATCACAGCCGGCGCATCGTCCGTCGCTGGTGTCACGACCAGGCGCGGCAGGTCGAAGTCGGCGGCGAAGCTGTCGAGATCGCCGCCGGACGTCGTCGCCAACATCAGCGCCTTTGCAGCGTCATTCACGCGCGCCAGCGTCAGCATGTAGATATAGGCCGCGCTTTCCAGCACGATCTTGGCCGGGTCCGTTTCCAGCATCTGCTGATCGTAGGACGGCAGTTCCGGATGCAGCGCCCGCACCGCTTCCCACCGCGTCTTGAACTCGGCGATAATGTCGGCCAGCAGCGCTTCATAATCGAGCGGCTGCAATACCGGCGGCAGCGGTAGATCAGCCAGATTGATTGACGGCAGGCCGCGCATCAGGCAGTTCCTCGAATCGGGATGATGACGCGCGCGTTCGCCGCGTCCGGCGTGAAGTCGCCGAGATGGCCGCGCGGAAAATAGGTGCCGGTGAACTCGAGCGACAAACCGCCGCCGGCATCTGCCGCCAGCACTCGGCACCCGGTCACCGCATAACGCGGCTCCCATCGCGCAATAGCGATTACCGCAGCCGCATAGATCGCGAGAATGACACGATCGGTCATCGGCCGGTCGATTAAGTCGAACAGCTCGGAGCCGAAGTCGCGACGCATCACGCGCGAGCCAATTGGCGTCGTCAGAATGACGCCGATCGACTGCCGCACGTGGTCGAAGTCGCGCAGCAGCTTGCCGGTGACGCGGTCGATGCCGGTTGAGGACAAATCAGACGGCCTTCTTGACGGATGGCTTGTCGGCCGCCTTCTCCGGCGGCCGAGCGAGCTGGTCGCCATAGGGCGGCAGGAACGGCTTGGCGACGCGGTCGGCCATCTCGACCTCACGCGACCCGGCCTCGTGCCACGTGCCAGCGTAGAAGCCAGAAACCTTGACGATAACCTTCATGTCGTTTTCCTTCAGTTTGGATCGGGATCGGCGCCGACGACAGGCTCGTGAGACACGATCACCCCGTTTCCGTCGGCCACGACCCACGAGTCGCCTTTGCGAATCTTCGCGGCCTTGTCGGAGGCAACGAACCGGGCATCCTTGAATTTGCCGCGGACGAACGTATCGCCCATTTCAAAACGGGCATCGCCCCTGACGATGACCAGCTCCGGACCGTCATGCGGGCGCGGGTTTTTGTCGGACGGCGTCGACATCTCGATGATGCCGTCCGTCAGGTCCCCGCTTTCCGAGACGACATCGACCTGCTCGCCCACGGTCGGCGGAATGTGTGTTTTGATGCCTCCGGCGGCGATCTCCTGCCAGGGCACCCATGGCGAAAGATACGGCTTCGGCTTTTCCGAGAATTTGACCCGTGCCAGGCCCTTGGCGTGATCGACTTCGGTAACGACCCCGGTGCGACGCCGGTTCCGATTGCGTCGCTCGAGATCCGCGATCCGCCGCCCCAGCTCGACGACGTGATCAACGATGCTGCTGGACACGGTTCAGCCCTCGATCGAGACCGACGCGATATTGGGCTCCGTCGCCTCAGCCGCGGGCACCGCGCTATCGAACAGCGCCCGCACCTCTTCCAGCGTCATGCCGAACCGTCGCCGCGCGCCTCGCTATTCAAGGTCGCGTCCGGGTCGCCGAGCAGCGCCAGCATCGCGGCGCGCTTCTTGACGGTGACCGGATCGGTCGAGGTCGCGAGCTTGTCGAAGAATTTCTGCCAGATCGACGTCGCCGCCACCGGCTCGCCGTAGACCGGATCGGGCAACAGATCGACGGTGATGATGATCTGATGTGCGGCGATGCGCACGCCATGGGTCGCGTCAGCGGTGCGGCGGCGCTCGATCCTGGCGACACCAGAGGACAAACCACGCCAGATTTCCGCCCAGGCATTGCCGGGATCGGTCAGCGCGTTGACCACCTGCCGCGCCGTGCATTCGAGAAAGAATTCGAATGCGGGATCGGTCGGCGGGATCTGAAGCCCGACGATCGACGACTCGCCGGTCTCGGCATTGGTCTCGACCATCGCGGCGGTAATGCCGATTTCGATAACCAGCTCGGTTGGCCCGGACCTGTGCAGCGCGCGGATATCTGCGCCGCCTTCGAGCTTCGCTCCCTCGACGTAGACCGAGATGAACGGCTTTTCCTGGTCGGTGCGCAGGTTGCCATCGGCGCCGACGTCAAGCGCGCCGATCTCGCTGTCCAGCACGTTGCCGCCAACCAGCGTGTTGCCCTTCAGCGCCTCGATCGCCGCCATGCGCAATGCGGTCCGCCCGAGCATCAGACTTCACCCAATGTCAGCACGATCAGGTTGGAATAGCGATCCGACACCGCCAAGACCTCGAACCATGGCAGGCCGGTCCGATCATTCGCCCGCACCTTGTCCCCTTGCCGCGGCATTGAGCCGGTGTATGTCGAGCGATCGATGAGAAGCTCGGACTGCGACGCAGATAGCCGCGTGCGCATCCCGGTGCCGGCCGCGAAGCTGTCATCGCCACCCGAGTGCAGGATGGCGACGATGTTGATCAGAGGTCGGGCTGGATCGGCTGTCCCATTTTTCAGGAACGACAGACGGACAGATTCACCGAAGCGGCGTGCTTCGATGCGGTCCACCCGCGCTTCCAAATCCTGCCACCGGACCACCTGTCACGCTCCTTAGATCGACAGCCGCACGGTGCCGGTCGCCGATGGATTGGCGGCGGCGGCAACGGCATGACCGATCAAGGTGTTGCTCGTCGAGGTAGTCGTGACCTCGCTATTCGTAGCGTCCCAATAGACGGCGGCGCCAACGGTCCATGCCTGGGCGCTGGTCTTCGGCAGGGTGAACACGCCCTTGGTCGAAATCTCGACATCCTCGCCGCTCTTGGCGTCGAAGTTGGCAACGCCGAACAACTTGCCGACGAGCACGACGGCGCCCGAAACCACATCGGCGGGTGCCGGAACGGTGATTGTATCACCGGGCTGAATGAAGTTCTTGGCCATGGTGGCCTCCTATAATTTCAGGGAACGGCGAGGAAGGTCCGGCGCTGTTACGCGCCGGGGTTTTTGTAGCCGAAGCGGAAGTCGGTCGCGCCGCAGCCGAAGTCGTGCTCGACCGACATCGCAAAGCCCTGCTGGCCGAACGGCTCGTCCATGCGAACGCGAGGAGCCTCGTAGCCTTCCAGATAGCCCCAGCGATAATTCGAGCCGGCCGCCGGGTCGGTCAGCAGATGCCAGGCGTTGCCCGACAGCTGCGAGCTTTCCAGCGGCTCCAGCCGGCCGGAGAAGATGTTGACGTTGGAGACCGTGGCCGGCGTGATCGAGGCCAGCAGCTTTTCGGCATCGGTCAGCTTGTCGGGACCAACGAGCAGGATCTTCGGCGAATTCGCCAGCAGAGGGTTGCCTTCGGTGCTCTTTTGCTTGGACATGGCCGCTCGCGCCTTGCCGACGTTGTCGACATCGATCCCGGTGCCCGCCGCAGCAAGGTTGGCGTGATCGGCGTGGAACACGGTCTTCCCATCGGCCAGCTTGCTGTTGAACGCGGTGGAGTAGAATGTGACCTCTTCGAACAGCGCGACAGACGAGCCATAGCTCGACAGCAACTCGGAGATTGCACCGAGATCGTCGTTGATCAGCATTTGCCGGGTAACGCGCAGAGCGATGGCGTAGCTGAATGCCTGCACCTGCTCCTTGCCTTCGACGAAGCTGCCGTACTTGATCTCGCCGCTTTGCAGCACCTTCTGCAGCATCGGGAAGTCGCCGATCTTCACGGTCGTGTCCGGCCGGAAGTCACGGAAATTCCGCTTGCGGGCAAAACGCCGGAACGTCGGCTGTGCCAGGGCAAAGCGCTGTTCCAGGGTGCGGTTGATGGCGCCCTCGAAGATAATCGGGAAGTCGGACGTGGTGTGCGATGCACGGGTGAAGATATCGTCGATCTGGCGGGCATTGAGCATGCGGCCACCGCGGAAGTTCACGCTGTCGGCGGCGAGATCGACCAGGCCGCGCCCCATATATTGGCGCGCGCCCTCGCTCGGGCCGGCCTGCGGAAGCGGAGCGCCGAGGCCATAGGCCAGCGCCTCGATCATCAGGCCGCGGCGCGTTTCCGATTCCTCGGTCCCTACGTGCGCCCGGACATTGCTGTCGGTCGGGGTTGCGGCTTCCCTGCTGACCATGTGGTCGAGCAGCGCAGTGCGGAATGCATCCACGGCAGTGCCGGAGCGGACGTGCTGCTCGCCCAGGTCGACCGCCGCGGCGCGACGCGCAAGATCGGTGATCGTGGAAACGCGTTCGCGCTCGGCACGCACAGCGGCATCGGCCGCTTCCGTCGGGGACGGCGCCTGGCGCTGCTGGACTGGAGCAGGAGCCGGATCAGGCCGCTGACGCGTTTCGATGGTCGCGGGGTCATCTCCCGCTACGACAGTGGTGCTCTCGGGCATGGAAGCCTCCTTGTTCGAGCGGGTTGAAACGAAAACGCATGGGAACTGCTCGGCCTTGTCGGCACTGCGAAAGCCGGATCCGGGGTCGGCGGGTATGGGAACAGCGGATATTTCCAAAGGCTCCCAATCGACCACGCGCCAATCTTCGTCGGCGCCCTCGCCGTTATCGGTCTTCTCGACTTTGTGGATCGCGTAGCCGACACTGATGTTTCGAATGTTGCCATCGCGAATCTTGATCACCGTGTCGGCGTCACCTGGCGCATTCGAAAGCCGGACCCGAGCAAGACCCTTGCCGCCTTCGATCTTCGCAGAGCCCGGCACTACGTTTCCGATCACCGATCGCAGTGACCAATCGTCATGTGTGTCGAGCAGCGGCGCTCCGGCATTGAGGCGATCCAGCAGGACGGCGCCCTGCCGCAGATCCAGAATCTCGTTGTAATAGACGCCGGTGCGCCAATCCCGGCGGCGAACGGACGCGCCGGTCGTCCATACGACCTCTTGCCTTGCGGCGAAGGCGTAGACCGTACAGTCGAGCGCCTCGGCGAGTCGGCCTGTGATGCGTTCAAAACGGCGTGTCGGTTGGCCGCGGTTGTACTTGATGACGACACGCTCCGAGGCGAGCTGCTCGTACCAATCGACCGGCAAGTCCATCGAGAACCGGATCATGTTCGAGCGCCTCAGACGCGAATAGATCGTACCCTTGATGCCGTCGATGCCGACGATCCAGAGCGAGCCGCCCTTCGTCTTCGACTTCGATTTTTCGATCCACGGCCGCGTCCCTTGAACACCCTTGATTGCCAGCACCTTCCTGCGGAAGCGCGGGAAGGCAAACCGGTAGACCGTCTCCATGGTCACGCCGTCCGAACTGTCGACGCAGGCCGCGTCGATCCCGATCTTGCCGCCAAACGGGTGATCCCATTTTGTTGCAAGAACCGCATCGAGTTCGGCCCAGGTCGTGTCGTCATCCCACATGCCCCAGATGACGGTGTGGCCGAGGATGTAAGCGTTGCCCGCCTCATCCCAGCCGATGAAGGTAACCTCCAGTCGATCCTTGCGCTGCACGTCGACGCCGGCGGTGATGACCATCACCAGATCGGGGATGCCCGTGGTGCCGGCTTCTTCGTTGGCAACCAGACTGAACGGCTCCGCTCGGGTTGAGAGTTCTGCTTCGTCGAGTTCCTCGCCCTCCTCACGCCAACCCTCGGCCAGCACGGTGTTGACGAAGGGCTGCAAGGTAGCCGGATCATTTTTATCCTGGACGAAGCGCGCCGCCAGCGCACCCCATGCCACATTCGACAGCGGCGAGATCAGCGCATTCAGCTTGAAACCGGCGTGGCCTTTAACCTCCGGCGCCAATGCCCGCCAGCGCCCGGCGGCAACCATCGCGGCCTTGTGTTTTTCCCCGATCTCAACACCGCAGCCAGGACAGCACCACGCCGCTTTGTCCGGCTCGTTTTCCGGCCAGTGGATGTCCTTCCACTGGATTTCGTGAAACTCATCGCACTCCGGACATCGCACCTCGTAGATGCGCTGATCCGATTTTGCGTAAGCCGCAAGAACGTAGCTCGTCTCCATGAAGCGCGGCGTCGACCCCATGATGATCTTGCGATCCGGGAAAGAGATCGTGCGGTCTTCAGCGAGAACGACCGGCGAGCCGTCCGCCGTCGGCTCCATCGCATCGGCTTCGTCGATGAAAAGCACCCGAACGTTGTGCCGACGCAGATTGCGCGGCGCTTTCGCCGCGACCACCTTTAACGAGCCGCCGGGAAATCTCCGCGACACCAGCGTGTTGCGGCCGGCCTCATCCAGATCGCCCGAGAGCAGATTGCTGATCGACGGCGACGCCGCGAAAATCGGCTCGACGTCGGAAACCATATAATCGCGGCAGTCCGATTCCGTTGGCAGCAGCGAAAGGATCGGCGCCGGATCGTTGGCGCAGAACCCGGCCATGGCGCCGGTGAGCAGCGTCGTGAATCCGACGCGCACCGGCTTGACCAGCGTGACCCGCTCGATCGTGGGGTCGCCGATGGCGTCAGCAATCTCGCGCTGAAACGGGTAGAGACGAACCTTCCCGGCTAGAGCAGCGACATCGGAAGGCAGAACAAGCTCACGCTCAATCCATTCCGACAGCTTCATCCTCGGAGGCGGGACCATGCTGCCCCACGCCGCCGAGATCAGTTTCGCGATCGCCGTCATCGGTTCCTAATTCTGAAAGCGCGTCGCGAACCTCACGGTCGATGACACCTGCGTCGTAGGCTGTGAGATGCGGCAGCGATTGGCGAACACGGGACGGCACCGCCAGCATGGCGTTTCGAACACGCCGACACACGGTCGTCCAGCCGCGCTCTACCTCGACCGCCGGGACCATTTCATCGCGCTGAACTGCATTCTTGAGCGCCTGACCGTCGGCCTGCTCCTTCGCAAGCCGCGCACGCTCCGCCGTCAGATCAAGGACACCGTCCTCACCACCGCGCCCCGCCGCAACGCCGCGCAGATGCGCCGTGTAAAGCTGGACGCTCTCGGTGAGCAGATAGCGCCCGCGGCCCGACTTCTTGGCGATCCCGCGGTCGTACAACTCGCGGACGGAACGGTCAGAAATCCCAAATAATTCAGCCAGTTCCTTCGCTGAAACCTCGCCTTTCAACGACTGAGTTTTGACCATTTCGAACGCTCAATCGACGACCCAAAATAGACCGTCGAAATTCCCCTTATTTATCAATGGCGGCGGAGCCCCATTAGGATTTTTTGCATAGGCTGAAATCCCGCAGGTACCCGTCCCCGCTAACCCCACCGGACCCAGGAAGGACCCAACCGGGGGGCACCATTGCCCATCAGCAACGATGTTGCCGATCCATCACGTCATCCGAGCAGCTTGTGGATCGCGGCCTCGACGCTGCTTCAGCAGCGGTCCGGCAATGCGTTCGAATGCGGCCTTGGTCGCGCCCGTCGTCATCTCGGTCGGAATGAACATTCCTGATCTCGCCTGCGTGATCCTGGTGCCTGACGTGTTGAGCCGTCGATAGACATGACCGTTGAACTTCTCGACCACCTTGCGGTGGGGAAACCGACCACCCTTCATGAAGGTGCCGGGAAAGAGCTGGCGCTTGCCCCAAGGCTTTGCCGTCACACCGGGCCGCGTTTCGCGCGGTGCGAGGAATTTTAGGCGAATGTTTCCGCCGCGCGTGACCATCTCGTAGGACAGCCGGCGGGCATGCGCCCTACCCGGATCGCCGACCGCATTTACGATCGTCTTGCGCGGCAACCCGGTCTGGCGCGTCAGGTTGCGAATGACCTGCGTCTTGGCGCGGTCGCCGACCTGGTTGACGATGCGCGGTAACACCTTCGGAAACCGCGTGTTGAGATCGACCAGCTTCTTGCCGAAGTGCTTCAGGTTTTGGTCAGCCCAACGGACCTTAACGACACTGGCGGTCATCGGACGCAATCACCATTACAGATCGGCTGCTCTACCTGTTGAGCTATTCGGCCCATTTACGATTTCTTTTGCTGCGGCGGGGTGGAACCGAAGCAAGCCAAAACGGTTTCCAGATTCCCGCTGACCATTGCGGCACCTACAACTTTAACAGGCGGAGATTGCGGAAATGGATAGCGCGAGTATTGGTTGGATCGGGGCCGTTATAATTGGCGGCTTGGCTGGTTGGATCGCTTCTAACTTCATGAAGAGCGATACGGGCATCCTTATGAATGTCCTTCTCGGCATCGTTGGCGCTGCCATCGCCAGCGGATTGTTAGGCTTGGTCGGCGTTTCGTTTGGCGGATGGCTCGGCTATCTCATTGCCGGCTTTATCGGAGCGTGCATTCTTATCGGGGGCGCAAGGGTCATCCGCGCTTAGAATTAAGTAGCTCCGTTTAGCGATATCGTGGACGATTCGAGACGCCGATGGTCAGAACGCATGCCATCGCAGAGATCGAGGCCCGGATGAGAATCATTCGGGGCAATATCCGGCAATTGATCGAGCACGCCGCAGCGGCGTCGGGGGCTGAAATCGACGCCTTGGTGTCGGACAGGATTGCTCAACAATCGGAAGAACTGGAACTGTTGGCCAGCAAACGGGACGCGCTTGCAAAGAAAAAGGACTGACGGAACTGGAGCCCAGCCGGAATTGCAACCGGCGGCTTGGCGTGGCGAGATTCCTCAACGAGGTGGAAACTGGTCGTAGCTTCACGCTACCGCTTTGCCGGCCGCTAACTTAGCTTCTTTCCCGGTTCGCGCGACGGACTGCTCGCCGGCCTTTTCGGCCTCCGCACGGAGTTCACACTTCTCGCGGATATCTTCGAGCTCTTCATCGGTCAAATGCTCAATGCCTACAAACGAATTATGAGCCTTACTTACCCGGATAAGCTCATCGAGCTTCACCTGGATGGCTGCACCATCACGGTTTTGAGAATTCTGAATCAAGAACACCATGAGAAAAGTCACGATGGTGGTGCCCGTGTTAATCACGAGTTGCCACGTATCTGAGAACTTGAATATCGGCCCCGTCACAGCCCAGACTACTACAACAGCAGCCGCGATCATGAACGTTGAGGCCCGTCCGGCCGCCCATGACGCCCGATTTGCAATATTGCCGAAAATCTTGGCCGCACGGCCAGATTGCTTTGGTTGGCGCTCGTCGTTACTCAACATCGCATCCGATCCGTGCGGTGAATTGGGATGTTTCAACCGCCGCAGAACTATTAGGTTCCAGCTAAAACGTGAAATGAAGTTCACCGGTGATGATCAGTGTATTCCGATGGCGCTAAACTAGCGGCGTCGGCGCTTACGCTGCTCAACGCAGTGGGTAAGGAATTCCGGGCATAGTTATCCATTGTGGCAACACCGTTTTGTTGCCCAGCGGGAAGGATGAACCACGTCGCTGTTGGAGCGACACAATGACCACGATTTGCCTTGCTGTATATTCGTAACACTACGGTACCGTAAAACTACGCAACCTTGCGCGCTTACTTGGACGGGGCTTGCGGCTTTTCCTACGCGAGCCACGGCTCGGGCTCGATATGCAATCTTCGAACCGATTGTGAGCGCCGGCGGCATGACCAATCACCAAACTGGCCATGTCATCATTCGAAATGCGCATCGCACGACCTCCGTTCGCCAGAACGCCGATAACGCCATCAATGTCCTGCACCGGAGACCAATCATCCTGGCTGGCCCGAAAGAATACATAGCCAGGCACAGCCGGCCGCTCGGCAACTGACAATTTGCCACCCGCGATCCACGACCGCACAAAGGTCGGCAGGAACGCGCCACGGTCCATCTCTTCGATCTTGGCCCGGACCAAGTGCTCGCGCCCGGTAAATGTCCGACACGCACCCCAATATCGCTCAGCCATGAGCTTTAGCCTCTTCGTTTGAAAGTAAGGTTCGGACCAGTTCAACCGCGTTTCGAACGCCCATCTTCCGGAATATCTCAGCCCGGTGAGCTTCTACGGTCCTATGACTGATGCCGAGACGCGCCGAGATTGCTTTGCTGGAAAGCCCGAGCGCGATCAGGTCGCAAACGCTCTGTTGCTTCTCAGTCAGAGCACAATTCTGCACGCTCATGCCGCCATCCGCTCACCATCACCCGGGTCGTCCGGGTCATCATCATCGTCGGGATCACAGGAAACGACGACGCGCGAACCGGAATAATCCTGCCGCCACACCTCCGCGGCTTCGATAGCTTCTCGCCAGTCATGGCCCGACCAAACGCAGATTTCACCACCGTCTGGCTCGGCCAGCACAACGACAAGGGATCGCTCCCGATTGAGAGGCTCCCCCGGCGGATGCACCCATGCCCGCGTCACCTGAATAACGATCTGACGACGTGGAAAAAGAACGATATTATTCATGCGCGCACCGCCTTCATGCATCCGTAGGCGCAATCAACACAGGAGACGTCGATGGGAGCAATAGGTCGATGGGTCACGCCACCCACTCCTCGTTCGCGAACTTGATGCCGTCGAAGTGCTTGTCGCAGATGACCTCCCAATAGATGGAGTTGTTTGGGCTATTGCGGGTGGCGATATCCACCACGCGCATCGCGTCATCGGAACTAAGTCCGTTTCGCGCCATGATTTTCCCAATCTCTCGAACACCGTTGCAAAGCGCATTTCGTATGGGGTTGGCCATAAAACAGTGGCCGGTGTCGATGTATTCCTCGAAGGTTGGCAGATTCATCGCGCCGCTGAACCTGGCGGGCAGATCGACCTTCATCGATGGTTGGGCATCGTGACGCTCAATCGCAGCCAGAAGGGCTGCAAGGGCGTTTCCCAAACGAGCCTCGTAATCGTTCATGGCAAACCTCATTCGCTGATCAATTCCATCTCGGGGATGTATTGAAAGATCGTGCGGCCACGCCGGCCAGTTGGCCGATGCCGAATTTTCCCGACTTCAACGGTCAACTGCTGGTTCTGATGATCGCTCTCGATCTTGATTCCGTAATCCGCCTTGTTAACCCAATGAGAACTGTCCGCCGCGTCGTAGAGCGAAAGCGACCCAGCACCTTTCAGACCGCCTTCCTTCGTCGGGTGGATGACGACGATCACCAGCACGTTGTTTACCCGCGCGAACCGTTTCAGCTTCTTGATGGCGCGGCCGACGTATTCCGTCAGGCTTTCATCTCGCCGTCGGTGGTGTTCCAGTTCATTCCATGGATCGATGATCAGAACATTGAGACCAAAGCGGATCACGGCATCGCTGGCGCGGTCGAGAACCCAATCGATGGTCGGATCTTCAGCGTCATCATCGATCTCACAGCTCATGAACATGAAGCGTTGCTCGATGAACTGATCTGCCGCCTTGAGACGAGGGTCGAGCGGATGTACCTCGGATGCTGGCTGTCCGAGGTATGCGTTACGAAGCAATTTCTGCATGTAAGGCTTGACCTTCATTTCGAAGGTCGCGATCCCGATATTCCAGCCATGAACGCGGGCTATGTTGGCGGCAAGCTGAGTCGTCCAGGTAGACTTACCCGACCCCGGAATACCAAGGACCGTCATAAACAGCCCCAGTTCCATCATCAGTCCCGCCATACCCTCCTGCACCGGCAGGTCGAGCCGACCCCAACCAGTCGTTACCGGTTGCATTGCCGGCGGGTCGGGAAATTCACTCATCCGATAGATGCCCTTCACCGGATACGGTGTGGCATTGGCGATCATATCGACGACTGTCGATGCGCCGTGACGGATCAACACCTCGTTTGCGTCGGGCTTCCTGTCGCCGCAGTCCGGATAACTCACGAATGAGCAGCGGACGCGGCCCAGCCGTCGCGCAAGCTCATCTCGCAAGCGATGACCTGGGCCGTCGTCATCCGTCATCAGGATAAACCGCTTGATCTTCTTCAAACGCTCCCAGTTGTTGACGAGGAAGCGATACTTGTCGTCGTTATTCGGGTCGACGTCGTCCGCGGTCTCAGGCACCGGTGGGAGCTTATTGCCGTGGGCATCCTTGTCCGGCGGCGCTCCATCCGGGACCGATACCGCAAACGGATAACCCGCCGAGAGCACCGCAAGACAATCCGGCTCGCCCTCGGTGATGACGAGCGCGGCCGAGCCATCGGAGAGTTTCGGATCATCGAGAACGTCGGCGTTGTAGAATGTTCGCCGTCCGTTGGCGCGCTGCCATATGACTTTTGAGCCGTCCGGCCTTGGTTTTCCGCGATACTTGGCAGCAATCTCGGTTTCGTTTTCGAGATAGGGAAAGACAAGGATGTCGCCGCTCGGATCTGGAATGACCGCGCCGCTATCGCCAGTGGCGTCGCGCTTCGCGCTGTAGATCCCCATACGAGACACGATCTCCAGATCGATCGCCCGCGCCGCGAACCATTCCTCCGCCCTTCGACTGAGCGTCATAGCTTTTGCCGCCTTTCCAGCTGCAGTTCTTGCAATTGAAGAAAACACCCTCGCCGTCGATCAGCACCGACAGGCAAGGGTCGCGCTTGTGTTTGCGCAGATGAGAACAGTTCGGGCAGACGGTTTTCTGATTGCCGTGCCGCTCGGTGCGAAGCCGGATGCCGAACTCGCGCAGGATGTCGGACGCCGTTCTCAAATCTGCGGCCTCCCGTTCGGAGCGCCGCTACGGGGCTGACTGAACTGCCGCGCGCGCCGCAACCAGTTTTGCCCGGCCGCCGCCCAATCCGCGAAAACGCTGCCCTTCGCCTGATGGTGCCCGGTGAAGCCTTCGAACTCGTCAGCGATAATCTGATCGGGAAGCTGCTTGGTGCGCCCGTAGTCGCAAAACGCCGCCTTGAGCGCCGCGAACTCGGGACTGGCACGATCCGGCATCGGCGCCGTCGCCGGCTTGCTCCGCTTGGGCTTCGAAGCCTCGGCTCGGGCGGGGCGCTCCGCAGGAGCGCCTCTAGCTATATTTACTCCCTTACCCTTACCATTACCATTACCCTTATCTTTCTCTTGCGATCCCACGAGGATGATTTCTGGATTCCCACCGGGACTGTCGGCGGGAGTCCCACCGGGATCATTTTTTGTCCCACCGGGATCGCATCGGGATGCAACAACAAACTTCTTCGAAAGCGTTCGGGATTGAGGATTGAGCGCCGACAGCAGTCCTGCTGCATGCGAGATTGCGTTATCGATCAGGGTGCTATCGAATGTCGTCCCCCACCGCTTGGCGTTGCCGGCCTCACTCGATTTGCGTTTCCCGAGCTTTTCTATCCAAGCAATCAGTGCCTTGTCCGCGACCACCGGATGATACAGACGCCCGTCCGAACATTTGATCCAGCCGCGGAGCGCAACGTCTCGCACCTTGTGCCAGCCACGAACGTCGCGGCCAAATTCTGCCAGGCGCGCCAGCGCGGCATCGTCATCCGGAATGCTGGCTGCCGGCACCTGATGAAAGCTCTTGAGCCAGAGGATCATCCCTGCGCGCCACTCCGCGTCCGTCGCAAGCGAGTGAAACTGCGAACCAAAAAGCCGCGTGATTTCGATCGGCATGTACTGAAAATCGCGCAGGTCGAGGTCCGGCGGCGTCAGGGGCTCGGTCAAAGCGAGGCCTCCCGCACTGATGAGTGGTTGCTACCGGCCGGCTCGAACTCGGCTAGCCACCGCGACCAGGCGCGCCCTGCCGCCACGCCATCGGTGATGTCCTGGCTAATGAAGATCGACCCGCGCTCACTCATCGAATACTCCCGACGTGTCCATGCACGGACCGTCTGACGTCTCGGTCCTCAACGAATTCCGCCAAGAACGCTGACCATGCGCGCCCGGCGGCGATACCGTCGTCGATGTTCAGTGTTTCGAGCGCTTTCGCGCGCGCGGCCAACCACTCCGACCAAAGCCGTTCCACGCGTGTCTCGAGACGCTTCACTTGCTCTGCAACGAGCATCATGGCGTTTCTCCGGTAATCGTCGGGTCGATCCAGAGCGCGAGCGCTTCAGCCCAGCGCCCGCCTTTGGCTCCGAAGCGTATCAATCGCCTCGCGATGGAACGTCGGATCGCTGCGCTCCAGGAGCGTTTCGAGCCTTGAGATTCGGTTTCGTAGTTCGGCGAGTTCATCAACAGCAGCCTTGGTTTCCGCCTTTCGGTCGACCAGCGACCGGAGTTGTTCGATTTCACCTGCTCGCAGCTTGACCCGAGGATCGCGGTACCAAATGTCCCGAACACGGGAGGGCTTCCAGTCCGCAAGCCTTCGGCGCACGCGGCGCAGAACGGCTTTCATGCTTTCATCTGCGCGGCGGTTGCCTGCCAATTCACGCAGCAGGTCCGCCGCCTCGTCCAATGATGCCGTACTCATGGCTTCCGACTGATTTTCCCGGATTTCCGACACTACCCGTGCTCCTTTGATGGAGCAGGAGCGGCGCCGGTCTACGCGGTTACGCTACTGAACAAGCAGCCGCCGTCGACGCAGAACCACGGCGGCGGCTGGATACAAAAATGGAAAATGAAAAACGGGTTTGCCTGTCACAGGAAAGGAAGGAATTGATGCTGGCGAAGATCACTGCGCGACCCCCGCTTCCCGCTTCCGTCCGCAACCGCGCGGTTCGCCGGTTTCGCGAATGGGATGAGTCGATGATCCGCCGCTATGGGCCGCTGTATCATCGGAAGATGGGATACACGGTGCATTGATGGATGCCGCCATCATGCCGCCTCTCCAGTCTTGGAGGGGCGCTGGCCGGGGCCGGGAGCCGCCGATATGATTGAGTTTTTTTGGGGCCGGGCTAGATGGCAGAGATCGCGATAATCATTTCCGCGCTGAGCGCGTTGGCATCCATTGCGAGTGCAATCATTGCCTACCGCGTCCTTGCCAGACAGGCTCAGGCCGAGATGCCGGCTGTAGAGGTGGTGGTTCGCGGCGAGCGTTCTGTCTGTTTCGTGGACGTGACGATGACCAACCGTTCGCCGTGCGGATGGGGCGCCGAGCAGGCAACGGCACGCCTTCCACTCGGAGCAAAACTCATAAGCGAGTTCGATATGCCGAAGGTCGACGACGGCTACGGCAACTCGGGAACCGACGTTGCGGCGATCGGGAATGTCACCCTTGCGCGACGCGCGAAGATGTACCTGCGAGTCGCTCCGGCGGGAAAGGAAGCGCGAGGACTGATGAATGGGTCTGGAGATCGTCATTCCGAAACCCTCTTGGTCTCGCTGCCGCGCTGGGCGTTTCCCAAGAGGCTGTCCATCCGCTTAAGCCTCGCCTCAAGCGAGGCGGACCAGCGGAGAACGACGATAGATATCGTCAGGGAGCTTCCGGCCGCGACCAAGGCCGCAAAGGATTGAAGCAACTCGGTCATGCCGCTTCCCCTGTCTTGGAGGGAGCGGGGCGGAGAACGCTAGACGGCCAGACGGCTCCGGTTGGCCAGTTGTCGGAGAACCACTGCATCGTCTTTTCAAGACGACGAACCTGAATGTCCCTGCCCTGCTCGATCGCCGGAAGCTTTTTGGTGTCACCCAGCGCACGCCAGCTCACCGTCGAAAGATCAAGGTCTTCTGCACAGGCGTAAGCGCGAGCTACGGAAAGGAGATGGTCGATGCTGCTCATATTGAGCACAATCGGTAATTTTACTGCTTACGTCAAGAGTAATCTTACCGGTTTGTTGTTGAGCGTTGACCGGTCAAATTACCGGTGATGGATGACCTCAAAACGATCGTCGCCCGCATTGAAGCTAGGCTGGAAGAAATGGGGACCAACCCCGCCGCAGCATCACGGGCGGCTGGCTTAAGTCCGGGCGCGATCCGCAATCTCCAGCGGGGCGCAAAGGGCGAAATCAAACTGAAGGGGGCTTCCGGTAAGACGCTGTCGGCCTTGGCGGAATACCTACAGGTCCCGCTTGATTGGCTTATGAGTGGGTCTGGCGAGCCAGGGAAACCTCAGGTTATTCGGCCTGCCGGCCCCGAACGGTCAACCGTCGTTGACGCCCCGAACGCCCCTCGCCTTTCCGAGTTCGGCGATTTTGACGTCGAAGTCCGCGGCATAAGCGTCGGCGGGGGCGATGATGAGTTTTACTTCAATGGCGACGTGATCGACCATCTTCGGCGGCCACCGGGGATTCTGCGGGCGAAAAATGTTTTTGCCCTCAATGTCGCGGGCGATAGCATGATGCCGAGATACGAGCCGGGAGAGCCGATCTATGTGCAGCGGGCGAACCCTGTCATCGGCGACTATGTTGTGGTGGAACTGTACCCGGAAATAGAAGGTCAGGCCGGCAAGAGCTTTTTGAAGAAACTAGTTCGTCGCACCGGGCGGCGCGTGACGTGCAGCCAGCTAAACCCGCCGAAAGAGTTGGAATTCGATACCGGGGAAGTGAAGGAAATCTACCGGGTGCTGAAGCCGCGGGATTTGCTGGGGTGAAGTCGGCAGGCGCCGGATGATGATAGATGAAGCTGCGGCGCAGGGGGATTTAATGGATGAGGACGGCAGCCAAAGAGAAAGTCGAAGCGATTCAAACCCGCTCCACGACTTGAACCTTGACACCGCGATCAGGCTTCGTTGGGTGCTGCGGGACATTCGTGCGGGGCGCGTAAAGCTGACGGCACCGGCTAGCGACGATCTGGCTCTGCTCGGACAGCGCGGTTTGATCACGATGGATAACGGCCAGCCGATCCTGACAGACGCGGCGAATTCGGTAATTCGATAGCTCACATAGAAAACCCCGCCGGAGCGGGATTCTGTGCTGAGCCGCGGCCAACCCAGATCAATCTCATCAGCTATCCGGAACCGCCCCTCGACCCGGGAAGCGATGAATGCGGAACGGCTTTCCGCCACATGCGTTTTGCTGAGGTCTGTCAACAATGTCTGAACGCGATTTGGAGAACGATCATGCGAAATAATCTGATTCCCGCCGTCGCTTTGGTCGTGATCGGATTCACTGTTCCCGCGTCGGCAGCCGACATCGGCTACGTTCAGGAACCGGTGTCCGAGATCTACACCCGGGCTGGACCGCTGCCGCTTCAGGCGGCAGTCGATATCGCCAACGGGATCGGGCTGGTTTCCGTGTCAAACACGAACAAATGGGGCAACGAGTGGCAGGTCGAGGGCTATGACATTGCCGGAAGCTATATGGAAGTCGATGTTGATGCGCGCACCGGCGCGATCGTAAACGTCGATAGGTGACGTCGGTCGCAAGCGCCCAAGTCAGGCCGACGAGACGGCCGATATCGATCGATGGGCAAAGTCGAAAGAGCTGTAGCTCCCGGAATAGAAAACCCCGCCGGAGCGGGGTTATTTGGCACTGAGCTTTTATACTTAGCGTCAAGCAAAAGTTCATTACTTAATCGCCCGCAGTTCTCCGCCGATTTTCGGTCTGACTTCCGGACCAGCTAGATTCCAAATAAGGCCTTCCAACTCATCCAATGGGAGATTTAGGCTAAGAGCGATGTCATTTTTCGTGGTTCGCTCGGACCAAAGTTGCGATAGAACTTTCTTCCAAATGATTGAGGTTTCGCGCTCAATTCCAACTGGCTCGCCTAGCCGATAGCCCCTCTTACCGAGTTCAATACACGTCGATTTGTAGTGCCACTCGGAGAGAAGACCGAGCTTGTTTAAACGATAAGCGAACGCCATCGCTGACACGCGCCAGCGGGCTTTATCGGTCAAAACCGTTTCGATAGTCGGCCGCCGCACCCTTGCCTTAACGTCCTTTGCGGGCATCAAAAATGCTGACGCAAAAGCGTTAGCCTCCCTTTCTGCTGAACGCGTCTCCTTTGGGTCGCCGTGCTTATGCAAAACGAGATGGCCAAGCTCGTGAGCCGAGTCGTAGATGCTGCTTTCGGCGGTTTTGAAGTTGTTCAAGAAGACAAACGGCTTATCGTCTCTCCAGAAGGAAAACGCATTCACCGAAGCCGTATCTTCCGAAAGAGAGAAAAGGCGCACACCTTGGGTTTCCAGCAATGCCAACATGTTACCAATTGGTCGCTCGCCTAATCCCCAATACTGTCTGAGAGAGATAGCCGCAGCTTCTGGGTTTGTTTCATAGCTAAGGTCCAGCAAATTCGGCTTTGGCAGGCTAAATTTCGCCTCAACCCAGAAACTCAACTGCAACCCAAGCGAACCAGCCGAGATCGCCGCATCTCGCTCCCGCGCGCTCATTTTGGAAAAGCTGCGGAAACTGACGGCACCCGTATCTATGTCTTCCGGATCGGCGTCCATGAAAAACGCAACAGGGAAACCAAGAGCTTTAGAGAGCTTTTCAATTGTCGTTTCGTCAGGCGCATTACTGCCCGCCTCAAGCCGCGAAATCGTATCCGCGGCCAGCCCGGTTTCTTCAGCAAGCGCTCTAGCGGTCTTGCGCCGTCGCATCCGCGCAAGGCTAAGCCTTCGTGGGTTAAACATGTCGACTTCTACTTACTTACGCGCGATCTGTGGCTCAAACTCAATGGCGGTATCGGTTGTATCTTCGAGCGGTTTGCCGCTGTCATCGTCCACACCATTTGAGAGAAAAATCCGTTCCAACGGATCGGTGAAGGTTCCGCCTTTTACGATCGGTCTGGTCAATTCCGCCGCGCCGCATTCATCGACCATCAAATAATAGAACTGCCACTCTCCCGTCGGCTTAGGCGCGATTTGAGGGAGATCATCGAAGAGACTGCCGCTGGTTGCGCGCTCCACGCCAGCACCTTTCTTGGTCCGTGGCTGAGGAATATGAAACTCATCGCACGCCAAATCGACGTTACAGAACGCCACCTTTATCTTGGCCTTATCGTTCCGGATTGCTTCGACGCCTTCGGAACGGTCAACGACCCAATCCGGGCCAGCGAACTGATCACGCAAGGCCCATGTGCCGTGATGGTACGAGAAGGTCCCAGCGGCGTTGGCAGCATGAAATGGCGTGGCGTTTGCAGCCTCATTGACAGCAACGTCGCGGATTTGCAGCAGCTTCGAGTGAACGAGCGTCATCGCGTTGAGCCGCCGGTCTACATCCCACGGCTCTTTCAGCAAGGTGGTATGAACAAATTCCATGAATCATCTCAATGTCGATTTTCTTTACCTACTTGTAGGGATAAAAAATCGACATTACAAGCAGGGTCGCTACTTTCCCTACCGTTTCGAAGCCGCTTTCTTTGCGATTTCTTTCCGGCGCTTGGCAGTCACGCCTTCAGCCCGCGCCTTGCCGCCCATGCGATCTAGCGCAACCGCGGCGGCATCCTTACCACCTTCGATGGCGAGGTCTTCGCCTCGGAACCCTTCCCCACCCCGCGCATTACCTGAACGGACGGTCTAGCAACCGTTCCCCCAAGGACTCCGACCCGTCGGTGATCCCCCTCGCTGGCGGGTCTCTTTGCTTCGGAACCTCTTGCCACCCCAGCGCATTATCCGGCTTGGCGGTCTTTTGGACGGCTACCGTCCAAAGCCCAACTCGGCCCGCTTCCTCGCCCGTAGCGGGCCATCCTTTTGCCAGGAACTCGCCACCTTCCCGCGCATTGACTCGACCGGCACGGGAGAACTAACCCACAACCCCGCAATTCCCGGACCCAACTCGGCCCGCCACCCCGGCGGGCTTTCTTTGTCCAGGAACGCCGTCCCGCCCCAAGCGTTATCCGGATGGAACGAGTGATCCACAGGCCCCCTCGATTCCCTAACCCCGATTAGGCCCACTGCGTTCAGCGGGCTTTTTTGGTGTGGGAGCCTCGCTGCCGGAACGCACGTCTGCCTCCGTGCGTTGCCAGTGCGGACGGGTCTGCAGCCCACTCCGAGCGTTAGGGTTCCTGGATGGGTATGCGGTCTCCGGCCGGATCCGCCGGTACTGCGGGCGCACCGGCGGATTTTTGTGGAGTGGCGTTCAGGCCGGCGGCGACGCCGGGGCGGATTTTGTGCCGGTGTGGGCCGATGGCAGAACAGCAATACGGAGGCCCTTGCACGGTCTCAAATCCTGGGTGCGAGTCCCAGGTCGGTCCCCCATCAATCTGCGATCAGCCGTTTCATCGTGAACTCGATCCGGACACTTCGGGGGTCAAGCATATGGTGGCACTTCAACGAGTGTGCCTATCAAACGGAGCAATGCCTGTTGTTCTGGACCTTTTCCACTCCGGAGGAACTCTCCCAGATCAATATGCGAGAGCCGTCCGCCGGATGGGGAATTGGGTTGGTGGATGATAAAGGCATGCCCATCTGTGGGCTCACGACCCAAGTACCAGGAATCGCCATTCGGGCTTCGATACAATTCGCGGCGTTCCGTCATAGGAATTGCACCTCAAGACTAAGCCAAGAGAGGAGCATACGGAGAGCAAAGCGCTAGTCCGCGCTCTTTAATCGCCTCATCGTGAATTCGATCTCGCCGCCGGGCAGCTCGCGCCAGGACTCAACCTTCGACATGTAGGCTGCGGCCGGCCAGCGATCGAGGAACATCCTCGCCGTCTCTCTGGCTTGGTCGCGGGGCTGCCGGAAGGTCTCGCGGGCATAGCCGTCATCGGACTGTCGGCGCCGGGCCGCCATCCGGTCGGCCAAGTCGCGGGGCGTTTTGGCCATGGGCATCGGCACTCTATCCCATCAAGAAAGTCTCTAGTTCTGACGATCACGCAATCCCTTAACGCCGTTGTTCTCTGCGCAATGTTCGCAGCAATAGAACTTGCCTCCAGATTCAAGCCCATGCCCAACGATCCGAATACCGCAGTGCTCGCACACAGGAGCCAATGCGTGGATCGCACATTCGAAGCTGTCATAAGTGTGGGTTTTGCCGCCCATGGTGACTTGAAATGCCTTGTCGTAGTCGTTTCCGCAGGTTTCACACTGAGACATGTTCACTCTCCCGCCTCGTCGTATTGGCGTTCAGTCAATCGCTCGTGACAGGATCTGTTCCATGGGGAGCGTCGTGGTGACAGTCGTTGCCGCTACGCCCCAAAACTACTTATCCCGAAGAAAAAATCCCTTATTGGTCTCCCGCTCTCTCGGAATGTCCTGGCTTTTCATGACGTCGCCTCCATCGCCCCGCCCTTCTCTGCCGCTAACCGCTCCGCGCGCCGCAGAGCCTCGCCCTGCGACTGTGCGACGACGGGCGGGAGAACCTTGCTCCGGCCGCGAGCGGCGTGTTCAAAGGGCTGAACGCCGTAATACGTGATCGTCTTGGTGGTGCTCGTCATCGCTACGCTCCGATACTGTTGAGATCCTAATTCGACGGCCCAAACCGCCGTCCTTGACGCATTTGCTGCATTTAAATCTGGCCCAGTATTTTTCGGTGACGTCGGGCGGAGCATTCCATTTTTTACCGTTTCCACAGTCGCGACACTCCACCCAGACAATAGACACCACGCCAGCCGCCCCGATTTTGTTCTTGTAATGTTCTATTTAAGACTCACCGCTAACCGAGAGTCGAGTCCCGATTCGCATCGTCTTCGTTTAAAAACAATTCGATAATTCTACTGTTATATGTTGACAAACGGTAATTCTACCGTTTTACTCCTCCCCACGATCCAACACCACAGGGACCGGGGAGAGAGTGATGCGACCCGTAGTATCCGCGCACAGCCAGTCATCGACTGTCCCGGCGCTTCACCTTCCAGCCACTGCCGCTCAACCCAGCCCGTTCGCCACCGGCGCCGCGCCGACTATGTCGAGCCGCGAGATCGCGGATCTGGTCGAGAAGCGCCACGACAACGTCAAGCGCACCATCGAAACCCTTGTCGAACGCGGCGTAATCGTCCGTCCTCAATTTGAGGATGAACATTCCACCGATGCGCTGGGTCGTTCCCGGACGGAACGCGTCTACCGGATCGGCAAGCGCGACAGCTACGTGATCGTCGCGCAGCTTTCTCCGGAGTTCACGGCTCGCCTCGTCGACCGATGGCAGGAGCTGGAGACGCAGGCGAGCCGCCCGGCCCTGCCTGCCAACTACGCCGCCGCCCTGCGCGAACTCGCCAGCACCGTCGAAGTCGTCGAACAGCAGCAGGCTCTGATCTCAGAGCAGCAGCCGAAGGTCGAGTTTTACGACCAGTTCGTCAAAGCCGATGGTTTGCTTGGGTATCAGGAAGCCGGCACTGCCGCCGGCTGCTATCCGAACAAGTTCTGCAACTGGTTGAAGATCGACCACCTGTTTTACCGCGGCAAAAAGCTGATGCCGCGATCACAGTTCGTCCGCCGTGGTCTCTTTGAGATCCGGCCCGAGTTAGACGCCGATGGCGAATCTCACCTCCGAGGCTGGGTCACGGCCAAGGGCGTGGAGCATTTCGCGAAACATGCTCCAGATAACATCCGGATCACCTCTCGCGAGGTGAAGCCGTGACCACCTTCATCCGATCCATGTCCATCTTGCTCGCGGCCTCCGGCTGCGACCTTGGCGACGAGAGAGAGGTCCTGCGTACTCTCCAAGCCGACGCGGCCTTACAGGCGCGTGCCGGCGCCGCCACTAAGCGCAATTTCACCGACCGGGCCGTCATCAGCGGGAGCCTCCAATGTCACTAAACGCAGCAGTCTCAAACCCCACCGTCGTCGACTTCTCGACGAGTGCGGCCACAGCACCGCGACGATCTGCGGGCATCGAAACCACGCACCCCGACGCCGCCCTTATCAAAGCCTGCATCAACTTTGCAGTCGCAGTGCGCGGTGCCAGCGGCGCCTTCGAAGCCGACCCGACCGCCGACAATGACTTCGCCAGAAGGATGGATGTCGTCCTGCTTAGGCGAGCCGAGAAACAACAGAATCTGATTGCCAGCCTTCGTCCGACAACTTTGGACGGACTGCGAGCGAAAGCCGCTGCCGCCGATATGGCGCTGACTTTCGATTTGGACACCTCCGCCAATCTCCTGTCGTCACTCTGTACCGACATCGCGAAATTTCACAGAGCGTCGAAGAACACGAGCGCGATCGTCTAGCCCATGACGATTGCGCGCGCTTTCATCGAGGACGCTTCCGCCCTGGTCGGCATCGCCCTCTTCATTTCAACCGCCGCAATCTGGTCCGCAATCTTCTGCGGAGCGTGACGGCCGCGTGCCGTTGATATGTGCCGATATGTTGCAAATCCCGGAAACGTCATCAGCCCTGAAGCCGATGCCGATCAAGCGCCGGCGGAAGCGGACCCCTTCACCATTCGACGTTATCGATAAAAACATCAGCCCTGTCACGGGCGAGGGCGACCTTGAGGGCGAGCTTGATCGCCTCGCGGCCTCGAATGAGGCCAGCGCCATGGTCGGCATTTATTGGGCCTATGTCGGTGCCGCCGAAGCTATCTTGGGGGAGGATAATAAGCCGAGGGCAGAGACGGCTGCCGATTTTCTCGGTGGAGAATGGTGTCATCTGATCAATAAGAGCTACGCAGTAGCAGATCGGCTGAAGCGTATCCCCGTCACTCGCGGCAATGCCTATCTGGTCGCCGCCGCTCTGATGCATGCCGCTTCCGCCATGGGCGCCAACTTGACCGAGATTGCGGCTGTGGCCGGTGCCCTTGCGGTACGAGAGGCGGAGGCACGCTGATGTTGCAGCTTCCTGTTTCCAGCCCCAGCAAAGCCATTCCGACGTCTTCGCCGCCTGTTGAGGACACCACGTTCGACCGCATCCGTCGTCACAAGGTTCTTGGCGAACAGGTCCTTGCTCTCTGCGAGGTGGAAGATCAAACCGTGGCGGCGGCGCGGCCGATTTACGGTAAGCAGCCCGTCGCTCTCATTGCTTGGCGTCATTATTCCCATATCGGCGGCGATGAGATCGCGAGGGTGCGTCGTGAGCTCCTTGACCGCGGTATCCCTGCGGATGTCGTCGAGCGGGAGTATCTGGATGCAACGCGTCGCTATAGGGAACGGAAGGCTGAGTGCCTGCGCTGGAACAAGGCGGCGGGCGTCCACCAGATCAACCAGCAAATCAAGGCCTTCATCAAAGAACGCAGGGATATCGTCCAGTCATTCATTGACGAGCCGCCGCGCACCGGGAAAGCAGCGTCAGCGCTGATCTTCTACCCTTTAGAGATTTACGAGGGGTGCGAGTTCGATGAACTCGCATGCGATTGCCTCCGAGGGATCGCCAAGTTTTTGTCGACGGACAATCCTGGCGAGATTGCGTGATGTTGCAGATCCCCACCGTCTCTGCCGCACCGCGACGCACCCGCTCGACCCCGATCCGGCGCACCTTCGCAAAACTCGAAGCACTCGACGAGCAGAAGAACCATGTCGATACCGAGAGCCGCGAATACAGCGATCTGATATCTCGCTGCGTCGCGCTGGCCGACAAGATCATCAGCATGTCGACAAAAAACCTCGACGATGTTCTGCTCAAGATCGCGGCGGCTGGAGTTCACGCCGATCGCAACAACGACACCGCGCCGCTGACCGAATGGACCTTCACGCCTTCCGGTTTTGTCTGCGATGACGGACCATCGACGCTGCTGCTTTCCATCCGCGACGATCTCCGTCGCCTGCAGGAAGCGATCTGATGCATAGGGCCCGCGGATACAACGGGCGCGTCGGCAATGAGGGTGCTGATGGCCTAAGGTCGACGAATTGGCGTCTGTGCAGGCCCGGGAGGTACGCAGATTGAGCCTCCCGGCAGAATCGATTCGACAGGACACGCCTCTCCGGCTTGCGGACGCGGCTAAGATCGCGTTCCCTGACGGATCGATGACGGTCGCCGGACTGCGCCGGGAACGTGATCGGGATCGCCTCATCACTGAAATGGTCGCCGGCAAGGAATATACCACGCTGGCGCATATCGAACGGATGCGAGAGCTATGCCGCGTGTCAGTAAAGGTCCTCGACTTTGGAAGCGCCCACCCCGGCGGAAAGATGGGAAGATCGTCGGCTCCGCGGTCTGGGTCATCAAAGACGGCGGCAAACATATCGCCACAGGATGCCTTGCGATCCCGGCTGGCACGCGACCTCCAACCGAAGCCGAGCGAGCCCTCGCCAACTACATCGCGAACAAGTACACGCCGGTGCGGAAAGAGCGGAGCGTCGACATCATTGATATCGCCGACGTCCTCTCCATCTACCGGGACGACAAACGTAACGCATTTGAGACCGACGCGCTCAAGCGGAAATTCGACAACCGAATCGCCCGTCTAAACGACTTCTTCGGCGACAAGAAACTGGGGCAGATGAGCACCCAGCTTTGCAACGAGTACGTGAAGGAGCGCGGTCGCCCCGGCGGGGCCCGGCGCGACCTTGAGGATCTGCGCTCCGCGATCAACCATCATGCTCGCGAAAATCTGCACCACGCCGTCATCCACGTTGCGCTGCCTGCCAAGGGCGCGGCACGGGAGCGCTGGTTGACCCGAAGCGAGGCGGCCAAGCTGATATGGGCCTGCTGGCGGTACCGCGAGATGCAGCGACGCCACCGCGGCAAGGACCTTGGCAAGAAACTGGCGACCGACAAGCGGCCACTGCGGCATCTTGCGAGATTCCTTCTGATCGGCGTCTACACCGGCACCCGGGCCGGCGCGGTCGCAAGCGCGTCACCGACGAACGCGGTAGGCAGGTCGCACGTCGATCTTGAACGAGGCATTTTCTACAGACTGGCCAAAGGCAAGAAGAAAACGAACAAGCGCCAGCCGCCAGCTCCCGTTCCGACAAGACTTCTGGCTCACATGCGCCGCTGGCATAAACTCAACCCGGATGCCGAGCATTTCGTGGAGTTCAACGGCAAGGCCGTGAAGTCGGTCAAGACGGCCTTTAAACGGGCCGTGACGCTGTCGAAAATCTCGCTGGCGGAAGGCCCCGTCTCGCCTCACACGCTGCGCCACACCGCCGCTACGTGGCTCATGCAGCGTGGCACGGATCCATGGCAGGCCGCGGGCTATCTCGGAATGTCGGTGAAGGTGCTGATCGACACCTACGGCCACCACCACCCCGACTACATGAAGGAAGCGGCCGCTGCGATCACATCAAAGGACCGCACCAAGAGCGTTTCGGTGGTTGAAACGGTGGTTGAGCTAAATAAGCACCATCCAAGAATACGAAAGTCGAAGTAAATTCATGGTGGGCCCGGAGGGACTCGAACCCCCAACCAGACCGTTATGAGCGGCCGGCTCTAACCATTGAGCTACAGGCCCGGCCGGACGTCGCGTGCGCAACCGCCCTCGGCGCACGCATCCCTTACAATGTCGGGCGCCGCGCGGCAATCGGCGTTCAGGGCTTTTGGCCGGCTGCGACCGCGATGCGGAGATGCGCGCAGGGGGCCAGCGCGCATCTCCTCCTGTCCGCGACCGCCGCACCAGAGCCTTTTCGCTTCTGATGGAATCAGAAGCGAGGCTCTAAGATTTTGAATTGACGTGTTTTCTTCACGCGAACCGCTACCGATCCTCGGGTCAAGCCCGAGGACATGCTTCGCTCGAAAACGCCCTAAAAGGTCGCACGCGCCTTCACATAGAAGGTGCGTCCCGGCTGCGGCAGTCCCCACGCCAGTTCGTAGTTCTGGTCGAGCAGGTTCTTGACGCCGCCCGCCACCTCGAAGTTCTCAATCACCTTGTAGTTGAGGTTGATGTTGGCGAGCGTATAGGCCCCGGTGCGAATATAGGGGTCGGGGAAGGCGGCGAGGATGGGCGCGTTCTGTGCCTGGGTACCGACGACGACGTCGCTCCAGCGGTCGCTGGTGATCTCCAGGCTCGGCGTGATGGTGAGCCGCTCGATCGGCCGCCACGAGGCGTAGAGGAACGCCTTGTGGGTCGGCACGCCGGTCGGCTGGAAGCCGGGAACGGACACGTCACTGACGTTTCGCTCGATGAAGGTGTAATTGCCGCCGAGCACGAGCTGCGGCGAGAGCTGCGCCTCCAGCGACATCTCGAAGCCGTAGAAGTCGCCTTTGTTGATGTTCTGCGTCTGCGACTGCGACGGATTGAGACGGACTGCCTGAATCAGGTCGCGCACATCGCTGTAGAAGATCGCCGCCGATCCCCGCAAGTCGGGGGCAACGCGCCCCTTCCAGCCAAGTTCGTAGTTGGTCGCGCGCTCGGGGCCCAGGTTGGGATTCGGAATCGCGGTGCCGAACCGCTGGCTGTAAAGCTCGAAGATGGTCGGAAAGCGCGTGCGGTCGGACACGCTGAAATGAAGCTGCCCGGCCTCGCTGTAGCGCCAGATCGCCGCCGTCTGCCAGTTGAAGGCATCGGCACCTCCTTTGGGATACTCGTAGATGAACCCGGCGTTGTTGTACTCCTCGGCCTTGTCGATCCGGTATTTGTCGTAGCTGATGCCTCCCACCAAATCGAAGTTCGAAGTGACGTGGAAAGTGTCTTCCAGTGCCGCCGACCACGTCGCCTGGCTCTGATTCTGCTTCGGCTCGGTGAAATGGAAGGTAGGGCTGGTCGGACGGTTGTCATTCCACTCGGTGTGAAAATCCTGGCGGTAGTGGAACGCCGCCTTCAACGTATTCATCGGAATCAGCTCGGTGCCGGCCTCGACCGAGCCGCCGCGCGCATTGTCGTCATAGTAGCTGTCGAAGCGGCCGTTATTCGACTGTGTCGTATAGGTGATGTCGTCGAACGCCGAGAGCACGTTGTAAAACGTGTTGTAGTAAAGTTTGGTCTTGAGGTAGGAGGCGTCGCCGATCTGGGTATTCGACGCAAACGACAGGTTCTGAATGTCCCACGCCGGCCAGCGCCAATAGCTGTTCTGGCTCGACGGCGGATTGTTATAGACATTGAGCGGGGCGCCCTTTTCGCCGACCTGCTTGATGTAGTTGATGCTGTATTCGTCGGTGGCATTCGGCGTGTAACCGGCCTTGAAATTGATGCGCCAGTCGCGGTTGTCGGAACCGTTGCGCCGGCCGCCATCCTCGAGCGAGCCGGCATAAGGACCTTGCGCCCGGTATGGTCGATAATCGCGCGAGAGCGACCAGAAATCCTGGTTGAGATTGTTGGCGCTGCCCTGCACGTAAAAATCCTGCTGACGCGAGCCAACCATCGCGTAGCTGTTCCAGCCCTGGAACGAGCCGCGATTGTCGAAGGTCGCGCCGCTCATGAACTCCCCTTCGTAAGGTTTTACCGGTTTGCGCGACACCAGGTTGATGGCACCGCCCATACCGCCCGGCCCGTCGAGCACCGAGGCGTAGCCCTTCTGAATCTGGATTTCGGCAATATCGTTGGTGAGAAAACGGCTGAAATCGAGCCGGTTGTCGGCGGGCAGATAGACACGCACGCCGTCGATCATCAGCGGCACCTGCCAACGGCCGAAGCCGCGCACAAAGATGTCGGTCTCGTTGCGCTGGCCGGCGGTCGACTGTGTGCTGACAACGCCCGGCACCAGGTTCACGGCCTGTTCGAGGGTGTTCTTCTCGAACGTCCAGGTCTCCTCGCGCGTCACCGTCGAACCGCCGACGCCGCCCCCGCCCTGTCCCGCGCCGGAGACGGAAATCTCGCCGAGTTGATAAACCCCGCCACGATCTTGCGGATCCTGTGCCTCCGCACCGACCGTCATCGCCACAATCGCCACTGACGACAGGAGCGCGCTCCTGCCCACCGTTGATCGCCCCACACCAGCCCCCTGTTACTCGTTATATTTGTATAAATATCTCGTGATCGGAGAAAGGTGGAAGTCTCCGACACGGCGGCATATTGACGCGGATACAACGATGGGCGAGATGCTGCCCGTCCTTCGCCCGGCCTGCTTCGGCCGGCGCCGGAAGCGACCGAGAATCAGCCTGTTATGGAGGTGCGTTAACCCTTTGCTAACCATACACCGGGCAAATTTTGCCCAGTGGAATCCGGGTGAAGTCGAGTGTCGTCAGCCGCGTAGAACGGGAGGATCCCGTGGACGCCAGTGCGGTGCCTCACTTTCGGAACGGCGGCCCCTCGGCCGCCGCGCAGACGGTTGGCGCGCGAGAACGGCATTCGCGGGGGGAGACGGCGACGACGATGGGCATCACGGCGGGTCAGGGCGCGGACGCGTCAGCTTCGGGTTTTCCGAGCTTCAGCGAGATCGGGACCATGCTGCGGCGCGGCGATCTCGCGCTCGCCTTCGGCGTCCTGACCATCCTTGTCGTCCTTATCCTGCCGCTGCCGTCGGTGGTTCTCGACCTCTTTCTGGCGATCTCGATCACGCTGTCGATCCTGATCCTGATGACCGCGCTGTTCATCCAGACGCCGCTGGAATTCTCCGCCTTCCCGACCGTGCTGCTGATTGCGACCATGCTACGGCTGTCGCTCAACCTCGCCTCGACGCGGCTGATCCTGTCGCACGGACATGAAGGCTCGGCCGCCGCCGGCCACGTCATCGAGGCCTTCGGCAACTTCGTGATGGGCGGCAACTTCGTGATCGGCATCATCGTGTTCGCGATCCTGGTGATCGTGAACTTCGTGGTCATCACCAAAGGTTCGGGCCGCATCGCCGAGGTCGCGGCACGCTTCCAGCTCGACTCCATGCCCGGCAAGCAGATGGCGATCGACGCTGACCTCTCCGCCGGCCTGATAGACGAAAAGACCGCCAAGGAACGCCGCAAGGCGCTGGAGGACGAAAGCGGCTTCTTCGGCGCGATGGACGGCGCCTCGAAGTTCGTGCGCGGCGATGCGGTCGCCGGCCTGCTGGTCGTCTTCATCAACATCATCGGCGGCATGATCATCGGCATCGCGCAGCAGGGCTTGAGCTTTGGCGACGCCGCGCGCAGCTACACCCTGCTGACCGTTGGCGACGGCCTTGTCACGCAGATCCCGGCGCTGATCGTCTCGACCGCCGCCGGCCTTCTGGTCTCCAAGGCCGCGGTCACCGGCGCCGCCGACAAGGCGCTGATGAAGCAGCTTTCCGGCTACCCGCAGGCGCTCGGCATGTCGGCCGGGGTGATGCTGGTGCTGGGACTGCTGCCGGGCATTCCGATGCTGCCGTTCCTCGCGCTCGGCGGCGGCGCCGCGGCGCTGGCCTGGACCTCGCGAAAGCGTCACCGCATCGCGGCTGCGGAAGCCAAGGCCGCGGCAGCGCCCGACGCCGCAACAGCAGCGGCGGCCGCGGCCGCTGCGGAGGAGCCGATCTCGACCGCGCTGAAGATCGACGATCTCAAGATCGAACTGGGCTATGCGCTGCTGCCGCTGGTCAACGGCCCCGACGGCCAGGATCGTCTCACCGAGCAGATCAAGGCGCTGCGCCGCTCGCTCGCGATCGAGATGGGATTTGTGATGCCGGCGGTACGGATTCTCGACAACGTGCAACTCGAGGCCAACACCTACATCATCAAAATCAAGGAGGTCGACGCCGGCTCGGGCCGGATCTGGCCGAACCAGTACATGGTGATGGATCCCGCCGGCGATCAGGTCGACGTGCCCGGCATTCACACCACCGAACCGACCTTCGGCCTGCCGGCAACGTGGGTCGATGCCTCGCTGAAGGAAGAGGCCTCGCTGAAGGGTTATACCGTGGTCGATGCCGCGACCGTGGCTTCGACCCACCTCACCGAACTGCTCAAGACCAACATGTCGGACCTGCTCTCCTACGGCGAGGTGCAAAAGCTTTTGAAGGATCTGCCGAAGGAACAGGGCGAACTGGTCAAGGACATCGTTCCGAGCCAGATCACGGTCTCCGGCATCCAGCGCGTACTGCAACTCCTGCTCGCCGAGCGCATCTCGGTCCGCGATCTCTCCACCATCCTCGAAGGCATCGCCGATGCGCTGGCCTTCTCGCGCAACCCGGCGACGCTGGTCGAGCACGTGCGCGCCCGCCTTGCGCGCCAGATCTGCGCCCAGAATACCTCGGGCAACGGCTACCTGCCGCTGGTCGCGCTGTCGGCGAAATGGGAACAGGCCTTTGCCGAATCCATCATCGGCCAGGGCGAAGAACGCAGCCTCGCGATGCAACCCTCAAAGCTGTCGGAATTCATGACCGCGGTGCGCGACCGCTTCGAACAGGCCGCCCGCGAAGGCGAAGCGCCGGTGCTCGTGACCTCGGCCGCGATCCGGCCGTTCGTCCGCTCGCTGGTCGAGCGGTTCCGCGCCCAGACCCCCGTGCTGTCGCAGGCCGAAATTCATCCGCGCGCCCGGCTCAAAACCGTCGGAAGCATCTGATCCGCCGCACCGAATCAAGCAGGCGCCTATGCGGCATTTTGGCATCAGACAAATGTTTTATGTCTGGAGCCTACGATGAGTGCGTGGGCGCGCGATTTATCAGTCGCTTAAGATTAACACACTGATCTCATTGCAAAAATATAGATATGTACCATGCTTCCGGGATCAGGCGATCGCGTTTGTTCACACCTTTTCACTGCCTTGTGATCACCCCTTCGGAACAATAAGGCGCCTTCCTACGTTTGCATGACGCGAGACCATGAACCTGTTCGGGGATGACGGAGACAAATCTCTAAAGGAAGTTAGCGGCAGGGAGGCTTCCATGAACCATTCGATTTACAGTGCGGATCGGACGACCCACCTGAAGATCGTGGTTGTCGCTCTCGTCGCAGGGATTGCAGTAGCGGGCTTCGCCATTTCGGCGCGGATCAATGCCGGCGACGGCTATACGCAGACCGCGCGCATCATCAAGGCCGGCAAACCGATGGCAGTCACGAGTTCTGGCGCGATGGTCGTTCGCTGAAGGAATTTAAGGAATTCACGAGGCCTCTTTAGTTGCCCCCCGAAGTCGCCGCGTGAGTACGTAGAGGACCCCACTAACCCCAAGTGGTCTACGATGGAAAACGCCCGCCCCCCACGGGCGTTTTCTTTTGCCTATCTCTCAAAAAGAAAAACCCGGGCGGAACGCTTGGATTCGATGGATATGAATTGTCGATGTCGCGGTCAGGCGATGACGCCCATGCGCGCCCGCATCAGGCCGATGCTGTCGAGATCGGCTTGCTCGCGGGCGCTCTCTTCCGCACGCTCGCGCGCCTGGTCGCGCTCATCGAGCAATTCGACCTTCTTCAGTTCCTCGAAGGCCTCCGCAAGACCCAGCTTGGCGTCTTCAAGCTGGACGCGCAATTCGTCCGCCGAGCGGGTCAGGTTTTCGCGACGCTGGATCGCCGCCTTGGCATAGGTCGGATAGGCGAAATGCGCGGGATCGTCGATCCCGGCACGATCCTGCTCGATTTCGATTTCGCGCTCCAGATCGACCGACATGCGCTGGAAGTCAGCGATCATGCTCTCGATCTGAGCCACCCTCCGTCGCTTCTCCTCGACCTGGAATTTCTTTAGGCGGATCAGCGTTTCACGTGACTTCATCGACTAGTACTCCCCAGAAGTCCCGAATCTGAACGCGGGACGATACCGGCATCCCGTTCGGGTCCCGCCGGCACTACTCTTATGAGAAGCCGATGATGGCCCGACAAAGTTAGCGTTCCGTTTCCAAGGTCTTAAGGATTTGCTGCAACCGCCGATAACCGTCCTCGATGCTGGTGACTTCGTCCTTGGCCTGGCGCAGAAAATCTTCCAGGAGCGGATTGAGCCGGATCGCCTCGTCGACCTCGGCGTTAGACCCGGTCCGATAGGCGCCGAGGCGGATCAACTCCTCCATGTCGGAAAAGGTGGCCATCACCTGCCGCCCGCGGGTGATCACCGGCAGGAAGGCAGGATCGGCGGATTTCGGCATGGTGCGCGACACCGACTTCAGGACATTGATCGCGGGATAGCGGCCGCGCTCGGCAATGGCGCGCTGCATCACGATGTGGCCATCGAGAATGCCGCGCACCGCATCGGCCACCGGCTCGTTGTGATCGTCACCGTCCACCAGCACCGTGAAAATACCGGTGATGGTTCCCTTGTCGGCGGCGCCGGGACCGGCGCGCTCCAGAAGCCTCGGCAGTTCGGTGAACACGGTCGGCGTGTAACCCTTCGTGGTCGGCGGCTCGCCGGTCGACAATCCGATTTCGCGCTGCGCCATCGCGAACCGCGTCACCGAATCCATCATGCACATGACGTCCTTGCCCTCGTCGCGGAAATATTCCGCGACGGCCAGGGTCAGATAGGCAGCCTGCCGCCGCATCAGGGCGGGCTCGTCGGAGGTCGCGACCACGACGACCGATCGTGCGAGCCCCTCCTCGCCGAGGTCGTCCTGCAGGAATTCCTGCACCTCGCGGCCGCGTTCGCCGACCAGCCCGATCACCGAAATGTCGGCGTCCGCGTTGCGCGCCAGCATCGACAGCAGCACCGATTTGCCGACGCCGGAACCGGCGAAGATACCGAGCCGCTGGCCGCGGCAGCAGGTCAGGAACGTGTTCAGCGCGCGAACGCCGAGGTCGAGCGGTTTGCCGACCCGCTTGCGCGAATGCGCCGGCGGCGGCGAATTGCGGAACGGCACCGGCACCGGCCCTTGCGGCAACGCTCCCTTGCCGTCGATCGGCTCGCCCATGGCGTTGAGAACACGGCCGAGCCAGGAGGGAGCCGGGCGCACCTGGCTGGAGGCATTGGCGATCACGGCGCGGCAGCCGCGCCGCACCCCGTCAAGGCCGGCGAACGGCATGACCACGGCATTGTCGCCGTTGAAGCCAACCACCTCCGCCGGGATGACACGGTCGCCGCCGGTCTCGATCAGGATTCGGGCGCCGACCGACATCGCATGGATGGGGCCGGCTATCTCGACCATCAGGCCGCGTACGCCAACCACGCGGCCATAAATATTGACGCGCTCGATATCGCCGACCTGTTCGGCCAGGCCCTTCACCGTGAAAACCTTAAGTTTCCGCGCATTAGCGGGCACCCTTTAACCTCGTGTTTACCCGCATCGTTAATCATTGCGTCACTGTCTTTGGCGATTGAGCGCGCCTGGTCTTCAGAACGAAGGCGAGTCGCGGGAGTCGGTTAGGTCTGGCTTTTAATGTGGAACCTGAACGCGATTGGCTAGGAAAAACTGCTTCAACGCAACACTTTAGGGCGATTCGATGAAAATTGCACCGATAGAGCTTGCACAACAGAAACAGTTTTTGTTAACTATAGGCAGTCAGGATCCGAATCAGTTGCTTAAAGGCGTTTCCAGTGCCGCAAGTATTGCGGCCGGCCTGACGCCCGGCGCGGCGACGATTAGGGGACTGGCATGCGCGTTTTGCTGATTGAGGATGACAGCGCCGTCGCGCAGTCGATCGAGCTGATGCTCAAGTCCGAGAGTTTCAACGTCTATACGACGGATCTCGGCGAGGAAGGCGTCGATCTTGGCAAACTGTACGACTACGACATCATCCTTCTCGATCTCAACCTGCCCGACATGTCCGGTTACGACGTGCTCAAGCAGCTCCGCGTCTCCAAGATCAAAACACCCATTCTGATCCTCTCCGGCCTCGCCGGCATCGAGGACAAGGTCAAGGGTCTCGGCGTCGGCGCCGACGACTACATGACAAAGCCCTTCCACAAGGACGAGCTGGTGGCCCGCATCCATGCGATCGTGCGCCGCTCCAAGGGCCATGCCCAGTCGGTGATCCAGACCGGCGATCTCGTGGTCAATCTCGACACCAAGACGGTGGAAGTCGGCGGCCAGCGCGTCCACCTGACGGGCAAGGAATACCAGATGCTGGAGCTGCTCAGCTTGCGCAAGGGCACCACGCTGACCAAGGAAATGTTCCTCAACCACCTCTATGGCGGCATGGACGAGCCCGAGCTGAAGATCATTGACGTCTTCATCTGCAAGCTGCGCAAGAAGCTCGCCAACGCCTCCGACGGCCGCAACTTCATCGAGACCGTGTGGGGCCGCGGCTACGTGCTGCGCGAACCGCACGAGGATGAAGCCCGCATCCCGGCCTGACACCGCAATCCTGCGTTCCTCCCAGACTGACCCCGCCGCAAATGGCGGGGTTTTTGTTTGGGGAGGGCGCCGGAGCTGTCGCGCTGCCGGAATGCCCCTGCTCCGGCCTCCATGAACCCGGCGCCGGGTTGCCCCGGACCGGCACAAATATTCACCGGCGCGCTATGCGCGGGCGGCGGACCTGGCCGCCGGCATGCCCGGCACCAGCGACGGTGCATGAACGCGATTGGGCCGATAGAGACCGCGCTTGTCCGGATGGGGCTTGAACACGTCGGTCAGCCCGACCACGGTTTCCGCGGCGCCGAGCGTGAGGAAGCCATCGGCTTCCATTTGCTTCGCTAGCCGCATGAAAACGCCGACCTTGGTCTCCTGATCGAAATAGATCAGCACGTTGCGGCAGAAGACCACGTCGAAGGCGCCGAGGTGGGAAAAATCCTGCAACAGATTGAGCTGGCGGTGCTGAACCATCGCGCGAATGTCGGCATTGATCTGCCAGAGTTCGCCGACCTGCTTGAAATACTTGATCAGCAACTGAATGGGCAGCCCGCGCTGCACCTCGAACTGACTGTAGAGACCGGCCCGCGACTTTTCGAGCACCTCGTTCGACAGATCGGTGGCGATGATCTCGATACGCCAGCCCGCCAGCGCGGGAGCGTATTCCTTGAGACACATCGCGATCGAGTAAGGCTCCTGCCCGGTCGATCCGGCAGCGCACCATATCCGCAGGCTGCGGCGAGCCGCGCGGGCCTGCAGCAGCGCCGGAATCATGGTCTCGCGCAGATGCTCGAACGGCGTCTTGTCGCGAAAGAAGAAGGTTTCGTTGGTGGTCATCGCCTCGACGACGTCAACCGTCAGCGCCACGGCGCCGTTCTTCATTTTCTGCACGAGGTCGCCGATGCCCGAAAGGCCGGCCTTGCGCGCGAGCGGAATCAGACGGCTCTCGACCAGATATTGCTTGTCGGCGGCGAGATCGAGTCCGGACCGCTCCCTCAGAAACCTGCGCAGGTACTCAAAATCAAGCGGCGTCACGAATGGTCTCCCGCAAACAGCCGAACGAGCTTCGGTGCGATCTGTTGAAGCGGCAAAACGGCCGCGCAAATTCCGGCCTGGGCGGCTGCGCCCGGCATTCCCCACACCACGCTGCTCGCTTCGTCCTGCGCGATGACATTGCCCCCTGCCGCGACGATTTGCTGGCCGCCGCGCATTCCGTCCGATCCCATTCCCGTCAGGATGACGGCCAGAATGCCTCCCTGCCAGACGTCGATCGCCGACGTGAACAGCGGATCGACGGCCGGTTTGCAGAAATTCACCGCCGGGCCGTCATCGAGCACGATGACGGCGCCTGTGCCCTTTCTGGCCAGGCGCATGTGGCGGCCGCCGGTCGCGAGATAGATATGACCTGGTTTCACGATCTCCTCATCCACCCCCTCATGCGCCGGGCGTCCGGCGGCTCGCGCCAGATGCTCGGCGAGAATGGTCGTGAACGTCGGCGGCATGTGCTGCGTGATCAGCACCGGATAGCGGTCGATCACCGGCCCTATTCCGGCCACCAGCGTCATCAGCGCCTGCGGCCCGCCTGTGGACGAGCCGATCAGCAGCGCGCGCGGGGCGTGCGTGCTGAAGGGGCGCAACACCGGTGCCGAATGCGCCGGCACAGGAGTGGCCTGGATGGGACGCGGTTCCGGCTCGCGCGCCGAGGCGAGCGCCGCCGGGCGACGACGCTTTGCGGCGAGATGCCGGATCTTCTGGATCAGGTCGTGCTTGAAGATATCGGCCGCGGCGATCTCGCGGGTGCTTTCCGGCTTCGGAATGTAATCGGCGGCGCCGAGCGACAGGGCCTTGAAACTGATCTCCGCATTGCGGCGGGTCAGCGTCGAGGCCATGATGACAATGAGATTGCGCTTCTTTGCCAGTAGTTGCGGCAGCGCGGAGATGCCGTCGAGCTCGGGCATTTCGATATCGAGGACGACGACGTCGGGATTGGCGCGCTCGACCTGGTTGACCGCGTCGAGCCCGGTGCGCAGCGAGGCCGCGACCACCATGTCGGGCTCGGCCTCGATCCATCGGGAAATCAGTCCGCGAATGACGACGGAGTCATCGACCACCATGACACGCAGCGGCTCCTGCCTCCCCGAATCCAGAGCCGCCGGACTTGCCACAGCAGTACGCATTACCCAACTCACCAGACGCAACGACGGACAAAGACGATATCTGCGCCGGCCGGGATCGGCTCCCGGCGCGGCGAACTTCAGATCAGACCGATTTCGTGAAACTTCGCCGTCACGATGTCCTTGTCGAACGGCTTCATGATGTATTCGTTGGCGCCGGCATGGAGCGCGCGGGCGATGTGCGCGACATCGTTCTCCGTGGTACAGAACACCACCTTCGGCTGATCGCCGCCGGGCATCAGGCGCAGGTTACGAAGAAACTCGTAACCGTCCATGACCGGCATGTTCCAGTCCAGCAGCACGGCATCCGGCAGCTCGCGCTTGCAAATGTCCAGCGCTTTCTCGCCATCCTCCGCCTCGATGATGCGAAAATCGAAACCTTCCAGGATACGTCGCGCGACCTTACGAATGACGCTGGAATCATCCACGACCAGGCATGTTTTCATTTCGGCCTCCGCCTCTTTTCAGCCTTCACGCACGACGGGACATTTCCCGACGACAAGCACCTGCGGCCGTTCTCAGGCCGCAAGCTTGTCAGGCATTATCTCCAGAACACGATCGATATCGAGAACGACCATCAACTGTCCATCCAGCCGATGCACGCCCGCCGACATCTCCGCCATCCGCGGGTCGAGGTTGGCCGGATTGACCTCGCGGCCTTCGTCCGGGAGTTTCATGACTTCGCCGATCGAATCGATCAGAAGTCCGTAGGACTCGCCGCGCAGTTCGACACCGACGGCCATCGGCGGGCGATCGGTCTCTCCCTTCGGCAGGCCTAATCGCGCGCGCACATCGATCGCGGTGACAATGCGACCGCGCAGATTCAAGACGCCGGCGACGTCGCCCGACGCCAGCGGCACCCGGGTCAGACGTTCCGGCTTGAACACGTCGTGCACCCGCGAGATCGGCAGCCCGAACAACTGCCCGCCGATGGTCGCGGTGACGTATTCGGTGATCGCGTTTTCGCTGCCCTGGTTGAGGTTGGTCATGCTCTGATCCTTCATGCCGCCCGGATCATTTCGGCGGTCTGTTCCTTCAGCGCGGCAATCAGGCCGGGCCGGTCGAACTTGGCGACGTAGTCGTGGAAGCCGGCCTGACGGCCGCGCTCGATCGCGGCCGGAGAGATCATCGACGACAGCGCGATGATCGGCGTGTCGCTCAGGCGGCGATCGGAGCGCACCGTCTCCGCGAACTCGAAGCCGTTCATGTCCGGCATTTCGATATCGGTGAGGATTGCGTCGAACTCCTGGCCCGATCGCAGCGCGACCAGACCTTCCTGTGCGTTGGTCGCGAGCCGGACCTGATAACCTGCGGCCTTGAGAACCGGCGCCAGCATGTTGCGGAAGAAGGCACTGTCATCCACCAGCAGCACCGACCGCGTCGCGGCCGCCGCACTCATCTCCTTGCGCTTGAACCAGTCGGCGAAGGCCAACGGCAGGAAATGACCGATGTCGATCACGTCCGTCGCCCGGCCCTTGATGACAGCGGAGCCGAGAATGCCCTGCTGACTGCTCGCCACCTCGATGTTCAGCCGTTCCTCGACGATGTCGATGATCTCATCGACCACCAGTCCCACCGCACGGCCGTCGTCAGCGAACACCAGGACCGGCTGCGTGCCATCGGTCCCGACCGAAACGCCATCCATCTGCACCAGTGGCATGAGCTGATCGCGGTACTGCACCATATAGCGGCCGTCGGAGATCTCGATCTTGTCGACCCTGAACTCCTCGAGTCGCGTGACGAGCGCGAGCGGCACGGCCTTGGGCTGATCCGATCCGGCGCGGAACACCAGCAGCGACGTCATCTGCTCGGCGTCGCTGACGCCCGCCGCGTTCTGGTCGGCAAGTTCCTGCTGAGTTGCGACCGATGCGCCCAGCGCGTGCGCGATGCCGTTCGGGTCGATGATCATGATCACGGCGCCGTCGCCGAGAATGGTGTTGCCCGAGAACATGCCGATATGCCGCAGTATGGTCGACATCGGCTTGACCACGATTTCCTCGGTATGGAACACGCCGTCCACGACGATGCCGAAGGTCTGGTTGCCGACCTGCGTCACCACGATGAAACCGTTCTCCGGATCGCTGGAGGTGCCGTCATCGATCTTCAGAATCTTCTTCAAGTGCATCAGCGGCAAAAGCTTGTTGCGCAGCCGCAGCACCGGGGTGTCCTTGATGCGTTCGATGCGGTGCTCCGAATTGGCGCGCGCGCGCACCAGCTCGACCACCGAGAGCTGCGGTATAGCGAAACGCTCGCCTGCGGCCTCCACGATCAGCGCCGACACGATCGCCAGCGTCAGCGGAATCTTGATGGTGACGCTCGAGCCCTCGCCGGCCACCGACTTGACGTCGATGGTGCCGCCGATCTGGTCGATGTTGGCGCGCACCACGTCCATGCCGACGCCGCGTCCGGAGACGCTGGTCACTGCCGCCGCGGTCGAGAATCCCGGAGCGAAGATGAACTTGTGGATCTGCGCCTCGGTCATCTTCTCGAGTTCGGTCTCGGTCGCGAGGCCGTTCTGGATTGCCTTGGCCTTGATGCGCTCGGTGTTGAGGCCGCGACCATTATCGGCGATGCAGATAATGATGTGGCCGCCCTCGTGATAGGCCAAAAGGCGGATGGTGCCCTGTTCCGGCTTGCCGGCCTTGATGCGCTCCGCCGGCGTTTCCAGGCCGTGGTCGGCGGAATTGCGCACCATGTGCGTCAGCGGATCCTTGATCAGGTCGAGAACCTGACGGTCGAGTTCCGTGTCCGCGCCATGCATCTCGAGTTCGATCTGCTTGCCGAGTTCGCTCGACAGGTCGCGCACGATCCGCGGCAACTTCTGCCAGGCATTGCCGATCGGCTGCATCCGCGTCTTCATGACGCCTTCCTGCAGCTCCGCGGTGACGTTGGACAGCCGTTGCAACGGCACCTTGAATTCGTTGTCTTCGTGCCGGCGGCTGATCTCGAGCAGCTGGTTGCGCGTCAGCACCAGTTCGGACACCATCGTCATCAGGTGCTCGAGCGTATCGACGTTGACGCGGATCGACTGGTGGGCGACCCGGTCGCCCTCCGGGGTCTCCATCTCGGCAGCGGTCTTCTTCGGCGCGGCCTTGGCGATAACCTTGGCGACGGCCTTCGGAGCAACGGCCGGCGCGGGCGCGTCGGACGCCGGCTGCGGAGCGGGCGCGACCGGCTCGGCCTCCGTCTCGCGGAACGCGCGCTCAAGCTCGTCGAGGGAGACTTCACCCGGGCGCAGCGGCCGTTCCAGCACCTGAAAGGTCACCGTCCCGGTTTCCTGCGCCGGCTCGGCAGCGGCGATCTCCAGCGCGGGCTCGGGCTCGGAAGGAGACGCGGGCTCGGGAGCAACGGGCGCGGTCGCGCCGTGCTCGGCCATGTGATGCAGCTTGTCGATCAGATCGGTATCGGCCCCCTCCGGCTCGGTCTCGGTCGCCTCGAGTTGACTCAGGATGTCCCTGATGCGGTCGATGGTGGAGAGAATGAGCGTCACGGCCTCGCCGGTCACCGGCATGCCGTCGCGAAACTTGCCCATCAGCGTTTCCGCCGCATGGGCGAGCGCCTCTAGCCTTGGAAGGCCCAGAAAACCGCACGTGCCTTTGATGGTGTGGACCAGCCGAAAGATATTATCCAATATCTTCGCGTTGTTCGGATCCTGCTCGAAACTGACGAGCTGATTGTCAACGGTGTCCAGACTCTCATTGGTCTCGGTCAGGAATTCGCGGAGGAGATCATCCATAGCCTTCTGGCCTTCGAAATGCCGGGGCGACCTCGTCGCGCCTGTTCGCGGCCGGGCCAGTTTCAACCCAAAGCATTTAATATTAGTTGAGCACGCGGAAAAGAATGCGCCCAACGAGTGGCCAAAACGGTGGAGACGGTCATTCATCGTGGACTGGCCTTGAAACGCCGGCGCGCGACGTCATTGCACCTTTCGGGGTTTGGGCGAGTTTCGATGCAGGTTGGTTAATATGGGTTTAGCAAACGGAAAAGGACGCGCCCGACAGCCCGCGGGCTCGGAAACCATTCGCTAACCTTATCGGTTGACGCGGAGCTTCAACGGGCAGTCGCAACCACCTTCTCGCCGTCGGCGGCGAGCGAGATGCCGATGCCGCAGGCCTCAGCAAGCAGACGGGTGTAGTAGGGCTGAACCGCATGGGCATCGACGGCGCCGGCGGGACCGGACGCCAGAAGATCGGCGGTGGTCTGCGACAGGCGGGCGTTCAGCCCGGCGGCGGTGATCTGAAAGCCCATCGCCTCGCCCTCGCCGAGCGGATCGACCGTCAGCACGCCGCCGCGGGGGATCGTCTGTTGCGCGATCACCAGCAAGTTGAGCAGAAGCTTCACCCTGTTCTTCGGCAGCAACAGGCGCGGCAAATTCCAGGCGATCGTGATCTTGCCGTCCTCAAAATGGCCTTTCGCCATGTTCTGCGCATCGCCGAGATCGATCTGCGCACCGGCCGAGCCCGCGGCGCCGAATGCGAGACGGCAGAACTGCAGCCGCGCCGAGGCGGTTTTGGCGCTCTTGCGGATCAGATCGAGGGCGAATTCGCGATCGTCCGGCTTCGGATCGTCGTCCAGCACCTCAAGCCCGTTGACGATTGCGCCAACCGGACTAATGAGGTCGTGACAGACGCGCGAACAGAGCAGGGCTGCGAGTTCGAGCGTGTCTGGAGCGGGACCGGGAGACGATGTGTCAGACATAAAACCTGCTCCTCGGATCTGTTTCGGCAAATCCGCAGCGCGCGAACACGGCGAATCAAACGATCTTCATGGCTTGATACACCGCCGGAGCCTGTGCTGCCACCACAAGGCGGTCGCCGCCGTTCTGCGACACCGTGCAAGGAAGCTGCGAACGTGCCGGTGATCGACGCTCAATCCGCTACGGCGCTGATGGATGCGCTGACGGCGCTGGTCGCGAAGGCCGGCACCGCCGTCCTCTCGGTCAAGCGCGATCGCATGACGATCGGCGGCAAGGCCGACGGATCTCCGGTCACGGACGCGGATCTCGCCTCCGACCGCATCATCGCCGAAGGGCTCGCGCGACTCTGCCCCGATATTCCGGTGCTATCGGAGGAGCGCGTGCATCTGGCGACGCCGCCTTATGTCGGCAGCTTCTTCCTGATCGATCCGCTGGACGGCACCAAGGAATTCATCGCCGGCCGCGACGAATTCACGGTCAACCTCGCGATCGTGACCGACGGCGTGCCGCTTTTCGGAATCGTCGGTGCGCCGGCGCTCGGCTCGATCTGGCGCGGCCTTGTCGGCCACGGCGCCCAGCGCCTCGCGGTCGCGCCCGACAGCGACGTCGGCGGCGCGGAGCCAATCGCGACCCGACCGTTTCCCGGCCGCGGCTGCCAATGGATTGCCGCCGTCAGCCGTTCGCACGGCGACAGCCGTTCGAACGCCTTCATCGACAGCCGGCCCGGCGCGGTGCGCAAGCCGCTCGGCTCCGCGGTCAAGTTCTGCCGGATCGCGGAGGGCGGCGCCGACATCTATCCCCGCCTTGCCCCGACCAGCGAATGGGACGTTGCGGCAGGTCACGCTTTGGTCGCCGCCGCCGGCGGCAAGATCACCGACGGGCGGGGCGCGCCGCTGCGTTTCGGCGAATCGCGCGAAGGATTTCTGGTGCCGGAGTTTATCGCCTGGGGCGATCCCTCGGCCGCGCCTTGAGACGGACTGCTGAACCGCAGCTAGAGAGCATGGTCCCGAAAAGTGAACCGGTTTTCGGATGAGATCATGCTCAATCAAAAGGGTAAGGCTGGATTCGGCTTCAACGCAGTTGAATCAGAATCTAGCGCGCCAGCGTTTCCTTCAGCACGGCCCAGCGACGCGTCGCCTCAAGCAGATAGCGCGCCGGATTGGCCGCGAAGGCGGCGCGGCTGTCCTCATGGCCGAACAGGTAAAGCCGCTGGCCGACAATCAGCCAGAGCCGCGCGGTTCCGGCGAAAGTCACGCCCCGCGCGATATCCACCGGATCATAGCCGCCGAAACCCGGGCTATACACGTCGGGATCTGCGATAAAAAACGCGCGATTGTCGGGATTGCTGAAGCGCCAGACGGCGCCGCCCTGCGACACCTCGTAGTCGGAATAACCCTGCACCGGCCGGGCGTCGGTAAAGAAAGCTACCGGATCGAACCCGCCGATCGCCAGACCCGTATAACGGTCGGCCACGACCCGTTCGGAGGTCGCGGCCCTGGCCGCGAAGTCGACCTCGGTGCAGGCGAACCCGCACCCCAGCAAGGCGATCACGGCTATTCCGCGGCGCAAGCCATTTCTTTCCTGCCGCCGTGCCGTCATAGTTGGTGCCGATAACGTGCGAGTCGAGGGGACGATCGCCGCATCATACCGACCGCCTGTCAGCATCGGGTTAAAGACACAGCGACAAGTTTCGCTACCTTGGGGGATGCTTCCATGACTTTCATTTCGCGCCTTGCAGCGGTCGCGCTCGCTGCAGCGACGACGTTCTGGATTATGCCCGCATCAGCCCAGCAATCGGCGCCGCCATACGAGGCACCCCCGGGCCAGCAACTGTCCCCGCCGCCGCAACGGCACGCCGGTGGCGGCACCTATTCGTCGGACGAATTGCTCAAATCCGGAACCCGGTTCTTCGGCAACGTCTCTCGCGGCCTGGCCTCGGTCATCGAGCGCGCCGTCAGCCAGTGGGGCCTGCCCAACGGCTACATCCTGGGCGAGGAAGGCTCGGGCGCCTTCGTCGCCGGCCTGCGCTACGGCGAGGGCACCCTCTACACCAAGAATGCCGGCGACCTGAAAGTCTATTGGCAGGGGCCGTCGGTTGGTTTCGACTGGGGCGGCGACGGCGCCCGCACCATGACGCTGGTTTACAACCTGCCGGCCACGAACGCGATCTATCAGCGCTTCGCGGGCATCGACGGCTCCGCCTACATCATCGGCGGCTTCGGCATGACGGCGCTGACCGCAAACAACATCGTGCTGGTGCCGATCCGTTCCGGTCTCGGGCTACGGCTCGGCGCCAATATCGGCTATCTGAAATTTACGCCGCGGGCGACCTGGAATCCGTTCTGAAAACCCAGACGTCCGCAACCGCGGACGAGCGTGATGGACAGATTCAACGCCAACGAGTCGTGGCTGGCCTTTTGCCGGCCGCCCGTGGCATGGTAACCAAACCCTTATCCGGGCCTAGAGCGGGATGAGGAAAAGTGTGTAGCGGTTTTCCGCCCCGCATCCCGCTCTCAAATATTGGAATCGATCACGTTCATGATCTGGATCGATTCGATCCAAAATCATCGTGATCTAGTGGAGCGTTGCCCATGGTCGAGCCGATCATGTATCTGGCGATCGGTTTTCTGGTTTCGATGCTGTGCGCGCTGATGGTCATGCCGCTCGTGCATAACCGCGCCGTCCGCCTCACCACCAAACGCCTCGAAGCTGCGACCCCGCTGTCGATGGCCGAAATCCAGGCCGACAAGGATCAGTTGCGCGCCGAATTTGCGATGTCGGCGCGGCGTCTGGAAATGAGCGTCGACCAGCTCAAGAGAAAGACCGCCAGCCAAGCCGCCGAACTCGGCAAAAAGGCCGACGCAATCAACCGCCTGAAGGTCGAGCTCGGCGAGAAGAACGCCACGATCTTCAATCTCGATGGGCAGGAGAAGGCGGTCGGGGAGCATTTGCAGTCCACCGAACAGGAGCTTGCCGCCAAGGCCGAAACGTTGCGGAGCACCGAGCAGACCCTCGTCGATAGGCAGGCCGAACTCGGCCGACTCCGTCAAGAACTGTCGGACCGCTCGCTGACGGCGGAGACCCGGCAGTCCGAACTGTTCGTGGTGCGCGCGCAGATCGAACGATTGCAGAGCCGCGTCGACGACGTCGAAAAGGAATTCGCCGCCACGCAGGCGCTGCTCGAGCAGCAGCGCAGCGTATCGGCCGCCACGGCCCGGGAGCGCGACGACGCGCGCAAACACGTAGAAAATCTGAGCCAGCGCGTCGTCAAGATTGACGAGCAGCTCATTGACAAGGTCAAGGACGCCGAAAGGCTCGGCAGTCGAGTCCAGGAACTCGAAAGCCACCTCGCCGCGCAGACCAAGACGCTGGCCGAACGAGACGAGAAGAACGGCCGGCTGCGGCAGGCCAACGCGGCCGCGGAACGTGCCGTCAGCGAATTACGCGAGGAGATCGCGTCGCTGAACGGCGGCAAGTCTCCGCTCATCGATATGCTGCGCAACGAAATGGTCGCAGCCGAACGGGCGCTGCGCGCCGCCCACGACGAGCGAGCCAAACTGCAGCGCGACATCAATGTGATCCAGCAGCAGGCGGTATCCTCCGGTACGACCGAGCACTTGGAAAACGCGCTGTTGCGTGAGCGTATCAACGACATCGCCGCCGAGATCGCCGGGCTGGCCATGACCATCGAGGGGCCGGATTCCCCGATCAAGGCCATCCTGGCGGCGGACACGGCCCCGACCAGGGCGGCGAAAACCGTGAACGGCGCGCCCCCCTCCGCTGGCACACTGGCCGACCGCATCCGCGCCCTGCAATCCCTCGCCTCCGGCAGCGCGCGTCGGCCAGGTTGAAGGTTCGCTTGACACCCCTGCCCTGCATTCCCTAAATCGCGGCTTCGGTCGCTGCGCCGGGTCGGCCGAAACCGAAGCCCGGCAACTTTTACGGCAGATGACGATCCCGGGCGCATAGCTCAGCGGGAGAGCGTTCCCTTCACACGGGAGAGGTCCAAGGTTCGATCCCTTGTGCGCCCACCATTCGTCCGGCGACGGATTGCTGTCGCGCTGCGCGCCGTTACGACCCGGTCCGATCGCTCGGCAGTTTTGCCGCTCACAGCAGTTTTGTTCGCGCGAACAGCGCCCGCAACGCATCGGTCGCCTTGCGGCTCAACATCGCGTTGCCGGCGGCGGCCTCGAGCGCGATGCGCGCTTCCTCGTGCAGTGCGCGACACTCCACCCATTCGACGGTGCTCAGACGGGTGATGAAGTCGTAGGCCTGCCCCACCGTCGCGATGGCGACGGACTCGCCGTTCACCGTGATGCGGAACGTCGCCTGCAGTTTCGTAACCGAGTCCGAGACCTTGTCCATGCCATACGAAAGACCTGCGTCGCGCACCGCCGTCAAGATAAACGATCAGGCTATCCCACGAAAGAGACCGGGCGCAGCCCGCCGACCTCTCCCCTGCGGGGGAGAGGTGAAGACAAGCACCGTCCCGATTCCATCTCAGAGTGATTGACCCAAGCGCTCCTGTGCCGGGCCATGAACGACGATGAAATCGACGGGTCCGCCAGGCACCGCATCGTCGAACACGCCGGTCACGAGGCGGCCGGTTCGCCATGACCGGGTATCGAGATTGGTGCGGCCCTGGTACAACTCCGGTCCCTGAGCAAACGAGTTGTGTCCATGCACGACATGGCGGCCCTCGAAGCCGGCCGCCTCGCCTTTGGGATAGCGTTTCCAGAGCAGCGTGGTCTCAGGCTGCGCATCGCGCGCGACGCCGGGATCGAGCCCGGCGTGAACATAGACCCGATGCGCATCGGTATATGTGAGCGGCAGCGCATCGAGCCAGGCAATGTCCGTCCGCGGAATAACAGAGGGATCGCCGCCATAGGATTCCAGAACCGCATCGCCGCCGCGCTTCAGCCAGCGCGTCATGTTCGCGGGATCGCGCCACGCCGCGACCATCATCGCGTCGTGGTTGCCCTTGAGCGGAACGAAGCTCCAGCCATCCGGCATTCCACGGCGCAACCGGGCGATGACCCTGTTGCTGTCCGGTCCCTTGTCGACATAGTCGCCCAGCATGACGAGCGTGCCGCCATTGCCCGCGGCGTAGGCATGAACCCCGTGCAAGGCCTCGCTCATGAGATCGAAGCGGCCGTGAATATCGGGAATGACATAGGTCAGGCTCATTGGACTCTCGCACGCGCGCCGCGTCCCTGCTGCTTCAGCGCATCGACGCGCCCCGCATCGGTCGTCACATCTGCACTTCGATCTGGCGCGGCCCCTTTTCGGCAATTGCCCTGGCAAGCGCCTCGTTGAAGTCGTCCGCGGTCGTCACGGCTCGCCCCGGCACGCCCATGCCCCTGGCAAGCGCCACCCAGTCGAGCGCCGGGCGGTCGAGGCTCAGCATGTCCATCGCCCGCCGGCCCGGCTCGCCGGCGCCGACGCCCTCGAACTCGCCGTGCAAAATCCGATAGATTCGATTCGAGAAAACGATCGTGGTGACGTCGAGCCCTTCGCGCGCCTGCGTCCACAGCGATTGCAGCGTGTACATCGCGCTGCCGTCGCCGACCATGCAGATCACCTTGCGGTCGGGACAGGCGATCGCGGCGCCGGTCGCCACCGGCGTCGAAAATCCGATCGAACCGCCCATGTTCTGCAACCAGTCATGGGGCGCAGCAGAGGCGGTCGGCGGAAAGAATCCGCGCCCCGTCGTGATCGACTCGTCGACGATGATGGCGTTTTCCGGAATTGCCATCGCAATCGCCTGCGCGATGGACGCGTGGTTGAGTGGCCCCGCCGGCCACGCAATTTCCATCGGCTTTTGCGGCTTCGCATCCTGCGGCCTGGCGCCAACAGCACCCGCCAGCGCTTCAAGCGCGGCCACCGAGTCTTCGCCGCTCGCCGTCATGCGATGCACCTCGCAGTCCTCGGGCTTCAAGAGGCTCGGCTTGTCCGGATAGGCAAAGAACGCGACGGGATCGTTGGCCTCGACCAGGATGATGGTCCTGAAGTCTTTAAGGACCGGCAACGCCTGCTCGATCACGTATGGGATGCGTTCGATGGAAAAGCGGCCGCGCCCGCGCGCCATGCGCGGGTTATAGGTCTGGCCCATCACCTTGCAGCCTGTCTTGCCCGCGATACCGGCAGCCAGCGCCAGTCCCGGTTCGGTCAGCGCGCCGCCCGTGAGCAGAAGCAGAGTCTCGCCGCCGCCGCCGCGCAGGATCTTGGCTGCGGTATCGACCGCCTGCGGCGAATAGCCGGCGCGCTGCGACGTCTCGGGCACCGCGGCAATGCCGTCGGCCTCGTTCCATGCGGTGTCGGCGGGCAGGATCAGCGTCGCGATCTGCGGTGGTGAACCTTTTGCCGCCGCAATCGCCGCCGCGCCGTCGCGGGCGACCGACTTCGAATCCGGCGAGGTGCGGACCCAAGCCGACATCGGCCGGGCCAGCCCCTCGATATCCGAGGTCAGCGGCGCGTTGTATCCGATGTGGTAGACCGCGTGCTGACCGACGATATTGACGATACCTGAATTGGCCTTCCTGGCGTTGTGAAGGTTGGCAAGGCCATTGGCGAGACCCGGACCGAGATGCAGCAGGGTGCAGGCCGGCGTGCCCTTCATGCGGAAATAGCCGTCGGCGGCGCCGGTCACCACGCCTTCGAACAGCCCGAGCACGCAGCGCATGCCCTCCACCCGGTCCAGCGCGGCGACAAAATGCATTTCCGAGGTGCCGGGATTGGCGAAGCAAACGTCGACGCCGCCCTGAACCAGCGTTCGTACCAGGCTTTCAGCACCGTTCATCCTTCTGCTCCCGCTCGTGCCTTTCCGGTCGAATCGAGATCAGCTTTGTTCCAGCCGCGCGTCAAGGATTGGCGCGCATGGCTACCATCATGGCGGCTGGCGTTCCCGCATGAAGAACTCGGAGGTTGATACTTTTTCGCAACGTCGGCGCGGGAAGAACCCTCCTCACGCGGCTGCGGCTTGCGAAATCGGAAGAATTGTGGCCTGTCTCGCCATGAAATTGATCGATGCGAGGAAATAATGACGCGTGTTTTGGCTCTTTTGATTGCCGCCGCCTTTGTTTTCAATGCGAAGTCCGCCTTCGCGCAGTACGTCGATACGCGCGGCTTCATGGATTTCGGCCCCAGTTTTACATCCGCAAATCCGATCCCGCGACAGCTTGTCCATTTTCAGAGCCGGTATGCGCCGGGCACCATCGTCATCAGCACCGGCGAGCGGCGGCTCTATCTCGTCCTCCCCGACGGCCAGGCGCTGAGGTACGGCATCGGCGTCGGCCGCGACGGCTTCCGCTGGGGCGGCGTCCACCGCATCACCGCCAAGAAAGAATGGCCGAGCTGGACCCCGCCCGCACAGATGCTGCGCCGGCGTCCCGATCTGCCGCGCCACATGAAAGGCGGCATCGACAATCCGCTTGGCGCGCGCGCGCTGTATCTCGGCTCGACGCTCTACCGCATCCACGGCTCCAACGAACCGGAGACGATCGGTCATGCGGTGTCCTCCGGTTGCTTCCGCATGACGAACGAAGATGTAAAGGACCTTTATGACCGCGTGTCGGTCGGCACAACGGTTGTCGTCAAGAACTAGAGCGTTTTCGAGCGAAGCATGTCCTCGGGCTTGACCCGAGGATGGATACCGGTTCGCGTGAAGAAAACGCGTCAAATCAAAATCCTTGAGCCTTTTCGCATCTGATGGAATCAGAAGAGAAAAGGCTCAAGGAGGGGGCAGCGGAACGTAACATCGGCAGGAATGCGCGCTCGAACGTAGCCTTTGTGCCCGCGCGGGTTGAGGGAACCCCGCCGTGATGCATTCAGCTTTCCCGCGCAAGGTTGTCGCCGCCACCCTGATCGGAGCGGCGCTGTGCGCGCCCGCCGCCTTGCATCCCGCCATCGCAGAGGTTGCGGGTGTCACCGCGCGCCAGCACGCCGAGCGAAGGACGTTCACCGACAGCGAGATTCTCGACGGGTTCTTCAAAATCGCCTTCGGCGCCGAGTACCATCTCGCCGGCCGGGTCGACCGCATCCGCAAATACGCCGGACCGGTGCGCGTGATCGCAGACGGCGTCAATCGTGCCGACCGCAAGGCGCAACTCGCGAAAGTGGTCGCCGATATCGCACGGCGCGTTCGGCATCTCGACATCGCCATGGCCGACAGCGCCGCCGCCGCCGCCAACGTCACCGTCCGGCTGGTTCGCGACCGCGACCTCCATCGCACCATCGCCGCGTTCTATGGCGCCAAGCGGGCTCGCGAGATTCGCAGGTCGCTCGACCCTCAATGCCTGTCCGGTTTCCGCAAGAACGAGAAATACGAGATCCAGCATTCCGACGTGGTCCTGACCGTCGATAACGGCAACTTCATTTTCCTCGACTGCGCCTATGAAGAACTGCTGCAATCGCTGGGACCGATCAACGACACCGATTCGGTGCCGTGGACCATGTTCAACGACGGTGTCCAGATGGGTTTCTTCGACATCTACGACCAGTACATCCTCAACATCCTCTACGATCCGCGCATCAAGGCCGGCATGACCGTGCAGGAGACCAAGGCGGTGTTGCCGCAGGTCATGATCGATGTGCGGGCATGGGTTGCGAAGGTCAACGACCTGCCGCTGGAGTGATACGAATTGCAAAGCCGGGTGCGAACGTTGCGTTGCATCCGACCGGCTTTTGCTCTCACCGTCATGCCAGGACTTGATCCGGGCATCCATCTGCTCATGTCATTAAAGGATGGATTGCCGGGCAGAGGCAAGCGGAAGCGACGCCGTTCTTCGAACGGCTATGCCCGGCAATGACGCGCAAAACGTCCGTCAGTATACCTGACGCTTACGCGGTCTTCTCGAACAGCTCGCGGCCGATCAGCATTCGGCGGATTTCGCTGGTGCCGGCGCCGATTTCATAGAGCTTGGCGTCACGCAACAGGCGTCCGGTCGGATAGTCGTTGATGTAGCCGTTGCCGCCGAGCAACTGGATCGCATCCAGCGCGCACTGCGTCGCCTTCTCGGCTGCGTAAAGGATCGCCCCTGCCGCGTCCTCGCGCGTGGTCTCGCCGCGATCGCAAGCCTTCGCCACCGCATAGACATAGGCGCGGCACGCATTCATGGTGACATACATATCGGCGACCTTGCCCTGCACGAGCTGGAAGCTGCCGATCGGCTGCCCGAACTGCCGGCGCTCGTGGACATAAGGCATCACCACGTCCATGCAGGCCTGCATGATGCCGAGCGGACCGGCGGCGAGCACGGCGCGCTCGTAATCGAGACCGGACATCAGGACGTTGATGCCGCTGCCGACCTCGCCGAGCACATTCTCCTCGGGCACCTCGCAATCCTCGAACACCAGTTCACAGGTGTCGGAACCGCGCATGCCGAGCTTGTCGAGCTTCTGCGCGGTCGAAAATCCCTTCAGGCCCTTTTCGATGACAAAGGCGGTGATGCCGCGCGATCCCGCCGCGATATCGGTCTTGACGTAGACCACCAGCGTTTCGGCGATGGTCCCGTTGGTGATCCACATCTTGCTGCCGTTGAGGACGTAGCGGTCGCCCTTCTTGTCCGCTCGGGTCTTCATCGAGACCACGTCCGACCCGACGCCCGGCTCCGACATCGCCAGCGCGCCGACGTTCTCGCCCGAAATCAGCTTCGGCAGGTATTTGCGCTTCTGCGCCTCGCTGCCGTTGCGGCGCAATTGATTGATGCAGAGATTGGAGTGCGCGCCATAGGACAATCCGACAGAAGCCGAACCGCGCGAGATTTCCTCCATGGCGATGCAGTGTTCGAGGTAGCCGAGACCGGCGCCGCCATAGTCCTCCTCGACCGTAATGCCGTGAAGACCGAGCGCGCCAAGTTTGGGCCAGAGGTCGCGCGGGAACTTGTTGGTCTTGTCGATCTCGGCCGCGCGCGGCGCGATCTCGTTTTCGGAAAAATCGCGGACCGTCTCGCGGATCGCATCGGCGGTTTCGCCGAGGTCGAAATTGAATGCACCAGGAGCGTTGGAACCGGTCACGCGAAGCCTCCCGTGGTCGCGACCGGAGACCGATCGTGTTTATTCCAGGAGCGACCATGCCACGGAGCGTTGACGGAGAGAAGAGGCCGGCCTCTTTCGTCAATGCCTCTATGATGCGAGCGCGCGATGCGTCCGTGACCTTGCGGGTCGCGACGCCTGCATCATCCCGCTCCGCTTCGTAAAAAGCTCAGGCCAAGACGAGATCGAACACGGCCGTATAATGACAGGCTGCACCGAGCAGGACGAACGAATGCCAGATGGCGTTCTGGAAGCGGAGCCGCCGCCAGGTGTGGAAGATCACACCGAAGCTGTAGAGTGCCCCGCCCACGACCACAAACCACAGGGCTGTCGCGGACAGCGACGGCACCACGTCGTCGTAGATCGTGATGCCGCTCCACCCCATCACCAGATAGAGAACGACCGACAGCCGGTCGAACCGGCCCGGCAGAACCAGTTTGAGCGCCACTCCGATCATCGCTACGCACCAGACTCCGATCAGTAGAGCGAGCGCAAATGCGTTGTCCTTCACCTGCATGATGAACGGCGTGTAGGTCGCCGCGATCAGAACGTAGATCGCGGAATGATCGAAGCGGCGCAGCAGCCATTTCCGCGGCGACACCGGCCAGAGGTTGTAGGTCGCGGACAATACCAGCATGGTCATCAGGCCGGCGACGTAGATGGACACGACCGCCACGTCGCGGCCGGCATAAACCGCGGTGAGCACGATCAGCACCGTGGCCGCGATCAATCCGGCGAGGACGCCAAGCACATGCACGACGCCGTCGGCGATCAGTTCGGCGCGGTCGTAATTCCAGCGGATCGCGCCGGCCATGGCATTCGCGGGGTCGGTTTGCAACGTCACCAACTCGGGTTTGGGTCTATTTTCAATGTTTTGCGCTTGCGGAAAGGCGCTACAATGGCAGCCGGTCCACCGTCAACGAAATCTGAACACAAATGATGTACGGGTCGTCTCAAAGCCGAAACTTGATTTCTGCCCGAAAATCGCCACTTTCGGGTTGCCCGCACGCGATTTTCACGCTGTTCCAGCCCCTAGCATTATCGTTGACATCACATCGACATGGCCTCCAGCTTTTCCGATATCGTTGAAGAAGCACGTCTGTCGGCGCGCGCGCTGCTGGATTACGGCGAAAGCTTCTTCAACCCGACGGTGAGGCTCGGCGTCACGGGCCTGTCGCGCGCCGGCAAAACCGTATTCATCACGGCGCTGGTGCATGGCCTGTCGCGCGGCGGCCGGTTTCCCGTTTTTGAATCGCTCGCCAGCGGTCGCATCGCCCGCGCACAGCTTGCCCCGCAGCCGGACGACGCGATACCGCGGTTCAACTATGAAAATCACGTCCAGACGCTGATCGCGGATCGGCGCTGGCCGAACTCGACGGTCGATATCAGCGAGTTGCGGCTCGTGATCGGCTATCAGGGGCAAAACGGCACGGACCGGACGCTGACGCTGGATATCGTCGACTATCCCGGCGAATGGCTGCTCGACCTGCCGCTGCTCGACAAGAGCTATGAACAATGGTCGGCCGAGAGCCTGGCACTGTCGCGGCAACAGCCGCGCGCACGGCTCGCACAGGCATGGCACGCGCATCACGCTACGCTCCGGCCCTCGGCCCGCGAGGACGAACAGGCGACGCTCACCGCCGCACGGCTGTTCACCGACTATCTCCGCGCCTGTCGGGACGAGCGCTTCGCCATGAGCCTGCTGCCGCCCGGCCGTTTCCTGATGCCAGGCAACCTCGCAGGCTCGCCCGCGCTCACCTTCGCACCGCTCGATCTGCCCGCCGGCGGGATCGCGCCCGATGGATCGCTATGGACGATGATGCGGCGGCGCTACGAGGCCTACAAGGACCTCGTGGTTCGACCGTTTTTCCGCGATCACTTTTCGCGGCTCGACCGCCAGATCGTGCTGGTCGATACGCTCGCCGCTTTCAATGCCGGACCGGAAGCGCTGTACGATCTCGAGGCCGCCCTCGCCGGAATTCTGGATTGCTACCGTGTCGGCCGCAGCACCTTCCTGGGTACGCTGTTCCGGCCGCGGATCGACCGTATCCTGTTCGCCGCCACCAAGGCCGACCATCTGCATCACACCAGTCATGACCGGCTTGAGGCGATCCTGCGGCGCGTTGTGGAACGCGCCGCCTCACGGGCCGAAGTCGCCGGCGCCGCCATCGACGTCGTCGCCCTGGCGGCCGTCCGCGCCACCCGCGAGGCGCAAGTGCGGTGCGGGCGCGAAAAACTGCCGTCCATTCTCGGCACGCCCCTGGCCGGCGAAGTCGCCAATGGCCAGCCCCTTGACGGCAACACCGAGGTCGCGACATTCCCGGGCGACCTGCCCACCGATCTCAAGGGTCTTTTCAGCGGCAACGGTGCGTTCCGCGGGCTGTCCACGACGGCGGTGGACCAGGCCGATTTCCGCTTTCTGCGCTTTCGTCCCCCGCGCCTCCAAAACGACGGAACCCGCGATCCGGCTCTGCCTCATATCCGCCTCGACCGCGCGCTTCAGTTCCTGATCGGAGACCGACTGCAATGAGTGAGCGATCCGGCTTGCGCCGTCCCGTCACCTTCAAGCTCGACGATCCGAATGTCGTGGTCCTGGATCCCGACGAGGAGGCGGCCCGGCCTACGCGCAGCAGCATCAGCATCACGCCGGAAGCCGAGCCGGAGCCCGAGCCCGTGTTGCTGCCGGAGGCGCCGGAGATGCCTCCGGTGCCGGCGCGGAAGGGATTTCGCTGGGGCGTGCTGTTCTGGTCGTCTCTCGGTGGGCTCGTCGTGCTCGGTACCGTGCTCGGCGCAATAAACCTGATCCACGACCTGTTTGCACGCAACGAGACGCTCGGCTTCCTCGGGCTGGTGCTGGCGGCGCTGTTCGTGGTTGCATCGATCGTCATCGCGGCGCGCGAGATCGCGGGCCTTGCCCGTCTCTCCACCATCGAAAACATGCATCGGCGCGCGCTGGCCGCAATCGCGGCCGACGATCGCAAGGGAGCCGATGCGGTCGTCCGCGATCTGGTGAAGCTCGCCCACGACAACCCGCACCTTGCGCGGGCGCGGGCCACGCTGCGGAGCCACGGCTCCGACATCATCGATGGCGCCGATCTGGTGCGGCTCGCCGAACGCGAGCTGATGGCTCCGCTGGATCAGGAAGCACGCCGGCTGGTGTCGGTGGCGGCGCAGCGCGTGTCGATCGTGACCGCGATCAGCCCCCGCGCCGTGGTGGATGTGCTGTTCGTATTCGCTGCGGCGATGCGGCTGGTGCGGCAGCTCGCGCGCCTGTATGGCGGAAGGCCCGGCACGCTCGGAATGATCCGCCTGATTCGCCACGTCATAGCGCATCTCGCCATCACCGGCGGCATGGCGGCCAGCGACACGGTGATCCAGCAAATGCTCGGCCAGGGCATCGTCGCGAAGCTGTCGACGCGTCTGGGCGAAGGCGTCCTCAACGGATTGCTGACCGCGCGCCTCGGGCTGGCGGCGATCGACGTCACCCGGCCGATGCCGTTCACCGCACTGCCGCGGCCCGCGCTCGGCGATCTTGCGAAAGACCTGTTACGCAAGCGCCGCGACGACAACTAGCAGGCTGTTGAAGAAGTTTCCCACGGAGACGGATATGGAATGGAGTCAGCGTGATCTGCGGGCGGCGCCACCATCAGGGTCCTGATCGAGCATCTTGACGGTGCACGACTTGTGTTTCACGCGGCGGCTGCCAGGAGTTTGGGCAAGCGGATCAGGTTGTAGGCCGCCAGCGCCAGGGTGAAGGTGGCGTTGACGCGGTCGCGGCCTCGCAGCTTGATCTTGGCAAGTCCGGCGGAGGCCTTGATCCAGCCGAACACCTCCTCGATGCGCTTGCGACAGCGTTGGCTGACGGCATATCCGGCATGACGGAGAGTCCTCTGGTCGATCGCGGTCTTGCGCGGCTTTCCGGTCTTGCTCAAATGCCCGTCGATGGCGATGTGCGGCGTGACCGAACGCCGTCTTAAGTCCTCGACGAATGCGGTGACGTCATAGGCCTTGTCGGCGCCCAGCGTGATCCGCCGCTCGCTTTGGCCGCGGTGGCAGTCGATCAGCGCCAACGCCTGATCCCGCTCCGCCGTTCCGGTCGCCCGGCTCACGCCACCCAGCACCGCCAGTCCGTTGCGGTTCTCCATCAGGGCATGGCCGATGTAGCAAAGCTTCGCCGGCTGGCCGCCGCCCTTCTTATAGAGCCGTGCCTCGGGATCGGTCGTGCTCTGATGCGTCTCGTTGCAGCGCTTCTCGTTGTGGAAACTGCGCTCGGCGTTGCGTCCCGGTCCATCACTGTCCTGGTCACCGCCGTCCTTGCGCCGGAAGCTCTTGATCGATGCCCACGCCTCGATCAGCGTGCCGTCGACCGAAAAATGCTCGCTTGATAACAGCCGCTTGACCTGGTGCTGCCCCATCAGCGCGTTCAAGAACTTCGCGGCGATCTCACCTTCAAGCAATCGGTCGCGGTTCTTCGAGAAGGTCGAGTGGTCCCACACCGGGTCGTCCACGCCCAAGCCCACGAACCAGCGCAACAGCAGGTCGAACTCCAGCCGCTCCATCAACTGCCGTTCCGAGCGGATCCCGTAGAATGCCTGCAGCAGCATTGCCCGAAGCAGCTTCTCCGGTGCGATCGAGGGACGGCCGAACGCCGTGTAGAGCTTGTCAAAGTCCCTCGACAGATCATTCAACGCCGCGTTCGCGATCTGTCGGATCGTTCGCAGCGGATGGTCGGAGCGAATCCGAGCCTCCAAGTCCACATAGCTGAACAGCGAGCCTGACCGTTCGTCGCTTCCCCGCATCGCTCCCCCCTCGACGCATCCGCATCAAGAGAATCATGCCCAGAACCGCTGCGCCAGAGACTTCTTCAACAGCCTGCTAGAGCGTTTTCGAGCGAAGCATGTCCTCGGGCTTGACCCGAGGATGGATACCGGTTCGCGCGAAGAAGCGTGCCAGATCAAAATCAAAGAGCCTCGCTTCTGCATCAGAAGCGAAAAGGCCCTGACTATCGCTCACCTGCTTACAAGGGCCAGACGGCGGCCACCGTCACGCGGCAACGTGGCGTCACCGTCCGCCAGTTTCCGCCATTTATAGAGCGGCGAGTCCGGCGGCGGCGAGAGATCGGGGGTCCAGCCCGTCAGCTTTTCCAGGACATAGGTATCCATCACCCTGCCACGCCAGATCCGTTGAACCTGACCGAGTGGCGTGAGCACCGCAGTGGTCGAGGCCAAAATCGAGGCATCATCCGGCTCCCGAGCGACGTAAAGCCCGGCGTGCCCGGTAATCACGTCGAGACCCGGATCGCGGAAGTCCATGAAGCGGCTGCGTTCGTTGATCTGAATCACCGGCACGCGATCTTTGAGATGCCAGCGCAGCATCGCATAGATGCGGTAATCGTCGGTCGCAATCCAGGTTGCGCCGGAGTTTTGCAATTCGCCTTCCACGCGGCTCGCGACCTGCGCGAACCCGGCCTCGCCGCCGATCGGATCGGTCTTACCAATGAAATTCCAGGGACTGACGGTGTAATACAGAAAGACCGCGGCGACGAGGACGAGGCCCGACGCGATCGCGGCATTGACCCAGAAGGCTGAGGATTTCTCCATCCACGCCGGCCATTTTTCCCGGCGACGCGTCGCAAAGTCGATCGCCGCTGCCGCGAAGCCCAACGGCCAGATCAGCATCGGCCAGGTGTCGCCGACCCGAAGGGTCATCGACTTCCAGAGGAAATACCCGAACGGCACCAGCACGGCCGTGGACAACAGCACGGCGACCGGATCGCGATGCCGATATCCGCGCCATGCCGTAAGCCCCACGCCGAACAACACCACAGGCAGCAGGATCGGTCCAACCTGGCCGAACTGAAGGCCGATATAATCGCCGAGCGTGCGCAGCATGAAATCGTGCGTCGCGGTGGCACGAACGAACTGAAACCGAAACGAGGCCCAGTCGTGCATCCCGTTCCAGATCAGAACCGGCGAGAACACCGCGACGGCAATCAACGCCGCGGCCCATGGATACGGGCTGCGCAGCCAGCGCCGACGCCAGTCCGGCACGACGATGAAAAGGACAATGGCGGGGACCAGCATCAGCGCGGTCAGTTTCGACAGCAGCGAGAGGCCGCCGAAGAGGCCGGCCGCGAGCCACCAGCGCGCATCGCCACTCTCGTTAAGCCGCACCAGCGACCAGACCATCGCCAGTTCGAACGGGATCAGTGCGACGTCGGGCGCGACCTTCGCCATCAGCAGGCCGTAATACAGCGTGGCTTCCATCATCAGAACCGCAAGCATGGCGGCGCGGATGTCGCGCGTGACGCGACGGACGATATCGGCCAGCAGCAATTGCGAGATCGGCATCGCCAGCAACCCGGCAAACCTGACGCCGAAATTGGTATCGCCGAAAATCGCGGTGCCGAAACGAATGAACCACGCGATCATTGGAGGATGGTCAAGGAAAGACAGCGCGCTTTCCTTCGACCAGGTCCAGTAGTAGGCCTCGTCGGTGCGCAGATCCAGCGTGCCGGCAAAGATGCATCGCATCGCGGTCATCACAGCGATCAACGCCGCGACCCAAAGCAGCGACGAAAGCGCTGGACGTTCCGGTTGCGACGCGGATTTATCGGGCTGTGCGATTGTCATCTGGACGCCGAGGACCGCGCCCATCGCGCATCCTCGCATGGTTCTCCGGCGGCTTCGGTCGCGCTTTCTTGACCACTCGGCCCCCGGTGTCAATCTGACGCCAACAAGGTCGGCCCGCCGCTTGGCTCGCGCATATTTTCCGGCGGCATTGTGCTGGGTGAGATTGCGCACGCACACACAGGCTCAATCCCACCTGCATGAACGGCCCTTCAGAAAATTGTCGGTTAGCCCCGCCGGATTCTTCGAACCGGCTTTTCAAAGCAAGCGACGAACTTGCGACGGGCAAGAGCGACACCCAATCACGAGCCCGCAACTGGAAACTAGAACCCGATTTGAACCCCGCGCATCACGCGCTTTATTTAAGGAGAACGACCATGTTTCGTAAACTTGCTCTTGGACTTGTTGCCGCCGCTTCCCTCGGTGCGACGGCGCTGGCCCCTTCGGCCGCTTCTGCGCATGGCTGGGGCGGGCATCACCACCACCACTTCGGCCACTTCGGCCACTTCGGCCACGGCCACCGCTTTGGCGTCGCCTATGTCGGCGGCTATGATGACGGATGTTACGTGGTGCGGCGCGTGCCGACCCCGTACGGCTTCCGCCTGCGCACCATCAACGTTTGCGATTGATCCGGCCTTCAGTTCTCTCGATCGCAAAACCCCGGCTGCCCAGCGGCCGGGGTTTTGTCCGTCGGCAGGCAGCGGCATCATCCGTCCGAGCAAAAGTCCGGCGACGATCCATCGATGTTGTCGACCTCCCTCACTCGAAAGCACCGATTGACTTGCAAGCTGGCGGTGCGAGACTTCGCGGATCGATGATCCCGTGATGACGGGCCTCGACCAAAAAGCTTCGGAGGAAGCCATGCTCGACAGACGAGAGATGCTGAAACGCGTCGGCGCCGGACTGGCGCTCGGCGCCGCCGCCAGCCTGCCCCCTTTCAAGGCCTTCGCGCTCGACAACGTGACCCTGCCGTTCGACAACGGCGAGCGCCCGCTGGTGAAGTATCCGCAGAAGCGCATGATGATCGGCCAGACCAGCCGGCCGCCGCAGCTCGAAACGCCGTTTTCGGTCTTTAACGAGAGCGTGATTACTCCGAACGACGCCTTCTTCGTCCGCTATCATCTGGCCGACCTCCCGCTCAACATCGATCCCGCCACGTTCACGCTCGAGATCAAGGGCAAGGTCGACCGTCCGCTCAAGCTGTCACTCAAGGACATCAGGAAGATGAAGGCGACCGAGGTCGTCGCCGTCAATCAGTGCTCGGGCAACAGCCGTGGATTTTCCAGTCCGCGTGTCGCCGGCGGACAGTCCGGCAACGGCGCGATGGGTAACGCGCGCTGGCGCGGCGTGCCGCTGAAGGCCGTACTCGATCAGGCCGGCGTGCAGCGGGGTGCGAAGCAGGTGGTTTTTGACGGCATGGACGGCCCCGTCAGCGACAAGACGCCGGATTTCGCCAAGGCGCTCGACATCGACCACTCGCGGGACGGCGAAGTGATGCTGGCCTATCTCATGAACGAGCGGGATTTGCCGTTTTTGAACGGCTTTCCGCTCCGGCTCGTCGTTCCCGGATATTACGGCACCTACTGGGTCAAGCACCTCAACGAGATCACCGTCATCGACAGCGTCTATGACAATTTCTGGATGAAGACGGCCTATCGCATTCCGGACAATGCCTGTGCCTGCGTCGAACCGGGCACGGCGCCGAAGGCGACGGTCCCTATCAACAGGTTCAACGTCCGCTCCTTCATCACCAATGTCGCCGATGGCGCGAAACTCGCGACCGGCGGCAAGCTCCTGAAGGGGATCGCGTTCGATGGCGGCACCGGAATCAAGGAGGTCGCCGTGTCGATCGACGGCGGCAAGACCTGGAAGGCCGCGCGGCTCGGCCGGAACTACGGCAAATACTCGTTCCGCGAATGGAAGGTTCCCGTCAAGCTCACCGCCGGTCCGCATGAACTGAAGGTGCGCGCGACCAGCAATGGCGGCCAGGTGCAGCCGGCCGAAGCCCTGTGGAATCCGGCCGGCTACATGCGCAACGTCATCGAGACCGTCCGCGTGACGGCGGCTTGAGGGAGGAGATCATGATGCGTCCAGTTCTTCTCGCCCTCGCAGTCGCCATCGGACTGGCCGGGGGCATCGGCGCCTTCGCTCCGACCACGGCCGGCGCCAAGCCGATCGCCTACAAGCTTCCCGATAAAGCGGCGGAGTTCAAACCGGGGCCCAATCTCGATGTTGTGAAGAACAACTGCACGGCCTGTCATTCGGCGGACTACGTCCAGACCCAGCCGCGCGGCCCGAAATTCACAAAGGATTTCTGGCAGGCGGAAGTGAACAAGATGATCAAGGTGTACGGCGCGCAGATCGAGGAGGCCGACATCGGCAAGATCGTCGACTATCTGACTGCGACCCATTGACGTTGGGAGCCGGCGTTCGCCGGAAATCCGGGATCTCCGGTCGGCGGATTGCCCCCGCCCGCCACCGGCGGACGAGCGTTTGGCACCCTAGTGGTCCTCGCGAATGTCAAATTCACTCCACTAGGGCCTTTACCGCCTCTAATAGAATGAGAAGCGAGGCTCTATGATTTTGATTTGACGCGCTTTCTTCACGCGAACCGGTATCCATCCTCGGGTCAAACCCGAGGACATGCTTCGCTCGAAAACGCTTTAGCGCCGGAATGCCCGGAATTGTGGCAAAATTGTACCGTATTCAGATAGGGGTTGGTTGAGGTATTTCGAGCTTGCGTTTGATCTATCAAGCCGGGCCGAGACCGCGTATCGTGCGCGCCGTCGGACAAGCCGGTTTCCGGGGACCGACGACTGTTTCAATCCTGCGGAGACTTGGGAATGGCTAAGGGTACTGTGAAGTGGTTCAACCCGACCAAGGGTTACGGATTCATCCAGCCGGCCGGCGGCGGCAAGGATGTATTCGTCCATATTTCGGCCGTCGAGAAAGCGGGCCTTTCAACGCTCAATGAAGGCCAGACGGTTGAGTTCGAGGAAGTTGCCAACCGCGGCAAGACCTCGGCCGAAAACCTCAAGGTTTGACGCGACGACGCGATTCTCAAGACCCGGATAAAGTCGCGTCCTAACAGGCGGGATACACTCCGAAGCGAACGACATCGGCTTCGCCGACGTAATCAGGTTTACGCCATCAGCGCAGACTCGATCCGCCGGCGACGAATATCGGCAAACCACGTGTATCGGCAAACCACGTGACGACGCGATCGCGCGGGAGTGTGTTGCCTCAATCTTCCTTGACCCTCAATCTTCCTTGACCCATTGATCGACAGTCATGACATCGGGCAGTTGCGCGTAGCCGCGCGGCCACATGTCGACGACCCACTCCACATGCGTGGCGCGCTCAACCAGCACCGCGGTATTATGCGGGGTCTGCAGCACAAGCGTGTTGCCGCGATAATGCGGATTCCCCACGGTGTGAAATTTGAAAAGTCTCCAGTCCTGCAGGACCGGCAGCAAACTGGTGACGTTGCGGGTCGTGTCCCAGCAATCGAAGTTGTGCTTGTAATCGCCGGCGCGGAAATCGGCCCGCGCCACACGCTTGCTGGTTCCGAGGATCGGTCCCATGCGGCGATCGAACCAGACCACCGCCTTTTGCACCGCCCGACGCTCCGCAGCAGCGGATGAACGGCCCGCCGCCAGAATTCGCGTCAGCGCAGCCCGGTCGGTAGACGTGAAATCGAGCCCCTCGCGGCGCCGGCAGACGAAGCCGTAGCAGACCGTCATGGATTTCGCGGTCGGCGGATAGATCGAGACGGAGGTGTAAAGCTGCGCGATGCCGGGGCTGAGTTCAGCGGCCCCGGCAGGACCGTCCATAGCCTGCGCCATGAACAGCATCGTACCCGCCGCAAGCAGACGAGACAGGCGGCGCCTGCTTGAGCAGCCAGGCCATCGATTTGGAAAGCTCGCCATCACACCTCGTGCATTCACGCTACCGACGCCCCATTGGCTCCATACCGGATTGAGCTTAGCTTGTTTGGTTGGAGAAAGGGTCGCACGGCCGCAACAGCATTTCAGATTCGTGTCGCGCGCGTGCGATCCACATGACAGTTCTCAAACGGCAGTTTGCGGAAGGCCGAGAATCGCCGATGTCGTCCCAGATTCCACCGCCGTTTTCGGCTTCCTACGCTCCGGACGACCGGGCCATGGCGGCGCTCCTGCTCGCCGAGACGCGGCCGGTGCCCGAACGGGAAGCGCGGATCGATCGCACGGCGCGCGGCCTGATCGACGCCATCCGACGCAACGACGATCCACTGGGCGGCGTCGAGGACATGCTGCGCGAGTTTGCATTGTCGACCAGGGAAGGACTCGCGCTGATGGTGCTCGCCGAAGCGCTGCTGCGGGTGCCCGATGCCGATACCGCGGACCGGTTCATCGAAGACAAGCTCGGGCAAGGCGACTTCATCCATCACGAGACCAGATCCAGCGCCTTCCTCGTCAACGCCTCCGCCTGGGCGCTCGGGTTGTCGGCGCGGGTCGTCCAGCCGGGCGAGACGCCGCAGGGAACCATCGGGCGGCTCACCAAGCGGCTCGGCGTTCCGGCGGTGCGGGCGGCGACGCGGCAGGCGATGCGGCTGATGGGCGGCCACTTCGTGCTCGGCGAGACCATCGAGGCGGCGCTCGAGCGGGCGCACGCGCACGCGGCGGGACACGCCCGCTATTCCTTCGACATGCTCGGCGAGGGCGCGCGTACCGCCGCGGATGCGGATCGTTATTTCAAGTCCTACGCCGCCGCGATCGAGGCGATTGGCCAATACGCCGGCGACAGGCCCCTGCCCGACCGCCCCGGCATTTCCGTCAAGCTGTCGGCGCTGCATCCACGCTTTGAGGCGGTGAGCCGACAACGGGTGATGGCGGAACTGGTGCCGCGCGTCATCGATCTTGCCGCGCGCGCCAAGGCGCACGATCTCAACTTCACGGTCGATGCGGAGGAAGCCGATCGGCTGGAACTGTCGCTCGACGTCATCGCCGCCGTCGCCGCCAATCCCTCGCTCGCCGGCTGGAGCGGCTTTGGCCTCGCCATTCAGGCCTATCAGAAGCGCGCCTCTGCGGTGATCGATTACATCGACGACCTCGCGCGACACCTCAATCGGCGGATGATGGTCCGTCTGGTGAAGGGCGCGTACTGGGACACCGAGATCAAGCGCGCGCAGGAACGCGGGCTCGACGGCTATCCCGTATTCACCCGCAAGGCGATGACCGACCTGAACTACATCGCCTGCGCAAAAAAACTGCTGACACTGCGGCCACACCTCTTTCCGCAATTCGCGACCCACAATGCCCTCACCGTCGCCACGCTTCTCGAACTGACTGACGGAGCCGACGACGGATACGAATTCCAGCGCCTGCACGGCATGGGCGACGCCCTCTACGCCAAGCTCGGCAAGGATCGTCCGGCCATCGCCTGCCGCACCTATGCGCCCGTCGGCAGTCATCGCGACCTGCTCGCCTATCTGGTGCGCCGCCTGCTCGAAAACGGCGCCAACTCCTCCTTCGTCGCAATGGCCTCCGATCCGCGAGTCCCGGCGGACACTCTGCTGCGCCGACCGGCCGATATCATCGGCAATGCCGACAATGCCGGGCATACGACGATTCCGCTGCCGCGCGATCTATTTCAGCCGGAGCGCGTCAATTCGCGTGGCATCGAATTCGGCGAGCGCGCGGCGCTGAACCGGCTGGTTGCCGACGTCGCTACCAAACAAACCTTGACCCTCACGGTGAAACACAGCGCGCCGGAGGACGTGGACCGCATTGTCTCTCTGGCGCGCGACGGATTTCCGTCATGGAGCCGCACACCGGCGGCTATGCGAGCGGCTGCCCTGGAGCGCGCAGCCGACTTGCTGGAACAACGGTCGGCGCATTTCATCGCGCTGCTGCAGCGGGAAGGCGGCAAGACGCTGGATGATTCCGTGTCGGAGGTCCGCGAAGCCGCCGACTTCTGCCGCTACTACGCCGCGCAAGGCCGCAAGCTGTTCGACAACGCGCAGCCGATGCCGGGGCCGACCGGCGAGCGCAACACGTTGCGGCTGCGCGGGCGCGGCGTCTTTGCCGCGATCTCGCCGTGGAATTTTCCGCTGGCGATCTTTACCGGACAGATAACCGCGGCGCTGATGGCCGGCAATACGGTGGCCGCGAAACCCGCCGAGCAGACGCCGCAGATCGCGGCCGAGGCCGTGCGCCTGCTGCATGAGGCCGGCATCCCGGAAACGGCGCTTCACCTGATCCAGGGCGATGGCCCCATCGGGGCTGCGCTTGTCGCGCATCGCGATATCGCCGGCGTGGTCTTCACCGGATCGACGGTAGTGGCGCGGTCGATCAACCGCTCGCTCGCCGCCAAGGACGGCCCCATCGTGCCGCTGATCGCCGAGACCGGCGGCATCAACGCCATGATCGCCGACGCCACCGCGCTGCCCGAGCAGGTCGCCGACGATGTCGTGACTTCGGCGTTCCGCTCCGCCGGGCAACGCTGCTCGGCGCTGCGGCTGCTGTTCGTGCAGGATGACGTGGCCGACCGCATGATCGAGATGATCGCGGGCGCCGCGCGCGAACTGAGGATCGGCGACCCGTCCGATCCCGCCACGCATGTCGGCCCGGTGATCGACCGCGAGGCCAAACAGCAACTCGATGCGCATATCGCGCGCATGACGCGCGAAGGTCGCGTGCGTTTCGCAGGACAAGCGCCCGCGTCCGGCAATTTCGTCGCGCCGCATATCTTCGAACTGGCCGACGCGCGGCAACTGAGCGAAGAGGTGTTCGGACCGATCCTCCACGTCGTGCGTTATCGCGCCTCCGGCCTCGATGCGGTTCTGCAAGCCATCGACGACAGCGGCTACGGCCTGACGCTCGGCATCCACTCCCGCATCGACGACACGATCGAGGTGATCGTCGATCGCCTCCAGGTCGGAAACGTCTACGTCAACCGCAACATGATCGGCGCGGTGGTCGGCGTGCAGCCCTTCGGCGGTCACGGCCTGTCGGGGACCGGGCCCAAAGCCGGCGGCCCGAACTATCTCACCCGTTTCGCGACCGAGCAGACCGTGACGGTGAACACCGCAGCCGCCGGCGGTAATGCCGCATTGATGACCGAAGAAGGGTAGTCAACGGCCACCGGGGGCAACCGCTCTGCCAAAAACGCTGCGTGCGGCGGGGACTGTGGCGAAGCCTCCGCATTCGCTCTAGCGAAGCAGCCATGGCCAAGCGAGCCCGAGTGCGATCAGGCCCAGGATGTCAAATCCCGAGGGACGAAATAGTTCCGGCGCGCTTTATCCGCCACGAGGTCGCGGAAACCGCCGTCAGCGCGAGACCACCAGACCTCTGCTGGTGACGACGACCCAGCGACCGTCCTGCTTGCGGATTGCATCGACGCGGCCTAGCCCGGGCACCGGATCGCCGGCATAGACCTCGTAGATACCGCCACGCCCTTCTATCAGCGCACCGCCGTTGGCGACGTCGCGCAATACCCAGCCCTCGACCGCGGGCAGACGCGCTATTGCCGGCTTCGCCGCCGGCAGCGGCACCGGCGTGGCAACAGTTGGAATCGACCCCGTCACGTTCGTCGCGGCGGCGGCCGGAGCGGCAACCGACGCGGAGGAGGACACACGCTGCCTGTCCAGCGTCTCATTGAGCTTTGTCAACTTCGCCGCCGACTCGGCATGCGCCTTTTCGACCTTGTCCAGACGATCGTTGACCTTGGCGAACTGACCGGCCTCGCCCTTGGCGGAGCGATCGATGCCCGTCTTCAGCGTGGCAACTTCGGACTCCAGCCGCGTGATCGTGGCCTCCATGGCCTGGGTGCGGCTCGCCATCGCCGACGACTGTTCACCGGCGACGCCGTGGCCGAGGCCGGATGTCGCGAGCGAGCCGCCGATCGCACCGGCAATCGCCGCCAACACCGCGACCGCCGCAATTGCGGCGAGACGCCGCTTGCCGAACCGGCTCGACGCCTGCGCACCGCTGGCTGCCGCAGGGCCCTGATCGATGGTCGCGCGATCCCATGATTGGTCGCGTGACGGCGCCACGATCATGATCTTGCCGGTTTCTCGCAGAGCGTCCGCCTTCGGAGCTTCAGCCTCAACCTTAGGCTCGATCCGGGGTGCCTCCGCCTTCGGAGCGTCGGCCTCAACCTTGGACTCGACCCGCGGTGCTTCCACCTTCGGAGCCTCAGCCTCAACCTCGGACTCGATCCGCGGTGCTTCCGCCTTCGGAGCCTCAGCTTCAACCTTGGGCTCGATCCGGGGTATTTCCAGCTTCGGCGCCTCGAGCTTGATGTCGTCGGGCGGCGGCGCAGACAATTCCTGCTCCGGTGCAAGTTCTGGAGATTCGGCGCTCGACGACATGTCATCCATCCCGGCGGATTTGTCACCGGGACCACTCTTGGTTCGATCAGACGAATGGTCGCTCACGTTAAAACCTCCAATAAAGGTTGACCATTTGGTAACTTTTCATTGCTTGCGAAATCGTTACCTTCGGGACCATTGCGGAAATTTTAGGATTTTTTCCGACTCACAAAACGGCTTAACCAAGACGGCAAAAGCGCCAACCTCATATCAGCGAGGCATCGCGTTGGAGCACGGCCCGTCCACGAAGGCTTGGGTGGCGCCCCCAGAGCCTTTCCGCTTCTGATAAAATCAGAAGCGGGGCTCTGTGTTTTTGATTTGCCGCGTTTTGCGAACCGGTATCCACTTCGCTCGAAAACGCTATAGCCTAAATCACCACCGGCGCATCCGGCAGTTCGTTCGGACCGGCCCCCTGCTTCGGGAAATGTTTTGCAAGTTGCCGCGAGACGGCTGCGATGCCCTCGACGACTCCGGCCTCGAAGCGGCCTCGCTTGAACTCAGCCTCCATCGCGACACAGATGGTCTTCCATACCGCCTCGCCGACCCTGGCGTGAATGCCGCGATCGGCAACGATCTCGACATCGCGGTCAGCGAGCAACAAATAGATCAGGATGCCGTTGTTGTGCGCAGTATCCCAGATTTTCAGGTGCGCGAACACGTCGAGCGCCCGCTCGCGCGCCGGCTGATTGCGAAACAGGGGAATGCCGTCGAGCGCGCCTTCCACGGCAAACACCACCTGCCCCGAATGGGTCGTCTCGCCGGCGCGGATCGCCCGTTCGATGGCGGCCATCGCCTCTGGCGGCAAATGCTTTCGCACCCGCCAGCGATGCCCAAGCAGATGCTTGCCGATACGCCTGATATCCATGCCTACCAGCTCCCCGATGCGCCGCCGCCGCCAAAGCTTCCGCCGCCACCGCTAAATCCTCCGCCGCCGCCCGAGAACGATCCGCCTCCGCGGCCGCCGCCGATCCAGGCGCCGCCGCCCCGGCCCGCGCCCGAGACAATCGCATCGCCGAGCAGCGTGAAGACGAAGGCAAGCACTCCGGCGGCACCCGAGACGACAAGCGATCCGATGAACAGCCAGGCCACCAAACCGACGATCCCCCCGACCGCCACAGAGCCGAACAGCCGGCCGAACACACCCCGGAATATCCCGCCGAGGACAAGCACGCCGACGATGACAAACGGATTGAAGAGATCCTCGATGCTGAAATTGTTCGCGTACTGCGCCTGCGGTTTCGGCGCAGGCAAGGGCTCGCCGTCGATCACGCGTAACATGCGATCCACACCGGCGGAGATGCCGCCGGCAAAATCGCCGGTTCGGAACTTCGGCACGATCTCTTCGTCGATGATCCGTTTCGAGGTGAGATCAGTCAGCGCGCCCTCGAGGCCGTAACCCACCTCGATCCGCAGCTTGCGGTCGTCCTTGGCGACGAGAAGGATCGCGCCGTCATCGACCTTCTTACGGCCGATCTTCCATTGCTCGGCAACCCGGATCGAATACTGCTCGATGGTTTCCGGCTCGGTTGTCGGCACGATCAGCACCGCGACCTGGCTGCCCTTGCGATCCTCGAACGCTTTCAGCTTCTGTTCGAGCGACGCCTTCTGATCGCTGCTCAGCGTCGCGGTCTGATCGACCACGTGCCCGGTCAAAGGCGGCACCGCGACATCCGCGAATGCCGCGCCGACCCAACACAGCATCAGCGCCAGCAGCGTCGCCTTCAGGGTGCGCATTACCGCCACCGACCGCGCCGGCTACTTCGACGGCGCGGCCGGCGCCGGATTGAAATCGACCTTCGGCGCGGTCGAAATATCCTTCTCGTTGTCGACCGTGAAGTTCGGCTTGGTCTTGTAACCCAACGCCATGGCGGTCAGGTTGGTGGGGAACGAGCGGACGGTCACGTTATAGTCCTGCACCGCCTTGATGTAGCGGTTGCGCGCCACGGTGATGCGATTCTCGGTGCCTTCGAGCTGGCTCATCAGGTCGCGAAACAGCGCATCCGACTTGAGCTGCGGATAATTCTCGGTGACGACCAAAAGGCGCGACAGCGCGCTGGAGAGTTCGCCCTGGGCGGCCTGGAATTTCTGGAACGCCGCGGGATCGTTGAGCACTTCCGGCGTGGCCTGGATGCTGCCGACCTTGGCGCGCGCGTTGGTGACGCCGAGCAGGACGTCCTTTTCCTGTTGCGCAAAGCCCTTCACCGAATTGACGAGGTTCGGCACCAGGTCGGCGCGGCGCTGGTATTGATTGACCACTTCGGACCAGTCGGACTTGATCTGCTCGTCCTGCGACTGGATGGCGTTGTAGCCGCAATTGGTCAGGCTCAGGGTGGCGAGCGCCGCCAGTACCGTCAAAAACTTTCGCATCAGATCTCTCCTGCCCGGCAATCAAGACTGCGTTTTAAGAAAAAGCCGCGCGACCTCTTCGGCCGCGCAACCGGAAGAGTAGCAGATGTCGGGGCCGCGCCGGCCTGTCAATTCCCCCGTTCCTGGGAACCAGCCTGTCCGCAAACCTGCCGCTGCGTTATAGTTCAGGCATGACCGTTACGGATATCGCGACGCGAACCTATAACCACGGCTGGCGCCTCGATCCCATCGTGCGCAGCCTGCTCGATACGGATTTCTACAAGCTTCTGATGCTGCAGATGATCCGGGAATTCTATCCGAACGAGCACGTCACGTTTTCCGTCATCAATCGGAGCCGCCACGTCCGCCTCGCCGAAGCGATCGACGAGGGTGAACTGCGCGCGCAGCTCGATCATGCCCGCTCTATCCGCTTCAGCAAGAACGAGCTGATCTGGCTCGCGGGCAACACCTTCTACGGCAAGACCCAGATGTTTTCGCCGGACTTCATCGATTGGCTGGCGACGTTCCGGCTTGGCGAATATGAATTGCGGAAGGTCGACGGCCAGTACGAACTGCATTTCCACGGTCCGTGGACCCACACCACCATGTGGGAGATTCCGGCGCTCGCCATTCTCAACGAGTTACGGTCGCGCCAGGTGACCAAGGGTCAGGGCCGTTTCGCCCTCGACGTGCTTTATGCGCGCGCCAAGGCAAAGCTGTGGGCCAAGGTCGAACGGTTGCGCAAGCTGGATGACTTGTGGCTGTCGGACTTCGGAACGCGGCGACGTCACGGCTTTCTCTGGCAGCGTTGGTGCGTCGAGGCGGCCAAGGAAGGACTGGGACCCGCCTTCACCGGCACGTCGAACGTTTTGCTCGCGATGGACAACGACCTCGAGGCCATCGGCACCAACGCACATGAACTGCCGATGGTCGCGGCTGCGCTCGCCGACGACGATACCGCGTTGCGCCGGGCGCCCTATCGTATCCTCGACCAATGGCGACACACCTATGGGGGCAACCTGCTGGTCGCCCTGCCCGATGCCTTCGGCACCCAGGCCTTTCTGCGGGACGCGCCGGAGTGGGTGGCGGACTGGACCGGATTTCGTCCCGACAGCCTGCCGCCGATCGCGGCGGGCGAGGAAATCATCAAGTGGTGGAAGCAGAAGAGCCGCGATCCCCGGGAGAAGCTGCTGGTGTTTTCCGACGGCATGGACGTCGATTCGATCGAGGAGACGTATCATCACTTTGCTGGCCGCGTGCGGGTCAGTTTCGGCTGGGGCACCAACCTGACCAACGACTTCGTGGGATGTTCGCCCGACGGCACCGTCGACCTCGATCCGATCTCGATCGTCTGCAAGGTGACGTCGGTCAACGGCCGTCCTGCCGTGAAACTGTCGGATAATCCCGAGAAGGCGACCGGCGAGCCCTCGGAGATCGAACGCTACCTGCGCGTGTTCGGAAGCGCCGGCCGCGTCCGCGCTCCCGTTCACGTCTGAACCGATGATGGCGCCCTTCAATGGGGCGCGTCGGGATGCCAGCCGACGACGGCCAGCATCACGAAAAAACCGACGACGTAGGCGACCGCGATGGGCCAACCGTTCCTGACCCAGGATCCCACCGATTTCGCCTCGGGGTACATGTTCGACAGCGCCACGCCCGCGGAAGAGCCGAACCAGACCATCGAGCCACCGAAGCCGACGGCGTAAGCGAGAAATCCCCAGTCATAGCCACCCTGCTTGAGTGCCAGCGCGGTGAGCGGGATGTTGTCGAACACCGACGAAACGAAGCCGAGGCCGAGCGCCGTGGGCCACGACGCCGCCGGCAGTTTTTCCACCGGCATCATGGAGGCGGCGGTCACCAGCGCCAGAAGAAAGATCGTACCCTTGAAAGTCTCGGGCATGACCTTCCAATCCGGCGCACGCAAGAACGCCGTCAGCAAAATCGCCGCCCAGACGGCGAGCCCGAGCACGGGGAGCGTATCGAGCAGCGCCGGGAATTTCAGGTTCGCGGTCACGTTTGCAACCAGCGCCGCAATCAGAATGGCCGCGACGATGAAGACCCTCGCGCCGTCCACACGCAGGCCGCTCGTGGCGTTCTTCACCACCGGCGACAAGCGATGCTGCCGCATCGCCGCCGGAACCGCGAAAATCACGAGCGCGACGATGGCCGCGACATAGGCTTCGAGGACACTGAGCGGGCTGATACCGTCAATCCACATCATCGTCGTCGTCGTATCGCCGACCACGCTTCCGGCGCCGCCGGCATTGGAGGCTGCGACGATCGCGGCCAGGTAACCGATGTGCACCTTGCCCCGAAACACGTGGCGCGCCACCGTGCCGCCGATCAGCGCTCCCGCGATATTATCGAGGAAGCTCGACAGCACGAAAACGATGACGAGAAGGACGGCACCGCCTTTCCAGTCATCGGGCAACAGGGCCGGCACCTCATCCGGAATCCGGCTCTCCTCGAAGTGTCGCGACAGCAGAGCAAATCCCATCAGCAGCAGGAACAGGTTGGCCAGCGTGACCCACTCGTGCTCCATGTGATGGCCAAGACCGGCCACTCCCATGCCGAATTTGAATCCGGTAAAGCCGATCTTGTAACTGATGATCACGGCAAGACCGATCAAAGCGATCGCGAGCGTATGCCGGTGAAACAGCGCAATGCCGAACAGGATAAACCCAAAGAGGATGAAATCGAGGGGAATTCCAAGAATCAGAATCGGATCGGCCATCGTGCTCCCAAATATTCAAACCGTCAGGATACAGACCTGACGACGGACTCACACCGGGCCGAAGGAAAGTGAAGACGGATCGCTATCGCAACGACATTCGATCGGTGTTCGCCTCGGACCGTGCGGCATATGATCCCATGCCGACCCGAGACCTCGATGGGTAACGAGTCCGGCGGTTGCCGCCACCGAGCCGGCGGGCCGTCATTCGCCGACGAAGCGGCCGTATTTGCCGCGGGCAAACAACAGCGCTTCGTCCCGGTTGTAGCTATAGGCCTCTACGGCGCCGAGGAAGATGACGTGGTCTCCGCCGTAATAGCGATCGACGGTTCGGCATTGAAAATTCGCAACGCTGCCCGACAGCAGCGGAATGCCGCCGAGACCCGGCGTCCAATCGACCCCTTCGAACTTGCGGCGCGACGACGTCGCAAATCTGACCGCCAGCGCCTGCTGTGAAGCACCGAGTACGTTGACCGCGAAGTGGCTGGCGTTCTGGAATACGCTCATGTTCCGGGAATAGACCACCAGACTCCAGAGCACCAGCGGCGGATTGAGCGAGACCGAGGCGAACGAGTTGCACGTCAGCCCGTATGCCTTTCCGGCATCGTCGGCAGCCGTGATGATGGTGACGCCGGTCGCATAGGTTCCCAGTGCATTGCGGAAGTCGCGCGGATCGAGGGACGACTGGCCGCTCGCCAGTTCATTGGCAGGATCCGGCGCGCCGGGGAATTCAGAATCGTCTGTCATCTGACGACCTCACAGCGTCAGATTTTGAGACGGCAGGCCGAGGGCGACCCGGCCGTAATCCGTGCCCGCCGCATCGAAGCTGAACGCGATATGGGAATTGATCGCGTTCGCATCGCGGAATTGCCGTTGCAGCGGCGCGCCGGAAAACAACCCGCGCGCCCCGCTCGCTGCAAACAGCAACGACACCGCCTCGGTACACAGGTTCACCGCATAGGCGCCATCGCGCCGCCATCCGGTTTTGACCGCCATGTCGGGGACAAGCCCGCGCCGCGCATCACGCATCGCCTTGATGCAGGTCGAGCGCATGATGAGGCGCGCGGCGTCGATCTTTGCGGACGCTTCGGCAATCTTGATCTGCGTGGACTGAAGATCGCCGAGCTTGGCGCCATAGGTGGTTGCGCGGTGGTGTGCGACCTCGATGTAGTCATCGAGGCAGCCCCGGGCGTTACCGAGCGCCACACCGGACAGCACGAAGGGAAACAGCGCAAAGACCGGCAGGGCATAAAGGGGGTTCGGATTCACAACACTCCCGGGCGACGGACCGCCGGCGATGTCCGCCACCGACAGCGTCATCCAACTGTCGACGAAGACATCGTCGACCGCGACGTCGTTCGAGCCCGTTCCTTTCAAGCCGGCGGCCTTCCACATGTCGATGATCCGGTAATCTTTGCGGGGAAGCAGAAAAATCCTGTACTCGATGCCGTCGGCTTCATCATCGGTTGAAACGATCCCGGCGAGCATGTTCCACGCGCAGCAATCCACCCCGGACGAAAACGGCCAGCGGCCTTGCAAGCGGTACCCGTCCTCGACCTTCCTGGCACGGCCGGCAGGAAACACGAAAGACGACGCGGTCAATGCGTTCGCGCCCCTGGTCCAGACCACATCCTGCGCCCGGCTGTCGAACATGCCGAGCATCCAGTGATGACTCGCAAGGTTGGCCAGCGTCCAGGCCGCGGATGCGTCGGCGATGGCAATCGCTTCGGCGAAGTCGACGAGAGCCACATAGTCGAACTCAGAGCCGCCGACCCGCTTCGGCTGCAGTATCCCGAACAAACCGGCCGCCTGAAAATCCGCCTCGGTCTCCGGCGGCAGCCGCCGCAACTCCTCGGTCCTGGCAGCCCGGTCACGCAATTCCGGCACCAACGCCCGGGCTCGCACCATCATGGCGGCATAGGCGTTATCGTTCGGATCAGGGTCTGACGACGGATTCGCAGGCGGGCTGCAACCGATACCTGCCATTTAGCAATCCTCACAGTCAACTGAGCAACCGACCACGTTGCGATGCTGGCCGATCCTATCCGACCCGGCATGATCTAACGGCCCAATGCTAACATTCGCATCCGGTTTCAGCGAGCCTTCTTGCAAATGTTAGAATCGAAGGACCACTCGCAAATAAATATAAGTCGCTAGTGGGTTTTGAATTCGAGCAGCGAGGAGGTGACTCACGCAGCCATCATATCAATAGATATACAAGCAATATCAATGCCATACACATGACACACCCGCGCACGGCACCGGCGACAACAGCCTCCGCGAGGCTGGTTTGCTGCGATTATCGAAGCGGCTAAACTGAAATCCTACGATAGGCGGATTTCCGCCCTCACGCGCATCGCATAGCGGACCAGCGGCGGAAACCGTCACGGCCGGCTTCGCCATTTCCGTTCCGGAAGGCTGCATCGTCAATTCCTGCACTGTTTCGATAGGCAAGAGAGTCATGAAGACAATCCGCGCGGCAATTTTCTTCATCGCCTTTTTATCATGGATGCCGTTGCACGCCGCGACGCCTGCACCCGGTAATGCCGGGAGTGCCAAACCGGCAAGCCCGGCTGCCGCACCTGCGGCGGCCGCGCCGGCTGAAGATCTGCCGTCGGTTCCGGCGCCGCAGTTTCCTCAAGCACAGTCGAAACTCGACGGCTGGAAGCAGACGCTCGATCAGGTCGAGTCGGCGCTGCGCGCCCGCGCCATCGACGATGTCATTTTGAACGATCTCCGGGATCGGGCCGCAGCGGCGCAGAGCCAAGCGCGCGAGCTGATATCGGGAATGACGCCTCCGCTCGAAGCGGCGACCGCGCGGGCTGCCGAACTCGCGCCAAGTCCCGAAGCGACCGCTCCGCCGCCGGACGACGTGAAGCTCGAGCGCGCCAAACTGGTGGCTGAAGTTGCCGCCCGCCAGGGCATCGTTCAGCAGGCCAAGCTCATCAACGTGCGGGCCCAGCAAACAATCGACGCGATCTCCGATCGGCGGCGCGCGATCTTCAACGATTCCGTGCTGCAACGCTCTCCAAGCCTGGTCAGTCCCGCTTTCTGGATCACGGCCGCATCCGCCGTGCCGATTGCCGCCGGCCACCTGGTCGAGCTCCTCTCCAAGTGGGGGCGGGTGCTGGCATCACAACCGCTTCGCGCCGCCTCCGGCTTCGTTATCGCAGCCATCGTGGTGCTCGGCTTCTTCCTGTCACCGGGCCGGCGCTGGTGGTCGCGCTGGACAAAACGCGACCCCGAGATTGCCAATCCCAGCCCGCTGCGGAAGACCGGCTCCGCCGCCGTCATCGTCCTTGCGGACACCGCGCTCACGGCCGTCGCGCTGCTCGTGCTCTACCAGGCGCTCATAATGCTCGGGGTTCTACCCGACGACGTGAGCCCCATCATTCGGGCCTTGTTCCTGGGCATCACCTTCGGCTTCTTCTTTGTCCGCCTGACCATTGCGGTCCTCGCGCCCAGTCGGCCGACGTGGCGTTTGATCGAACTGGACAATGCTGCGGCCGACGGCATGATCTCCTTCTCGGTCCTGCTCGCCATAATCATCGCGGTCGGCGTGGTTGTGGACGCCACAAACCTCGCGATCGGGGCGCCCGTCGAACTTTCGATTGCAAGTCAGGGCATCGTTGCGGTCGTGAAGGCGCTGCTTTATATGGGCGCGCTGCGCGTTGCGGCCGCCACTGAAGCCGACGACGAAACCCCCGCTGCTTCCTCCGCGAAAAAGTCCGCGTGGCGCCTGCTGATTCCGGTTGGCTGGGTGATGGCTACGGCCGCCGTTCTCGCGCCGCTCGGGGGATACGTCGCGTTTGCCCGGTTTGTTACGATTGAAATGGGCGTGGTGATCACCGCGCTTATGAGCTTCGTGCTGCTGAGCCGGTTCGCCGCGGTTCTCATCAATACGACATTTGCCTTTCATGGCGCGATCGGCCGCTTTCTGCGGCAAACCGCGGGCCTCGGGAGCGGCGCGGTCCGGCAGATCGCCGCGGTGCTCGGCGGCCTCATCCAACTGTCCCTGATAGGGCTGACGGCCTTCGTCGTGCTCACGACCTGGGGGATCCGTTCCGACGACGTCGTCACGTCGATGTCTTCGGCATTCTTCAGCTTTCAGATCGGCAATATCACCATTTCGCCGTCCGCGATTCTCGGCGCGGTTGCGGTTCTCATCATCGGGGTCATGGCCACGCGCGCGCTCAAGCGCTGGCTCGAGGAGCGTTTCCTGCCGGAAACCAATCTCGATGTCGGCGTTCGCAGTTCGATCGGCACCGGCGCGGGTTATGCGGGCGTCATTCTCGCCACCCTGATCGCGCTGTCGTATGTCGGTCTCAACCTGCAAAACGTCGCCATCGTCGCCGGTGCGCTGTCGGTCGGCATCGGCTTCGGACTGCAATCCATCATCAACAACTTCGTTTCCGGTCTGATTCTCCTCGTGGAGCGCCCGATCAAGGTCGGGGATCGCATCGAGGTCGGCAGCCGCATGGGCGTCGTCAAACGCATCAACGTGCGCGCCACCGAGATCGCGACCTACGACAACCTCTCGGTGATCGTGCCAAACGCGGAACTGATCAGCGGACAGGTCGTCAACTGGATGCATGGCAGCTATTCGGCCCGTCTGTCGGTGACGGTCGGCACCTCCGGTGATGCAGACCCGGACAAGGTCATCGAAATCCTGCTCGATATCGTCGCGCACCATCCACGCGCGCTGAAGTCACCCGAGCCGTTTGCCATTCTCGGCAATTTCGCCGCCGACGGGCTGGAGTTCATGGTGTTCTTTCACGTCGCGCATATCGGCATCGACGCCGGAGCCGCCAATGAGGTCAGGCTCGAGATCCTCAAACGCTTCCGCAAGGAGGGAATCGACCTTCCAAACCCTCAACGGGACCTGCATGTACGGGATCTCGATCGCATCGAAGCTCTGGTGCGCGAACTGGTCCGCCCCGAACGCTCCAGCCCATCATAGCGCCGGATTCGGCACCCGCATCCAAGGGCGAAGCTGACGGCACGGTCGAACTTCTCGCGCCCGGATCGCTCCCCAATCACGGCAAAATGATCGTGGGCGAACGCCGCCAACTCTCCTCCGAACAGGTCAGCGTATCCACGGCCGCGCGCGTTGTTGAGGAGAACCGCAAGGAAGAGCCGCCTTTCTGGCGAACCGCTCCGCGGGTCGGATTCAAACCGACCGCGCTCAAGAAAGCTGACGCTCGATATAGAATGATGTATAGTTTCAATCTCCAGATTCCATCGGGCATGACATGCAGGCCTCTTCCAACAGATCACTACCCTCATTGAGCTTGCGGATCGATCTCGACGCGAAAGGCCGTATTGGACCGGGCAAAATCGCGTTGCTCGAGAGCATACAGGCTTGCGGCTCGATCTCGGCCGCCGGGCGCGCCATGAACATGTCCTACAAGCGCGCCTGGGATCTCGTCGATGAAATAAACCGCATCTGCCGCCAGGCGGCGGTGGCGCGGCAGACCGGCGGCAAGAATGGCGGCGGCGCGGTCCTGACCCCATTCGGCATCTCCCTGGTCGCGCGTTATCGCAAGATCGAGCGCGATGCCGCCAGCGCGGCCCGCAAGGACCTTGAAGCGCTGCGAAACGATATCAAGCACGCAAAGAGAAGCGCGGAACGATAGCAAGCCCACGCCCGGCAAGACTGGGCGGCCGCCTTTGCCGCTGCCCCACCGCTCACGCCCTTACTTTCATAGCCCGAGGCGCCCCGCTCTGGCTTTATCGTTTCATTCGTGATATATGATTAAATATATCGACTAAAGGCCGGGGATCACGGCAAGCGCTGCCGCGCTGTTGAATGGAGGCGGACCATGTTCGACGCCCAATGCGACCTTGCCGCTTTGGTTTATACGCAAGACCAGGACCCCGACCAGATCCTGCATGAATTCGCCTCCGGTCTGAACGCAAACGGCCACCGGGCCGTGGGCATCGTTCAGCTGGGCCGCCACTACCCCGATGCGAGCCTGTCAGCAACGCTGGTGCCTACCGGCGAGCAACTTCGGCTGTTTCAGGATATGGACGCCTGTTCGGGGTGCCGGCTCGACCTCGGACAGTTGACCGGCGCCGGCGAACGGATTGCAAGGACCCTCGACGAGGGTGCGGACATCCTGATCGTCAACCGCTTTGGCCGGCAGGAGCGCGAGGGCAAGGGCCTTGCCCATCTGGTCGAGTACGCACTCGGCGCCGATATTCCGGTCGTGATCGCGGTGCCGAGCCACCATTTTGCGGACTGGATCACATTCGCCGGCGGCATGACCGTCAAATTGCATTGCGACCGCGAATCGCTGGATGCGTGGTGGAGCCTCGTGTCGGCCCGTGCCGGCAGCCTGCGCCGACCCGATCATTTGACGGTGTGCGAAGTTATCAAATAGGTTGCTCGTTCCGGAAAGCCACTGGCCTGCCGACGTCGTGTTTGTCAGTCGGAACCGCTTGTCTACCCGCATGACGTTTGACACAACAGTCGCGTTTCATCGGTAGATGCCGGATGCCGGACCTCGTGATCGCAGTGGATGTCGGATCGAGCAGCGCACGCGCCGGCGTGTTCGACAAGCGCGGTGTTCTGCTTGCGCGCGCCGAAGCTCCGTTCGCGACCGCACACCCTGAACCCGGTCATGCCGAACACAGCTCGGATGAAATCTGGACGGCGGTCTGCCAGGCTGTGCGCGGAGCCATTACGGCCGGACACATCGCTGCCGAAGCGGTCAAGGGCATCGCCTTCGACGCCACCTGCTCGCTCGTCACCCTTGACCGCGCCGGCCGGCCGGTCACAGCCTCTCTGACCGGCGAGGATCGCTGGAACGTGATCATGTGGGCCGATCATCGGGCCACCGCGGAAGCCGACGAGATCACCGCCACCCGCCATCGCGTGCTCGATCACGTCGGCAATGTGATGTCGCCGGAAATGGAAATCCCGAAGCTGCTCTGGCTGAAGCGGCATTGCCCCGATGCCTGGCACCGCTACGGGCTTATGCTCGACCTCACCGACTTCCTGACCTGGAAGGCGACCGGCCGCGCCGCGGTCTCCACCTGCACGGTAACATGCAAATGGACCTATCTCGCCCACGAGAAGCCGGGTTGGCAAAGCGATTTCCTGTCGCGCGTCGGGCTCGATGATTTGCAGGATCGGGCATCGCTTCCCGCCTCGACATTGCCGATCGGAACAAGCGCCGGCCCGCTGACTGCCGAAAGCGCCGGCCAGCTTGGCCTGCCGCGCGACTGCGTTGTCGGCGTCGGCGCGATCGATGCCCATGCCGGCGGCATCGGCGTGCTCGGCGGGCTCGACGCAACCGGCCTCAACGAGACTCTCGCCATGATCGCCGGCACCTCCTCGTGTCACATGGCGGCCTCGCCCGACCCCAGGCAAATTCCCGGCCTATGGGGCCCCTATTACGACGCGATGCTACCTGGCCACTGGCTGAACGAAGGCGGTCAATCGGCCACCGGCTCGTTGCTCGATCACATTCTCGACCTCCACGCCGAGGGACAATCGCTTGGCGCGGATCGGCACGCGGTGATCGCGGCGCGGATCGAGGCCGCGCTCGCCGCCGACGGATTCGCATTCGTCGACGACCTGCATGTGCTGCCGGACTTTCACGGAAACCGCTCCCCGCTCGCCGATCCCGATTCGGTCGGCGTGATCCACGGGCTGCGTCTCGATGCCTCGGCCCATTCGCTGACCCGGCTTTATTTCGCGACCGCTGTGGGCATCGCGCTGGGAACGCGGCACATCATCGATGCGCTGAACGACGCCGGCTACGCCATCGCGCATATCCGCTTGACCGGAGGCCATGCTGCGAGCCAGCTGCTGGTCCAGCTCTACGCCGACGCCACCGATGTCGCGGTATCGCTGCCCGAACAACCCGACGGGGTGCTGCTGGGAACCGCATGTGTCGCCGCCGCCGGCTGTGGGCTTTATCCGTCGGTCACGGCGGCGGCTGCGGCGATGACCCGGATCGGCCGAACCGTGCAGCCAGCCGCTGCGGCGCGCGATTTTTTCGACCGGCGTTACCGCGCGTTTCTATTGATGCACGAGCATCGCCGGGCGGTATCGCGGCTCGCTTGATGGGAGGCAACGGGCCGGCAGAGCCACATTCGTTTTCAGCCTAATCTTGGCCGTCATGCGCGGGCTTGACCCGCGCATCCATCTTCTTTCGAAAATGATGGATTGCCGGGTCAAGCCCGGCAATGACAGTGATCGAGATGTTTCATTCAAACACGAAGCCATCTAAGCGAAGCGATTCCATTGTTCCAGCTATTTGCTGCCATGACGCACTGAAATGCCCGATCGTCTCTAGCGCTGCAACCGGACGCCGAGCATCACCACGGTCGACGCCGAACTCGCGCCGGAAATGTTCGAGGCCAGAATATCGCGGCGCACCTGGGCCTTGATCTGGAATTCGCGGGTCAGCTTGTAAACGAGATCGCCGGAAAGCGAGTAGATCTCGTCGGAGCGGCTGGAGCCCTGATAATCCCGCGTACCATAGGTGAACCTGCCGATCGCGGTCAGCCAGCGGCGGAAATCGTGATCGACCTCGAAGGTATAGGTACGCGTCAGCACCCCGGAGACGCCGGCCAGCGTAGATTCATCGACCGAGGTGACGGAGATGAACTTCGCCGTGGTCAGCGGCGTCGCCGACCATATCAGGGATGCGTCGGTGAGCAGTCCGGTCAACTGGTTGAGGCGCGGGTCTGCATAGCTCCGCGCGGCATAGCCGATGGAGGCTTCGCCGGTCAGCAGCCGCGTCAGCTCAAAACTGCTCCCGACCTTGGCGTAGCCGCCGTTGGAGTCGCGCTGGAAGCCGTTGCGATCGAACCGCGTGTCGTGGACGCGCGTGTCCGCCTCGACCTCGCCGAACGGCTTGACGCCGGGCAGCAGTTCGTAGCTCGCGCGCGCCACGGCGCCATACTGGTTGAAGTCGCGATCGTCGTTGGACGTCGATGTGCCATCCGTCAATCGCGAATTCTGATAGGTGGTGCGGTCTGCGGTCCCGTTCAGCGAGAGTTGCAGCCGGTTGAAGTCGTGCTCGATGCCGGCGGTCCCGCCGGTGGTCGCATAGAGCGGATACCTCTCGAGGCCGGCCTGGATATTGGGGCTGCCGGGATTGTCGGTACCGATCCGCAACCGCAGCTCCGAATTGATGCGGGTGTCGTGCGTAACGTCGAGACGTCCATCGACCCTGCCGGTGAAATCCGGCCGATCCACGTTCGTCGGTACCGGCGACACGATCGGCTGACCTGCACTGTCGATATCAGGCGGAAATGTTTTGCCATACCCGGTAAACGATCCGCGCAGATCGACGAGGAGGGCGTGGCGCTCCCAGTCGGATGCGGCGACGAACTCGGGCGATACCATATAAAACGCCGAACCCTTGGGGTTACGGAACCGGCCGGGATTGGTGTCGTAGCCGCCCCACAACTCGACCGCTGACTTGACGAGGAAGCTGCCGACATAATTGCCCACGGCGCCGAACGGATCGTCATCCCGCTTCAGGCGGCGGCGCGCGGGCTGTCCCTCCACCCTCCCCGCCATCGCGGGTGCGATCGAAGCAGTGTTCGCGGTCGATGACGGCGGGACCGACAACGGCGGTGGCGGCGGAGCGGCGACGAAGTTGCCCGGCCCCGGCGGCCGTTTCGGTTTGGTCGCGCCGGGATAGGGCCTCGGCTTCTTGCGCCGGCGATTGAGCGAATCGTAACCGGTGTCGCCCGCACCTGTCGCCGCGGGCACGCCATAGGTGGGGATACTGCCGATGCGCGACGGGGCTATTGTCGACGAGGGCGGCGCGGCATCGTCACCGTCGCCGGCATCGCTGATCCGGCGCAGGCCAGAATCCTGCGGCTGAAAAAATCCGCCACGGGCCGGATTCATGAGATCGCGGGTGAGTGTTTGCGCTTCGGCGGCCGAGCATCCCGGAGCTATGAGGGCAAGGCAGGCCAAAACCGCGCGCCACGTTAATGCGCGCTGCCGGCGGCCCGTCGCTGGACCCCAAGTCACGATCAAAATAACTCCAACAATAACATATATTTACAAAAGTTCGCCGGAGGCGCGGCGGACCTTATCGTTAATGGAGTTAAAACAATTATGGTTAATGGGCCGTTGAGATTGCGACAGCCTGCATCGCATCGCACAAGCAGCCGTGCTAAGCACGGTCAATAGACCGGAACGGCGCTTCTCCGTCCCATTACGGAACCAGGCATGACCTCATTAAAATCACGGACGGTCGCCATGACCGATCAGGCCAACGCGGCCATCGAGTCCGCGTTGCGAACATTCGAGGCGGAGGCTGGCGGCGTGACTGCGCTCGCCGCGTCGCTCAAATCCGATCTCGGCCCCGCATTCGCCGCTGCCGCCGACATGATCCGCAAAGCCAAAGGGCGGCTGATCGTCACCGGCCTCGGCAAGTCCGGCCATATCGGCCGCAAGATCGCGGCGACCTTCGCATCGACCGGGACGCCGGCCTTCTTCGTTCATGCAGCGGAAGCCAGTCACGGCGATCTCGGCATGATCACCGCCGACGACGTCATTATGGCGTTGTCCTGGTCCGGCGAGCAGCCGGAGATGAAAAACCTCATCACCTATGCCAAGCGCTTTCGTATCGCCCTGATCGCCATGACCGCCGAGCGCGACTCCACTCTGGGCAAAGCCGCCGATGTCGTGCTGGTGCAGCCCAGGGCGCGCGAAGCCTGCCCGCACAACCTCGCGCCGACGACGTCCTCGCTGATGCAACTCGCGCTGGGCGATGCGCTCGCCATCGCGCTGCTGGAGGGCCGCGGCTTCACCTCGGTCGACTTCAGCGTTCTACATCCGGGCGGAAAACTCGGCGCGCTGCTGAAATACACTCGTGACCTGATGCACAGCGGCGACGCCATCCCGCTGAGACCGCTCGGCACCAAAATGTCCGATGCGCTGGTCGAGATGACATCGAAGGGGTTCGGTTGCGTCGGCGTCATCGACGGCCACGGACACCTCGTCGGCATCGTCACCGACGGCGATCTGCGCCGTCACATGCGCCCCGACCTGATGACCGTCCGCGTCGACGATGTCATGACCAAAAACCCGAAGACGATCGGACGCGACCTTCTGGCGGGCGAGGTACTGGAAATCCTCAACTCGTCGAAGATCACCGCACTGATCGTGACCGACGGGAAAAAGCCGGTCGGCATCGTGCATCTGCACGACCTGCTGCGCGCAGGCGTAGCCTAGCAGGCTGTTGAAGAAGTCTCTGGCGCAGCGGTTCTGGGCATGATTCTCTTGATGCGGATGCGTCGAGGGGGGAGCGATGCGGGGAAGCGACGAACGGTCAGGCTCGCTGTTCAGCTATGTGGACTTGGAGGCTCGGATTCGCTCCGACCATCCGCTGCGAACGATCCGACAGATCGCGAACGCGGCGTTGAATGATCTGTCGAGGGACTTTGACAAGCTCTACACGGCGTTCGGCCGTCCCTCGATCGCACCGGAGAAGCTGCTTCGGGCAATGCTGCTGCAGGCATTCTACGGGATCCGCTCGGAACGGCAGTTGATGGAGCGGCTGGAGTTCGACCTGCTGTTGCGCTGGTTCGTGGGCTTGGGCGTGGACGACCCGGTGTGGGACCACTCGACCTTCTCGAAGAACCGCGACCGATTGCTTGAAGGTGAGATCGCCGCGAAGTTCTTGAACGCGCTGATGGGGCAGCACCAGGTCAAGCGGCTGTTATCAAGCGAGCATTTTTCGGTCGACGGCACGCTGATCGAGGCGTGGGCATCGATCAAGAGCTTCCGGCGCAAGGACGGCGGTGACCAGGACAGTGATGGACCGGGACGCAACGCCGAGCGCAGTTTCCACAACGAGAAGCGCTGCAACGAGACGCATCAGAGCACGACCGATCCCGAGGCACGGCTCTATAAGAAGGGCGGCGGCCAGCCGGCGAAGCTTTGCTACATCGGCCATGCCCTGATGGAGAACCGCAACGGACTGGCGGTGCTGGGTGGCGTGAGCCGGGCGACCGGAACGGCGGAGCGGGATCAGGCGTTGGCGCTGATCGACTGCCACCGCGGCCAAAGCGAGCGGCGGATCACGCTGGGCGCCGACAAGGCCTATGACGTCACCGCATTCGTCGAGGACTTAAGACGGCGTTCGGTCACGCCGCACATCGCCATCGACGGGCATTTGAGCAAGACCGGAAAGCCGCGCAAGACCGCGATCGACCAGAGGACTCTCCGTCATGCCGGATATGCCGTCAGCCAACGCTGTCGCAAGCGCATCGAGGAGGTGTTCGGCTGGATCAAGGCCTCCGCCGGACTTGCCAAGATCAAGCTGCGAGGCCGCGACCGCGTCAACGCCACCTTCACCCTGGCGCTGGCGGCCTACAACCTGATCCGCTTGCCCAAACTCCTGGCAGCCGCCGCGTGAAACACAAGTCGTGCACCGTCAAGATGCTCGATCAGGACCCTGATGGTGGCGCCGCCCGCAGATCACGCTGACTCCATTCCATATCCGTCTCCGTGGGAAACTTCTTCAACAGCCTGCTAGAGCGTTTTCGAGCGAAGCATGTCCTCGGGCTTGACCCGGAGATGGATACCGGTTCGCGTGAAGAAAACGCATCAAATCAAAATCATAGATCCCGCTTCTGATTCCATCAGAAGCGAAAAGGCTCCAGACTAAATCCAGCCCTGAAGCTCGCGCAGCACCAGCTTCCGGATCACGTCCATGCCGGAATCGCTGTCGTTCAGGCAGGGAATCGCGCTGAACTCCTCGCCGCCGTTGTGGCGAAAGATCTCCGCATTCTCCTGCGCGATTTCCTCCAGCGTCTCCAGACAATCAGCAGAGAATCCGGGCGTGACGACGGCCAGACGCTTCACGCCGTCCTTCGCCAGTTTCTCGACGGTCTTGTCGGTGTAAGGCTGCAGCCACTGATCAAAGCCGAAGCGCGACTGGAACGTCAGCATCAATTTCGACGCATCAAGCCCCATCCGCTTGCGCAGGGCTTCGGTGGTCGCTGCGCATTGCGCCTGATAAGGATCGCCCTTGTCGATATATGCCTGCGGCATGCCGTGGAATGACGCCATGATGATTTCGGGCGTGAACGAGAGCGAGGCGAGATGCCTCTCGATCGAAACCGCCAGCGCGTCGATATAATCGGGATCGTCGTAGTATGGCGGCGTCACCCGCAGCGTCGGCTGCGCGCGCATCTCGCCGAGCACGCGAAATGCTTCGTCGCACACCGTGGCGGAGGTAGCCGCCGAATATTGCGGATAGAGCGGCACCACCAGCAGCCTGTCGCAGCCCTGTGCCGTCAGCGCCGCGATGCGCGAGCGCATCGACGGATTGCCGTAGCGCATCGCCCAATCGACGACGACATGGCCGTGATCGGCAATGGCAGCCGCGAGCTTGTCCGACTGCGCACGCGTGATGGTCTTGAGGGGCGACTCGTTCTGCTCGGTGTTCCATATCTTCAGGTAGTCGCGCGCCTTGCGGCGCGGGCGGGTATTCAGAATGACGCCGTTCAGCGCCAGCTTCCAGACCAGGCCCTGCTTCTCGATGACGCGCGGATCGGACAGGAATTCCTTCAGATAGACCCGCAAGCCGCGGGCATCGGCCGTATCGGGGGTGCCGAGATTGACCAGCAAAACGCCGACGCGTTCGCGCGACGCACCCGCCGGGCTCCGGCCCCTGCCGATAGGTATAACGACTGTCATACCGTCTGGATTCGCGCGCCGGCCCGTTCTTGTCAAGCCCGCGTATCTGCCGATACTGTTGCTGCGTTGACCGCGGAGGGGGTTTGCCATGACGGTCGCCGAATGGTGTGTCTTCGGGGCGGTCATTCTGTACCTGCTGACGATCGTGCCGTTCAAGGCGCTGGGGTCTCCCCGCTTCGACAACGCCCGCCCGCGCGATCCCGGATTCTACGAGGAACCGCTGCGCGCCCGCGCGCTTGGGGCGCACCTGAACGGCATCGAGGCCTTTCCGTTTTTCGCGGCGGCCGTGCTGCTTGCGGAATTCCGCGTCTCGCCCCAGCATCTGATCGACGAGCTGGCGATCCTGTTCCTGATCGTGCGCGCCGCCTATGTTTTGACCTATCTCGGCGACCGGCCGACGCTGCGATCGATCCTCTGGAGCATCGGCTTTGCGATCAACACCGCAATTTTCTTCCTGCCGGCGATCCGGCACTGGCTGCCTTAAGAGGCCGGCTTAAACGCGATCAATGAAACCAACTATCGTGCCGGGACTGGTCGAATTCCAGAACGAAGCGCCCTACGCCGCCTGCGGCTCTTCGACGAGCCCGCGACGGCGCAACAGCGCCTCCGGTTCCGGCTTGCGGCCGCGGAACGCGACGTAGGCTTCTTCCGGATCGCGCGAACCGCCGGACGAATAGATGTCATCGTGCAGCCGCTTCGCGGTGGCCGGGTCGAAGATGTCGCCGCTCTCCTCGAAGGCGCCGAAGGCATCGGCGTCCATCACTTCCGACCACATGTAGCTGTAGTAGCCGGCGGCATAATGGTCGCCGGAGAAGATGTGGCCGAACTGGGTCGGCCGGTGCCGCAGCGAAATCTCGGCGGGCATGCCGATCTTCTCCAGTTCAGTACGCTCGAAAGCCCTGACATCGCGAACCTCTGAGGCCGGCTGGCTGTGGAACTCCAGGTCGATCAGCGCCGAGGCGACGAATTCGACGGTGGCGAAGCCCTGGTTGAATTGCCGCGCCGCGAGGAAGCGCGTGAGCAGATCGTCCGGCAGCGGCTCGCCGGTCTGGTAGTGCTTTGCGAATTGCCGCAGAACCTGCGGCTGTTCCTGCCAGTGCTCGTAGAGTTGCGAAGGCAGTTCGACGAAATCGGTAAACACGCTGGTGCCCGACAGCGACGGATAGGTCACGTTGGACGCCATGCCGTGCAAACCATGACCAAACTCATGAAACAGGGTGCGCGCATCGTCCGGCGACAGCAGCGCGGGCTGGCCCTCCGCGCCCTTGGCGAAGTTGCAGACGTTCACGACCTGCGGCGCGACCTCGCCGTCGAGCTTCTGCTGGTCGCGCAGCGATGTCATCCACGCGCCGGACCGCTTCGAGGCGCGAGCGAAGTAATCCCCGTAGAACAGCGCCCGATGCTTGCCCGAGGCATCCTTCACCTCCCACACCCGAACGTCCGGATGCCAGACCGGGATGTCCTTGCGCTCGGAGAAGGTGAGCCCGAACAGCCGATGCGCGCAGTCGAAGGCAGCGGCAATCATGCCCTCCAGCGTCAGATATGGCTTGATCGCGGCGTCGTCGAAATCGGCGCGGACATGCCGCAGCTTTTCGGCGTAGTAACGCCAGTCCCACGGCGCGAGGGTGAAGTTGCCGCCCTCCTCGGCGATCAGGGCCTGCAAGGCATCGCGGTCGGCGAGCGCCCGCGCACGGGCCGGCTTCCAGACCCGCTCCAGCAGGTCGCGGGCGGCTTGCGGCGTCCTGGCCATGGAGTCCTCAAGCCGGTAGACGGCGAAGGTCGGGTAGCCCAGGAGTTTTGCGCTTTCCTCGCGCAGCGCGAGGATCTCCACGATGGTCGCGTTGTTGTCGTTGGCGTTGCCGTTGTCGCCGCGCGCGGTGAAGGCCTTGTAGACCTTCTCGCGCAGATCGCGACGGTGTGAGCTCTTGAGGAACGGCTCCATCGAGGAGCGCGAGGTGGTTACGATCGCCTTGCCGGGCAGCCCGCGCTCCTCGGCCGCGGCGCGCGCGGCCGCGACGAAGCTACCCGGAAGTCCGTCAAGATCGCCCTCGCCGAGTTCCAGGAACCATTCCTGCTCGTCGCCGAGCAGATGGTGGCTGAAGCTGGTGCCGAGATGGGCCAGCCGCTCGTTGATCTCGGCCATCCTCGTCTTCGCGGTATCGTCGAGCCCAGCGCCGGCCCGGTGGAAGCGGGTGTAGGTGCGTTCCAGCAGGCGCAACTGTTCGGACGTCAGTCCGAGCGTGACGCGATTCTCGTGAAGCTGCGCGATGCGGCCGAACAGCACCGCGTTCATCAGGATCGGGTTCCAGTGCCGCGCCATCCGCAAGGAGACATCCTTGTCGATCTCGAGCAGCGCCGGATTGGAGTGCGCCGACACCAGGTCGTAGAACACCGCCGACACCTTCGCGAGCAACTTGCCGGAGCGTTCCAGCGCGGTGATGGTGTTGGCGAAGTCCGGCGCCGAGGGATCGTGAGTGATGGCGGCGACCTCGGCGGCATGGTCGGTGAACGCCTGTTCGAAGGCCGGCAGGAAGTGTTCCGGCGCGATCTCGCCGAACGGCGGGGTCTGGAAGGGCGTTTGCCACGGCTTCAGCAACGGGTTGTCCAGGTCGGAGGCGGATGGCGGCGATTGAGGCGTGTCTGACATGGGGGTCCTGCTTTTGCCCGTTGCTGCACATTTCTGCCGCTACCCGGAAGACATCAAAGCTATAACACCCGGCGGGGCTTTTTAAGGCCTTTGGCGCTTGCCGTGGCCGGCATTTTCGGAGAGATTGCCACCCGCAACGGGATTTCTTGACATGAGTTCGCAACCTACCCCTTCCGCCCCGCGCCGGATCGTCTGGTCCAGCGTCGTCACCGTCATCTCGGCGGCGATCCTGATCGGCGCGGAAGTTTTCGGTGCCGCCTTCGCTGGCGGCTGGGCGCTCGCCATCCTGTTCGGGCTCAGCGTAACGGAGGCGCACATCCTCCAGGCGGTGCTGTTCGCGATCGGCGTGTTCGTGATGATCAACTTCATCCGCGCCGCCCAGCGCGTCGAACCCTTCGTCCGGCGCGCGTGACGGAAACCGCTGCGGCACAGGGCTAACCTTGCTTCCTGTGTGCCAAGCTCACTTGTCGTTTCATTAAACAACTTGAACATCCGTTCATCCTCGGCGCGCGCTTGCGCGTCATATCGACCGCAGCGTGGGGAAACCGCGTCGCGCTCCCAAGAAAATTGTTGCGAAGCCGGATCAAAACACTTATGTCCGCTCCTGCCCAATTTCGCACGTGCCTGTGGTCGTGTGTCAGTCGGTGGGTATCCGGACAAGAGGCCGGACAGCCGCCAAGGGTGAAGCAGCCGAGGGTCGCTCAGGTCGGTCGGATCGATCGGAACTGAGAGGCCAGCATCTCTCTCCAGGGATGCCGTTGAAGGCACTTCGCTCCTTGCAACCGTGACTGGCAGCCGGAGGCGAACCGGCGCACCCCGCTCTCAACGGGGGACGCGACTTAAAGCAACGACGGATCGGGCTTTTTTGGTCTCTACCGGCCTTCCACCGCCGGCGCGGGCTACTGAAAAGGCTTGTCCTTCATTGCCAGGTGTGCGGGCGGGATTATCCCAACCAATCCACGGCAGCACAACTCGGTACTGAGTTCGAGGCTTTGTCGCGTCTCCATCGTGCGGCATCGCCAGAGCGCTCATGTCCGAGAACAATTTTTTGAACGGATCCCATCGCTGGGCCGTTCGGGAGAGTGCTATGACCGAACGCATTCAGGAATTCCTGCGCAACCGCCGCAGCGAAGGCAACGACACCGAGCCCTGCCTCGTGGTCGATCTCGACGTCGTGCGCGACAACTACCAGACCTTTGCGAAGGCGTTGCCCGATTCGCGCGTGTTCTACGCGGTGAAGGCCAACCCGGCGCCCGAGGTGCTGAGCCTGCTGGCCTCGCTCGGCTCGTGCTTCGACACCGCGACCGTCGCCGAGATCGAAATGGCGCTGGCCGCCGGTGCGACGCCGGACCGCGTCTCCTTCGGCAACACCATCAAGAAGGAGCGCGACATCGCGCGTGCCTACGCGCTCGGTATTCGCCTGTTCGCAGTGGATTGCACCGCCGAGGTCGAGAAGATCGCACGCGCCGCTCCCGGTGCGAAGGTGTTCTGCCGCATCCTGTACGATTGCGCCGGTGCCGAGTGGCCGCTGTCGCGCAAGTTCGGCTGCGACCCGGAAATGGCGGTCGATGTGCTCGACCTCGCCAAGCGCCTGAGCCTCGAGCCGGTCGGCATCTCGTTCCATGTCGGCTCGCAGCAACGCAAGGTGAAGGCGTGGGACCGTGCGCTGGCGATGGTCTCGCAAGTATTCCGTGACTGCGCCGAGCGCGGGATCAACCTGACCATGGTCAACATGGGCGGCGGCTTCCCGACCAAGTACCTCAGGGACGTTCCGCCGGTCGTGCAGTACGGCCGGTCGATCTTCCGCGCGCTGCGCAAGCACTTCGGCAACCAGATCCCGGAGACCATCATCGAGCCGGGCCGCGGCATGGTCGGCAACGCCGGCGTGATCGAGACGGAAGTCGTTCTGATCTCCAGAAAGAGCGACGACGACGAGAACCGCTGGGTCTATCTCGACATCGGCAAGTTCAGCGGCCTTGCCGAAACCATGGACGAGTCGATCCGCTACGCCATCAGGACACCGCATGACGGCGCCGAGATGACGCCGTGCGTGCTGGCGGGTCCGACCTGCGACTCGGCCGACGTGCTCTACGAGAAGCAGCCGTATCCGCTGCCGGTGACGCTCGAGATCGGCGACAAGCTGCTGATAGAGGGCACCGGCGCCTATACGTCGACCTACTCGTCAGTGGCCTTCAACGGCATCCCGCCGCTGAAGACGTATCACATCTGATCACTTCACCTCTCTCTCCCCGTTTGCGGGAGGGAGAGGTAGCCCCGGACTAAACCACCCCTTCCTGGCAACACGCGGGGCGGCCCTTGCGGCCGTTCGCGTGGGGACTGACGCGCCATGACCGCTGTTTGGAAAACGACCGCTCCCCTCTCATCCGGCGCCACCCCGTTCGCGATCCGCGCGGAACGTGTCTCCGACGTCGCCGCGCGCGAAGCGCTGCTGGATGCGAGCTTCGGCGACGGCAGGCACGCGCGAACCTGCCAGCGTTTGCGCGACGGACGGAAACCGGCCGAAGGCCTCGCCCTGGCGGCGGTGGGCAACGGCAACCTGATCGGGACCGTGCGGCTGTGGCACGTCAGTGCCGGCGGCATCCCGGCGCTGGTGCTGGGGCCACTCGCGGTCGATGCACCATGCCGCAAGCTTGGCGTCGGCGCCGCATTGATGAAGCGCGCGCTCGATATTGCGCAGGCGCACCGCCATGGCGCGGTGATCCTGCTCGGCGATGCGCCGTATTATTCACGCTTCGGCTTCTCGGCGCTCAGAACAGGCAGCCTATCCCTGCCCGGCCCGTTCGAACGCGACCGGCTGCTGGCGGTCGAACTGCGCGCGGGCGAACTTGAAGATGCCTCGGGCCTGATCGTGCCGACCGGTGCCTTGGCACCGGCAGCGAAAGGACACGGCGAGCGGACAATCCGCTGGCCGATGCCGCACGCGGCGTGAACGACATCAGCCGATAACAACGCCGGAGACGCCGAGATCCGGCGGGCGTCGCGTTGACAACCATAGCTCGCGCCAAAATGCCGCAGCGAACGGAGCCATTCACAGCGAGCGGAGCCATGGATTTGATATTCGTGACCACTTCACCGCAAGTTTGACCCCAACCGTCGCAAACGCGTATGCCGACGACGCATGCGGATGTCGGAACCGAGCTGCTGGAGCATTGACTTCCGCGCGGATCACCCTACCTTGAGATGATGATGTCGAACGTTTGCAATAACCGTTTGTTGCTGCGCGCCGGTCACCTTCAAGCAGGAAGGTGACCCGGACGGACGCGCATCCGTGCCGTCCGGGATATATCAAGTTCGACTGCATTCCCAACTGACCACTTCTATCATCCTGGCACATCGAGCGATGCGTTGTCGTCGCAAGTCGTGCCGCCCTGGCTCGTGATCGTTCTCAACACGATCACTTCGCCACGGCCAACTCGCGGTGAACGACATGCTCGACAATCTGCAAACACGCCTCCCCGCCATCGCCATCAGCTCGCGCGATATCGATCGCCTGCGGCACCTTGCCGAGGCCGCGATGGAAAAATATCCCGCGACGGCGGAATTTCTCGCCCGGGAAATCGATCGCGCCGAAATCATTCCGGCCGACCGGTCCGCCCGCAATATCGTGACGATGCAATCCGAAGTGACGTTCATCGACGATATCAGCGGCCAGAAGCGAACGGTCATTCTGGTTTATCCGGAAGACGCCGATGTCGATGCCGGCAAGATCTCGATTCTCACTCCCATCGGCGCGGCCCTTATCGGCTTGTCCGCGGGACAGAGCATCGAGTTTCAAACACCGTCCGGCGGATGGCGTTCCCTGACGGTGATCGCGGTCGGGTCGTCCTGGTCGGCGCCGCCGACTCGCAAATAGTAGCGACGACGTGCTTGCCTCCGCGCAGGCGGGGACAAGCACGT